>JAYVHB010000117.1:0-3593 GCA_043771555.1 Flavobacterium sp. | reverse complement strand
GCAATGTTTTTTTTGAGCTGTTACCAGCAAAGTATAATCTTTTAAGGCTTCGAGATACAAAATATCGAATAAATTTACTTTTGTATGCTCATTTCCTTCCTTAATATTAATGACATCTTTACCAAAACTCAATTCGAACAATTTGGCTTTTTGGTTGACTTCAAGAAATTGCTCGGCACGCTGCATTGCTTTTTCGAAGCGGTCAAATTTTAAGGGTTTTACTATAAAATCTAAGGTCTCTAAATCAAAACTTTCTACCGCGTGTTCTGGGTGACTGGTTATGTATATGCAAACCGGTACATCGATTGCTTTTTTGCGCAATTCGAGCCCGTTAGTTTCAGGCATATCAATATCAAGAAACAAAATATCAATTTTATTTTTCTCTAAAGCAGCAATTGCTTCATTTGCAGACGCATAAGCGCCAATGATATTGAGTTTAGGAAATCGCTTTGCAAACGAAACAACCATTAATCTATCGACTAACTGGTCGTCAACAATAATGCAACTCCATTTGCTCATTTTATTTGTTTTATCAAAAATACAATTTTTAATTAAAAATCGATGTCGATAGTATAATAAAATGGTCGATGGTATAAATTTTAGATTTCACTTATTGCTTTTCAACATCTTTGTTCAAGTTATTAATGAAAAACATAAAAACAATGAAATCAACGATTTACAAATTTAAAAAAATTAAATATCTATTTTGTACGATAACCATTTTCTCACTTTTTGCAACATCTTGTAGCAAAGATGACAATGAGCAAGTTATAGAGCCAAAAGCGCCAGTTTATTTATTATCAAAAATAACCTATTCGGCAACTCAAAACACAAAATATTTTTATGATGAAAATAATAAATTAATAAATGAAGAATCGTCTAATAATAGTGGTTCGGTTTTTAGAACAACTTTCCAATATAATAATAAAGGAAAAATAATCGAAAATATTAAAGTACCAATTGCTGGTAACGCTACTGCGATAGAGAAAATGACTTATTCTTATGACGCCGAAAACCGATTAATACAAAGAAAATTGTTTGCTGCAACAACAGCATCACCAGATGAATTTGCACTTGATAATACTGTAACTTTTACTAATAACGCAACCAATATCGAATATAAATATAAAGACGGAAATAGCACATTTGTAATAAGACGAGTAATTTTTGATTTGGATGCAAGCGGTAATTTTTTAACTGCAACTGGCTACAGAAATTTAACTGCTTTGGACCAAGTTGGTGTTCTAGATTATAAAAGCACAATTGAATATGACGATAAAAAAAATCCGCTACAAAACTTGCCAGATGAGTATGTTTTTTTAGAAAAAACCAAAAACAATCGAACAAAAAGCACAACACCACAATTTAACCCTTCGGTTGCAACAATAACCTATGAGTACAATCAAGACGGTTATTCAACAAAAAGTATTTCTGGAAATAGAATAACAACATTCGAATATATCATTAAATAACAACTTTTTAAATCAAATTATTATGAAAAAAATTATACCTCTATTAGTACTTTTCTTGATTTCATTAACATCAAATGCGCAATGTTACACTCAAATTGAGTCTGGCGATAATTTTATTGTAGCCATAAAAACCGATGGAACACTTTGGGCTTGGGGTCAAAACAATTCGGGACAGCTTGGCGATGGAACAACTATCAATAAAAATATTCCAACACAAATTGGTAACAGCACTGATTGGGACAGAATTTCGGTTGGCAGCGACCATAGCATTGCACTAAAAACCAATGGAACTATTTGGGGTTGGGGCAGTAACTCATTTTCTAAAATAGGGTTTATTTCTTCGGGTTCGGTTTTAATTCCAACACAAATTGGTTCTGCTTCTAATTGGGATTTTGTTTCGGCAGGCTCAAATCATACATTGGCAATAAAAACCGATGGCACACTTTGGGCTTGGGGACGCAATTTTAATGGGCAACTGGGCGACGGTACTACAACAACTCGAACATCGCTAACGCAGATAGGCACTGCAACCAACTGGCAAGAAGTTGCAGCAGGAAATGCACATACAATCGCAACAAGATCAGGAAATACGCTTTGGGGTTGGGGACAAGCAGGATCGGTTGGCGATGGCACAAATATTCAAAGAAATGCACCAGTGCAAATTGGCACTGCGACAAATTGGGCGCAACCATTTGCAAACGGATCCGCTATGGCCAGAAAAACTGATGGTACACTTTGGGCTTGGGGCAACAATGGTTATGGGCAATTGGGTATTAGTTCAAACACAAATCAACTCAATCCTGTTCAAGTAGGTAGTGCCACCAATTGGCGCAATGTTTCAATGGGATTTGGACATACATTGGCAGTAAACACAAGCAATACTTTGTATGGTTGGGGTTGGAATAATAATGGGCAATTGGGCGATGGAACGACTATTGATAAAAATTTCCCGATAATTGTGAGTCAAAATGTATTAAAAATGGCTGCTGGAACCTATCAAAATATTGCAACATTAACAAATACGCTTACCTATACTTGGGGAAACAATCAATATGGACAAATTGGCAATGGCACAACTGCGGCGACAGCAACTCCAGTGGCACCAACTTCTATAAATTGTCCAACGAGTTTGGCTAACAAAAGGTTCGAAAACATTTTAGTTTCGATATTCCCAAATCCTTCAACTGGTACTTTTACGATTAATTCATTAGAAAATGATTTTAAAATAGTTGCATTTGATGTTTTAGGGAAAGAAGTTGCCGTTCAATCAATTTCAGAAAATCAATTTTCGATTGATAATAAAGGCATATTCTTCTTGAAAATTTTATCGGATAACGGAAAAATTACTAACCAAAAAATAATTATAGAATAATGAAAACACTAAAAACAATTTTTGCAATTTCGATTTTATCACTTTTTACATTTTCTTGCAGTAAAGACGATGCTCAAGCAAATCCAGTTCCGAATCCAGAACTAACAACAACCGATTTGAATTATTCTAATGGTAATTTAAGTACTGGAGTCACTGCAACAGACGGAACTGTTGCTCCAACAGGATATTCTTGGAGTGAAATAGAACCTACAAATGATTATACTGGATTTATAGCTACTGACAACTTTTTTTTGGCAGACGATTTTATCATCCCAGCTGGTGAAAAATGGAGCATTAATAAATTCATTTTCTTCGCCCATCAAACTGATTATACAGGCGCAAATACTCCTTTTAATGAAGTAAAATATGAAATTTATACCTCAAATCCGTCTGCTGCTGGTGCTGCTAAGGTTTTTGGAGATTTTACTACAAACAAATATGCTACATCTGAAGATGCTAAGATATTTAGACTTTTTAACGCTACTGCAAATTTTAAAAGAAAAATCTATAAAATTACTGCCAGTGCTACCGATTTGGTTTTAATGCCAGGTACTTATTGGATAAAATGGCAAACAAAAACCATAACTTTAGCATTGCATTTTCATCCGTCAAATACAATAAAAGGGACTGCTGGTGTTTCAACAAACAACTCTTTAATTCAAGAAGCTGGAATTTGGAAAATAAATTACAACGGAACTGGAAATAAGGTAGATTTCCCGTTTGGAATTGTAGGTACAAAGTCTAAAATC
>JAYVHB010000116.1:0-3902 GCA_043771555.1 Flavobacterium sp. | reverse complement strand
TATTGTAATTGTATTTGTAGTAGAATTAAAAGCAAATACAGCTGTTGCCGAAGAGTCTAAAATAATATTTTTGCTTCCTGCATCTAAATTAGTGCCTGTCCCAATTATTAAATTAGCCGTTTCGCCTGCAAAATTATCAAATAAATAAGATTTTGCACGGTCGTATAATTTATCTAATGTATCTAAAACCGTATAAGCATCTACCGTTGATTTATTAATTTCTGTAATATTTTGGTCTCTCAATTGCGTTACCTTTGTTGACTTTATTCCTGCTCCTGTTAAATTTATTACAGGCGTAATTGTTGGTTGCGATAAATAGCTAAATAAATTAAAAGTATATAAATCATCAAATTGCGATACTGAACGTCTAACCATCGGATTGTCTCTAAGTCCTGCCGATAGCAAAATATTTAAAGTAGCAACACCTGCAACACTAGATAGTGCATTGTAAGTTTTACGAAGTGTATAGTTAGTTGCTGTTAACCCAGCTCCTGTTGGTGCGCCTGCATTATTATCTAAGTGATATGCTTTAAAGACTACAGGTGCGCTACTTTCGTTCACACCTGTCAATACTAAATCAGCTGTGCAAAAATATTCGTTGTTAGGACCATTACTCCCTCCAGTCCAAGGTCCACAAGTTATACCGCCGCCCTTAACGGGATTATTGCATCGGATCACTCCGCTAGAACCACCACCATATATTGAAATATCATATACCGCGCCGACACAATCAAAATCTTGCAAAGTTCTAGTAAGTCCAAATCCAGTTCCAAAGCCTCTTGAAACAAATTTAGGTTTTAAACGATTTAGTTGTGTAACGACTGCATTCTGTATAAACATTAAACCTCCACGAAATTCAAGTCCATCAATATCAAGTGTTGGGTTTCCAGCTTGCGTTGTAACTTGTTGGTCGTTACCCGCAGCAAGTCCTTCACCATTTAATATAACATCACGAAAAATTATAGTACCACCGTTCCAAAAATAACCACCATTACCTATAACCTCTACTTTTGCAAAATCTTGAATGCCACCTAGTACATATATTAGATTTTCAATTGTTGAATTAAAATTGGAACTACTTATTGCTTGGGTAAAGATAATTGGTGGCATAATTCTCCAATCAGTTACACCATTGAAGGTACGACTTTCTTTATAATTCCAACGCCCCGTTATAGTTACCTCGTTTACACGGCTAGAGGTACGAACACGTGTAAATGTAAACGCAACAGCCGATGTGTTACTCATTGTACCACTAATTTGTAATTGATAAGGAATTATTAAACGTGTACGCCCACTTTCAGCAATAGAGGTAACACCTGCAATAGCTTGTAAGCCCGATATAGTTGTTGCGCTATCATCGATTCCTGATTGTGTAATTATACTTCCTGCTAAAGAAAATGCCATAATTTATTGTATTTTATAATTTACAAGCCCACTTAAAATTCCGTTCGCAAATGTGTTATAAAAAGCCTCTTTTTCAATTCCGCTAGGAATTAATCGAAAATAAGTAACGCCTGCATAAACGTAATTCACGACCGTACCAGTTGCAATAGTTGCGTTAAACGAACTTGACGATGCGCCTACGATAATATCCAGCCATTTTGGAGCGCCACCTGCGGGAGATAATGCAATAATGTCTCCAACAGTAATAGTTCCCGGAATACCCTGCCTTTCTGCGTATATTTTATCGTTTACCTGTGCTGCCATTATGGTAAGGCTGTAAGTTGTGTAATATTGAAAGTAATTGCTTGTGTTGATGCATTTACAACAATCGGGTTTGCCGCTGGTGTCAATCCTGCACTCGCTGGGTTGTGAGAAGTCACGACAATATCCATTGATTCCTGCTCTTGAATTTTTTGGTACACAATTGGACTAATAGATGCAACACGATAAACCGCCCACCCACTCGTAACCGTGGAATCGCCCGTAGCGTTTGTTACAAAAACCCTGTCGCCAACTTTTAATCCTGTCAATAAGTTTCGAGCCGCTATATCTGCAACGGTAAAATCTCGAATCGCTCCAACAAAATCTGCTATTTGGTTGGCGGTCATTTTATATTGAACACCTGCTCTTTCTACTAAAAATAAATCTGTAACTGCTAATGCCATTTTATATGTTTTTAATTGTTATGGTAATGGTGGTAAATTTTCTATTATTAAAACGGATTTTCCTAACTCCGAAAATTCACTTGTAAAAGTAATATTTTTGTTGCTTATTTCAACAGTAAACTCGTTTACATTTTGCTCAAACGTAACGTCGCATTGTTTTACATTTTGCTCAAAGGTCACGCTATATATATCCATTGGTTATATCTTGTGAAATTATCCATTCCGAAGTTGCGTAAGTCGTAGGACGTCCAAGTGCGTCCGTTATTTCTAAGTCAAAAACATATCTGTTTGCGGGTACGTTCATTTTTCTAGCTTTGTAAAATATTTTGCCATCTGCGGGCGTTGGAATAGTCAAAGTACCATCTGCTGTATCAAAACTAAAATATGACTCGCCGTTTTCGTGAGTTTTAAAATCTGACTTAGCTGTACATCCCGTTAAATTTAAGGGAATACCAGTCAATGGATCTTTAATTGTACAAAAAGCACCATCCCACCAATCGCCTCTTTTGTGAGTTACAAATCCCATGTTTAAAATATTTTAAAATCCATTCCTACAAGTCCAAATTGCTCACTACCGATGCGTTGATAACTCGCTTTATAAATCGTGCCTTTTTTATTTTGAATACCTAAATTTGCTTTGTATGTAAATTGGTTTAAGTCAAAATTACTACCCGCTTCTGCACCTAAATATACACCTATTTTCTTTTTTATAGGCACAATTATTTTCTTTTCCTTAACAGTATAGTCAATTGCCAAACTTTCGATTGTGCCACGCGCTATGCCGTTTACTTTTACATTTACTATGCTGTCGTCAAAGATTTTAAAAAAATTGTTTAATTCAATTGCTTTTTCGTATTTGATTGTTTTAACAGTATCAGGCGCATCTTTGTAAGCGTTTACTAAGGCTTCATTTTCTGTAAGTAAGGCGTCAATTTGCTTTTGATAAAACGCATCGTTTGACTTTGTTGTAGGTTTTGACTTGTCAGAATTTGGCTTGTCAATTATTGGCACATTTGTGGGTTTAACAGCTTCAAATTTGCCTTTCGCTTCAGGGACAATTACTGTTTTATTTTCGGCATTCCGACTGCAACTATTTTGTATAAGCAAAAACACTAAAATAGCTATTACAATAGGTTGCCAAATTGATTTTAAGATGTCTGTTTTCATAGTTTATATTTTTGATAATTGAAAATGCATACCATCTTTTCTTTGCCATTTTCCGCCCCAATCAAAACCAGCATCGGTAAAGCATTTTACAAAGCCATCAGAAAGTTTTGGTTTTTGACCTAATCCATTTTCAAAGGCATTTACATCTATTGCAACCGCCCAGCTGTGCACTGACAATAGTTTTGCTGCTTCAAAAAAGTTTTTTTGTTTAATTAAAAGCGCATATTTTTTTTCAAAACCTCGAATGATTCTAATATTAAAACAGCCATCAAAGGTCTTTAATTCATCAACCAAACCACAATCGATTAAGTTTTTAAACGCATGAGATAATGGCTGTATAATTGCCTTATTGCAATATAAACGCTTTGGAATTACACCTATTTCAAGTTCTTTTGGCACGTCCCACATCACCATATATTTGCCTTCATCGGCACGTGTTAACGGGTCGCCAAATTTATCAAAACATTGTTTAGCTGTTATCATTTTACTTTAAATAATCAAAAATTAAACCTACAATTCCAATTCCTATTACAGCTAAAAGCCAGGTTATAATCTTAACGTAAACTGTATTTTTTACACGCTCTTCCGATAATGATTTCATTTCAGCTTCAATAGAGTTTTGTCTTA
>JAYVHB010000115.1:0-4020 GCA_043771555.1 Flavobacterium sp. | reverse complement strand
GGCATGCTATGTCTGAATAAATACAGACTTTATCTAAAGTCAAATATAACAAAAATTGGTTACAAATAATCAAATGGGCTTTTTATTTGTTGTAGATTTTTTGTACTCACATGGGTATATATTTCTGTGGTTTTACTACTACTATGCCCTAACAATTCTTGTATATAGCGCAAATCTGTTCCGCTTTCTAGCAAATGGGTGGCATAACTATGTCGCAACCAATGCAAGGTAACGGGTTTGGAAATTCCTGCTTTTATTAAAGCATACTTGAGTACGCTTTGTAAACTTTTATCCGAATAGGGTTCACCCTGAATTGAACCTTCAAATAAATATTTTGTGGGTTTGTAGGTGGCATAATAATCTCGTAACATGGCTAAAATTTTTGGACTCAAAGGCGCTATTCGATCTTTTTTTCCTTTGGCATTTTTAAGCAGAACCAAATTTCGTTTAGAATCTATATGATGCGGTTGCAAAGCCAAAAGCTCACCACAACGCAACCCACAACTATAAATTAAACTCAACATGGTTTTGTGTTTGATGTTGCTGTGTGCATTCAGAATCATCTTTACTTCTTCTTTGCTTAACACATTTGGCAAAACTTTACTGCGTTTGGGACGATGAATCTTATCTATTTCGATACTTTTTTCTTGTACCGTTTTAAAATACAATTTTAGGGCATTTACGATCTGATTTTGATAAGAGGCCGAAAGATTATTTTTTAAAATATAGTAGTTATTATATAAAATAACATCTTCATTTGAAATCTCAAGTATTGCTTTTGTGTTGAAAAATAAAAAAAAAGATTTTAAGGCATCTACATATGTTTTTATAGTATTGATACTATAGCGTTTGGATTGTAACCAATTTTTGAATCGCTCCAATTCAACAATTCCTTCTTGACTAGGGGTATTTGTAGAATTTTGAGTGATTTGAAAACGAATATGATTTTCAATAGAGTAGGGCACATGCCACAAGCCTAAGGTCTGACTCCATTTGGATCCTTCTACTTGCTTGATGCGTTGAATAAGGTCTATATTTTTTTCAAATAGTACTGCTATTCTTTTTTCATTTCTATGGCTTATAATTTTGGCTTCCCAGTGCATTTCTTAAAAATTTTAATAGATAAAGGTATAAAAAAAATCCTTAATTAAATGAATAAGTAAGGATGTGATTTTTTTATTTTTTAAAAATCTAGTTCTTTTTCAAGACTTTGTATTCTTCATAACATTCTCTTATGGCGTCCATAATTTGCAAATCGTTGGCAGTTTTTACAAACGATTCAGAGTAATTGCATCGTTGCATTATTTCAGGTATATCTTTCTTATCAATTCCGAGCAAAGCCGCAACTGTTTCCCGATCGTATTTTGATTCTAGTAATGTTCGTACCGAATTATCATTTTTCATCGTTTTGAGTCGTTTAAGTTCTTTAGGCTTTTTCCCAAAAAAATTATACAACCTATCGGCAGGATTAAAAATAGAACCCATAACACGTCCAAATGCATTTGGAGAATATTCGCCAGCTTCATAACCTTCTTGCAATCCTGAAATACTATAACGATAGTTTTCTCGAATGGGAATTAGTTTAGTGTCGACTTCTAAATAACCCGTTAAATTATAAGGTTGAATAATAATTTCCTCAAGAGCAATTGCTTTTTCGGTCATTTGAATTTTGGTCGTTTTGTTTTTGATCCAGTCATTGGTGACTCTAATTTTGATAGTCTGAAAACCAACAAATGATAAGTGTAAGGTATCATTGACACTTGCCATTATTTCAAAATAACCTTTAGAATCTGAGGTTGTACCTAATACTTTATTTAAGTTAATAATATTAACGTTTGGAATTACAACAAACGAATTATCATTGGTAATGGTACCAGTAACTTTTTGTGGAGTAGTGTCTACTTGTGCGCTACCAATCGCTGAAACAAGTATAAAAAAAAGGACTACAAAATATCTCATAAAATGTTTTAAGGTCTAAAAGTAATAAAACACGTGAAGATATTTTGTAGTCGCTTCTATAATTATAAGAAAATTAACAATAAGTGTTAACTTTTTCTTGGTCTTCTTGGTCTAGAAGAATCTCCAAAGCTTTCTGAACGTCTTGGAGCTCTTTCTGAAGATCCTTCTGTTCTAGGTGCATCAGAACGTCTTGGTGCTCTATCAGAAGAGAAACCACCTTCGCGTCTTGGTGCCGCACTACGAGATTCGCTTCTTCCTCCAAAACCACCTTCTCTAGGTGCTCTATCTTGAAAACCACCTTCTTTTCTTGGTCCAAAACCTCCGCTTCTTGGAGCAGCATTTCTGTCGCCACGGAAACCGCCACCACCAGAACTACGACCGCCACCAAATCCGCCAGAACTTCTTCCGTTATGGTCACGTCTTCCGCCACCATCATTTTTAGAAATTTCTACATTAATTCTACGACCTTCAAGCGTTACATTATTTAATGTTTCCATTACTTTATCGGTAAATTCTGGGTCAGTATTAAAGAAAGAGAAACCTTCTTTTACATCTACTTTAAAAACATCATCACGACCTAAGTCTAATGTTTCTTTTAAGTAATCTTTTAATGACATCCAATCAAAATTGTCACGAGAACCTATGTTTACAAAATAACGAACTGCTCCGCCATTGTTGTTTTCTCTTGGTTCACGATCGTCACGTTCTCTTCTTTCTGAACCTGAATTTTGAGAAGATAAATCTCTAGTCTTTTTATAGTAATTGATAAAACGATTAAATTCTACCGATACCATTTTCTTGATTAATTCTTCTTTTGATAAACCTTCTAATACATTATTTATAGCAGGAAGATAATTATCAATTTCGTGATCTACTTCTGTATCTTTAATTTTGTTTGCTAAGTGCAACAATTGAATTTCACAGATTTCAATACCTGATGGAATTGTTTTTTCTTGAAATTTTTGTTGAATAATTCTTTCAATAGAAGAAATTTTACGCAACTCACTTTTGGTAACAATAACAATAGAAGTTCCTAATTTTCCAGCTCTACCTGTTCTACCAGAACGGTGATTATAGGTTTCTATTTCGTCTGGTAATTGATAGTTTACTACGTGTGTGATATTATCAACATCAATTCCACGTGCAGCAACATCTGTTGCAACAAGCATCTGAATTTGTCTTCCTCTAAAAGATTTCATTACAGAATCACGTTGTGCTTGACTCAAATCGCCGTGTAAAGCAGCGGCATTATAACCATCTTCGATTAATTTTTCGGCTACTTGTTGCGTATCTCTTTTGGTTCTACAAAAAACTACCGAGAAAATATCTGGGTTGCAATCTGCCAATCTTTTCAATGCTTCGTAACGATCACGTGCATTTACTAAATAGAATTCGTGAGAAACCGTTGCAGAACCTGAGTTTTTGCTACCAACTGTAATTTCTTGTGGATTGCTCATAAATTGCTTAGCAATTCGAGCTACTTCTGCTGGCATAGTTGCAGAAAACAACCATGTGCTTTTTTCGTCTGGTGTTGTAGAAAGAATGTTTACGATATCTTCATAAAAACCCATATTCAACATTTCGTCAGCTTCGTCAAGTACACAATAGTTAATTTGAGTAATGTTTACCAAACCTCTATTGATCATATCTTGCATTCTACCTGGAGTGGCAACAATAATTTGCGCTCCTCTTTTAATGTCTCTGGCTTGCTCTGTAATACTTGCCCCACCATAAATTGCCACTACATTTATTCCTTTTTCGTACTTGGAGTAGTTTTTAATTTCGTTTGTAATCTGCAAACAAAGTTCGCGTGTAGGTGATAAAATTAACGCCTGTGTATTTCTATTGTTGGCATCAATTTTTTGAATTAGCGGAAAACCAAAAGCTGCCGTTTTCCCTGTCCCTGTTTGAGCCAACGCAACTAAATCTGTGTCTTGTTCCAATAGCATCGGAATCGCTTTTTCTTGTACTTCGGTCGGATTCTCAAATCCTAGATCGATAATCGCACGTTGTAGCGATTCACTCAATCCTAATTGTTCAAATTTGTTCATTATTTATTTT
>JAYVHB010000114.1:0-2022 GCA_043771555.1 Flavobacterium sp. | reverse complement strand
ACTTTTTTCACTAAATCAGTAGCTATTTTTACGGCCAGAGAAAAAGAAATTTTGCGATATATAGTTGAAGGCAAAGCAAGCCATGAAATTGCAAATAATTTGTTTATTAGCATACATACTGTAAATACGCATAGAAAAAATATTTTAGAAAAATCTAACACAAAATCTGCCACAGAGCTGGTTTATAAAACCATAAAAGAAGGTTGGATTTAATTCCTTAAATAGATTCATAACCTAAATTAGCATTGAAAATTTTAGACTATTTTTGTATTATGAAAAATACGCTACTCGAAACTATTTTCAATCCAATAGATTTACGTAAACTCGATATAAATCAGTTACCACAACTTGCTCAAGAATTAAGAGATTTTATAATACATGAAGTTTCAAAAAATGAAGGTCATCTTGGTGCAAGCCTCGGTGTTGTAGAACTCACAATTGCCTTGCATTATGTTTTTAACACTCCAGAAGATTTGTTAGTTTGGGATGTCGGTCACCAAGCCTACGGACATAAAATACTCACCGAACGTCGAGAAATTTTTCATACCAATAGAAAATTAAATGGTATTTCTGGTTTCCCTAAACGTTGCGAAAGTAAATATGATGCCTTCGGCGTTGGGCATTCGTCAACCTCAATATCTGCGGCTTTGGGTATGGCGATTGCTTCAAATATTAAAGGCGAAATTAATAAATCGCATATTGCTGTTATTGGCGATGCATCTATTGCAAGCGGTATGGCTTTTGAGGGTTTGAATCATGCTGGAGTTACTAATGCTAATTTGCTAGTTGTTCTAAACGATAATGCTATAGGTATTGACCCCAGTATTGGTGCGCTAAAAAATTATTTCACTGCTGTAAAAGACGGACAACATCACAAAGAAAATAACATTATAACAGCATTAAATTTTGATCATTCGGGACCTATCGATGGACATGATATTTATAAATTAATATTTGAACTTGAAAGATTAAAATCTGTTAAAGGACCAAAATTCCTTCATATTATAACAACAAAAGGAAAAGGATTGCAACTAGCTGAAGAAGATCAGGTAAAATATCATGCACCTGGAAAATTTGATGCTATTACGGGTAAGATTCAATCCAAATCTGAAGAAAACTTACCGTCGAAATATCAAGATGTTTTTGGATTAACTTTGGTGGAATTGGCTGAAAAAAATCATAAAATTATTGGAATAACGCCTGCCATGCCTTCTGGATCTTCTATGAAGTTTATGATGAATGCTTTTCCTAATCGCGCTTTCGATGTTGGTATTGCCGAGCAACATGCAGTGACTCTTGCGGCAGGAATGGCAACGCAGGGCATGATAGTTTTTTGTAATATTTATTCCACTTTTTTGCAACGTGCTTACGACCAAGTTATACACGATGTTGCTTTGCAAAATCTTCCCGTTATTTTTTGTTTGGATAGGTCTGGACTTGTAGGCGAGGACGGCGCAACGCATCATGGCGTTTTTGATATTTCTTATTTAAACTGCATACCAAACATGATTATTTATGCTCCAATTAACGAATTAGAGTTACGAAACATCATGTATATTGCGCAATTGGGGTTAAAAAATCCAATAGCAATTCGTTATCCTCGTGGGCGTGGCGTTATTCAAAATTGGAGGCAACCGTTCAAAAAAATTCAAATTGGTAAAGCAAATCAGTTAAGGAATGGATCTAGAATAGCAGTTTTGTCTACAGGAACTATAGGGAATAATGTTATAGAAGCACTTGCCAAAATAAATAAAAAGGATTTTTCGCATTACGATTTCCCTTTTATAAAACCATTAGATTCTGGATTATTAAAAGAGATATTTTTGAAATATGACCAAATTATAACTGTTGAAGAAAATGTTATTATTGGGGGATTTGGCTCTTCAATCAATCAATATTTTTTAAATAATAAAATGACTATTTTAATAAGAAACATAGGAATTCCGGACTTTTTTATTGAACATGGTTCTTTACTAGAGCTTCAAAAAATTTGTGGAATTGATGTTGAAAGTTTGATTGCAA
>JAYVHB010000113.1:0-65565 GCA_043771555.1 Flavobacterium sp. | reverse complement strand
ATACAATTTGGCAACTTGGTTTTGCTTATCAATTTATACTATTTCAAAGATACGTAAATCATATATTTTTAATCATTGTAAAGATATGAGCCCCGATAGTAGTGAAAATCCTTTTTTTTATTTTGTCCTTCGACAGGCTCAAGATGACAAAATAAAAAAAAGATTGCAACGAATAGCGGGAAATAGCTCCTAAAAAAATTAAGAAAGCATCATCTTGGCTTTTTTGACAGCTTCGACAAAGATATCAATTTCTTCGATAGTATTGTAAAATGCAAAACTAGCGCGTACGGTTCCCGGAATTTGGAAAAAATCCATGATTGGCTGGGCGCAATGATGACCTGTACGAACGGCTATACCGAGTTTATCTAGAATCGTGCCAATATCGTAGGGATGAATGCCTTCAAGATTAAAGGAAATTACGGATGTTTTTTCTTGGGCTTCGCCAAAAATTTTAAGTCCTTCTATTTCTAAAAGTTTTTTTGTTCCGTATTCCAAAAGTTGGTTTTCGTGTATGGAAATATTTTCAAAACCTATTGAATTCATATAATCAACGGCGGTTCCAAGCACAATTCCGTCGGCGATATTTGGTGTTCCGGCTTCAAATTTATGAGGCAAATCGGCGTAAGTTGTTTTAGCAAAAGTTACTTCTTTTATCATTTCGCCACCGCCCATATATGGCGTAAGTTTGTTGAGCCACGCTTCTTTTCCGTATAGAATACCAACGCCTGTTGGTCCACAAATTTTATGACCCGAAAATACATAAAAATCACAATCGAGTTCTTGCACATTGGGTTTGAGATGCGGCACGGCTTGTGCGCCATCGACAACCACAGCAGCTCCAACTTGATGTGCTTTATCAATAATGTATTTTATTGGGTTTAAAGTTCCTAAAGCATTTGAAATATGATTTACAGCGACAATCTTAGTGTTTTTATTTACTAATTTGTCGAAATCAGAAAGGATTAATTCGCCTTTTTCATTCATCGGAATTACTTTGAGTGTTGCTCCTGTTCGTTCGCAAAGCATCTGCCAAGGCACAATATTACTATGATGTTCCATGGCTGAAATAAGAATTTCGTCTCCTTTTTGAAGTAAATTCGCAAATCCGTTGGCAATAATGTTTATCGAATGAGTTGTTCCCGATGTAAAAATAACTTCGTGGGCAAATTTGGCATTAATATGCGCTTGCAACTTGCCTCGAGAAACCTCATAAGCATCTGTTGCCAACTGGCTTAAAGTATGTACGCCACGATGAATATTGGCGTTTATTTCTTGATAATATTTCGAAATGGCATCGATAACAATTTGAGGTTTTTGCGAAGTTGCTCCGTTATCGAAATAAATCAAAGGCTTGCCATTTACTTTTTGAGAAAGAATGGGAAAGTCGAAGCGAATTTGTTGAATATCAAACATGGTTATTTAGATAAATTCTAAATACAAAAATACATAAATACTAGCGGAAAACAGGCAAACAAATGTTATAATCTTGTTAGAAGTTACTAAAAATCTAAACATATAAGGAATTCAAGTTCATTTAAGTTTCAATTATAATGAAATTCTAAGTAAAACAACTTTAATGATTTTGAATCTCTTACATGTTTCAAAAAAAGTAAGTTTATGTTTGGCTTAAATTATTAAATTGCATCAAAATTTATTGAAATGAAAAAAGTTGTAAAATTTATTGGTTTGGTCATTTTGGCGGCAATAATTTATTTTGGTTTTGAGACCTATCCGAAGCTGGATTTGATTTCTGGCTTTTCGGCAAAAAGTGTGGCTTCGGGTCATTTTATAGACAATAGAAGACTCGATTTGATTGAAAAAACAGATAATAACATAAAGTTGATTGATCTCGCTTCTAATAAAATTGATGATCTTGAAAAATTTGCCACGTCAAATGTTTATGGTTTGAAAGAACGAAAAGCTATTTATCGTGAAGGATTAGGAGCAACTTTGATAAATGATAATTTTGATATTTCGAAGCCATATAGTACGCCAAAAAGAACTATTGTAAACAATAATTTGCCTTTTCCTTACGGGAATTTGGAACCTGCAAAAGCAGTTTTACCCAATATCGATTACGAAAAATTAAATGCTACGATCGAAAATGCATTTGATAAAAAAGGCGAAAAAAAGAAAAGAACTCGATCGCTATTGGTGGTTTATAAAGATAAAATAATAGCCGAAAAATATGATTCGGGATTCACTAAAAATTCTAAAATTTTAGGCTGGTCGATGACCAAAAGTATTACGGCAACCTATTTTGGAATTCTTCAAAAACAGGGAAAATTTGCCATAAACAAACCTGCACCAATAGCCGAATGGGCAAATGACAATCGCAAAAATATTACAACTAGCGATTTATTACACATGAATTCGGGATTGGAATGGGATGAAAGTTACGATAAAATTAGTGATGCTACCAAAATGCTTTTTCAAGCAGAAGACATGACCACATGCCAAATAAATAAGCCACAAACTGGAAAAGTAAACCAATCATGGAACTATTCCTCGGGAACAACCAACTTATTGTCGGGAATTTTGAGAAATCAATTCCAATCGCATCAAGAATATGTTGATTTTTGGTACAGTTCGTTGTTTGATAAAATCGGGATGCGCTCTATGATTGTAGAGCAAGATATGGCAGGGAATTTTGTTGGATCGTCCTACGGTTGGGCTAACACACGCGATTGGGCGAAGTTTGGCTTGCTTTATCTTCATAAAGGCAATTGGAATGGCGACCAACTATTTGATGCTTCTTGGAGCGAATATGTTGCCAAACCAACCAATGGTTCCAACGGAATTTACGGCGCGCATTTTTGGCTCAATGCTGGCAATCGCTATCCTGATGCGCCAAAAGATATGTACTCAGCCAATGGTTTTCAGGGGCAAATGATTTTTATAATTCCGTCACACGATTTGGTTATTGTGCGCATGGGCTTGAAAGAAGAAAAAGATGGTTTTGATTTTAATGGGTTACTGAAAGGGATAGTTGGGAGTTTGAGGTAGTTTTTGGGTATAAAAAAACCCCGAGAGTTTCGGGGTTGTTAAGGCTTCTAGACCACTACTAATTAATTTTTATATCGTCAATCAATACTGATGAACTTAATGTTGGTGTTCCAGAATATTCAAAAACAAAATATCCGTTACCAGTAACATCTTGAGGTATGTTGAAAACACCTACTGAAGTAAATCCAGATTCGCTTGCTCCTATAGCTGGATATGTAATCGTCAGATCTTCGGTTATTTCGGTAAAGTTAAAAGCATTTAGAAAACCTAAAATAAAATTTTGATTACGCACATAGTAAACTTTCAAAGGAATTTCGCCTCTGTAAAAACGCATTTGTTTTTTAAATGTAAATGTATTTGCACCTGAAAAATTTACTGGAACCATGAAATAGCTTTTAGCATTTACACTAGTATTATTAGAACCAAACGACGTCATTTCTAAATATTTGTTACCACTAAATGATTTTATTGACCAATATTTACCCCCAAGAGTTTGATCATTGATATATTTAGGAAATAAAGTTAAATCTTGTGCGTAGCTTGAAAAATTTTCTAAAAATGGAAGTGCGTAATCAAAAGTAGTCCCACCAATTGGTAAAGACGGTTTTATTATTCTAGGATTATTCAATGCGACATCTCTTTGTGTTCTTAAGATAATCTGGTATCCAGAACCATACTTTGTCAATACACCACGGATAGTACCATTACCGATTGGTGTTTTATTACCAGCAAAAGTTGCAAAACGACTTGTTCTGATTGCTAGAGTTGTACTTCCATCAGTAAATTCTATACTTGAATCAGAAGTATCTGTTAAATTTGCATCATACGTTCCGTTTGCAAAATTATCAGTAAACTGAACGTTTTCAATTTCGATTAGCTTATTCAAGTTATTTATATTCTTGGCAGTAGCAATATTTGGGAACTTATTAACGATAAGATCTTCGCTGATAAAGTCGCAAGATGATACTAAAAATTTATCAACGTTGTAAGATTGAATTCTATCTACAACATAAATATCAGTTGGTTTAGAGCCGAAAATTAATCCTTGAGCGAAATTTGCTTGTTGATTTGCAAAGGCAAGATCTTTAAGTTTAAGAAAAACTTTACGACCAGGTTCGATTTTATTATAAATGTTTCTGACCTCAGCACTAATATTAAACCCTTTAGACCCATCAAGTGGTTGTAAATACATACTTTGATAAAAATTACCGCCCTCGTCGCTTGAAACCATGTACGCCTCAACAATATCATCAGCAGCATAGATTGGTGTGTTTGGAATGTTTGATGGAGCAATTGGTGATGGACTAATCGCCACATTATAAACTTCTGCAACACCCTTATTGGCAATTAATCCTGGGTTAACGCAATCCTTCGGTAAAATTACACCATAATCCTCTTTAACACAATTTGTAAAAATGCTAAAAAATAAAATTAACAAAAATAATTTGATTATATTTTTCATAAGTATAAAATTTTTAAAATGATAAGTATACATTAACTGAATAGGTTCTTCCGTAACCATTAAAATATTTTACTGGGAAAGGTCCAGCATTTCCATTTACTCGATCTTCGGCAATATCTCTATATGTTGCGCTTCTTGCTTGTTCAAAACCACCAGTTTTGTATTTGAAATCTAAAACATTGTTTACATTAGCAAACAGTCCAAGCGTATATTCCTTTTTAATTCTCCAAGTTTTTCCTCCAACTAAATTTAAGAGTTGAATTGGTTTTAATTTTTCTTGTTTTAAAAATTCACTAGCTTTAGCTTGTTCTATAATAACGTTTTCATTTCTTTTTGAAGTAAAAAAATTATCTGTTCTTGTAAGTGTAGAAACATCTACATAGCTATCTGCAAGGTAATTAGCATTGACTCCTATCCACCAAAATTTTGGATCACGATATTCCAAACCAATAGAATAAGCCTGTTGTGGTGTTCCAGATTGTTTATAACCTTCAAGATTGGCTTGCCCAAGTTCACGATCTTTTTCAGTAATTATACCGGCATCATCAAATAATTTTACATTTGGATTGTTAGAAAATATGTATTCGCCATATGCAGCAACACCTGTTACTTTTAATGTAGAAATTATTTGATATTCTAGACCTAACTCACCACCACGATTTCTTTTATTTATACCCGTAACAACCTCATTTACAAATGCAGTTGTTGCATCTGAATAATAAAAGTTGATATCTGTAGAATTAGAAATCTCTGTAAAATAACCTGATAATCTAGCTTTAAAACTCGGCGCTTTTATAATATAGCTTACATCAACACCTTTTATAGTCTCATTAATTGCTCCTTCTGTTATAGAATTATTTACTCTAGCATTGGGAAACACGTCTTTAGTATTAGGAGCCTTAGACATATAGATACCGTTAAAATCTAAATATTGTCTTCCTGATATTTTATAAGTTAATCCTGCTTTAAATCCAAAATTATCAAATTCAACTTCATTACTTTTTCCTTTAGAATTATTCAAAAAATAACCGTTTCTATATAAACCATCTCTTTGATATGAAGATTTCGAGAAATTTTGAGCTAAATAAAAATCAATTTTTTTATAAACAAATTTAAATTGAGAAAATGCTTCCAGTTTTTTTGCACTAATATCATAATTATAACCATAGTTTTCTCCAACGCTAATTTTCTGTACTGGATTGTCGGCATCTGTATATTGTGTGACCCCTTTTCCAAAGAGATTTTCATCAACATAGTAAGGAGCTCCTAATAAATCGAGCAAGTTTTTAAAATTTTTAGTTTTAGAATCGACATAATTTATACCAGCATTTAATAAAATATTATCTGATAGTTTTGACGAAATATTGGAGTTGAAAGTAAAAATATTTTCATCATTTCTGTCCTCGTACAAAGCATATTTACCACCATATTTTTGACTATTTTCCGTTCGATTTTCATCATAAAATTTTGTCCAGTTTACTTGTTTAATTGAATTAAAACTTCCTAACGCACTTAAAGCACCTGCAGGATCAGGAGTAAATATACCAGCAGAAGAATGCTGTGTTTGATAATAACTAGGTAAATTTGTGTAATATACAGGATCTGGATTTTCAGCGCCTTTAAAATCTATCCTACTATTTCCTATCTCGCCTATTTGATATGACAAACTGGAATTTATTCTAGTTTTATCATTAATTTTCCAAAAGTGTGTCAGCATAATAATTGGCTCTTCAGACTTTTTAACTCTCGAGTTTCGTCTGCTACCGTTTTGATAACCCCAATAAGAATTATACTTATCTCCAGCTAATTCTTCAGCTTCTAGACTGTTTGGAGAGTTTTTCCCTCTTTTGTTTTGAGCATAAACTGTTGTCAAATTTAAACTATGCTTATCACTAAATTTTTTTTCAACACTTGCAAATAAAGAATTTGCACTATAATTTGTTCCTTCAAAATATCCTTCTTGAGCCCATCGCCTTGATGCAGAAAGTGTATATGCCCAGCCGTTTGTTTGCATACCAGATGCAATTGTACCCATTGCTCTAAAAGCATAATTTGTGTTTGTATTCAAAAAAGAAATTCGAGTTCCTTTTCTGTAAATTGAAGCTCTTGTGTTAATTTCTTGAGTCCCAGCAATTCCTCCAAAAACATAATCTGAAGGAGCAGAACCATTAGTAAATTCTTGATTTCTTGTTGCATCATTTAAACCACCCCAATCACCGTATTGAGGACGACCGTCTGCAACTCTGTTCATCGATATTCCGTTAATCATAACATTAGAATATTCATTGTCAATCCCCCTAACATTAAATCTTGCTTGTCCAAAATTAAATGCAGCTGCTTGTAAAAAGACATCTCTTGTGGCTTGAAGCAAACTCGCAGTACCTTCTGAGCCGCTTCCTTCATCTGTTAATTGACTATCAGTAATTGTTACTTGAGCCAACTGTTGCTCAACAGTAATATCCTCATCAATTACAGCGATTCCCAAATCAATAATTTTACCTTTTTCGATTTCGATTTTGTATAATTGGTCTTTGTAACCTTGTGTTTTAATTTGCAATACTTGATTACCAACAGCAACATCGTTAAAAACAAATTTTCCGTCTTTATCTGTAACTTGCATCAAGTTGGTATTGGCAATAGACGTGATGACATTAGATAATGGTTTTTGGGTTTTGGAGTCAATGACTTTTCCTCTAACGCCAGAAGATTGTGCGAAAACAAATAAAGCTTGCAGTAAAAACAAACTCGTTAAAATAATTTTTTTCATAAATAACAATAAAATTAGTTCAGTTTTTGTCAAAAAATAATTTCTTGAGCGTACAAATGTACATTATTTAATAATATTATCTACTTTTGGCTTAAATTTTGTAACAGACTTTACAACAAAATAATATTGATTATATGAGAATTACTACAATTATTGCGCTTTTTTTTATGTTTTTATCAACAAACACTAGTTTTGGTCAAGCCAAAAAGTACTTAGTGCATACCGTTGCTTTCTATAATTTCGAAAATTTATTTGATACCATCAACAACCCAAACAACGACGAAGAATGGTTGCCTAACGGTGCTCAAAACTGGACTTCGGAAAAATATAACCAGAAACTTAAAAATCTTGGGCGTGTTTTGTCAGAAATTGGTACCAACGACCAACAAAAAGAATCTCCAACCTTTATTGGTGGTTGCGAAATAGAAAATCGTGGCGTTTTGGAAGATTTGGTAAAAGATTCGCAGCTTATTAATAGCAATTACGGAATCGTACATTTTGACTCGCCCGATAAACGTGGCATTGATGTAGCCCTTTTGTACAAAAAGAAACATTTTACTATTACTAGTTACAGTAATATTCCTTTATTGGTGTATCGTGATGAGGAAAAGAAAGTAAAAAAAGAAGAAAAAGAAGAAGTGACTGAAGATGTTATTGTGGAAGATAAATCGTCAAAAAGAGTGTATACCCGTGACCAGCTTTTGGTAACAGGTTTTTTGGATGGCGAAGAAGTTAGTGTCATCGTAAACCACTGGCCGTCAAGATCTGGTGGCGAAAAGAAAAGTTCGCCTTTTCGAGAAGCTGCAGGATTACTCAATCGTAAAATAATCGATTCGCTGGTAGCCATAAATCCAAAAATGAAAATTATTACCATGGGCGACCTCAACGATGGTTCCTATAATAAAAGTGTAAAAGTGGGTATTGGTGCCAAACTCAAAAAAACAGAGTTGCAAAATCCCGGCGATGTATACAATCCGTTTGAGCAAATGGCCAAAGAAGGAAACGCTTCCTTATTTTACCGTGATGCTGGAGATATTTTTGATCAAATTATGTTCACAAAACCTTTGGTTGACAACGATTATTCTACTTTCAAATACTGGAAAGCCGGCATTTACAACAAACCCTACATGATCCAAACCACTGGACAATACAAAGGCTATCCGCTACGACACTCGATGACTGAAATTGGTTTTAGCGACCACTTTCCGGTATATATTTATCTCATTAAAGAAGTTGGAGCAAAACAATAGTATACAAGGTTGGTTTTTAACCAGCCTTTTTTATTCATTTTAAAATTTCAAAAATGCCAATCGCCAAACCTTTCAATCTTACCCAATGGATTTCAGACAATAGACATTTGCTGCAACCGCCTGTTGGCAACAAAAATCTGTATGTCGATTCGGGCGATTATATCGTCATGATTGTTGCTGGCCCAAATGCACGCAAAGACTATCATTATAACGAAACCGAAGAGCTGTTTTACCAACTCGAAGGCGATATTACGGTGTATATTCAGGACGAAGGCGAGAAAAAAGCCATGAAACTCTCGGCTGGCGATATGTTTTTGTTACCTGCTAAAGTTCCTCATTCACCAGCAAGATCTGCAAATTCTATAGGATTGGTTATAGAAAAAAAACGAAATCATCTAGGCCTCAAAGACGGATTACTTTGGTACTGTGATACTTGCAATCATAAAATCCATGAAGTATATTTCGAATTAAATAATATCGAATCCGATTTTAAGAAGCATTTCAAACATTTTTATAGTTCCGAAAAGCTGCGAACTTGCGAAAAATGTGGCACTATAATGGAGAGTGATCCACGATTTATTTAATTTTTGGGCGTTTCCCTTCGGGTCAGGCTCTCGGCACTCGCTTTTCTGGCGCTACTTCGTTCTGCCAAAAAGAGCTCAAACAAAGCCTCGATCCTTAACGCAATTTGACCGTAAAAAGCAAGATTTGAAATCAAAGTAACATTTTCACTTCAATGAACTTTAATTTCTTAAATGTTTCAAAAAAAATGTTTATTAAACCCTACCTAACAATCACACCATCTACAAACAAAATCGGAACTTCTTCAACATAGTCTGGAGTAATCGAGTTGGCTCTAAAAATATATTTTTTGTCATAAAGCGTATCGCCAATAAAGAAAGTAACCATAAACTCGTTGTTCAAAATCAAAACATCTTTATAAATCATTTCGATTTTTTTTACAGTAACTGGAGCAACTTCTATAAAAGCATGACGCAAAAGCGACGTTTTTTTCATTTCGCCATCAACAGTTCCAAAAGCTTTTGAGACGATCATCACGCCATCCAACTGAAAATCAGAATCGTTAACCAAATAGGCATACCATACTTTCTCGCCAAAATCTTCGCTATATTCTTGAACGGCGGCTATAAAAACATTTTCGACTACTGGAAATTGAAGATCTGATTTCATAACTAAATTATTAATTTTATTATATTAATAGAAAAAATTAATTAATAAGATCAAGTAATGCATCGGTCAATTCCATACCATTTCTAATTTCAGAATTTATAAAATTTATTAACTCTTCTTCATTCATGTGCCAATAATATTTATGAAGTTTTTTTGAAATTGAAACATATGCTTTAGATTTAGGTTCATTACATTTTGAATAACCAAATCGATTATTAGTAGCTAATAACTGCATTTTAGGAATAATATCTTTAATCCATTTTTTTTCAGATTTATTATACTTTTCTCCTTCTATAATAAAAGCAAATTTTATTATAGTTCCTTGTAGTTCAATAATTGTAATATAATTATTTCCTTCTAAAAATATATTGTCTCTTAGTTTAAAATCAATTAACGCATCACCGCGAGTTTCCATAACCCAACTTTCTACTTCGTTTATCTTATTTGATATTGAATTTAAAAAACATTTTTGCAAAATAGTTTCCAACTGATTTTCAGCAATAAATTTTTCATACACATTCTGATATTTAAAGTCTACTTTTTCAGATTTCTTTTTCTTACCATCCAGAAAAACCATATCATACAGACGCGTATTTTCTTGAAAATGTAATAAAACATTAGTAAGCTTTTCTAAATAATTTAAATATTCTTCAAAAACGACAGAATGATTATTTGCATTTTTCAATTTTAAATCTTTGAGAAACTTAAAAATATTCACATATGAAATTCTCTTCCAATTATCTGTTTTTGATTCTTCATCAATTAGTGTTAGATAATAAAATCTTTTTTTATTGTTTGGATAATTAATTTCGCAAAATTCTTCATACCTACTTAATTGATTTGAGTGTTGTGAAGATTTTATTTTATTTTCAATGATTAATATTTCAGTTTCAGTTTCAATAGTTATATCAATTTTGTTACTTTCCGTTATAACGTTTTTTATATCGCTAATGTTCTCTAATTGAAATATTTTTTTTAATAACTCCTTTTTATCATTTGGATTTATAGCATTAAAATCTTTTGAAAAAATCCAAGCTAAAATTTGTGAGTGAATTCTTTCCATATCAGCAATACACAGATATTCAAAAAAAGTTTTATTCTCCATAAATTAGTTGATATAAAGATTAAATACTAGCCTTAAACTGCTCTAAAAACCGTACGTCGTTTTCGTAGAACATTCGGATATCGCCAATTTGGTACAACAACATCGCAATACGCTCGATACCCATCCCGAAAGCGAATCCGTTGAATTCGTCGGGATTGATGCCGCAGTTTTTTAGCACATTTGGGTCGACCATACCGCAACCCATAATCTCTAACCAACCCGTTCCTTTAGTGATACGGTAATCGGTTTCGGTTTTGAGACCCCAATAAATATCAACTTCGGCACTTGGCTCCGTAAACGGAAAATAGCTTGGGCGCAACCTTATTTTGGATTTTCCGAACATTTCTTTGGTAAAATAGAGTAATGTCTGTTTCAAATCGGCAAACGAAACATCTTTGTCGATATACAATCCTTCGACTTGATGAAAAATACAATGCGATCGTGACGAAACGGCTTCGTTACGAAAAACGCGTCCTGGCGAAATGGTTCGAATTGGTGGTTTATTTTCTTCCATATAACGCACTTGCACTGATGACGTATGCGTTCTAAGCAAAATATCGGGATTGGTTTGGATGAAAAACGTATCCTGCATGTCGCGCGCCGGATGGTATTCGGGTAAGTTCAAGGCAGTAAAATTGTGCCAATCGTCTTCGATTTCTGGACCTTCGGAAACATTGAAACCAATGGTCGAAAAAATATCTATAATTTGGTTTTTTACCAGCGAGATTGGGTGACGCGAACCTATAACTAGTGATTCGGCTGGTCGTGTCAAATCGCCATATATGCCTTTTACTTCTTGTTTGGATTCTAAAGTTTCTTGAATTGTTTTTACTTTTTCTTCGGCAATGGTTTTAAGTAAATTGATTACTTGTCCAAACTCTTTTTTCTGGTCGTTGGGCACGTTTTTGAATTCGGCAAAAACTTCTTTCAATAAGCCTTTGCTTCCAAGAAATTTAATTCGGAATTCTTCGAGCTTGTCTTTGCTTGTTGTCGAAAAAGCTTTGGCTTCTTCAATATATTCTTTAATTCTGTTTGTCATTTTTTATTCAATAGAAGTGCAAATTTAAGTAAAAGTTTTCAGTTTTCAGTCGCAGTTTTCAGCAGTTTGATTCTGCAAAACCAAGTCTGCGACTGAAAACTATGAAATCACTTCTCTTTCAAGGAAATAATTCACAATAGCTTCTTTCATCAATACCGATTGTTCGCCTGCTTTTAGTGGTGGCAATTCTTCTTTTACGATATAATGTGGCCAGCCGTCTTTGTCGACATAATCAAATTCATAATACCCGTAAGGGGCTAGCAATGTGCAAATTGCAATATGCATTAAATCTAGTTTTTGGTCTTTTTTAAATTCGTGATGTATCTTTCCAAATTCCTGAAGACCAATAAGATAGATGATTGCATCTAAATCTAAATCTTCGCCTTGCGAAAATTGGTTGGAGAGTAATTGAACTAGATTTTCCCAGCGTTCTTTGAGTTGTATATCGCGTGACATTGATTTTGAGATTTTTGATTTCAATTTTTAATTTCAGATTTTCTGAAAATTAAATCGATACTAATAATTTGCAAATATAAGCACTAGAAAATCGATTTTGATAATTGAACAAATCTTTTATCTTTGTTCTTTAATCATTAAAAAATAAAATGGGAATTATAGATATTATTTTGGGTGCTGCACTGGTTTTTGCAATGTACAAAGGACTTCAAAACGGACTTTTTGTGGAGCTGGCTTCTTTAATTTCATTTTTTGTTGGAATTTTTATTGCCATTAAATTCTCTTATATTGTTGGCGATGCGATTGGCGACAGCATTACAAGTTCGGCAAAATCAGCAAAAGTTTTGGCTTTTGTAATCACTTTGGCTGGCGTTGTTATAGGAATTCATTTACTAGCAAAAGTTTTTTCTGGAATGGCAAGTTTTGTGTTTTTGGGATGGCTCAACAAGTTGGGCGGTGCCGCTTTTGCTGGATTAAAAACCGTTTTATTACTCGGAATTGTCTTGAGCTTGTTACAAAAAGTAAACGTCAACGAGATGATTATTAGCAAAGAAACCCAAGCAAATTCAGTATTATTTAACCCAATATTGAAAACTTCTGATGCGTTATTGCCATATTTAAAAAATTGGTTTACCGATTTGAAAGGGAAAGCTACTGATAGTTTGAAAACTGAAAACTAAATCTACTTCAATTCCTTCAAAGCATCGCTTTCAATCCAACCAATTGTTCCGTCTTCCAATTGAACTTTTTTGAAATTATTCTTGGACGTTTCGATAAATACTTTTGCGCCTTCGTGAAGTGTTTTTAATGATTTACTTTCCGATTTTGGAAGTATTTTTAAAGTTGTTTCTTCAGCAAAAACAATCGCTGGTCGCTCTTTTTCAAACTGATTTTTTTCAAAAACTGCTGCAAAAATACTCAACAACATAACTCCCAAAACAACCAACATTCCTGAAAAGAAAATTCGTTTCAAAATTGATTTTTCTGAAAAATAATAACCTAGAAAAAACATAAAAACCAAAAATCCCAAACCAACTGCAAGCCAAGCCCAAGTATCGTAATGGCAACAACTAGTTAGGTTTTTAAAAATCTTGTTAATTCCTACTTTCGGGATTTCTTGAAAATCGTCAATACGCATTTTTTGTGCCAATTCGAGGTTGTTTTTGGCTTGTTGATTATCGGTATTTAGTAAAATTGCTTTTTCATAATTGAAAATTGAAGGCGCAACTTTGTTGAGTTTATAATAACAATTGCCTAGATTAAAATACAACTCAGACGAATGTTTTTTGGATCTAAAAACCGTTTCGTAAGCAGCAATTGCTTCTTCGTAGTTGCCTTGCTTGTAGAGCGCGTTGCCGTTTTCAAATCCGCTTTGCGCGAAAATGAAGTGTGAAAGAAATATAAATAGTAATTTTTTCATTTTTTAATTTAACCACAAAGTTCACAAAGTGAAGCACAAAGTTAACCAAGCTAGATTTTTAAATTTTTTATAATTCTCCGTTGATTATTCTTTTCAGTCCTTCTTTTAATAATTTCACATTAAAATTTATTAAAAACCCTAATTTACAATTAGATAATTTTAAATACGTTAACAGCTGAGCCGTATGAACTTCATTGAGTTTTTCAACAGATTTTATTTCAATAATAAACTTGTCTTCTACAATTATATCTATTCTATAACCAATATCAAGTTTTACATCTTCATAAATCAATGGCAAAGATTTTTGTTTTTCGATTTTAAGGTTTGATTTTTTTAATTCATAAAACAAACATTCTTCATAAGCACTTTCAAGCAAGCCCGGCCCTAAAACTCGATGTACCTTTAACGCAGCTTCAAAAACAATTTTAGAAATTTCGTTTTCAGTCATGTTATTTTTTTTTACCACAAACTCACTAAGATTTACGCAAAGTTCACTAAGTAAAGATTATTATATTGTGTTATTTAAAGTTTTGTTTTTTTATAGTTTTACTTTTTTTCACTTATTTCACAACGCAAAAAACCATATTTAAATCTTTGTAGACTTCGTGAAACCTTAGTGCTCTTTGTGGTTAAATTGCTTCTCCAAATCCCCAATCAACTCTACCGCTTTTTCATAATCATTCGAAATCGTTTCGGTTGTAGATGGCGAAAAACGCGCTATCTCGCAGTTTTCTGTCAATTGAATAAATGCTGAAACTGTTTCGGGATTAGCATTTTTGGCTAACAACAAATCCTGAATATTGCTTTTGTTCATTTCGGTAGTTTCAATAAATAACTTGGCTTTCAAGAAGTTATGCATGGCTTTTTCTAACGAAATATAGAATTTTTCTTTATTTGAGATATTTTTCTTGGCTTCCGACAAGTATTTTTTGGCGAGTTTATTGTTATTTCTAATTCGATTTCCAAAAGTATCGTTATCCAAAGTTTCTTTTCTTCTTTTAAATAAAATGAGACACGGAATCAATAAAAACGGCAAAAACTGCCATACATAATACTTTGTTGATCCTAGAAAATCTTTTTTATTGCTATTGACCAATTCCGTTTTGGAAGCAATTTCAATAAACTTAAAGTTTTTCTTGATTTTTGAATTAGAGTTTCCTTTAGATGATGCAATTGCAACGGCTTCCGTTTCTTCTGGACCTTCCAAAACATCGACCATAATTTCTGGCGAAACAATAGTTTTATAATTTCCTGCATTGGGATCAAAATATGAAAAACGCAACGGTTTGATTGGATATTTGCCTTTGTATTGTGGCACGATCGAATACGAATCGGAAACGCTTCCCGTCATCCCAGAAAGCGGCACTTGCACGTTTTCTTGATGTTCTGGATCGTACATTTCTAATGCACTTGGCACTTCGAGTTTTGGTAAAGAAAATAATTTGAGATTTCCAGTTCCAGAAACAACTACGTCAAGTTTTAAATTTTCGCCACTTTTCAAACTCGTTTTTGATGGCGTCGCTTTGAAGTTAAATTTACCAACTGCTCCCGAAAAATCTATCGGTTTTCCTGCTTCAGGAAGTGGCTTCACGGTTATTGTTTTGGTTCCAGACGAAACAGTTTTGGAATCTTCAACAAGTTGCATTTCGCCAAAAATATTACGCCTTCCTGTTGGCAATTGCACATCAAAGTTCATGGCAAAAGGATCGATTATCATTTTTCCAGCTTTTTGAGGATATAAAACAACTTTTTTGAAAATGACACTTCGGTAGCTTTCGCCATTATATCTTTCGTTGTCATTTGAAGTCAATTCTTTTATATCGATATTCTGACTCCAAAAATCAGTAAATTTTGGTTTTAAAACTTCTCGAAAGTCAGACAAACCAATATTATGACTAAAATAAAGTTTGTAAACCACCGTAATGGGCTCGTTTACATAAGGATTGGTTTTGGAAACTTCGGCGACCATATGCAACTCGGTATCGGCTGAAAGTGTTGAAATTTGACTTGGATCTCGTGGTTTGGGAATGGCGTTGGTAACCGTAACTTTTACGGGATTGGTTTTATAAATTTGCCGATTTATTTCAATAAAAGCGGGTTTGATAACCAAAATTCCTTTTTGCAATGGCGCCAAATAATACGAATACGATTTGTTGAAACTGCCACGACCATTTATCCAGGTTTGGCTTACTTGCTGGCTTGGCCCGCCAACAACCTTAAATCCTTCAAAATTTGGCGGCTGAAAATTATCGCCATCATCGTTCATCGTAAAATCGACACGAAGCGTTTCGTTAAGACCAAGCGTAGCTTTAGAAACAGTAGCTTCAAACCGAATTTGAGCAACCATTCCTTGAAAACTAATAAATAATAGGATAAATAATTTTTTCATTTTAAAAGCCTTCCCTTTGGGAAGGTTGGATGGGCTTTTACCAATCCTTTTCTGGTTTTACTGGCGTTCCTTTTTGCTTGTTTTTATTCATTTTTTCTTGCACTTTTTTCTCTTCATTATTCAGTGCATTTAGTACGCTTTCTACTTGCTGTTTGGTTTCAGGACTAGGTTCGGGTTTTGGTTTTTCGCCTTTATCGTCTTCTTTTGGCTTGTCTTTGTCCTTTTTGTCGTCCTCTTTTTTCTTATCGTCTTTCTTTTTGTCGTCTTTTTTCGGATTTTCCTTATTCTTTTTTCGTGCTAAAGCATAATTATAGCGGGTTTCTTCATCATCAGGATTATTAATTAAAGCATTTTTATAGGCTTGTTCTGCTTGCTCATATTCTTTTTCTTGCATGTAAGCGTTGCCTAGATTGTGATAAGCTTTGTGTTTTTCGGTGTAGGTTTTGGCTTTTTCTATGGCTTTTGCGAATGCAAATTTAGATTCACCAGCTTGTTTTTGTGTATAAATAGCATTGCCAAGATTATAACTCGAGGTTGCTTTTTCTGGAAATTTATTTTGCGATGCTCTGTATTTTGCTTCAGCTTCGACATAGTTTTTGGCAACAAAATCTTCATTGGCTTTCGGCAAATCGGCATCTTTTTTCTGTGCATTAGTTTGCATTCCTATAATAAATAAGAGATAAAAGTTGACTTTAAATATACTATTAAACTTCATAATTATAGTTGCATTTCCTTCCCTTTGGGAAGGTTAGGATGGGCTTTTTTTTCATTAAATAAATTCAACTCTTTTACCCAATTTGTTTTTCTATCTAACAAGAAAATATCTAGCAATAACAACAAAAATGCCAATCCCAAAAACCACTGAAACTGCGATTGAAAGTTGACCATTTGCGTGCCTTCGTGTGCAATTTTTTGAATCGTATTCAATTCGGATTTTACAAAATCGACAACTTGTTTGGTATTTTTTCCTTCAATGTAAGCGCCGCCAGCATTTTTGGCTATTTTGGTCAACATTTCTTGATTGAGTTTGGTCGTAACTCGATTGCCTTCGCTGTCATTTTTATACGAAAGTTGTCCGTTTGTTTTTATCGGAATTGGACCGCCATTTGCTGTTCCAACGCCAATTGTGATGATTTTTAAACCCATCTTCTTGGCTTCTTCCGCAGCGGCATCGGCACCTTCGGCGTGGTCTTCACCGTCCGAAATAATAATCAACAGCTTACTGGTTTTATTACTTTTATCGAAATAGGTTCCTGATAATTTTATGGCATCTCCAATAGAAGTCCCTACCGACGAAAGCATATCGGTATTCATGCTTTGCAACAGCATTTTGGCCGAACCATAATCGGAAGTGATTGGCAAAACCGGAAACGAACTTCCCGCATAAGCAATTATCCCAATGCGATCCTCGCCCAACTGACTCATAATTTGCGAAACCAATTGTTTGGATTTTTCTAATCGGTTTGGCGCAATATCTTCGCAAACCATACTTTTTGAAACATCAATAGCAAAAACAATATCAATTCCGTCGCGTTTTACGTTTTCTATTTTGGTTCCTATTTTTGGATTTACCAATGCAATAATCAAACTTGCGAATGCTAAAATAAAAACGACAAACTTTATCGTTGGTTTGAAAACCGACTTTTCAGGACTTAGTTTTTCAACCAAAGTTACATCGCCAAATTCGAGTTGCTTTTTTCGTTTCCAAAGTTGGTTGTACACGAATAAAGCTGCCAGAATTGGAAGTAATAGTACTAAGTAGAAATATGTTTTTTGTTCTAATTCCATTATTAGTCGCAGTTTTCAGTCACAGTTTTCAGTTGTTGACTGAAAACTGTGACTGAAAACTTTTTAGATAAATGATCTATAAATTGTTTTTCTTAATATAAATTCTAAAAGCAATAACAAGCCAGCAAAAAGTACAAAATCTCGGTATTTTTCGTCATAATCATAAAATTTTAGTTCTTCAATTTCGGTAGTTTCTAGCTTGTTTATTTCGCTATAAATTTGTTCTAATCGTTCGTTGCTTGTGGCTCTAAAATATTTTCCGCCTGTTTTTTGAGCGATATTTTGCATCATTTTTTCGTCGATTTCTACTTTTTGCATCTTAAAAAGCAACTCGCCGTTTGGTGCGTATGCATACGGAAATTCTGCATTTCCGTTAGTGCCGATTCCAATAGTATATACTTTTATGCCATATTGTTTTGCAATTTCGGCTGCCGATCCAGGTTCGATAAAACCAGCATTGTTAACACCATCTGTCATCAAAATTACGATTCTGCTTTTGGCTTTGCTGTCTTTCAATCTATTTACGGCGGTGCCCAATCCCATTCCGATTCCGGTTCCGTCTTGTAAATTCTGATCGTATTGAATACTTTTTATAGCGTCCAAAACAATGGCTTTATCACTGGTTACTGGCGTTTTTGTGTAGGCTTCGGCGGCATACAAAACTACTCCAATTCGGTCATTTCTACGTTCATAAACAAAATCGACAGCCAATTTCTTCAAAGCTTGCATACGATCTGGCTTTAAATCTCGCGCTAACATACTTCCCGAAACGTCTATCGCCAAAACAATATCAACGCCTTTGGTGGTCTTGGTTTCGTTGCTAATATTTACTACTCGTGGTCGCGCCAAAGCAATGATTATAGCGCTTAACGCTAAAATTCGAAAACCATGCAAAAACGGTTTTAGCTTTACTAACCACGAACTTGACGTTCCAAAACCTTTGGTCGAACTGATTTTTAAAGTAGCATTTTGTTCGTTTCTTTTCCAAAACAACCAAGCAATTACTATCGGCATTAGTAGAAATAACAATAAAAATTCGGAATTTAAAAAAGTCATGTTTGTCATGTTACTTGGCTTCTTTAAGTTCGATTGATTTTATGATTCGTTCCCGAATTTCTTTTCCGTATTTGTCGTCTACGCCGTGCATTATCAATATTTGCTGTAATCCTTGCTCTTCTTTAAAGCAAATCATTTCATAATATTGTTTTACATTTTTTTGAGTAATCGGATCGAATGCCGTCATGGTTCCGAATCCTTTTTTGCCCTGAACGTTATTGCTCGTGGCAAAATCCTCCTGATTGAACACAATGTTTTTGGCGCCTTGCGCTTCCATTGCTTTTACGGAACCTTCTAGTGCTTTGGACAAATCGGCATCAGTTGGATTTTTAAGTTTGGTCGCTGCAACAATGATATAAAAATGGTCAACCAAACTTCCGTAGGCAAAAAGTTGCATTTCCTTAATCATTGGAAGCACTTCTTTCGGGATGGTTTTCAGTCCATCTTGTCGTTTCAAAACCTTTGGCGTTTCTATTGTGATAGCAGGATTTCCATATTGGCTGGTTATCCATTCGGTTTCCAATAATTCTTTGGTTGGATGACCTACAAGTGTATCTTTTACAAAATCAAATCCTTTTGTGATTGTAAAATAAGTAAAAGCGGCAAAAGCAATTCCCAAGAAAATAGCTGCTACGCTTATGATTCTTGATTTTCTTTTTTTCTTCAATTCGAGTTTGATGCGTTCTTGGCGTTGCGCTTCGGTAATTTGATCTATTGGTTCGTTTTCAACAACAATTGGAATTGCTTTGTCGAGCGTAACGATGGTTTTTTGAATTTTGATTTTGTCGGCTTCAATTTCAAATTCTAATGGTTTTGATTTTGCAAATTTTACTAAATCGGCTTGCTTCAAAACACTTTCAAGATTTAAGATTGTTTCTTGCGAAAGCTTCATTTTTTTGGTTATTGAAGCTTGTTTCAAGGCAACAATAAGTTCTGCCGAAGTACTTTCCATGGCTGGAACATCGAGTGCTTCTTCAATATAATTTCGAGCAATATCTGTCAATTCGCTATAATATTCTTTTACATTTCCGTTTTGCCAAAGGGCTTTTTTCTCCAAAATATTGAGTAAACTAGTCGCTTTTTCGATGGGTGTTTTGTAAACTTCGGCTTCAATTTTCTTCTTTTGTTGTTTTTTTATCAAAAAATAAATCAGTGCAATCAATCCAGAAAAAAGTGCCAACCAAGCCAAATAATTCCAATAATTTGTTTCGTAAGGAACTTCAATTATCGGTTTGATATCATACATTTTCTGTTTCAATGTATCTACTTTTACATCGTTGACTTGAACAGAAATCACATCAGAATAAATTGGTTTTTTGTTAATCAAAACCGCTAATCTCGGAATTTCATATTTCCCAGAATCGAATTGTGTCAAACCATATCGTTTGATTAATTCGTAGGTATTGTCTTTCTTGATCGTATCGATTTTATAATCCCGAATAACTTCTAATGCTCCAAAATTTTTCATTTTCGGAAACGAAACTATCATCATCGAATCGACCGTTGTTTTTAATGTCAAATTGAATTGTGCGCCGATTTTATTCTTAGTTTTATCAATAGAAGTTGTGACTTTTTGCGAAAAAAGTGATGTTGATAGGAATAGGAAAAATAATATTTGTTTCATTTGATTGATTCCGATTTCTCCTTCCCTTTGGGAAGGTTGGGATGGGCTTTACCTCGATTTAAAATAACCCAAAAGTTTCGTTACATAATTTTCATCAACTCTTGTATTGACAACGCCACAACCTGATTTGCTGAAGGTTTCTTTGAAATAAGTAACGTTTTCATTATAACTCTTTTCGTAATTCATTCGCACGGTTTTGGAGTTCGTGTTTATCAGTTCCGTTTTTCCTGTTTCGGCATCAATCATATCGACCATTCCGATGTTTGGCATGTTGGTTTCGCGAATATCATACACTCGAATTCCGGTAATATCGTGTTTTTTGGAAGCGATTTTGAGTGTTTGTTCGTAAGAATCACTCATGAAATCGGAAATCAAGAAAACAATAGCTTTCTTTTTTTGCGTTCCCGACAAAAATTTCAACGCTTGCGAAACGTCGGTTTTGTTACTTTTTGGTTCAAACTCGATCAATTCCCGAATAATTCTCAGAACGTGCGATTTCCCTTTTTTTGGCGGAATATACAATTCGACTTGATCAGAAAACAGCAACAAACCAATTTTATCATTGTTCTGGGTTGCCGAAAACGCCATAGTTGCTGCAATTTCGGTAACGATATCTTTTTTGAATTGGTTTTTGGTTCCAAAACTTTCTGATCCAGAAATATCAACCAGCAACATCATCGTTAGTTCTCGTTCTTCTTCAAAAACTTTGACGTGCGCTTCATTGTAGCGTGCAGTAACATTCCAGTCGATAGCACGAATATCATCGCCATACTGGTACGGACGCACTTCTGAGAAAGTCATTCCGCGCCCTTTGAAAGACGTGTGATATTCGCCCGAAAAGATATGATCGCTCAATCTTCGGGTTTTAATCTCGATTTTTCGTACTTTTTTGATGAGTTCTTTGGTATCCATTTTATCAGTATTCAGTCCCAGTTTTCAGTCCCAGTTTTCTAGTTACTAAACTGAAAACTGCGACTGTAAACTGAAAACTGTTTTTAAGGTACTTCAACTTCGTTTATGATCTTGTTGATAATGTCTACCGATGTAACATTTTCGGCTTCGGCTTCATAAGTAATTCCGATTCTGTGTCGCAACACATCGTGCACCACTGCACGAACATCTTCTGGAATAACATAACCGCGACGTTTGATAAAGGCATAACATTTGGCAGCATTTGCCAAGTTAATACTTCCACGAGGCGAGGCACCAAAACTAATTAAGGGTTTTAAATTTTCGAGTTTGTATTTTTCGGGATAACGAGTAGCAAAAACGATGTCAAGAATGTATTTTTCGATTTTTTCGTCCATATAAACTTCACGAACTGCTTCTTGTGCGCGCAAAATTTGTTCTACAGATATTACTGGATTTACTTTCTCAGTACTTCCTTTGAGGTTTTGACGAATAACCAATCGCTCTTCGTCCATTTTTGGATATTCGATAACCGTTTTTAGCATAAAACGATCCACTTGCGCTTCTGGCAACGCATAGGTTCCTTCTTGCTCAATTGGGTTTTGAGTTGCTAAAACTAAAAATGGTTTGTCGAGTTTAAAAGTCGTATCGCCAATAGTCACTTGTTTTTCTTGCATGGCTTCCAATAATGCCGATTGCACTTTGGCTGGCGCACGATTGATCTCGTCAGCAAGCACAAAATTAGCAAAAATTGGTCCTTTTTTTATAGAAAATTCATTGGATTTGATATTGTAAATCATGGTGCCAACAACATCTGCAGGAAGCAAATCGGGCGTGAATTGAATTCGGCTAAACGAACCGCTTATGGCTTGTGACAAGGTGTTGATTGCCAGTGTTTTTGCTAATCCAGGAACACCTTCAAGTAATATATGTCCTTGACCCAAAAGACCAATAAGCAATCGTTCGATCATGTGCTTTTGACCCACAATAACTTTGTTCATTTCCATTGATAACAAATCAATAAAAGCGCTTTCTCTTTCTATTTTTTCGTTGATGGCTCTAATATCAATTGTCGATGCAGTTTCTTCCATTTTTATATTTTAAAAAGTGTATTTTAGACCTGTTTTTAACGAGGTGCAAATTGAATTTTTTTTTAGAAGTAAGTTGTTAAAAAATGGTTAAATATTACGGTAAAAACCTAAAATTAAGGATGATTTGTGATTGTATTTGTGTATTTTTAAGAACTAAAATTAAAATATGAATAAAACAGCTTTTTCGCCGCTTATTGCTGGCACGATGACTTGGGGCGTTTGGGGCAAAAAATTTGATCAAAACCAAATGATTGAAACCCTAAATTGTTGTATCGAGAACGAAATTTCGACCTTTGATCATGCCGATATTTATGGAGAATATACTACCGAAGCAAGTTTTGGAAAGGCGTTTTCGGAAAGTAAAATAGATCGAGAAAAAGTGCAATTTATTTCTAAATGTGGTATTCAAACCGAAAATCGAAGCGGCGTCAAACATTATGATTATTCGTTTGAGCACATTGTTTGGAGTGTAGAAAATTCTTTACGAAATTTACAAACCGATTATCTGGATGTATTGCTTTTGCACAGACCAAGTCCATTGTTGCAAGTTGACGAAATTGCAAAAGCTGTGGATATACTAAAATCCAAAGGCAAAATTTTAGATTTTGGTGTTTCTAATTTCACGCCAAGTCAAATCGATTTGATTCAAACCAAAACCAAAGTAAATTACAATCAAATACAGTTTTCGGCAACACATTTTGAAAGTATGCTTGACGGAAGTTTAGATTATATGCAATTGCGAAACATTCGAGCAATGGCTTGGAATCCTCTTGGAACAATTTTTAAACTTGATGATGAAAAAGCAAATCGAATTAAAAAAATAGCTATTGATTTTTTACTAAAATATGATTGTGAACTGGACGTTTTACTGCTTTCTTGGATTTTGAAACATCCATCAAAGATTTTACCTGTTTTTGGAACAACTGACAAAAATAGAATTTCAAAATTGATGCAAGCCACAAAAATTGAGATGGAACTACAAGATTGGTTTGCTATTTGGAGCGCTTCTTTGGGAACAAAAGTTCCTTAAAATCTCTTTTTATATCTCTTTTTTGGAATTTGGAATTTAAAAATTTGGAATTTTTTATTTTATGATAAACAAGCGTCTTTTAATTAAAAACCTATTGGCTCACAATGATGAGTGCAGTTTTTATGACAAAAAACGCCAGTTGAATCTTCATTCGCGCGAAGGAAAAGCGAAGTTTTTGAAACATATTTGTGCCTTATCAAATTCCAATCCAACCAATAATTCGTATATTGTTGTTGGTGTTGAAGACGAAAATAACGAAATTGTGGGCGACGACTTTTTCGACGACAGTCGTATTCAAAATTTAGTAAATGCTTTTTTGGAAAATCCGCCAAAAATTCAGTACGAAAATGTACCGTTTCCAAATCTTGAAAAAGACAAAGTTGTAGGATTGGTAACGATTAAGCCCAAAAACAAAACGTCTTTTTTTAAGAAAAACATTCATACCATTTTGGTCAATTCGGTTTTTATTCGTCGTGGAAGCACAACCATGCCCATTGACGGAATTGTAGAAAAAAATTTTCAGAATACAGAAACCGTTATTGGTATCGAAAATAACTCGCGAAACAGCATAGAATATACCCTTGATGGCGTTATTGACTTTATGAATTTTCGGCATAAAGACATGTCGCCTAAATATAAAGTTTTTAAAGAATTGTTTGTGATATGTTGGGCTGGCAATCAGAAAAAAATTCGAGACAAAACGTTTCTGTCACGCGTTGATATTGAGTTGATTAACGAGCAAATTAAGTTGTTTTATTCCAATCAGGATTTGATCGAAATTACTTTTGACGAAAATTCGTTTACGATTCTTGAATATGTACCGTTGGGATTGAACGACAAAACGAGTTTGTATCTTTTGGAAAAAGTCACTTTGGATTTTTATGATAATGGCTATTACAAAATGACCACAGACATCTTGTTCGAACCACCAGAATACAACCGAAAAATGTTGCATCATATTTATAATTCGAATGTTTCGTTATTATCTAAACTTCAAAAAGGACATGTATTCCAGCCTAATGAAGAAAAAGATTTGTTGCATTTGCCTTCTACTTTGATGATTTGTTCTTTGAATGGTTTTGAAGATGCGATTCAGTTGTTGATAGATGCCAAATCGGTATTGAAAAATTTTCCAAAAACTGAAATTTTTACAAATTTTAAAGAAGTAATGCGCATTGTTCGTAAAATTAAATACAACAAAAACAACGAATGATTTTTGTGTTTTATTCGACTAAATTCTTCGTAAATAATTGGTTTTATTATCTTTTTGAAAATTAAAATAATTCTGTTTTTTGTTGAAATTGGTTTTGATTTTTAAAGACGCTAAAATAAATTTTCTGTTTATGTAATAATATTCATTAGTTTTATATTCGAATTTATAAACTAAAACTCATGACTAAAAAAACATCTTATCTTCTCGGAATTGCAGCTACGATTGGTATCGGAACAATTTTATATTATTTTTTATGTTGCAATTGTGCTACGCCAAACAAACCAGAAGTTTTAATTTCAAAACAAGTATCTACAGCTATTCAAAGTGATTTTATTATTGATGGAAACAATTTTTTTCATAAAAATAAAGGAAGTTTCGACTTTAAAAATAGTGATTTCAATGCGATTACGCCTATTAATGATTCTATAAATTATGGAATCGAAAAACTAAAAAGCTTTTTGATTAAAAATGAACAACGCATTTCGATAACTGGTTATGCTTTGGCTTCAGAAAAAAACACCTCAGCTTTTGAAAATTTAGGTTTGGCTCGTGCCAATAACGTTAAGAATTATTTTGTTTCGGAAGGAATTTCAGCCGATTTGATTGATACAAATGGAGTTATTAAAGACGGATTGATAGCTGATGCCACTACAATATATGGACCAATTGCAATTAACGTTGCCGAAGTAAGTGCCGAAACACCAAGTATTGATTGGGCTGGCGTGAAAACTAAGTTAAATGCAAATCCTTTAATTTTATATTTCAAAACAGGTCAAACAAGTATAGATTTATCGGTTTCAGATCGAAAAAAGATTACAGAAATTACTCGCTATTTAGACAACGTAGACGGCGCAAAACTTGATGTTGTTGGTCATACTGATAATGTTGGCGATGCAGCCAAAAACACAAAGCTTGGTTTGGATCGTGCTGAATTTGCTAAAAATTATTTGATTTTAAATGGTATTTCTGCCGATAAAATTTCATCTTCATCACAAGGACCAAATCAACCTATTGCTGATAATGATACAAAGCAAGGAAAGTCGAAAAACCGTCGGGTTGAAGTAAAAATAAATTAGTATTTGTTTACACAGCTTTAAAAAACAAAAACTCCGAGACAACCACGACTCGGAGTTTTTTTAATTAAAAAACAAAACCTAAATAAACTATGAAATCTTACTTCTTCGTGTTGCCACGATTACTGCGTCTCTATTCAAAATCGCCACTTTGGTAGATTTATCTTCTACAGGAAATCCGATAAATGTAGTGTTTACTGCTACAGCTGGATTGTTCTGTTTGTTTACAGTCATAATCCAAAATGCATCATAATATTGTCCGTTAATGTTTGACGCATACATTTGAGAAGCATCGTCAAAATTGTCATGTTTGCTTACATAAACATAACGATAATTGTTAATTGGATTAATAAAATATTCTGCAAACATACCTTTACGTTTGAGTTTGGCTACAAACTTGGTTGCATTGGAGTGAATTGCAAAAACATTTACAATCAAGTAATAACCTTCAGGTTGATTTGCTATCAAAACCGTAGGGCTTTCTATTGGTGCTGGTTTGACAGATGTCACAACTGTTTGTGACTTTAGTGCAGTGCTTACCGATTGTACTGGCGCTTTTGCTGGTGTAGTTGAAGCTACTTTATATATATTTTTGGTCGATTTTGGGGAATTGACTACTACGATTTGATTGTTTCTAATAATTGTTTGTTTGTCTGTATCTTGAATTGTGCCATAATCTGAAGGTGTAGATTGGGCAATAACAGTTTCTTTAATTGGTTCTGTTTTTATGATTACTGGTTCCGTTTTTACAATAACTGGTTCTGTTCTTGTTACGACTGGATCAGCTTTTACAACAATTGGTTCTGATTTGATAATTTCAACTGGTTTTACAACTTCAATTGGTTTTGTGATTTTTGGCTCTATAATCGCTATAGGTTGTGATTTAACAACTTCAGTTGGTTTTATAACTTCGGTTTTTGCTACAATTGGCTCTTCATTTTTAACCAATTCTTTTGGTTTAACCACTTCAACTTGAAATGCATTGAAGAAAACAAAATAACGATCACCGGTAGTTTTTAATTTTACTGTAGCATCTGTAGTGTTGTTTCCAATTACTGAGTTATCGAAATTATTAATATTCATGATAAATGAATCGTAACCTAAAGTGTTTTTGCTTGCTGGATTACGAGCGTCAAAAAATTTATCTTCAATTGTTATGGCGCTATTAAAAATATTTGCTCTATCTCTTAACGGATTTTGAAGTTGCGTAAACTCATTATTTTCGGCAGCTTTAAACTGTATTTGATCGCCTTTTAGATTTAAATCTCCTTCTAGTGCAGCACAAGCAATTTTAGCTTTTACTTCGCCCATTGGAAGGGTTTGAAAACCACTAAAATTTATTTCGGTTGGTTTGTCAGTTACACCAGCAAAACCATCATAAGTTGTAATGAACTTTCCAGTCATATCGGCATCTTCGTAAACAAAAAACATACTCCATCCAGCAGCAACACCGCCAGAAAGTTTGCCTTGAGTTGCTTTAATATTGGCTACTGTATAAGTTCCAGTTGGGTCTGGAAGGTTTTTGACCAAGCTTGTAATATCTGCATACATAGCATATGGAGCACTTTCTTTAAATTTACTTTCATTGATACCATCAAAAATTAATTCGCCATCCAAACTTGAGTAGTCTTTTTGACCAGGAAGTTTAATTTTAATTGGCGAGTAGGATTCTCTTTTAGAATCAACTGCTTTAAATTTGTCGACACCTTTGCTTACACCACTGTTGTATAAATAAGTTGCAGACCAGTACAAACCAGCATAAACAATTTTTTTGTTTAATGGGTTGTTCAAATACAAATCAGCACTACTTGACGAAAAAGTAGTTTTGTCATTATCAATGTCTGTATAGAGCATCATGTACTCATCATTCAATTCGCCTTGATAAGCACGATTGTCGTGAGGAGAATTTGCATCATTATTATAGTCAACTCTGTTCACTATATTATTTGCAATCATCGTCATATCGCCGTTAACATAACCTTGATGTCTAATTTTGAATGGCGCAGCTAATTGTGCAAAACTCAAAGTAGTAGTAATTAATGTACCTAACGTAATTAATTTAAATTTGTTGATTTTCAAAAAAGAATTTCCCATATTTACTTTTTTTATTAATAGATTTTAAAATTGTAACTAACAATTCTGATATAAAAGTAAAGATTGATTTTGATTGGCAATTCGTTTCAAAATAAAAAATACGTTTAAAATTAATTTTTTACCGACAAAAAGCATAAAAAATATACTTGTTAACATCAAAAAAACAATGTTGATAAATAACATATATACTTTATTACATAAATGTTTGAAAAATTGATTTATTGAATAAAAAAAACATGTCTGACAAAAATTTTCAACAACGATTGTTAATTAAAATAAAATAAAAAACAGAAAAATAAAATTATTTTTAAATTTTAAACTATTTTAAATCAATTAATTATAATAATTTATATAAACAATAGAAATAAATAAATAGAGTGTTTTTTTATAGTGTAAACAAAGAAAAAAACGTCGTGCTTTTGAAGTTATAAACGTCAAATGTTGATAAATAAACTGTTTTTTGATTTTTTTTATTCAAATACAAATATTTTTATGTAAAATTTCTTTCGAAAAGGAATAAAATTTCAAATAATAATAAAATTCTTACATTGTCTTAATTGTAGTTACTTACCTTATTTAACTGAAATATGATAATCGTTTAAAAATGAGTAACATTATATAGATATAAAACATGGGCAGAAAACTTGTTGTAGGAGATATACACGGTGGATTTATGGCACTACTAGAAATTCTTGAAAAAGCTGGAGTTACAGAAAAGGATCAGATAATTTTTTTGGGCGATTATGTAGATGGTTGGAGTCAGTCACCAGAAGTAATAGATTTATTGATAAAACTTGGACAAAATCAGGATTGTGTCTTTATTCGAGGCAATCACGACCAGCTTTTTCTAGATTGGTTAGAATCCAATAATGAAAATATAAACGAAGAAATGTGGTTCAAACATGGCGGCAGAGCAACTGTTGAAGCCTATAAAAAAATATCTATTGAAAAGAAAAGGGAGCATATCCAATTTCTGAAATCACTCAGAAATTATTATCTCGATGAATCCAATAACCTTTTTGTACATGCTGGATTTACAAACATGCATGGTGTAACTCATGAATATTTTCAGAAAACACTTTATTGGGATAGAACTTTGTGGGAAACAGTATTATGTATGAAAGAAGATCTTGAGGAGCAAAGTCCATTTTATCCCAAGCGACTCACAAATTATAATGAAATTTATATTGGACATACACCGGTAACTAGAATTGGGGCATCAACGCCTCAAAAATACGCCAATGTCTGGAATATGGATACAGGAGCTGCTTTTAAAGGAGCATTAACGATTATGGATATTAAAACTAAAGAGATTTGGCAAAGCAAACCATTAAATTTATGCTATCCTTTAGAAAAAGGTAGAAATTAAATAGAACTTATTATATTTGTAAAAATTTAAAACTTATAAAAATGAAAAAGAATATTACATTATTACTTTTATTGGCAGTTAGTCTGGTTAATGCACAGGCATTTAAAGGAAAAGATGATTTTAAAGCACAAGTTGGAGCAAGTCTTCAGAGTAAAGCAAACGGAATTCACGTTTCTGGCGATTACGGTATTGGCGAAAACATGTCTGTTGGAGCTGGAATTACCTATATTTTAGGAATTTCTGAAGGAGAAGTTGGAGATGTTCCATTCAAAGACAAATTCGATTTGAAAGCTCGTTTTAATGCCAATATTGGAAATGTAATTAATATTGACGATAAATTGGATGTGTATCCAGGTTTAAATATTGGAACTAAAAATTTTGGAGCACATTTAGGAACAAGATATTTTTTTACTGATGGTTTTGGAGTTTATGTTGAGTTTAATTTGCCTTTAGCAAAGTATGATAAAGATGCAAATAAGGCAAACAACCAATTTATGACCAATTTCGGAGTTTCTTTCAATTTATAAGAAATAACCAATAACATAAAATTCACGGATTAAATTACTAGTATTTAGTCCGTGAATTTTTTTATACCTATAGTAAATGAGTGTATTAGACAAAAAATTAGCAGAACGAAGCGGAAACAAATGCGAAATGTGTGGTAGTCCAGACGATTTGCGAATTCATCTTACCAAAGAAGAAGCCATATCGTTGGACAATTCGGTTCAAGTTTGCCTTATTTGCAAAAACCAAATAGAAAAAACCACCACAACCGATGCCAACCATTGGCGTTGCTTGAGCGACAGTATGTGGAACGAGAACAAACCCGTTCAAGTTGTGGCGTGGCGTATGCTCAACCGTTTACGATCTGAAGGTTGGCCACAAGACTTATTGGATATGTTATATCTCGATGAAGAAACACTTGTTTGGGCTGGTGCCACTGGCGAAGGCGATGATGACGATAAAATAGTACATAAAGATGGAAACGGAAACATCCTTAATGACGGCGACTCAGTCGTTTTAACGAAAGACCTTGACGTTAAAGGATCAAGCATGACCGCGAAACGAGGCGCAGCGGTACATAACATAAAATTAGTTTGGGACAATGCTGACCAAATTGAAGGTCGTGTAGACGGTCAACAAATTGTTATACTCACACAATATGTAAAGAAAACAAAGTAAATAGAACTAGTTTACACCATAAAAAACTCCCAAAACTAGATGTTTTGGGAGTTTTTTGTTATAATATTAATTACAACTCAAACCCAATTTTCACACCTAACTTAGTGGCAATAATCTTTGTAATTCGTTGTTTCAATTCAGGAATTTTGATGCTTTCGATGACTGCATTCGAAAAAGCATACATTAATAAAGCTTTGGCTTCTTTTTTTGGAATACCACGTTGTTGCATATAAAACATAGCCGTTTCGTCAAGTTGTCCAATAGTGCAACCGTGCGAACATTTGACATCGTCGGCAAAAATTTCTAATTGTGGTTTGGCGTTTATAGTAGCTTTATCGCTCAACAAAATATTATTGCTTTTCTGGAAAGCATTGGTTTTTTGGGCTTCTTTTTCGACAAATATTTTTCCGTTGAAAACGCCAACAGCTTTGTCCGAAAAAATCCCTTTGTAATCTTGATGACTTTCGCAATTGGGTGTCGCGTGCTGCACCAACGTATAATGATCGACATGCTGCGACTCGCCAATAATCGTTATTCCGTTAAGATTACTAACAATATGTTCGCCAAAATGATAAAAATTTAGATTATTTCTCGTCAAATTTCCACCAAACGAAAAGGTATTAACCGATGCAACAGAATCAGCTTTTTGTGAAACATAAGTGTTATCAATCAAATTGGCTACGAGATTATCGTTTTGAATTTTATAAAAATCGACAACAGCTCTATTTTCAGCAAAAATTTCGGTAACCGAATTGGTTAAAGTAGCATTTTCGTTCAAACTTTGATGACGTTCAATAATTTGAACATGAGCATTTTCTTGAACCACAATCAAATTTCGTGGTTGCACCAATAAAGCTGCTTCTGATCCTGTCGAGAAATACATAATCTCGATTGGTTTGTCTACAATTTTACTTTTTGGAACATGAATGTAAGCACCTTCATTAGCGAAAGCGGTGTTTAATGAAGTCAAGCTTTCGTCGAGATTGGCAATTTTGTTAAAATATTCATCAATAACCAATTTATATTTAGCTTTAGTAAATGCCGAAGACATCAAGCAAATATCCAATCCATCGTGCGTTGTTGATGACAAAAACGAATTGAAAACACCATCAATAAAAACGACTTTGTAAGTGTCAATTTCGTGAAGAAAATATTTTTTTACATCCGAAAACTCAATACTGCTTTCACTTTTTGGAAAAACCGAAAAATCATTTTTTAAGATAGAATTGAGCGACGTATATTTCCAAGCTTCTTCTTTTTTAGTCGGAAAACCTTTTAATTCGAAGTTTTTTATTGCTGATGTTCGAATGTCGTGCAACGCTGAAGTTACATCGATTTTTTCTTCGAATGCCATAAATGACGAGAGTAATTTTTCTTTTAACATTGTTTTTTAGTTATAAGTTGTGCGTTGTAAGTTGTGCGTTTCTGAAAACTGCAACCTGAAAACTGCTAACTAATTTTCTGCTTTAATCCAATCGTAACCTTTTTCTTCAAGTTCGTAAGCGAGTTCTTTTCCGCCCGATTTTACGATTTTTCCGTCCATAAGTACATGCACAAAATCTGGAATAATATAATCCAACAAACGTTGATAATGGGTGATTACGATTACGGCATTGTCCTGACTTTTTAGTTTGTTTACGCCGTTTGCAACAATACGAAGTGCGTCTATATCAAGTCCCGAATCGGTTTCGTCAAGAATGGCGAGTTTTGGTTCCAACATTGCCATTTGGAAAATTTCGTTACGTTTTTTCTCGCCACCCGAAAACCCTTCGTTAAGTGATCGAGATAAAAATTTACGATCAATTTCTAATAATTCCGATTTTTCACGAATCATTTTCAGCATATCGCTTGCTGGCATTTCTTCTTTTCCTTGTGCTTTTCTGCTTTCATTAATAGATGCACGCATAAAGTTGGTTACCGAAACTCCTGGAATTTCTACAGGATATTGAAACGACAAAAAAACACCTTTGTGAGCGCGCTCTTCGGGTGCCAATTCAGAGATATCTTCGCCTTCAAGCAAAATTTCTCCTGACGTAACTTCGTAGTTTTCGTTTCCAGCAACTATCGAAGCAAAGGTGCTTTTTCCAGCACCGTTTGGACCCATTATGGCGTGAACTTCGCCAGCATTTACTGTAATATTTAATCCTTTTAGAATTTCTTTTTCGCCAATCGCGGCATGAAGGTTTTTAATTTGTAGCATGTATTTGTTTATTCGTAATGTCCTTTCATGGACAAAATATCTAGTATTTCTATGGTGTTATTATCAATAATTTCATAAATAATTCGGTGTTCTTGATTGATTCTCCGAGACCATTTTCCTGAAAGATTGTGTTTTAAAGCTTCTGGTTTGCCTATTCCTTCAAAAGGATGCAGTTGGATATCTTTGATTAATGCAGATATTTTATTCATAATTGCTTTATTGCCAGATTTTTTCCAAAACTCTCTGTCTTTTAGTGCTTTTTCAGAATAAATTACTTCCACAGATCTTCTAGTTTTATTTTAACACCTTTTCCATCTCGAATGCTCTGCGAAGCTTCCAAAATTTCTTTTACAAATTCAGGATTGTATGGTTTTTCAGCAACATCTTCTGTATCAATTTCGAATCCTAACGATTTTGATAATGATTTGAAAATTGGAAAATCTTTTTTATTTACATTTTTTAAAAGTATGTCCATGATTTTATATATTAAATTACCCTACAGAACCTTCCAACGAAATTTCCAACAACTTCTGCGCTTCCACTGCAAATTCCATTGGCAATTTGTTCAAAACTTCCTTGCTAAAACCATTCACAATCAACGCAATAGCTTTTTCGGTAGGAATACCACGTTGGTTGCAATAAAAAACTTGGTCTTCGCCAATTTTACTTGTTGTAGCTTCGTGTTCTATTTTGGCCGATGGATTTTTACTTTCGATATACGGAAAAGTATGTGCGCCACAATTATTTCCCATCAATAACGAATCGCATTGCGAAAAGTTTCTTGCATTTTCCGCTCTTGGCGAAATTTGAACCAAACCTCGATAACTATTTTGCGATTTTCCTGCCGAAATTCCTTTAGAAATAATCGTCGATTTGGTGTTTTTTCCCAAATGAATCATTTTTGTTCCGGTATCAGCTTGTTGGTAATTGTTTGTAACGGCAATCGAATAAAACTCGCCAACCGAATTATCGCCTTTCAAAACTACCGATGGATATTTCCACGTTACTGCAGATCCTGTTTCGACTTGTGTCCAAGAAATTTTAGCGTTTGTCTCGCAAATACCTCGTTTGGTAACGAAATTGAAAACACCGCCTTTACCTTCTTTATTGCCTGGATACCAATTTTGTACGGTTGAATATTTTATTTCGGCATCGTCCAAAGCAATTAGTTCTACACAAGCGGCGTGCAATTGATTTTCGTCACGGCTTGGCGCGGTGCAACCTTCCAAATAACTTACATAACTTCCTGCATCGGCAATAACCAATGTTCTTTCGAATTGACCAGTTCCTGCTTGATTGATTCGGAAATAGGTTGATAATTCCATTGGGCAACGAACGCCTTTTGGAATATAACAAAAACTTCCGTCAGAAAAAACAGCTGAGTTTAATGCCGCATAATAATTGTCTTTTTGAGGAATTACAGTTCCTAAATATTTCTGAACCAATTCTGGATATTCGCGAATAGCTTCGGAAATAGAACAAAAAATAATTCCTTTTTCGCCCAATGTTTTCTTGAATGTTGTGGCTACTGAAACTGAATCGACTACGATATCCATCGCAACATTGTTCATCATTTTTTGCTCATCGACCGAAATTCCTAGTTTTTTGTACATTTCTAACAATTCTGGATCAACATCGTCCAATGTTTTGTTTGGATCGATAGATTTTGGCGCAGAATAATAAGAAATCGCTTGAAAATCAGGTTTTTCATATCGAACATTTGCCCATTCTGGTTCTTTCATTAATTCCCAAGCACGATAAGCCTCAAGGCGCCAATCGGTCATCCATTGCGGTTCGTCTTTTTTTCTAGAAATAGCGCGCACAATGTCTTCGTTGAGTCCAATAGGAAACGTTTCAGATTCTATATCGGTATAAAATCCGTATTCGTATTCTTTGGTTTCAAGTTCGATTTTTAAATCGTCTTCGGTGTATTTTGACATTTTCTTTTTTGATTAACCCTAACAGGGTTTTGAACCCTGTTAGGGCTGAGTAATTTTAATTATTATAACGAAAAACTTTCCCCACAACCACACGTTCTTTGTGCATTAGGATTATTAAAAACGAAACCTTTTCCGTTCAAACCGCCTGAAAACTCCAAAACTGTTCCTGCGAGATATAAAAACGATTTTTTCTCTACGGCGATTTTCACATTATTATCTTCAAAAACTTTGTCGTTTTCTCCAATGTTTTTATCGAAAGACAAATCATACGACAAACCCGAACACCCGCCAGATTTTACGCCTACTCGAACGTAATCATTAGCGGCATCAAAACCATCGTCGGTCATCATGTCGACAATTTTTTTACTTGCAGATTCAGATACTTTAATCATGCTATTTTTTTTGATTTGGAATTTTTCTAAATAAGCTACAAATATAGCACAATTTGGGGTTTTTAAACTGGTTTTAACATTTTTATCATTGATGTTCGGATAGAAAAAAGTGATGATTAGGACAAAACGTGTTTTGATTTCCTAAATTTGTATCAAAATTTCAATTATGAAACTCTATCCTATTGACTCTGGAAATTTCAAACTCGATGGCGGTGCCATGTTTGGTGTTGTGCCAAAAACCATTTGGAACAAAACCAATCCAGCCGACGAAAACAACCTTATCGATATTGCAGCGCGCTGTCTTTTGATTGAAGATGGGAGCCGATTAATTTTGATTGATACTGGAATGGGCAACAAACAGTCGGATAAATTTTTTGGCTATTATTCCCTTTGGGGAACTCATACGTTGGACAACTCTTTGGCTAAATATGGTTTTCATAGAGATGACATTACCGATGTTTTCATGTCGCATTTACATTTTGATCATTGTGGCGGTTCTGTGCAATGGAACAAAGACAAAACTGGGTACGAACCCGCTTTTAAAAACGCAAAATACTGGACAAACGAAAGTCATTGGAATTGGGCAACCAAACCAAATTCTAGAGAAAAAGCTTCGTTTTTATCCGAAAATATTTTGCCAATGCAAGAAAGTGGGCAACTTCATTTTATAAAAAAAGCAGCTACTGATTTTGAGTTTGCATCAGAATTGAATTTCGGAATTTTCTATGTAAATGGTCACACCGAAAAAATGATGTTGCCTCATATACTATATCAAGATAAAACCATTGTTTTTTGTGCCGATTTGATTCCAACTGCTGGGCATTTGCCGTTGCCATATGTTATGGGTTATGACACACGGCCGCTATTGACAATGCCCGAAAAATCAAAATTTCTTGAAGCCGCTGTGTCCAATAATTATTACTTATTTCTGGAGCATGACGCACACAATGAAATCATTACAGTGGAACAAACTGAAAAAGGAATTCGTTTGAAACAAGTATTTTCTTGCGAAGAAATCTTAAAGTAGTGTTAATCTGTTTTATATTTGTAGTCTTAAAAAATACTTTTAACCAATATTTAAAATAAAATCCTAAAAAAATGAACCTAATCAAACCTATTTTCATTACTACCATAACGTCTTTGTTTTTATCGAGTTGTGGCGGATCGTTAGCACCTATGGTTGGAACAAATCCAGCTAATATTGACACCACAATTCTCAAAACAACACCTCTACGAGAAGCCGACCTCAACAGATGGTCACATCTAGATTTGGCTAAAGACACCGTTCCAGGAATGAGTGTGGACAGAGCTTACAATGAGCTTTTGAAAGGAAAAAAGGGAATAAAAATTATTGTTGGTGTTATCGATTCTGGAATGGATATTGATCATGAAGATCTTAAAGGTCATATTTGGAAAAATGCCAAAGAAATTGCTGGTAACAATAAAGATGATGACAAAAACGGATATATTGATGACGTAAATGGTTGGAATTTTCTTGGTGAAGCAACTCCCGAAAATCTAGAACTTACTAGAATTGTAAAAAAAGGACCAAATACTCCTAATTATGCTGCTGCAAAAGCAGAGCTAGATCAAAAATTGGCGGCAATGATGCAACAAAAACCGCAAGCAGATATGTTTTTTAATGCCGATAAAGACATTAGAACGCATCTCAAAAAAGAGGTTTACACACTTGCAGATCTAAAAGCAATTACAACAACCGATGCAAATCTTATTAAAAGTAGGGATTTGATGATAAACGTTGCTGGTCAGGCTGGTCCTGGTTTTCAAGATGAAATAAAAAGTTATGTAGATTATGTATACGATCAAGTAAAATATAATCTTAATGTAAGTTTTGATGGAAGAAAAACAGGCGATAATCCTGATGATATGACGTCAAAATTTTATGGAAATGGTAATGTAAAAGGACCAAATGTAGAAGACGCTTTGCACGGAACACATGTCGCCGGAATTATTGCTCAATTGAAGGCAAACGGAAAAGGCGGCGATGGTGTTATTGCCAATAATGTTGAAATTATGACTTTAAGAGCTGTTCCAAATGGCGATGAATACGACAAAGATATTGCGCTTGCCATTCGTTATGCAGTAGATAATGGTGCAAAAGTAATTAACGGAAGTTTCGGAAAAGACTACTCACCTCATGCAGATTGGGTACAAGAAGCTATAAAATATGCTGCTAGCAAAGATGTTTTGTTTGTACACGCAGCAGGAAACGATTCTAAAAATATTGATACCGAACCTAATTTTCCAACAGACGAACTAAATGGTGCCGAAGTTGCCGACAATTGGTTGAATATTGGCGCCTTAAATAAAGAATATGGATCTAATCTTGTTGCGCCATTTTCAAATTTCGGAGTGAGAAATGTGGATGTTTTCGCACCAGGAATGGAAATTTATGCTACTGTTCCAAACAACAAATATAAAATGGAACAAGGAACTTCAATGGCGTCGCCAAACGCGGCTGGTGTTGCTGCATTAGTACGTTCCTATTATCCTAATCTTACTGCAAAACAAGTAAAACAAATATTGATGGACTCTGGAACACCAATAACCCTAACCGTTTCATTAGGCGAACAAAAAGAAAGAACATCGTTTACAAATTCATGCAAATCAGGAAAAATTGTAAATGCTTATAATGCAATTATGATGGCTGAAAAAATGACCAAAAAATAATTTTTACCATTTCAAAAATAATGGAAGGACACAAAATCCTTCCATTTTTTATTTAAAAAAAGACCACATGAAAAATTGTTTAGCTTCTCTAGTATTTCTTTTTTCAACTTTTGTTTTAGCTCAAAAAACTGCTTATTGGCAACAAAAAACAGCCTACAAAATGGCGTTAGAAATGGATGCCAAAACCTACCAATACAAAGGCAAACAAGAATTGAAATATACCAACAACTCCAACGATACTTTGCGAAGGGTTTTTTATCATTTGTTTAACAACGCTTTTCAACCTGGAAGCGAAATGGACATGCGTTTGCAAAACATCAAAGATCCAGATGGACGAATGGTTACCAAAACCAAAGTTGATGACAAAGAGATTAAAATTAGCAGAATTTCCAAACTACAACCTAATGAAACAGGGTTTTTGCACGTTACAAATTTCAAGCAAGATGGCGTAGATGCTTTTGCTAAAGAAGTCGAAACTATTTTAGAAGTTACACTAGCCAAACCGTTATTACCTGGAAAATCTACAAAATTTACTTTAGATTTTGAAGGTCAAGTGCCAGTTCATATCCGTCGTTCGGGAAGAAACAATAGCGAAGGCATTGCGCTTTCGATGGCACAATGGTATCCAAAAATTGCCGAGTTTGACTTTGAAGGTTGGCACGCCGATCCATATATCTCTAGAGAATTTCATGGTGTTTGGGGAAGTTTTGATGTTAAAATTACGATCGACAAAAACTATATTCTTGGCGGAACAGGCTATCTTCAAAACGGCGATAAAATTGGTTATAATTATCAGAAAAAAGGGAAAACAGTTACCATTCCAGAAAATCAAAAAAACCTAACATGGCATTTCAAAGCGCCAATGGTGCACGATTTTACTTGGGCTGCCGATAAAGAATATCTTCACGATGTGATTCAAGTTGCAAATGGCACAACGCTTCATTTTTTGTACAAAAACAATCCAAAAATTATCGACAATTGGAAAAAAGTGCAGCTAGAAACCGTCAAATTGATGCAAACTTTCAATGAAATTGTCGGTAAATATCCTTACGAACAGTATTCGGTGATTCAAGGTGGCGATGGCGGAATGGAATATGCCATGTGCACACTTATTTTGGGCGAAGGCAGTTATGACGGCTTATTGGGTGTGATTGCTCACGAAATGGGACATTCTTGGTTTCAGCAAGTTTTGGCAAGCAATGAAAGTAAACACGGCTGGATGGACGAAGGATTTACGTCATTTATAGAAGATTATGGATTGAATGAACTTGCCGATAAAAAAGCAGCAAACCCATTTGAAGGTTCTTACAAAGGCTATTACAAACTTGTAGAATCGGGCAAAGAACAACCTTTGTCAACGCACGCCGATCGTTTTGACGAAAATAGAAGTTACAGCATTTCGTCCTACAGCAAAGGCGAATTGTTCCTAACGCAACTAGAATACCTTATCGGAAAAGAAAATTTGATGAAAACCTTAAAACGTTTTTATCACGATTTCAAGTTCAAACATCCTACGCCAAATGATATCAAACGAACTGCCGAACGAGTTTCTGGCGCCAACCTCGATTGGTTTTTGACCGATTGGACCAAAACCACCAACACGATAGATTATGGTATAAAAGAAGTAGAAGAATCTGAAAATAAAACAACCATTCATCTAGAAAGAATTGGGCGTATGCCAATGCCAATAGACGTTTTGGTAGAATATACAGACGGCTCTAAAGAAAATTTTTACATTCCGTTGCGCATGATGAGCTTTGAAAAAGAAAATCCTAATCAAAAAAGAATTGTTCTAAACGATTGGACTTGGGGAAATCCAAATTATTGTTTTACGATAAACAAACCTAAAGCAACAATCAAGAAAATAGAAATTGATCCAAGCAAATTGATGGCTGATGTGAAACAAGACAATAATAATTTGGAAGTAAAATAATTTACAATAATTCTACTCCTAAAATTTCATTATAAATACGATAATCGTTAAGTTTTGGATCGAAAAAAGATTGCTCCCGATACGAAATTCGAATTTTATCGCCTTTTACGATTTTGTTTTTGATAAACATTGTATCGCCATCAAAAGCAAAAAGCCAAATAAATTCGCGGTTTTTAACGTCAAGATCATTAAAAACTTCAATTGTTTTAAACTCTTTAATAATTATTGCTTGAAAAGTACCTGTAAAAGATGGATCAGGCTGTTCTACTGCGACACTATCAACAACTGCAGCTTCTTCACTTTCCAACATACTCGAAAAAACTTCGGGACAAATAGAAACCATTTGCATACCAATTCGTTCGGACACTTTTTCTAAATTATCTGATCCTGCTTCGTAATCGATAGCTTTCTTTTCTTTTTCGGATAGCTTTCCTAAACTTGCGATAACACATAGACCAAGTTCCATTTCAGAAACTTTCTCTTTGTTTTTTGAAGTAATACAAGTACAAGTTTGGTCTGCTAATTTTTTGTAAACGACAACATCTTTTTGAGCTAAAACTGTGATAGGAATTAGAAATAATAGTAGTAATTTTTTCATTTTGACTTTCATTTTAAAAAGCGAATATAATCAAACTTGTTTATGTAATAATTAATTTGAATAGAATTTGTAGTTTTACAACTTAAAATAATCGAGTTGCAAATTCAATCCAATTTCAAATACCCAAAATCCGAAAAACTAAAAAGCCAGAAAGCGATTGATTTGTTGTTTTCTGAAGGCAAATCGGTGTCCAAATATCCGTTGCGATTGGTGTACAGAAAAATGGAAACGCACCAAGATGAAACCTTAAAGTTTGGCGTTTCAGTATCCAAAAAATATTTCAAACGTGCTGTAGATCGCAATTATTTCAAACGAGTTTTGCGCGAAACCTATCGACTGAACAAACATTTGATTGTAGACAAATTGCAAGACAAATATGCTATTATGTTTTTTTATCAAACCAAAGACAAGCTTGATTATCATGAAATTAATGCCAAAACAATACAGCTTTTCGAAAAATTTGGCACGGCAATTGAATCTGAAAAATAATAAAACAGAATCTTTTTGCGTTATTACCCAAAACCCAAACTTATGAAAAAAATACTGTTCTCGTTGCTAGTGATTATTAGTCTTGCAGGATGCAAACAAAATGCTGAAGTTTCTGGCGAAGTTGCTACTGAAGCCGTTACTGTAAGCGAAATAAATCTTCCGCCTAAGGAAAAATATGAAACTTCAGAAAATGTTTCTGATTCTGCTAACGAACAAATTACAGCCGAACCAGCAATAACTCCAAAAATTATAAAAAACTGCAATCTTCGGTTCGAAACTAGCGATCTTGAAGCAACGTTCGATCAAATTGCTAAAACAGTGGCTAAAAACAAAGCCAACATTCAAAACGATACACAAGGCACGGAATATAACAATGTGTTTCGTAGTATTGTTGTTCGTGTTCCGAGCGAAAACTTCGATGCTTTGTTGGCCGATGTGTCACAAGGTGTTTCGTATTTTGATCTCAAAGAAATTTCGTCCGACGATGTTACCGAAGAATACATCGACATTGATGCCCGACTGAAAACGAAAAAAGTTTTAGAAACCCGTTATTTCGAATTATTGAAAAAAGCTGTAAAAATTTCGGAAATTATAGAAATAGAAAAACAACTTTCGGCAATTAGAGAAGAAATCGAATCGAAAGAAGGACAACTCAAATACCTACAAAACAAGGTTTCAATGAGCACCGTTTCCATTCATTTTTATAAAACTACTGCCCAAAAAAGTGGTGCAACGGTATCTTTTGGAACAAAAATAATTAATGCAATTGTATCTGGTTTTAACGGAATATCAAGTTTCTTTATTTGGTTGATAGAAATTTGGCCTTTTATGCTTATTTTAGTTGCCATAATTTATTTTATCAGAAAAAAATTTAAGAAAAAACCCAATTTATAATGAACAAATTTTTCAAAAAAAGATATATTCTTCCTGTTCTTGCTTCCGTTTTTCTTTATGTAGGCGTTAGTTTCAAAGAAAATTTCTTCGAGATTGCCAAACAAATTGAAATCTTCACGATGATGTTTAAGGAACTCGACAAAAACTATGTTGATGAGATTAATCCGGGACAATTGATGGACAAATCCATAAAAGCGATGTTGGCCGACTTGGATCCGTATACCAATTTCTTCAACGAAGCCGATGTGGTGAAATTCAAAATCAATAATACGGGCGAATACACAGGCATTGGCGCGATGATTACCCGCAAAGAAGACAAACTCATTATCAAAGAACCATACAAAGGATTACCTGCAGACAAAGCTGGATTAAAAGCTGGCGACGAGATTATTCAGATTGGCGATATTCTTTTAGCCGATTTCAAAGACGATGCTTCGCAATTGCTAAAAGGCTCAAAAAACACCAAAATCGAAGTTAAATATTTACGCCAAGGCAAACCAATGTCGGCTCAAATTACGCTAGACGAAGTCGAAATAAAAGCCGTTCCGTTTTACGGAAAAGTAGATGACAAAACAGGTTATATTGTTTTGACGGCTTTTAACAAAAAAACCACTTCTGAAACCAAAGAAGCATTAGAAAATCTGAAAAAAGAAGGAGCACAACGCATTATTCTTGACTTGCGAGGAAATCCCGGCGGACTTTTGAACGAAGCAGTTAATATTTGCAACCTTTTTGTGCCGAAAGGCGAAGTAATTGTAACCACCAAATCGAAAATCGAAAAACACAATTCGACCTATAAAACCACTCGCGAACCTGTAGATTTGGAAATTCCGTTGGTTGTTATTGTTAATGGCAAAAGTGCATCGGCATCAGAGATTGTTTCTGGTGCGTTGCAAGATCTCGATCGAGCCGTTGTTGTAGGAAGCCGAAGTTATGGCAAAGGATTGGTGCAACGACCAGTAGATTTGACATACGGAACACAAGTAAAAATTACGATTTCTAGATATTATACTCCTTCGGGAAGATGTATCCAAGCGTTGGATTATTCCAAAAAAGATAAAGACGGCAATGCAACCCGAACTGATGCAACCAAATATAACGCCTTCAAAACCCGAAAAGGACGCACCGTTTATGATGGCGGTGGCGTGCAACCTGATGTAGAAATTGAAGAAACCAAAACCAGCTCGATCGTTGAAGCTTTGCAGAAAAACGACGGAATTTTTAATTATGTAACCAATTATTACTACAAAAATCCAAATTTGGGTGATAAGATTCCGAGTTTTACAGATGCAGATTTTGCTGATTTTAAAAACTATTTGAAAACAAGTAAGTTTACTTTTGATACCGAAACCGAATTGGCTTTGAAAAAAATGTTGGAGCTGGCCAAGAAAGAAAAAATTGATGGCTCAATCGCTTCAGAATATCAGCAACTTCTTACAGCAGTGCAAAAAAGTGAAGAAAATCAGTTAAATCAGAATCAAAAAGAAATAAAAATTTTAATTTTGGATGAAATAATTAAAAGATATCAGTACAAAGAAGGATTGTATCAGTATTATACCAAAAACAATCTTGAGATAAAAAAAGCATTAGATATCTTAAATAATACTTCAGAGTATAATAAGATTTTGAAATTATGATGAAACAAATTTTTACATTTTTTACTGTTCTAGTGTTTGGAATAAGTTTCAGTCAAGAAGAAGTTGTGCAATCGGTTTATTTTGATTTTGATAAATACAATCTTGATGTAAAACAAGCCGATAACGTGATTGCTTTTATCAAAAATACCGATTCTACAAGAATAGAATCGGTGCAGATTTTTGGTTATACAGACGATATTGGTAAAGATGCTTACAACTTCAAGTTATCGACCAATCGTGCCAATACCATCAAAGATAAATTGATGGAAAACGGCATCAAAAATAAAATTATTGTTACTATTGAAGGCAAAGGGCGCATCTTGATAGACGATGATGTTGTAGAAAATCTTCCCGAAAAACGCTCTAAAAACCGTCGCGTAGATGTGGTTTTGAACTTAAAGCCCTTGCCAAAGATTGAAATTCCAGGATTTTTTACAACCATCCAAAAAAAGCATATTATTGGAGACCATATTTATCTAGAAAATTTGTTGTTTGAGCGTGGTAGCAGCAAGTTGACTTTTCAGGCAAAATCACAATTGGATAAAATTGCTTTTCAGTTGGCCAAAAATAAGAAGCTTGAATTTGAAATTCAAGGCCATGTTTGCTGTACGCCGCCGTACCAAAAAGAAGCTATTGATCGCGAAACCAAAAAACGGCAGTTATCTCAAAACAGAGCCGAATCTGTATTTAAATATTTGTTTTTTAAGAAAGTAGCCAAAATTAGAATGACTTTTAAAGGTTACGGCAATACTGTGCCGTTAGGAAAAGGTGCCGAATATGATCGTCGTGTTGAATTGGTAATTACGAAGATTTAATGAATATGAAAAATAAATATGTTGACTTTATTTCAGACGAACATTTACTGAATTGTATTGCAAATCTTCACAAAGCGTATTTAAAAGCGAAGAACAATATCACGAAAAAGAACTTTTACAGCAATAAAGTTGATACAATTAAATTAACTTTTGATGCTCAATTCAATGATATTAATCAAGAAAGTCTAATTCAAGCCGAAATATTACGCCAAATTGATAAATCAATAAATAATTCAATCGGAACTTTTCACGAGCAAATTTTGGGTGGAATAAAAGGTTTTCAAGTTGGGAACTTAAGCGGTTTTGATATAAAAGCAAACGATGATACTTTGTTTGCTATTTTTAAATTTGAAGAATTATCAAAAAATATTGAAGACTCTATTTTTGAAAAATTAACAAAAGATGCTCAAATCTTTAAAAAAGCTAAATATTATTTAGTTGATTTTACTATTGATTTTAATTACCTTGAAAAATGGATAATTGGTAATGATGAATATAAAGTTAGCCATAAAAATGTATTCAAAATTTCCGGGAGTTCTTTTTATGAGTTGCTATCGAACTCAAATAATTCGCTCAAATCTGTCAATGACTCAATTTTGTCAATAATGAATGAGATCAAATATGTAACTCAAATTTAGATTTTATTGTTTTAATAGATTGCTTGAAATTTGAATTGATCATTTTTTTTCCATGAAAAACACCTGTTTCAAAAATAGATTTTCCAAGCATTTCAATTACAGGAACAGAAACACTATTTCCAATTAATTTCATCCATCTTGTCCGGTTTTCGGGCAATATATACTCTTCTGGTAGTCCTTGAACTAAACAAGCTTCATTTTTTGTTATTCTTCTAAAATTTCCTGTTTTATATACTTCATTAAGGAATTTTTCTTTGTATTCGGCTTCGTTTTTGGCTTTAACAACTTTAGTTGTAATAAAATCATTTGTATCACTTGCAACTAATGTGGGGAAAATATTTGATGTTGGTAGGAAGATTCTATTAATACCAAATAACCCAGTACTTATTTTAGAGTTCTTAAAATCGTAACGGTTTTCTTCGGGAGAAATTATATTTTTTTCAAATAAGGTTTTTAATGTTTTTGAAATAGAAATTTTTTTCAATTTCAAGTTTCTATTTGTTTTCAGGTATTCTACATATAAAAAATTATTAATATTACTATCTAAAATACTTTTTTCGCCTTCGGAAATATCATTTACATCAAATTCATTAATCCTAAACGTATAACCTTGTTTTTTAAGAATTCCAATTGAAACCAATTCGTCTAATTCTTCTTTATCAATTGATTGGTCTAAGTCCTGAAAATGTTTATGCGACAATGGATTTCCATCTAGTATTCCGTAGATACTTTTTCGTCTATTTTTAAGTAATAAATAACAAATCTCTTTTTGTCTTTCAGTTGTTTCTAAAATATCCCAAGAATGAATTGTTGAATGTCCATTTCGCAAATCATTAAACAAAAAATAATCATTAAATCCATTACTATTTGACAGGCTCATGCTTCTTGGTTTTACAACTTCTCCAAACAAATTTTCTTGAGTGTTTTTTTTTGGTTTTACTAGGTGTTCTTCAAAATTAGTTAGTATATCACCAAGTCGTATTTTATTTTGGATTGGTTTTGGCAAACTAAATTTTAAGTGGAATTCTTCATCACGAAAACCAATTATGTAAATTCGCAATCTGTTTTGCGGAACGCCATAATCAAATGAATTTATAACATAATAATTTGCAAAATATCCTGCATCTCTAATTCTTTGCATAATATAGTTTAGTGCTACTTTATTTCTTGGATCAACTAAGCCTTTTACATTTTCGAAAATAAACGCTTTGGGTTTTGACTTGTTTAACAAATAAATTGTGTCATTCCATAATTGCCCTCTGTCATCGTCAAAGCCTAAATTTTTACCAGCAATTGACCAACTTTGACAGGGAACTCCTCCTGTTAGTAAATCATGTGCATGTAAATCTTTAATTTTTGTAATATCGCCTAAATTGCTTTTCAATTCTTCTTTGAAATTAGTACAATATGTATTTATAGCATCATTGTTTATTTCGCTAAAATTTAAGCATTCTCCACCGATGTTATTGAGTGCTATTCTAAAGCCACCAATACCAGAAAAAAGGTCTATAAAAGTAAATTTATTATTGCTTTTCATTAAAACTTTATTTTAATACAATTTCTTCAAAATTATGAGGTGGTTCCATTTGTAAAAACTCTCTATAAATTCGTTCCCTATAATCTTTACCTAATAGATTGACTTCTTTTATAAAATTAAGATAAGTTCCTTTACCGCCGATTAATTCCCAAAATTCATTTCCAATTAAAACGGAATTATCGATTTGCATATTAAACCATCTCATTGGGAAAGCCCATTTATAATCTTCTTTCTTTCCGTATGGATTATATGGTAATGCATAATAAGCAAAATCAATTTGTTTTGGTTCCATCGCTAACAATTTAAACATTTTTTCTTTGCTTACTTTTGTTTGATCACTATTGGGTAATGGTCCTTTTAACTCAAAAGCATATTTTATATTTGTTGTTTTGTTGTGAATAAAAATATCGCAGGTTACACTAACGGGTATGGGTTTACCTGCACCTTCTTTAATGTATTTTAATTCGGCTTCCCAATCAGGTTTTACTTTTAATTCACCTTTTTTATTGTGTTCGAGTTTGTTTAATACTTCTTGAATTCTCCTCAAACTTTCACTTCCTACAACACCGTTTACACTATGACCCATAGAGCAATTTCCGTGAGCCTCGATTGCAACAACTTGAGCAAGTTTTTCCCAAACACCTCCAAAAGGAGTTACAAATCTTCTTTCAAAATGCGAACCTTTAAAAATTTCATCAGGAACTAATGCTGCATATAAAGGTTTAGCTGAATGATGTGCTTCTTTAATGAAAGGATCTTTTATCAAAACATTGTCCATAACTCTATTCATCATTTTTGAAACAACGTCTTTAATTGCTGATGCTACTCGTTCCTTTTTACTCATATCTTTATATTTTATACAATGATAATACATATTCAAAAAATGTACAATCGAATGACTAATTTCTTTTTCCTAAATTAATGGGAATAGCATTTCCAATTTGTTTCAATTGTTAAAAAAAGTTTAAAATTCCTAAACATCAGAAAAAGTTTGAATAATTGCATATTCTCGAACTTTCTATGTTTTCTTCATCTCAATATGCTCAATATCATCCTCGAGATACACATCACTTGATTTCACAAATCCATTATTTTCGTAAAAACGCTGCAAATACAATTGAGCCGAAATGGTAATTTTGGTTTGGTTAAAATGTTCTGAAATTGCAGTAATTGCCTCTTGAATCATGAGGTTTCCCCATTTTCGATCTCGATAATCTGGATCAATAACTACACGACCAATTGAGGCGTTTTCAAAATAATAGCCTGCATCAAAAAGTCTCGAATAGCACACAATTTTTTCGTCAAAAATGCCAAAAAGATGCAATGCTTTATGATCTTTGCCGTCAAGGTCTTGATACACGCAATTTTGCTCAACTACAAAGACTTTACTTCGCAATGCCATAATTTGATATGCTTCTTGCGTAGACAGTTCGTTAAAAGGCTTTATTTTCCAGATTGGCTTCATTTTTTTTGGCTTTTTTTAATCTTTTGGGGCTTTATAAACTTGATGGTTTTTATAATAGCTTCCAACTCAAACATCAAATCACGTTTTTCTTTAGATGGCGCATAACAAAATCCCTCGGCAATTACGATACGTTTGTTGGGTTTGTCTACTATAAAATAATTGATGAATGGTCCAGACATAAAGTCATTTTGCATTTCCCAAGTGCCTTTGGTTTCATAGGCATAGCGTTTGTCGATCACGGTATATCCTAAATAAGGCGCGTAGGCATTTTCTGTTAACATTCGAGAGTTTTTGACACGTCCATGAACATACAAACTTCCTATTGAATCTCTTATACCAGTAATAAGATTGGCTACGTCTTTATTTTTATCAAACGATTGTATCGGAATTTGATACAACAACAAACTGGTATTGCCGCTGGTAATTTCTTTTTTTAGCCAAATAAATCGTGAAGTTTTATATACTGATTTGAACGAATTTGGAACTTTTAAATCTATAGAAAGGCGTGTTTTTACCTTTGAAGTATTAAATAAAAGCGTATCATTTAAACGCTGGTTTTCGGTAAGTTCGGTTTGCTTTATTTTCTTGACGATCGAGTTGGTGTTTTCTTCAAGAATTTCTATAATTTCCGATGCGTTTTTTCCCGAAATATAATAGACGTTTTGTGGTTTAGCAAATTCGTTTTCTTTAACAGAAAAGTTGTTGCTTGTTGCTTTTTTAATTACAACAATATTGCGGCAATTGTTCATGAAACCATCAAAAAGATTTGTCGGAAACTGATTTATTGTAAAAAGTGGTTCTTCTTGAGGCAATCCAAGAACGGGCGATGCAAACTTATTTCTGATGCTATCGCCAACTTCGCCATCCCAAAGTTTATCGTCGATAATTACAGAAATGACGTTTATTTTCCCAGAAGTTTTAGGAAGTTCTTTTTTGTTTTTGTTATCGCAGGACGATACAAAAACCGAAACTAAAATCACAAAAAAAAGGGCTTTTTTCATATTCTGAATAAAGCCCTAAATTTAGTTACTATTTTTATATTACAAGCTAATTTTTAATTTCATTCCGGGTTTGAGTTCATTGCCACGAATTCCGTTCCATTTTTTGATATCAGAAACCGTTACTCCTTGCTTTTGAGCGATACTAAACAACGAATCGCCTTTTTTAACATAATACAATTGGTCTTTTGCTTTAGACGTTTTTTCTGTTTTTGAATTTTTTACAACAACAGTTTTGTTTTTATCTAAAATTAATTTTTTACCAACAATAATTTTAGTTCCAGCTTCTACATTGTCGCTTTGAAGTTGGTTCCATTCTTGTAAATCTGTTATAGAAACTTTGTTTTTTCGGGCAATACTTCCAATATTATCGCCTTGCTGCACAATATATTCTATTGTTTTTACATCTGTTGCAGGTGCTGTATAATCTGCAACATTCTCGTTGGTATATTCTGGTTCTTTGTTAGCAATATCAGCAACTTTCAATTTCGATTTGAGTTGCACTTTGTTGCTTTCAAGATTGTTCCAAAGTTTTAGTTCGTCTACAGTAATATTATTCTTTTTGGCAATAGAAGCTAAATTATCGCCTTTCTGAACTGTGTAATATTCTGCTGGTTCTTCTTCGTTGCCTTTAACTAATTTTTTTACGGTTGTTACTACTTTTTCGTTCGAAACAATTTTTATATTTCGACCAACAACAACATTATTACCTTTTAGTTTGTTCCATTTTTTGAGATCGCTAACGCCTACATTGTGTTTATCTGCAATTTCGCCAAGATTATCTCCGCTTTTTACTTTATAATTTTTGGTTACAGCTTTGTAAGTAACTACTTTTTCGTAATTATAAGTTTTTGGTGTTTTTGACTCAGAACTTCTATCTGCTTTTTTTGGAACTTCATAAACTACTTCTTCGGGTGCGTTATCATTTTTTATTGGGGTTAAGACAGCATATTTTTCGCCAGAAGCAGAAATTTCTTGTTGTTGCACAACTTCTTCTTCAACATTTTCTGTGTCTATTATAGGTTTTTTAACTCGAGTTGCTACGCGTTCATTTACAACGATCTTGATGTTTTGTCCTCGTTGCGCAACGTTACTTTTTAGGCGATTCCATTTTTTTATTTCAGAAACAGATACGTTAAATTTATCTGCAATTTCGCTAAGGTTATCTCCTTTTTGAATTCGGTATGACTTAACAACTTCTTTGTTTACATATGCTTTTTCCCAAGTATATCGAGCTTTTACTTTTTCTTTAACTATTGGTTCTTTTTCATAAACTACTTCAGGTTGTTTTTCATAAATTACAGATGGTTGAACTTCGGCAACACTTTCGATAGCTTGCTTGTCGGTATATTTGTTTTCTCTGTCTTTTCTAACTTTTACTGCAACACGCTCACTAGAAATGATTTTCAAACTTCTACCGCGTTTTAATGCATTACTTCTTAGTCTATTCCAACCTTTAATATCAGACATGGAAACTTTATAACGATTGGCAATCTCGCTTAAATCCTCGCCTCGACGAACTCTATGATATTTGGTTCTGTTAACATTTTTATAGCTGGTTTCGTATAACGAATCGTTTACGGCAATGGCTTGTTCTCTCGTAAATTGTTTTTCTCGTTTGCTATATTGATGCTCAGCATATGCGTAAATTTTGTCTTCGTTTGATGTGAAAACAGCGATTTGTTCTAACGGCAATCTTAAATAATGCGCTCTGTTACTATAACTTGGCACCACATTAAGTTTGTAGGAAGGATTAAATAATTGAATTTGCGAAACAGGAATATTCAATAAATCGGAAATATGTTGAAACGAAATTTGCTTTTTAATCTGAATTGTATCTGTTGCAAATTGCTTCACTGGAGCACGTTGTGGCGTAATACCATGTTCTTTATGGTATTCGTAGATGTACATTGTTGCTAAAAAAGCCGGAACATATCCTGCGGTTTCTTGCGGAAGGTTTTTACGAATATTCCAGTAATTTTTTAATCCTCCAGAACGACGAATTGCTTTTGTAACGTTGCCAGCGCCAGAGTTATAAGCTGCCAAACATAAATCCCAATCGCCAAAAATCTTGTACATATTGGTCATATATTGCGCGGCGGCTTCACTAGATTTAAGTGGATCGTTTCGATCATCAACATACGAATCGATGTTGAGTTTATACTGCTTACCAGTTTGGTACATAAACTGCCAAATTCCTGTTGCTCCAACTCTAGAAACCGCTTTTGGGTTAAGAGCCGACTCAACAACGGCCAAATATTTTATCTCTAAAGGCACATTTTTTTTAGCAAAAGCGTCTTCAAATAAAGGAAAATAATATTCTGATAAACCCATCAATCGTTCAAAAGATTTGCGTCGGTTTTTCAGAAAAGATTTGATGATATTTTCAAGACCAACATTGTATTCTATATTAAACGGTGACTTGGCATCCATTTCGGCCAAACGTTGTTTTAATAAATCGGTTGGCAACTCATAATCAACACTTTGGTTCAAATCTATGGTTGCAATATTTTCAGTAATGTCTTTGTATAAATCGTCGTTGTTAAGCTCGTTAATCCACAGACTATCAACCGTTGAGGCTACATTATAGTTTACAAAAGTTGCTTTTATAGAATCCAGATAAGAAACTTTAATCGGAATTGGATTGATCACAGTATCGTCTTGCGCAAATGCATTTGCAGAAAGCAAAAGTAGTAGTAAAAATTTTTGTAATTTCATGCTTGTATGTTTTGGTTTTTAAAATAAAAAAGGATTTTAAAAACGTGTTTTGTATCAAATAAAAAAGTAATAAAATTCTTAAAATTAAAAATTTTATTGCAATATGTTATAATTCAATTAATTAGTTAATTTGCTAAAATAGGAAATTTAAAACAAAAACTATTCCATTATTAACGTAAAATTTTAGAAAAAAGTATTTCTTATTGCAAATCTAGTTTAGAATTGCTTCAATTCCTGGCAAAATTCTGCCTTCTAGCATTTCGAGCATCGCCCCGCCGCCAGTAGAAACATAGCTCATTTTGTCTTCAAAGCCAAATTGTTTTACAGCTGCAACCGAGTCGCCACCACCAACTAGCGAGAATGCGCCATTTGTAGTGGCTTCGGTGATGAAATTTCCTAATTGAATGGTTCCGTTGGCAAAATTTTCCATTTCGAAAACACCTAATGGACCGTTCCAAAGTATGGTTTTTGATTCTAAAATAACTTTTTTAAAGTTTTCTAATGATTTTGGTCCAGCATCTAGACCTTGCCAACCGTCGGGAATTTCTCGAACGTCAACAAATTTGGTTTCAGCATCGTTTGAAAAAGCATTAGCGGCAACAACATCAACAGGAATGTGGATTTGTACATTTTTTTCTTTAGCAAGACGCAAAATTTCTAAAGCTAATTCCTGTTTGTCATCTTCGCAAATAGAATTGCCGATTTTTCCTCCTAAAGCTTTTACGAACGTAAACGTCATGCCGCCGCCAATAATCATATGGTCAACTTTGTCCAAAATATTTTCGATAACCGTAATTTTAGTTGATACTTTACTGCCACCAAGAACTGCTGTTACTGGTTTTTGCGAATTTTTTAATACTTTATTGAGACTCTCTATTTCGCGAGCCAAAAGCACTCCAAAGCATTTTGCAGTTGGAAAAAATTGTGCAATTATCGTTGTCGAAGCGTGCGCTCTGTGTGCTGTTCCGAAAGCATCGTTCACAAATATATCGCCCAACGAAGCGAGTTCTTTTGCGAAAACAAGATCGCCAGCTTCTTCTTCAGAATAAAAACGAAGATTTTCGAGTAATAAAATTTCGCCAGCTTGTAAATTTGCTGCTGCATTTGTTGCGATTTCGCCACGACAATCGGTAGCAAATTTTACTGGTTTGCCAAGTATTTCAGCTGTCTTTTCGATAATATGTTTTAGTGAATATTGGTCTTCTTTTCCTTTTGGTCTTCCCAAATGCGACATCAAAATAACGCTTCCGCCTTGTGCCAAAATGGCGACAATAGTTGGTTTTGCAGCTTCTATTCGTGAAGCATCTGTTACGTTAAAGTGATCGTCTAACGGCACATTAAAATCTACACGGATTAGGGCTTTTTTATTTTTGAAATCGAAATTGGAAAGGGTTTTCATTGCTTGTTTTGTTTTGAGTAAGGAGCAAATATAGGGATTTTTGAAAAAATAAATTGTTATGATTAGTTGTCTATAAAATTGGTTAAATAAAAAAGGTTACATAATGATATGTATCGTTACTGGATTGAAATATTAAAATGCGCTAAATTTATTTTGTTAAATTAGAAAAAATAATTAAATTTGGATATAAATTTATAATTATGAAACTTCAAGAACTACATGATAGCAACGGAAATAGCTCGGGAGTATATATTCCATCAAAAGAATGGATTTTAATAAAGCAACAATATCCTGATATTGAAGAAATTTCTAACGAGATTCCCAATTGGCAAAAAGAAATTTTGATGTCAAGACTTGATGCAATTGCCAAAAACCCTGAACTTGTAAAACCTGTACAAGGATTGTTTGATGCGCTTGCTAAAAAAATAAAGTAATGATAGTATTTGATTTTCAACTAGACTATTTTGACCAAGTTGAAGATGATGTTACCTATGCAAAATTATGGTACAACGAACAAAGTCCTGAAACTGATTTAGAAGAACGCTTTTCGGATGCTATTAAAAGTACAATCGAAAAACTTCAAAAAAATCCATTTATTTATTATCCTATTTTTGAAAATATTCGTGTAGCACATCCGAAATTTTTTCCCTACGGAGTACATTTTACTATCAACGAAGACAAAAAACAAATTTTAATTATTGCTATTTTTCATAATAAAGAAGATAAAAACAAAATTAAGGAACGGTTTTAATTGTTTAAGTATTATTTGACTTGTGACCATAGGATTGCGTTTCCGATTAATCTTTTAAAAGAATAGGTTTGTCAAATCCCAACAATAGCATTAAAATTTTTCAGTTTTAATTGTTTGTTATTGTATCAAAATGACTATACTATTAAATAAATATTCTTGTTATGCAAACAATAAACATTACAGCTCATACTCAAGATACTTCTCAAATTGAAGCTATTAAAGCCGTTATGAAAGCATTTAAAATCAAATTTGAAATTGCTAAAGAAAAACCATACAATCCTGATTATGTTACGAAAATAGAACATGGTGACCTTGATAAAAAGGACGGAAAAGGCAAAAAAGTAAGTATTGAAGAACTTAACAGCTTATGGAAATAGTTTTTTACCACAAGCAGATGACTTTATAATAATTAGTTGCTTTTTGCAAATCCTGTTTTACAAATGGTCTGTAAACAAACTTATACTTCATAATTCTCTTTCCAACTCGTCAAGCAATTCATCAAAATCTTTTACATCGTTTGGATTTTGCAAATAATCGGCTAATCTAGGATTAAGAATATCTTTTTGCCATTGCGGTATTTCTTCTTGCAAAGTTTCGATATTTAGATAATTGTTTTTAATTAAAATCCAATCTTCTATCGGGATAAAAACACCCGAATCATTACCATTACTATCTTGTAAAACTTGAAGTTTCATAATGTTAGTATAAAATTATTGAAACATATATAGCAATAAATATTATTTCTCTACTTGTTAAATCAAAAAAAGAAAACCCGACGTATTGCTACATCGGGCTAGGTTAAGAATAAATTCGGGGCAATTATTCTTCATTGGCTAACATCGTACCTTTTTGGATAGTTTCGTTAGTATTGTTTACAGATAGTATCCAAGTTTCGCCAGCATAAGCAAGGCTTTCTGATGCGATTTGTGCCTCAACAGCTACTTGTTGTGTGTCTGATTTTGAGATGTATACATATTGTAGGTTATTGTCTGGGTTGATGAAAGAATCGGCTTTGATGCCTTGTTTTTTCAAATCGGCCATGAACTTGGTTGCAAAATAAGAATCTGAATATACGTTGGCTACTACAAAATATCCGCTTTTGATGTTGGCAATAGTTTGTGCTTGGATTTGGATTTTTTCGTTGTTGGCAACCATAATTTCGTAGCTAGAAGACATTGCTTTTGAGATTGTTCCAGCTTCGAAAGCATCGGCTACAGCTTTGTCGGCTTTTACTACAATTTTAGAGTTTAGCATGGTTTCAATTTGCTCTTTTTCTGAAACAATCGCTGCTGGCGTAGTTCCTACTTCTACGCTAGCATACGGGATTGCTTCTGGACGAATTTCTACATTGAAAGCGGTAAAGAAAACATAACATCTGTCGCCTGATGATTTGAATTTTAGTACTGCTTCTCTGCTTTCGTTGTTGATCATAGCGTTATCTTTATTTTCGATAGTACGAATGTTAGCATCATAACCTAAGGTGTTTTGGCTGTTTGGAAAACGAGTTGCTACATTGGCAGCTTCGTCAGTGATAGCACTGTTGAAGAAGTTGTTGGTGTCTCCAAAAGGATTTGCGATGGAAGTAACGTCGTTTTGGGTTGCACTGAACAATAATCTATCATTAGCTAGGTTCGCATCTCCTTCTAGTGCTACAGCAACTATTTTTGCTTTTACGTTTCCAGATTCTGGGGTTTGAAAACCACGAACGCTTATTTCGGCTTGGTTGTCTAGCAAGTTAGCAAAACCATCGTAGCTAGCTACAAATTTTTCGGTCATTGATGCGTCTTCGTATACGATAAACAAAGACCATCCTGCAGCTATTCCACCTTCGATTTTACCTTGAGAAGCACGAACATTTGCAACTGTGTAGGTTCCGTTTGGATTTTGTAATCCAGAAACCAAACTTGTTACATCTGCATAAACAGCATATGGAGCGTTTTCTTTATAGTTTTTAGAGTTGTTACCGTCAAATATAACTTGACCTTTAATGTCTGTATATTCGTCTTGGTTTGGGAATTTAATTTTGATGTCTTTTATAGCATCTCTTTTGTTTTTGATTTCGGTATATTTTCCTTCTTCATCTTTCAAATATCCTGCATTGAATTTGTAAGTTGCAGACCAGTACAATCCTGCGTACACTACTTTTTTGCTAGATGGGTTTGTAAGTGCTAAGTTTGCAGCACTAGAAGAAAACGTATTTTCGTCTGAATCAATATCGATATAACCGATGTTCAACTCATCGTTAAGCAACGCATCGTCAATAGTATTGTATGGTGTGTTGGCATCGCCAGTTTCGTCATCTCTATTTGTAATGTTGTTTGAGATGATTGTCATGTCGCCTTTAATTTTGGATTGGTATCTCATTTTGAAAGGCGCAGCATTTTGTGCGAAAGAAAAAGAAGCTAACGAAAGTAAGATCGTTAAAAAAGCGGATGTTGTAGTAGATGTTTTCATAATGTAGGTTTTTATGAGTTATTAATCTTTTTTTGTTTGTAATTAAATAATTGTTCTGATTTGGTTTTGTAAACTTAGAAATGTTTTTCAAATTGACGTTAAAAATACATAAATAATCGATGAAATGCATTAAATTTGTATTATTTTATGTTTATTCTTACAATATGATGATTTTGAAAGAGTTTTCAAAAATAAAATTCTCACAACTTTCTTATTTTTATACTAACTTTGCTTATGCTTTTTAAAGAGATATTAGGACAACAACATATTAAAAGTCATTTGACGCGGTCGGCTTCGTTGGGACGAATTCCGCATGCGCAACTTTTTGTTGGTCCAGAAGGTTCGGGAACTTTGGCCATGGCGATTGCTTATGCACAATATATATTATGTGGAAATGTGAATGACGAAAATACTCTAGGTAACGAATCCTGTAATCTGAAATTTGAAAACGTATCGCATCCCGATTTGCACTTTATTTATCCAACAGTAACTACTGAAGATGTAAAAACCAAACCAAAAAGCATTGATTTTATTACTGATTTCAGACTTTTTTTGAAGCAAAATCCCTACGGAAGCCTTTTTGATTGGTACCAACTTTTGGGAGTAGCCAACAAGCAAGGCGAAATTCGGGTAGATGATGCTCAAGAAATCTTGAAGAATTTGGCTTTAAAATCCTACGAAGGTGGCTATAAAATCACAATCATCTGGATGGCCGATAAAATGAATATTGCGGCTTCCAACAAATTATTGAAACTATTAGAAGAACCGTCCGACAAAACACTCTTTATATTAATTACAGAAAACGAGGAAGATTTGATCCAAACCATTCGGTCGCGTTGCCAAGTACTTCATTTTAATGGTTTACCCGAAAAAGTAATTGAAGAAGCGCTTATTGCTAGAGAAAATATTGACCCGAAAATCGCCATAAAAACAGCGCATCAAGCACAAGGAAATTATAATAAAGCGTTGCAGTTGTTGCAAGAAGATAGCGAAGATGTTTTTTTTGAAAATTACTTTATCACTTGGGTTCGTGCCGCTTTTCGTGCCAAAGGCAATGCAACTGCGATTCAGGATTTGATACTTTGGAGCGAACAAATTGCAGGATTAGGTCGCGAAACCCAAAAGAAATTCTTGCTTTTTTGTACTGATATGTTTCGGCAAGCTTTGTTATTGAATTACGAAACGCCAAGTTTGGTTTATATAGAACCAAAAGACGAAAAATTCAAACTCGAAAATTTTGCACCTTTCATAAACGGAAACAATATTCAGGATATCTTTAAAGAAATATCCGATGCCATGTATCATATTGAGCGCAACGGAAACGCGAAGATTGTATTAACCGATTTGTCTATAAAATTGACTCGATTAATTCATAAGAAGTGATTTTTTTAGCCACAAATTACACGAATTCACACAAATTATTAGAGCGAATGAAAAACCATTAAGAAATTAAGTTTCATTAAGACATAATGGACTTAATTACCTTAATTTCTTAATGGTTTGAAATAGTTTCACAAAAATTTATATTGAACTTTTGTTTAATTAACTCCATTTATTCAAACTCGCCCGAAACATTCGCAATTCTTCCCAAGAAAAAGTATCGCCAAATTTCTCTTTCAATGGCGAAACCGTTTCTTCGGTATAACCTTCAAAAGCTTTGGCTAAAGCTGTAATTTTATCTTCAGGTAAAACATCATTTATCGAAATAGTATCAGCAAGAATAAGCTTGGTCAAATGTCCCAAAATGGTTTCGGTTGTATATTTTCTAGCAATGGCGATTTCTTGGATTGTCATTTTTTGTTGCCACATTTCGTAGGTTTCAAAAAGCGTCGATTTTTTGGGTTCCTTCTTTTCTTTTTTCTTTTTCGAATACCGTTCTAAATCTTCTTCGTTATCAATCAAAGTGATGTTTGCGGCTTTATAATCTTCATGAATTTTATCAGCTTTTCTAACTTTATAAAACTTTATTTCGTCAGAAACTAAGGTGTTTTTTGAGATTTCTTTTTTGGCAACCACAACTTCTATCAATAATTTGGCACGCATTAATCGTTGCACGGCTTTTACTTGCAAATCTTCCAAAACAATCAATTCGTCATGAAAAAGTTTGACGTTTTTGGTTCTAATAACTTCTTCCAATTTCCATAAAAGTTCATGAACTAAGCCATCCATCGAAGGCAAAAAGTAGTTGAAAGCAGCCGAAATTCGGTCGTAAATATGATTCAAATCAAAATTTTCTTTATTGAAAAGCGATTCCAATTGCAAAATGAATTTGCGAGCTGGATCGACCAAATTGCCCATAATTTCCGATTGGTTTTTGGCCCAAGCGGCACTTCTAGCTTTCGCCGATTTCTCCGAATCGAGATAACTATATTGATGATTGCGCCATTCTTGAGCCAATTCCGCCCAGTCGAAACTGCCTTTTAGATATTCTAAAATAAACTGCTTGGATTCTTGCTTCAAAGAATGTTCCAAAACTTCCTCGGTAGCTTTATTCTCGGCATAATTCATCACGTCTTGATCGTTCGAAATGCCATTCATTTGCAAAGGCGAAAGCAATATCAAACCGTTCAGCGAGCGCAAACGAGACAATGCCACATAGGCTTGTCCAGGCAAAAAAACCTGCGAAACATCAAGTGCCGCTTTATCGAACGTTAGTCCTTGACTTTTATGTACCGTGATTGCCCACGCCAATTTTATTGGATAATGCACAAAAGTTCCCAAAGTTTCTTCTTCAATCTCTTTCGTCATGGCGTTTACCGAATAGCGAATGTTGGTCCATTCGTATTTTTCGACTTCAATAGTTTTGTTCTCTTCTGGAAAGTGTACTATTATTTCTTTGTCCGAAAGTGATTTGATTACGCCCATTTTGCCATTAAAAAACTTCTTTTCGAAAGACAAATCGTTTTTGATAAACATGATTTGCGCGCCAATTTTTAGTTCCAAATCAAACTCTAACGGGTATATTTTTTCTGGAAAATCACCAACAATCGTTGCCGAATACGTTTTCGATTTCGCCTGCAAATCTTTCAAAGAAAGTGTATTGATAGAATCTGCTTTAGCATTATGCGTCGTTAATGTGATATAACCCGAATTAGCTTTGAGATCAAAATTAGGTTGTACATATTTGTTTAGAAACTGAATATCGTTAGCTGAAATTCGGTTGTTTCGAAGGTTGTTCAAAATCTCAATAAAATCGGCATCCGTTTGTCGAAATATTTTAGATAATTCGATATATAACGGAGGAAAACGTTGAATAACATGGGCATGAAAAAAGAATTTTCCTTGATAATAATTTCGCAAAGTGCGCCATTCTTCATCACGAATTATTGGCGGCAACTGCATCAAATCGCCAATAAAAAGTACTTGAACTCCACCAAATGGTTGCTTTTTCTTTCGAACGCTTTGCAACATAAAATCAATACCATCCAGCAAATCCGATCGAAGCATACTTACTTCGTCAATAATAAGCAATTCCATATTTTGGATAACAGCTTTTTTCTGACCGCTCATCCTGAAATGTCGGCGCAAAGTAGCTTTAGTCTCAAACTTGGAATTTTCGTTGAATTGCGGTGCAGAATCGTCGGGAATAAAACCGCCAAATGGCAACTGAAACATGGAGTGAATCGTAACGCCACCAGCGTTTAATGCAGCGATTCCGGTTGGCGCGACAACGACACAGTTTTTGTGGGTAGTGCTAATAATTTCTTTGAGAAGTGTGGTTTTGCCTGTTCCTGCTTTTCCTGTTAAAAAAACCGATTTTTGGGTTTGATTAATGAATTTGAGAACATACTTGGCTTCGATCGATATAAATTCCATTTGGCTTGTATTTGAAAGGCAAATTTATTGAAAATTATGGTTTTACGAGTAGATTTTTCAAATAAATAGCCATTGGTTTTTCGATAAGTAAATACAAAGCAATTGCTATTGCATTTAAAATCAGAAAATTAATAATATAATTTGAAATACTGTTGTAAAGAAAAGTCGCTACAAAACTCAAATGGATAAGATAAAAAACATACGAACTTTTGCCAAGTAATTGAAAAATGCTGGTTTCTAGAGTTTTAGACACAAATGTTCTTTCAGTAATCAAACCATAAAACAGCGGTGCAATTCCAAAAACTGGTAAAACTAAAGTATTAATAAACAAACCCAAATGAGTATTCATGCCCGAATTTGTTGTTCCTTTTAGTGTAGAAATCCAATAAATGCAAAGTCCAATTGCTAGTATTCCGAAATAAGTAAAATGTTTAAATTGAAACTTTTTCTGATGTTGTTTAACGAAAATTGCCAAACCTATGCCAACAAAAAACTCACAACATCTTCCAAAGAAAGTCAACTCAATCATAAACTGATTGTTATTCATAAATCCGTAAAAGTCAATGTCTTTGAAAATAAAAACCAATAATAACCCTGTCAAGAAAAAAGCTATTGGCAATATAAAACCATAAATTTTGTTTTTCTTTATTGTTAAAAAAATTAATGGTGCAAGTACATAGAAAGTTTCTTCGACGGTTAGTGTCCAGCCTTGACCCAAACCAGTTAGGTTATAGGTATTTGAAAAACCCCGAATAAATGTAATATTTGACAGATAAATCCAGAAATCTGAAATCGAATTTTGATTTTTTGTGAATGCAAAAAACAAAAAAGTAACTGTTGTAAGCAAAAAATATATTGGAAAAATTCGTGCAAATCGATTCACAAAATACGTTCTAAGATTGAGTTTAGGAATATCAAAATAATTGTAAGTAATCAAAAACCCACTCAATACAAAGAAAATTGCCAAACTAACTTGAAATTCTTCAAGAAAATCATACAATGGTTTGCCATATTTTTCTTCACGCAACGGATCAGTATGTACAATATAAATCATATATGCGCCAACTGCCCGAATACTTGTAAGTACTGGAAAATAGTTGTTTTTCATTGCATATTTTAAATAAAAAAGCCTCAAAACGAGGCTTTTAAATAGAGTTTTTAAACTATTTGGCTAAAGGTGCAGCAACCGAATCTTTTGAACTGGTAACCGAATCTGTTGATGTTGCAACTGGTGCCACTTTTTTTGGTGCCGATTTGTATTTTTCGTTCAGTAATTTGGTGATTTCTTTGGTAATATCCAGCTTATCTTCGGCATACAAAACGGAAGCCACTTCGCCTGTTCCGTAGATGTATTTGTAACCGTTTTTCTTGCCATATTCTTTTATAAACTTCTTAAGATTAGACTTTAACGAGTCCATTTCTTTGCCGCTTTCTTCTTGCAATTGCTGCTGAATTGCTTGTTGTGCATAGGTCAATTGCTGTTCTTTCTTTTGTAATTCGTTACCTCGTTTTTGCGCCCAAGCTTGGCCATTTTTTTGAGCATCTACTTGAAAACTTGCGGCTTGCGCTTGAAAAACTTCGATTTCTTTTTTCAAATCGCCACCCATTTCGTCAGCTTTATTTTTGTATTTGGTTTCCAAATCTTTGGCTTCGTCATAATTTTTAAGTAATTCGAGCGTATCGATGTAGGCTGTTTTATTATCCGTTTTTTGACAAGAAAAAACAAAAAGTGAAATTCCGAGAATAAGAATGATTTTTTTCATTAGAAGTTTTTAAATTTTAATTTATTTTCAAAAGTAAGAAAAATTTGTTCGTGACGATTTTGAGATTTGTAATTTATCAACCAATTTGTGAACTATAATTTTTTATTATCGAAACAAGAAAGACGATTTTTAATTACTATCAAAAACGAATTCGTATAAAGCGTTTTAAAAAACAATTAGAAAACAGCTATGTTCATTGTTGTTTTTAAAGAAAACGTTTAAAAGAAGGTTTTGTTTGGAGTTTTGGCGGTTTTTCTACAGAAATTTCTATTTTATTCATGAAAATAAAGAAATTTAGGAAACAGTGAATCTTTTGAAATTGAATTAACTTTTGAAATCCATTCAGGAAATTTATATTCAACATTTATTATAGAATCTGTTTCAATTGTATATTTAGCAAAATATACTCCTTCTTTTGGATAGGATTTAAGGCCATATGAGTTATCTAAAATATCTACTCGGTTTCTGCATTCAGATTTCAATATCCAATAAGCATCAAATGTTCTTTTACTTGTTTTGACTGTTTTAAAATAATAAGGACACTTTTGATTTGTCCATAGTTGTGCAAAATCTCCATGGAAAACGAGACAACAATTAGATTTTCTTGATTTAATTTGATTTGGTTTCCAATTGATATAATGCCTTTCTCTTACTATATGAATATCTTGAGTTATAAATTTACTTTGTGAAATCCTAGCTAAGTTATTGTTTTTATTCTTCTCATTACAAGAAAACATAAGGCATAGCATTGTAAAACATAAAAATTTATTTGAAATATTTCTCATTTTTTATTTTAAGGTCTAATAACATAAACATGCGAGGAGAACTCTTTACTTGTACTCGCTTTCCAATTTGATCGCAATCCAATAAAAAAAGCTTTGATATAATTCATTTTTCCTGTTTTATATTTTTCGGATAATAAGGATACATAAAATGCATCAAACTTCATTGGAAGTACTTTTTGCAAAGTCATTTTTTCTTTTTGGAAAAGTAATTTAATTGCCGTTTTTGAGAAATGCCAAAAATGAATGGGCACATCATACGCCGCCCAAAAATTTCCGTAATGTTTGGCATCATACGATTTGAAATTTGGCACGGCAACCAACAACGTTCCGTTGGGTTTTAATAATCTTTTTAATTCCTTAATTTGATTTTCGAGATCAGGAACGTGTTCTAGAACGTGCCACATCGTAATAATATCAATGGAATGATTGTCTAAACTACAAGTTGCATCAATAATTGAAACGCCTTTTCCTGTAGCAATCGCTCTGGCTTTTTCGCTTGGTTCGGTTCCTAAAGTTTCCCAACCGTTATTTTTGGCAACCAAAAGAAAATCGCCAGTTCCTGCGCCAATGTCTAATAATTTTCCTTTTGTTGGCGACAAGTCGTTAATTAAATTCAATTTGTTTTTGAGCGCAATGTTTTTTACAAATTGGTACATTTTTTCGAACAACGATTTGTTTCCGTCGGTATGCGAAATATAGTTTGCGCTTTCGTAGTATTTACCTAAATTTTCTTGGCTCGGTTGCGGATGCGTGAGCAACATATCGAAAGTTTCGTCATAATACAAATCAAACGTCTCTTGCGAAACCGAATGATCTTTGACGGATAGGAAATGTTTTTGGTTGGTTAGGTTCATTTTTTAGTATTCAGTTTTCAGTCGCAGTTTTCAGTCGTAGACTTTACAAATATAAAGTTTTCAGTCTCAGACTCTGTAAATAAAAAATTTTCAGTCACAGTTTTCAAACTCAGTTTGTAGATTAAGTTTACAGTTGTAAAATTTTATAAAATAAATTGTTCCATGTGGAACATAAATTTTAGTTTTCGCAAACACAACTGAAAACTGAGACTGAAAACTTAAAACTATCGACCTAAATGAATTAACAAAACAGAAATATCACTTGGCGAAACGCCTGATATTCTTGATGCCTGCGATATAGTTATAGGACGAATTTTTGTTAATTTTTGTTTTGCCTCTATCGACATCGATTTGATTAACTCAAAATCAAAGCCATCTGGAATTTTCACATCTTCTAGTCGCGTTAGTTTGTCGGCATTGTTTCGTTCTTTTTCGATATAACCTGAATACTTCACTTGGATTTCGGCTTGCTCCAAAATTTCTTGATCTATATCGTTTTGGCTGATGTAATTTTCGACTTTTTCGAGCTTCAACATATCGTTCAAATCGATTTGCGGACGAGAAAGAATTTTAAATAACTTATCGGTTTGGTTTACTTCTGCAGTTTCTTTGGCTACCAAAATTGGATTTACTTCTTCCATAGTTATGCTAGTTTCTTTGTAAAAAGTAACCATTTTTTCAGATTCATTCAATTTATGTTCCATTCGGCGCAGGCGTTTCTCGGAAGCCAAACCAATTTTGTGCGCCATTGGCGTTAATCTAAAATCGGCATTGTCTTGACGCAATAACGTACGGTATTCGGCTCGAGAAGTAAACATTCTATACGGTTCTTCCGTGCCTTTTGTGATTAAATCATCAATGAGGACGCCAATATAAGCTTCGTCGCGCTTTAAAATCAATGGTTCGCGCTCTTGCACCTTCAAAGCGGCGTTGATTCCTGCCATTAATCCTTGCGAGGCAGCTTCTTCATAACCCGTTGTGCCGTTTATTTGACCTGCGAAATACAAACCTTCAATAAGCTTGGTTTCTAAAGTGTGCTTTAATTGCGTTGGCGGAAAATAATCATATTCTATGGCATAACCAGGACGAAAGAACTTCACTTTCTCAAAACCCACGACAGATCGCATGGCTTTGAATTGTATGTCTTCAGGCAAGGATGTAGAAAATCCATTTACATAAACTTCACAGGTATTCCAACCTTCTGGCTCTATGAATAATTGGTGGCGGTCTTTGTCGGCAAAGCGATTGATTTTATCTTCGATTGACGGACAATAACGTGGACCGATAGATTTGATTCGACCATTAAACATAGGAGAACGATCGAAACCTTCCCGAAGAATATCGTGAACATCCAACGACGTATAAGTCATATGACAAGACTTCTGAATCGCCAATGGTTTGGTCAGATCGGAATACGAAAATTTATCTGGAACGGCATCGCCTTTTTCTTCATTCATTTTGGAATAGTCCAAAGATCGTCCATCAACTCGCGGCGGTGTTCCTGTTTTCATTCGGCCTGCTTCGAAGCCTGCTTTGATGAGATCTTCGGTAATTCCGTAGGCAGCCGACTCGCCTGCTCTGCCTCCACCGAATTGTTTTTCGCCAATATGAATTAATCCGTTGAGGAACGTTCCGTTGGTTAGGACAACCGATTTGGATCGAATTTCGACTCCAAGCGATGATTTAACGCCAAGGATTTTTCCGTTTTCGATAATTAAACCTGAAACCATTTCTTGATAGAAATCGAGATTTGGTGTTGCTTCGAGCATCATACGCCACTCTTCGGCAAAGCGCATTCGGTCGGATTGCACTCGCGGTGACCACATGGCTGGACCTTTGGACTTATTGAGCATTTTGAACTGAATTGCCGTGCGATCGGAAACAATGCCCGAATAACCGCCCATTGCGTCGATTTCGCGCACGATTTGCCCTTTGGCGATGCCGCCCATTGCTGGATTGCACGACATTTGAGCAATATTTTGCAAACTCATGGTTACCAATAAAGTTGATGCGCCGAGATTTGCGGCGGCTGCTGCGGCTTCGGATCCTGCATGGCCTGCGCCAACTACTATGACATCGTATTGTTGTTGAAACATTTTTTATTTTGATTTATAAGATGTGCGCTTCGACAAGCTCAGCGAGACAAATTATGTTTAAATTGTTCCATGTGGAACATTGTTATTTTTAAATTAGTGTTGGTGCGTTAACTTTATAATTTTGTTTGTTACGCATTGATTTTATTAGGTTTATTGACGTTCTTTGATTTTTTGATTTGATTTGAAAG
>JAYVHB010000112.1:0-58308 GCA_043771555.1 Flavobacterium sp. | reverse complement strand
TAATAATTGGTTGGAATTTTGTCGATTGCATCTTCAAAATGAATTTCAATACCACTAACTGCCAACTCTTTGGTCAGTTCGGTTTCGGTTTTGTCATAGCCAGAAACATTTTTACCTAATGTCTTGAAGTATCGAGCTAAGGCGCTCATTCCGATGCCTCCGATGCCGATAAAATAGACGTTATGTATTTGGTTTAGATTCATTTTAAATTTCAATTACAATGGCAAGTTCAAAAATCAATTTTTAGATTTTAATTTCAATTTTCATTTTTTTTTTGAATTTTGAAGTTGATTTTTGATATTACTATTGAATTAGTTTTATTATTTGTGCTACTATATCTTTTGTAGCATTTGGTTTTGCCAATTGCTTGATGTTTGTGCTTAATTGTTTTTGCAAATTTTCATTAGAAATTAAATCAGAAAAAACGGTTTCAAAATTTTCATTTAATTCGTTTTCTTTTATTAGAATTGCGCCATGCTTGTCGACAATTGCCTTTGCATTTTTGGTTTGATGGTCTTCAGCAACATTTGGTGACGGAATGAAAATTGTTGGTTTTGCTACCAAACACAATTCCGAAACCGATGATGCTCCAGCACGAGAAATTACAAAGTCGGCTGCTGCATATATCAAATCCATTCGGTCAATAAAGGCGAAAACAGTTATGAGTTGTGCGTTGTGAGTTGCGTGTTCGTGGTTACTGTTGTACTTTTTATACTCTTCAAAATACAATTTTCCACATTGCCATATAACTTGAATATCGTTTGCTTTGAAAAACTCTAATTCTTTTTCGATCAATTGGTTTATTCTTCTTGAGCCAAGGCTTCCGCCAAGAACTAAAAGTGTTTTTTTATTTGGATTTAATTTGAAGTGCGTTAAAGCTTCATTTCGTTTATCTGAAATGGATATTAAGTCTTGACGTATCGGATTTCCTGTAAGAATCATTTTCTCTTTTGGAAAAAAACGTTCTAAATTTTCATAAGCCACACAAATAGCATTGGCTTTTTTACTTAGTAATTTATTGGTAATTCCGGGATAGGAATTTTGTTCTTGAATTACTGTCGGAATATTGAAACTATTGGCCATTTGCAATAATGGTCCGGATGCAAAACCGCCAGTTCCGATAACCACATCGGGTTTGAAATTTTTTATAATTGAACGAGATTTCCATAAACTGCTAATGAGTTTGAAAGGAAAAAGCATGTTTTTTAGAGTCAACTTTCGTTGTAGCCCTGCAATCCAAAGTCCTTCAATTTTGTATCCTGCTTGTGGCACTTTTTGCATTTCCATTTTGTCTTTAGCCCCAACAAATAGAAATTCTGCATCTGGAAAACATAACTTCAATTCATTTGCAATGGCTATTGCAGGATAGATATGTCCTCCTGTGCCGCCACCGCTAAGTATGAATTTAAGCCCATCCCGACCTTCCCAATGGGAAGGAGAAGAAACTCGAATTTTACTTTCTGAATTTGAAATCATAATTATGCTTTATTTGCAACCGCATCCATTGGATTTTTGGCTGATTCTTGTATCGAAAAATCTTCTAGCAGTTGTGCTTCTGCTCGTTCTTCTTTTGCAATTTGTTCGTCTATCATTCGCTTGAGCATGGCATCACGTTTTTGAGCATCGGCTTTTATTTCGGCAATTTCTTCGTCTTTTTTGGTTACTGAAATAATAATTCCAAGCGCAATACAAGTCATCCAAATGGAACTTCCACCCGAACTAATTAGCGGCAATGTTTGACCTGTTACTGGGAGTAACTCGACCGCAACAGCCATGTTGATTAGTGCCTGAAATATTATTGGAAATCCTAGCCCTACAACAACCAGTTTACCGAACATGGTATTGGCTTTGTGTGATGCAATTACGAATCGTACAAATAAAATTAAATACAAACCTAGTATTGAAAAACCACCAATGAGTCCATATTCTTCTACAATTATGGCATAAATAAAATCGGATGATGATTGTGGCAGAAAATTTTTCTGGACACTTTTTCCTGGACCAACACCTTGAATTCCGCCAGTTGCAATGGCAATTTTGGCTTTTTCTATTTGATAATCGTCTTCATCAGGTTTGTCGGTTGTAAAGTTTTCCATTCGACTTTCCCAAGTATGCACCCTATTAAAAAACTTGGCGTCTGGAAAAACTTTGCTTAATACTACAAAACTTGCTAAAGCAAAAAATCCCATTCCGAGAATAATACCAATATATTGAAGTGGATATTTGCCTACAAATACCAACATCAAAACCATGGCAAACATTAAAGCTGCTGTAGAAAAATTGGCAGGAAGTATGAAGGCTAATGTCAAAAAAACAGGTGTCCATAAATCCCATAAGGATTTTTGAAACGTAATTTTTGTATCTCTTTTTTTGGATAAATATCGAGCGACAAATATCATTAATACTATAAATGCTAAGGTTGATGGTTGGAAAGAAACGCCAATGAAAGGCACTTTTACCCAACGACTTGCGTTGGCTCCAGCAATGACTGTTCCTTTTATTAATGTATATGCCAAAAGCACCCAAACTACAGGCAATCCAACAATTGAGATGGCTCTAAAATAATGATAAGGTAATTTATGTACCCAATAGATCATCAAAAAACCAATAGATATATGCGCCAAATGCTTGACTAGATAGCCTAATGTATTTCCGGTTCCGTGACCAATGTATGCCAAATTACTACTCGCACTAAAAACAGGCATAAACGAAAACAAGCCAAGCAACGCCACGAATGACCAGATGCCTTTGTCTCCTTTAAGATTGTTTAGTAGTTGTTTCATTTTTTTGGTTATGAGCTGTTATGGTTAAGGTGATAAGTTTAGAACTAACCTTCTAAACTTATAACCATATGCGCTTTTTTACAAATTCCTTACTGCTTGTTTAAATTGGTTGCCGCGATCTTCATAATTTTCGAACAAATCGAAACTGGCGCAAGCTGGCGAAAGCAATACCGAATCGCCTTTTTCTGTTAGTCGCTGACTCATTTTTACTGCATCTTGCATATTATCAACTTCAATCATCACATCAACAATGTTTCCGAAAGCATCAATTATTTTCTTGTTATCAACACCAAGACAAATAATTGCTTTTACTTTTTCGTTCACTAATGCCATCAACTCTTCATAGTCATTGCCTTTATCCACGCCACCAACTATCCAAACCGTTGGTGTCGACATGCTATCGAGTGCAAAAAAAGCAGCATTAACATTGGTTGCTTTACTGTCGTTAATGTATTGCACGTTTTGAATTTTGAGTACTTTTTCTAATCGATGTGCTACACCTTGAAAATTCGACAAACTTTCGCGAATGGTTTCTTTTCTTATTTTCATAAGTTTTGCCACAGAGGTTGCTGCCATTGCGTTTTTCATGTTGTGCTTCCCTTCAAGTGCAATTTGAGAAGTTTCCATTAAAAATTCTTCTTGGTTGATGTTGATTTCCATAGTTTTGTTTTTTAAAAATGCACCGTTTTCAATTGGTTTGGTAATTGAAAAAGGTAGTAGTTGTGCGTTTGTTTTATTGTTATGTAACCAATTGTTTATCGCTTCATCATCGGCATCATATATGAGATAATCGGCTTGCGTTTGGTTTTTAGTTATTCTAAATTTGGATGCTATATAATTTTCATATTTGTATTCATATCGATCTAAATGATCTGGACTTATGTTGGTAATAATAGCTATGTCGGGCTTGAATTTGTAACAACCATCCAACTGAAAACTGCTTATTTCGAGCACATAACAATCATAATTTTCGTCGGCTACTTGCCAAGCAAAACTTTTGCCTATGTTACCGCCTAAACCTACATTCAAACCACCTTCTTTTAACAAATGATAGGTTAACATGGTAGTGGTTGTTTTACCATTGCTACCCGTAATGCCTATTATTGTTGCGTTTGTATATTGTACTGCAAACTCGATTTCAGAAATTACAGGAATTTGCTTTTCTGTTATTTTCTTTACAATAGCGACTTTGTCAGGAATTCCTGGACTTTTCATAACCACATCGGCATTCAAAATTTTATCTTCTGAATGTTGCGCTTCTTCCCAGTCAATATTGTTTTTTGTAAGAACGTCTTTGTAATTGTCTTTTATCTTTCCGAAATCGGAAACAAAAACATCATAACCTTGTTTTTTGCCTAGGATTGCAGTTCCGACACCGCTTTCTCCACCACCAAGAATTACTAATCTCATTTTCATTTGATAATTTGATTATTCGATGATTTGATTTTCCGATTAAACAAATAATCAGTTAACCAAAAAAACTTTATTACCTTAATTTCAACGTTACAATCGACACGATAGAAAGTATAATGGCTACAATCCAAAATCGGGTTACAATCTTACTTTCATGATAGCCTTTTTTCTGATAATGATGATGCAATGGCGACATCAAGAAAATTCTTCGACCTTCGCCAAAACGTTTTTTGGTATATTTGAAATACGCAACTTGCATGATTACTGATAAATTTTCGGCAAAGAAAATGGCACATAAAACGGGAAGCAGCATTTCTTTTCGAACCGAAATTGCTAAAACCGCGATGATTCCGCCAATGGTCAAACTTCCTGTATCGCCCATAAATACTGATGCTGGAAACGAATTGTACCATAAAAATCCAACTAATGCCCCAACAAAAGCAGCGATAAAAACGGTCATTTCGCCCGAATTAGGAATGTACATCACGTTGAGATAGCTCGACAAAATCACGTTACCCGAAATGAAAGTAAAAACCCCAAGTGCTAGCACCGATATTGCCGAAGTTCCAGCCGCCAAACCATCGATTCCGTCGGTAAGATTGGCACCGTTGGAAACAGCTGTTATGATAAAAATCACAATCGGGATGAATATTAACCAAGCCCATTTTTGATAATCATCTGTAAAAGGTTCTAAAAATTTGGCGTAATCCAATTCGTTATTTTTTGTGAACGGAATAGTAGTAATTGTCGATTTTATTTCTCTAGCCGATTGTCCGATTTGTGCTTCCGTTTGATTGAAAGTGATTGGTGTTGCTGAACGTTCGCGAACGGTAACACCTTGATGAAAATAGAGCACAGATCCTACAATGATTCCTAATCCTATTTGCCCAATAACCTTAAATTTTCCTTGTAGTCCTTCTTTGTCTTTCTTGAAAATTTTGATGTAATCGTCAATAAAACCAATAGTTCCCATCCATAATGTGGTTACAATTAGCAAAATGATGTAAATATTATTCAACTTAGTTAGTAACAAAACTGGAATTAATGTGGCGATAATAATGATCAATCCGCCCATTGTTGGCGTTCCCGCTTTTTGGGTTTGTCCTTGCAAGCCAAGTTCACGAACGGTTTCTCCAACTTGCTGATTACGCAAAAAACTAATGATTTTTTTTCCGTAGATGGTCGAAATCAATAACGAAAGTATCAAGGCTAATGCTGATCGAAACGTGATGTATTGGAAAACTCCAGCACCTGGAAAGTCCATCGTTTTGTTGAGATAATCAAATAAGTAGTACAGCATACCTTTCTGTTTTAAATTCCAAAATTTTAAATTCCAAATTCCAAGTTTGGGATATTAATATTGAAGTTTTATTTATTAAGTTGTTCTAATAATTCTTTTACGATTTGTATATCGTCAAAATCATGACGCACGCCATTAATTTCTTGATAGGTTTCGTGTCCTTTGCCTGCAATTAGGATTATATCGTTTTGGTTTGCCAATTGACAAGCGGTTTTTATGGCTTGTTTTCTGTCGATAATTGACAATGTTTTTTTGTAATGAATTGGCCCAACACCTGCTTCCATTTCTAGAATTATTGTTTCGGGATTTTCGGTTCTTGGATTGTCTGATGTCAAAATAACTTTGTCGCTCAAAGCAGCCGCAATCTCTGCCATTATCGGTCGTTTCTTTTTGTCACGATCGCCACCACAACCAACAATAGTTATTAATTGTTCGTTTTTGGTTCGGATATCGTTTATCGTGTTCAACACATTTTCGAGTGCATCGGGCGTATGCGCATAATCGATAATGGCCGTTATTTTGTTGTTGGAAACTATAAACTGAAACCTTCCCGAAACACTTTCTAATTCTGATAACAATCGCATCACTTCTAGTTTTTCTAATCCCAATTCAACTGCAGTTCCGAAAATTGCTAATAAATTATAAGCATTGAAAGTTCCGATCAATTTTACCCAAACTTCATTTTCGTTGATCTTCAGAAGCAATCCTGATAACTGATTTTCGAGGATTTGCGCTTTATAATCGGCGTAGGATTTGAGCGCATATGTTAGTTTTTTGGCTTGCGTATTTTGCAACATTACCAAACCATTTTTGTCATCGATATTGGTCAATGCAAAAGAAGTTCTCGGCAATTGATCGAAAAATAATTTCTTGACATCACGATATTCTGCAAAAGTTGGATGATAATCGAGATGATCGTGCGATAAATTCGAAAAAACGCCGCCTTCAAAATGCAATCCTTCGGTCCGTTTTTGATGAATTCCGTGCGAACTTACTTCCATGAAGCAATAGTCGACATCGTTTTCAATCATTTGGTCAAGAAAATAATTTAAGGTTAACGAATCGGGCGTGGTGTGAGTTGCTTTGTGTTCTTGATCGTCAACCATAATTTTTACGGTCGATAACAATCCTACTTTATAACCCGCTTTTTTGAATAATTGATATAATAATGAAGCAATTGTTGTTTTGCCATTTGTCCCAGTAATTCCAACTAATTTTAATTTTCGAGAAGGATTATCATAAAAATTGGTTGCCATAAACGCCAAAGCCGAGTTAGTGTCTTTAACTTGAATATAGGTAATTCCGTCAATAATTTCAGAAGGAAAAACATCGCAAATAATAGCAATTGCGCCAAGCGAAATGGCTTTTTCTATAAACTCATGACCATCGGAAATAGCACCACGAATGGCTACAAAAACATCATCTTGTTCGATTTTACGCGAATCGAATTCGATTTTGTTAATAGCAATTTCGGTCGAACCTTTTACCGATTCGATGGCTACTTTGTATACTATTTCTTTTAATAATAAACTCATATTTTTATTTTACTCCTTTCCTTTGGGAAGGTTGGGATGGGCTATGACAGCTCCAAATATATAGTGGTGTTTTTCAGGAAAACTTCGCCCGAATTAATCGATTGTTTTCTTACTTTGCCAACACCTTTTATTTTTACTCTAATTCCGAGATTGCCTAAAATTGCCACAGCATCCATGCCCGACATTCCTTGAAGATTAGGCATAATGTTTTTGCGTTCTTGTGCTTTGGCGGTTTTTACTTCATAATCTGTATAATGCACTTCTTGCTCGCTGTTTTTTCTGTTTAGGTTTTTTATTTCGTTGGTTGATGGCGCATCGGTAAATATTTTTTGTGCCACTCTTTTAAAAACCGGTCCAGCCACATCGGCACCATAATAGCTTGAAGTTGATGTATCTGGCTCATGAACTACTACAATACACGAATATTTTGGTGAAGTTGCAGGAAAATAACCCACAAACGAAGAAATATAATGCTTATCGGCACCGCCATTTTTGCCATAATTGGCTTGTGCGGTTCCCGTTTTTCCGGCCATCGAAAAATCTTTTGAATACAGCTTGGAACCTGTGCCTCGTTTCACTACATTTTCTAGAACGGCTTGGACTTTATCGATAGTTTCTTGCGAGCAAATTTTCGGGTTGATAATTTCTTTATCGAATTTCTTGATGGTTTTGTTCCACTCTTTTATTTCAGACACAAATTGTGGTTTTACCATCTCACCGTTATTCGCCACAGCATTATAATAGGTCAAAGTTTGCAACGCTGTTATTGATACTCCATAGCCAAAAGCCATCCATGGCAGCGAAATAGAACTCCAAGTTTTCTCGTTTGGTTGCGGCACATAGGGTTTGCCTTCGCCTTTGAGCTGCAAGCCAAGACGATTGTTCAAACCATATTCATTGAGATGATTTACATATTGCCAAGGCGAAGTTTTGTAGGCATTATAAACCGCTTGCACCATAACCGTATTTGAGGAAACTTCAAATCCTCGAGCCAAGCTAATCTTGCCATAACCACGATCATTTGAATCTCTTACTTTCTTGCCAGAATAGGTTATTTCGCCACCGAAAGAATTATAAACCGTACTTGTGTCGGCTTTTTTATCTTCTAATAAAGTCATCAAATCGGCCAATTTGTAGGTAGAACCTGGTTCGTGCGATTCGGCAACAGCATAGTTTTCGGTTTCATAATACGAACCATCAGAGGCGCGACCAAGATTGGAAATCGCTTTGATATGACCGGTTTGGGTTTCCATAACCACAACACAACCATGATTGGCTTGGTAGAGTTCCAGTTGCTTGAGTAATGCATGGTGCGCAATATCTTGAATATAAACATCGATGGTTGAAATGATATCAAATCCATCTTGAGGCTCTAATTCATTGACATCACGAATAGGTTTCCATTGTCCTTTTGCAATTTTTTGCTTTAATATTTTTCCGTCTTTACCATTAATATAATCTCGAAATGCCCATTCAATTCCTTTGCCGCCCAACATTCCGTTTAATGGATCTACTCGTTCGTATCCTATAGTCCTTTCAGCGATTTTACCAATTGGATGTTCTCTAACCGTTTCTTGTTCTACGATGATTCCGCCTTTATAAGCTCCTAGATTAAATAATGGAAAATTTTTTATTTTCATATACTTCGAAAAACTCAAATCTTTAACAACCAACAAATACCTACTTTTGGTTGCTCGAGCTTTCCGAAATTCAGCCTGGTACTCACTTGATGCTTTGCCTGTAAGTTTTGATAAGGAATCTGATAATGCTTTTACGTTTTCTTCAAACAGAGCTGCTTTTGGCGCCACTGCATCGAAACGGATAATATAATTCGGGATTGATGTAGCCAACAAGCTTCCGTCAGACGAGTATATATTGCCTTTATTGGCTGGAATTACAAAATTACGAACGGTACGATCTTGTGCTAATTTTCGATAAAAATCTCCTTCAACCCACTGAATATTCGTGAGTTTTACTACTATTGCGATTGACATCAAAAAAATGACAGCAGCAATAAAATAGATTCGGTACGAGATATGTTTATCTTCTATTTCCATATTTTGTTGAGAATTGTTTTCTCTACTTCTTGTTTTACTTTAATTTTCACTGGAGGAACTGATGCTGGAAAAATATTTTTATCGAACATTTTGGCAGCAACCGTTGATTCCATTTTGAGCTTCATTAATTGCGACCGTTTGTCTACAAATTTTGATCGTAATTCTTTTACTTCATTATTAAGTGCAATTATTTCAAATACTTTTTGCTCGTAACGTTGTGTGTTGGCAATCATGATTATTGCTAAAGCGATGATAAAGAGAATAAAACGCCAGTTTTTGACAGCATTTGCTTCTTCGTTAATTAGAAATCTAGCTTTTAATATGTCGTAAATTCCGCCTTTCATTTTTTTGAAGCTACACGCAATTTTGCGCTTCGAGCTCGATTGTTTATTTTAATCTCTTCGTTTGTTGGAATGACCATTTTGCCTATTGTTTTAAACGGAACTGAAAAATTTCCGAAGAAATCTTTTTCTGGTTCGCCTTCAAAAAGTCCGTTTTTCATAAATCGTTTTACCAATCTATCTTCCAAAGAATGATAAGACAAAACGCTTAATCTTCCTTCGGGTTTCAGAATCTCTAACGATTGCGTCAAAAACTCCTTTAAAGCATCCATTTCTTGATTTACTTCTATTCGTATCGCCTGATATATTTGAGCTAATATTTTATTACTAAACTTGGCTGGTAAAAATTTATCTAACACAAACTTCAAATCGTCGGTCGTATCAATGAGTTTAACTTCTCTGGCGTCTATAATTGTTCGGGCTAATGCTGGAGCAATTTTCAACTCGCCGTAGTCCAAAAAAACTCTTTTTAGTTGCTCTTCATCGTATTGATTGACAATATGGTAGGCGCTTATTTCGCCTTTTTGATTCATTCGCATATCGAGATCGGCATCAAAGCGTGTTGAAAAACCACGCTCGGCAACATCAAACTGATGCGACGATACGCCTAAATCTGCCAAAATGCCGTCTACTTGTTTTATTCCGTGAAAACGTAAGAACCTTTTTATGTATCTAAAATTTTCATTAATCAACAAAAATCGTTCGTCGTCAATTGTATTTTCAAGTGCATCCAAATCTTGATCGAAAGCAAATAATTTTCCGTTTTCGTTCAAACGACTCATAATTTCTCTAGAATGTCCGCCGCCACCAAAAGTGACATCAACATAGACACCGTTGGGATTTATATTCAATCCATCTACAGTTTCTTTGAGCAAAACAGCATTATGATAGTCCATTGTCCTCGTCATTTACGTTGCCCATCACATCTTCGGCTAAGTCTGCAAAATCAATTTCAGAATTGTCTAATGATTTCTCATACAAGTCTTTATCCCAAATTTCTACAATGTTTACAGCAGAAGACAGCACCACATCTTTGGAAATTGTACCAAATAATGTTAAATCTTTTGGAATTAATAAACGTCCGAGATTATCAATCTCGACCACTTTTACGCCAGCCGTAAATCGACGAATAAAATCATTATTCTTTTTGACGAAACGATTTAGCTTATTGATTTTGGCCATCATCAAGTTCCATTCTTGCATTGGATATAACTCCAAACAAGGCTGAAAAACCGAACGCTTCAAGACAAAACCGTCTTGAAGGGAAGCTGTAAGTTGCTTTTTTAAAGGCGCAGGCAATAGTAGCCTTCCTTTGGCGTCAACTTTACATTCGTATGTTCCGATTATTGAATTCAAAAAATTATAGCTTAAATAGTATAAAAAGCAAAATTATAAAAAATACTACCACTTTTTACCACAATATACCACTTTGTTAATAAGTTTTACCACTTTTGATCTTTTTACTAGTAAAAATCAAATAAAATGGTTAAAAAATTAGAATTAACAAAATGTTAAGAATCGTTTTTTGTTATAAATATTTGACGAATAAGACGTTAATTTTAAAATAGTTAGAAACAAGAAAATCAAAAAAAGTTGCTAAAAACAGCTAATCCATTTTCGATTACTGATTAAAATCCTATATTTGTGAAAATATGATACGCCAAAATAATGACGCAAAACGAACTAAAAAAAGAGGGAAAATACAAGTACTTTGAGGCTGGGGAAGGCACACCAATTATTATTTTGCATGGGTTAATGGGCGGTTTGAGCAACTTTAGTGGAGTAGCCAATTATTTTCCAGAAAAAGGCTATAAAATCGTAATTCCTGAATTGCCAATATATACACAAAACATATTGAAAACCAATGTAAAAGCTTTTGCTCGGTATGTAAAAGATTTTATTACCTTCAAAGGTTTTGATCGTGTAATTTTAGTCGGAAATTCATTGGGTGGACACATAGGATTGTATTTTACCAAAATGTATCCAGAGCGTGTTTCTGGATTAGTAATTACAGGAAGTTCAGGGCTTTATGAAAGCGCCATGGGCGATAGTTATCCGCGTCGTGGCGATTATGATTATATTCAGAAAAAAGCCGAAGCCGTTTTTTATGACCCGAAAATTGCTACAAAAGAAATCGTTGACGAAGTCTATGCTATGGCCAACGACCGTATAAAATTGATAAAAACCTTAACGATTGCCAAAAGCGCCATACGGCATAATATGGCTAAAGATTTACCGAAAATGCATGTTCCCACAGGCATTATTTGGGGTAGAAACGACTCGGTTACCCCACCCGATGTTGCCGAAGAATTTCATAAACTGTTGCCCAATTCAACCTTATATTGGATCGAAAAATGTGGGCACGCCGCTATGATGGAGCATCCAGATGAATTTAATCGAATTTTGGACGAATGGTTGACAAATAAAGCGGAGCATTAAAAGATTTTTATTTGACAAAAACAACACTAAAATGGAAAATAAAATAAAAGAAGAATTTCCAGAAATAAAAAAACTTTTTGTAAAGTATGGTGCAAAAAGTGCCTACCTTTTCGGAAGTTTTTCTACTGATAAATTCAAATCTGACAGCGATGTTGATTTTTTATATAGTTTTTCTGAAGATTTAGATTATGAAATATATGCTAATAATTATTTTAGTTTGTTACACGATTTAGAAAAACTGCTCAAATACAATGTGGATTTGGTTGCTGAAAAAACGATTAAAAATCCTTATCTTATAGAAAGTATCAACGAAAGTAAAATTCAAATCTTATGATAAGTAGAGATGAAAAAAAATTGCTTGTTGATATTATTGATTCCATAAACTCTATTGACGAACATTTAGAAAACGAAAGAATTCTTGACAAATATCTTTCAAACAAAACAAAAAGGAGAGCTGTTGAAAGAGAAATTGAAATCATAGGTGAAGCAATGTCAAAACTTTTGAAAATAAACCCTACTATTCCCATTTCTTTTTCTAGAATTATTGTTGATTTAAGAAATAAAGTTATTCACTCTTATGACACGATTGATGATATTTTAATATGGAAAATTATCATGAAAGATATTCCGTTATTACTTGACGAATCCAATAAATTACTACATGAAAATTAACACTGCCGAATTTATAATCAGCAACTCCGAAGTGAGCAAATGTCCTTTGGAGCGCATACCTGAGTATGCTTTTATTGGTCGCTCCAATGTTGGGAAATCATCGTTAATCAATATGTTGACCAACCATAAAAATTTGGCAAAAACTTCGGGTAGACCAGGGAAAACGCAATTGATAAATCATTTTAAGATCAATAACAATTGGTTTTTGGTCGATTTGCCAGGCTATGGCTATGCCAAAGTTTCTAAAAAAACGAAGTCGGTTTTCCAGCAATTTATAACTGATTATTTCGAAAAAAGAGAGCAACTGGTTTGCGCTTTTGTGTTGATTGATATTCGGCACGAAGCTCAAAATATCGACTTGGAATTTATGGAATATATGGGCGAAAGCGAAATTCCGTTTTGTATTATTTTTACCAAAGCCGACAAGATTAGTAAAACTAAAGTCGACTCGCATATTGCTGCCTACAAAAAACAAATGATCCTAAACAATTGGGCTGAAATGCCAAATTATTTTGTAACATCAGCAACAGAGCAAACCGGAAAAGACATTGTATTGTCTTATATTGAAGAAGTTAATACAGACGTTTTTAAAAACGAAAATGAATGTTAAAAAGTTCAAAATACATGAAAAAGTTATTTTTTCTTCTCCTAATTTTACAAATATCTTGCAAATCAAGAACCTACACTTTTGTTGAATCTAAAACGGCATACGGTGTAGATTTTACAAAAGGAAAATGGCTTTTAAATGAACTTGAAGTCGACAAAGAAAACAAAGACCGCATAACCGATATTACATCCCGCTTTTTCTCGAAAAAATTAGACAATCGGTTTTCGTACATTAAAAACGAAAAAGGTATGCTAATGGCGCAAAAATCTTACTTTAAATCTAGTAAATCCCTTCTTTTAGATTTAAAAAAAGGAACTGGTTTTGATTTTCTAATCAATGTTGTAGCCACAAGAAATAAAGCAGATATGGCTGGATTGCAGTTGTATCAAACAGAAGTTGCTGGCACAAACGCAAGTGAAGTTTTTCTAGAAATTGTAGATTTAAATACACAAGAAGTTGTGTTTTTTGAGCATGTTATAGGAAAATTTCAAAAAAATACCAAAAAATCCATGTGGGAAAATTCAAACATACTTAGATCTACCAATGTCATAAAAAATATTAATCTCAACATTACTTCAAACAAATTATTAAGAGGTAGTTTGGAGAAAATATTGAAAAAATTAGATAACTAATTTTTTCAATTATGGATTACTTTTTTGAACGTTTTCTTTCAATATAGAAACTATTTTCTCAATTGATTTTTCGTCTTGAATTATAAAAACCATGCCGTTATTAACTGAATTTTCTTTGTTATTTTTATTTACTTGATTAATCTTTATATTAGTTGAAGTATTTTCAAACAAATCTTTAATTTCTACTTCAAGTAATTCTGCAATTTTTGGGATGTACTCACTTTTTACATCTGCTTCGCCACTTTCCCATGTAGAATAGGTATTTTGCTTAATCCCTAGTAACTCCGCAAACTCTTTTTGACTGTAAGCGGTTTTGTTTTTTCTTAACTTTCCAAGATTTCTAGATATTGTTGTCATGCTACTTTTTTTATCAAAGATAAAAATATATCACACAATTGAAAAATTATATCATGAAATTGGAACGTTGTGTCGAATTTTATTACAAAATTTGAATAAATGTTAAAATTATCTAAAATGGATTGATACTCCAACGTCGACATGTGAGAGCCAAAACGACATTAAAAATAAGTAGCTGGTGCGAACTAAAAATCTAGAATAGTATAAATTATAAATTTAATAAAATGAAAAAATTAATTAATATTTCAATTATTGCTTTGTTTGCCTTTTTTATTAGTTGTTCGGAACAAAATGACTCGGTTATGGATGAAATGAGTTTTGCTTCATATAATAAAGAAACAATTCAAGATGCACCACTAGCTGCTAAAGTGGCTTACCAAGATTATCATTTACTTAAAATTGCTAAATGGGTTGCTAAAAATTACAAAAAGCAAGTCATAAAAAATGCTATAGAATTAAGTGTCGATGAAGAAAGTAAAACTACTCCAAAAATCTTAGTGACTGAATTAATAAGTTCTTTTCAATCGAGAAGTACAAATTCTAACCATAACGCAAATGTTGAGGAAATAAAGGAATCCCTTGAAGCATTTTCAAGTTTAAAAAACGGGTCTTGGTTACCAACTATTTCTATGCCTATTGAAGTAAAAGTTGCTAGTAGAACTTTAGACGAAAGCGAGCCAATTTTTGTTATAGATAAACCTGAAAGCAATACACCAACTATTGGAATAGAGGGATATCAGTTGAAAGATAACGGTGATTTTGAAATAGTAGATCAACAAATTACAGAAGAAATTGCCGGAAGAGTTTCAACTTTTGTAATAAAATTAAATAGTTATTCCGATGAAGATGGAGGTGGTGGCGGTTCTGGCGGTGGCGGTTCTGGCGGTGGCTCTGGAAGTGGCGGTTTTAGTGACAATGTGCCATTTATCGGTACTTTAGGAGGCGGCCCTTCCTATTCTAGTCCTCCTGGTTTAAAAATAAAGTGGATGCAAGTAAAACAACACAAAGAAGAATGGTGGAATGGTGCATCAGAAATAAATATAGTTTGTTTTGTTGAAAATGAATTTCCAACTTATAGTGGATTCTGTGGAAATTATATTACGGCTTCATCTAATTGTTATAATTATGATGGTAAACAAATTAGAAGTGCATCAGAATGTGATATAGATAACAATGTATTTTCAGTTTGTGACGCTGTTTTAAACAGTACAACAAATTTTAATGGAACAGTCATTTATTATATTATCTTTGAACACGATGGTACTGATTGGTTAGGTAATCACGAAAATATTGAAGCATTCACTTTTCCAAATGGTCAAGTTAGAAACCTTCAGTACAGATCTTATCAAAGTTATTACGCTAAAGGAATGTTTTCTGTAGCATCTTCAAGTGCAAATTTTCCTAACATTTCAAATGCTGGGGTAGATAATTCAGGAATAAAGTTTACATTAAATTATTAAAGTAACAAATAGCCATTTAATTTGAATTAAATGGCTATTTTAAAAAAATAGAATGAAAAATATTATTATAATTTTTTTATCAATTATATCTATTTGCAATGCACAAGATATAAGTAAAAATGAAGTTTTTATTAAATCTCGCCAAGGAAAATTGTTTTTATCTTTAGGTTCAGAGTATAGAATTGCTGCTTATTATAATTCTAATGAAAATCAATATCAAGATAGAGGAAACACGAATATTGATAAACAATTATCAGGACCTGCAATAAATTATAACCTTAACTATTTTATAACCAACAATTTAAGTTTAGGGTTTTCTCATTCGTTTAAAAATAGTTTGTTGGGATATGATCAAGAAATTTCTAACAATAATAGTTCTCAAAAATCTATAAACTCACTTTTTATGGATTATCATTTTTATTTGGATTACTATGTTCCAATTTCTAATAAAAGTCAAATTATTTTAAGATTAGGCAAAACAGTATTAAATAGCGGTTCGGATTACAGTTACAGAACAAATTTTTATGATGAAACTGACAAATTTTTAGGCTACTCAATAAGTCAATCTAGTTATGTATATTCTCCATACAATTATGCCGTAGGCTATAAAAACAACAGATTTGACATTCTTTTAGGTATTTATTCATCCAAAGACACACCCTATTTTAGAGATGCTAATAAAGTTACAGTGTCTTACATAAAACTCAACTACAACCTTTTTAAACTATAAATATGTACAAATTTATTTTACTTCTCTTCATCAGTAATTGTATAGCTCAAAATGCACTTAATGTAGATATTACAGGAAACTGTTTGCCTGTGAGTGGTGTTTTTAATTTTCAAAGTATTGTAAATGGCAAAAATAATTATTTACGAATTTTTGTAAATCCAGAGGGTACAGCTACACTTTATGTAGCATTTGACGGTACTAAATGGGTATTGCATAATGGAACTATTACTGATGCTGGTTTTATTAATGTAAATGTTCCGGCAGGAATAATTCCACCATTAACAGGATGGCAAGTTACTAATTGTGGCTTTGGAACTATGGTAATAACTGAAAATTTATCAAACACCGTTTTTTTAGAAGATAATTTTAAAATATATCCAAATCCAGCGAAAGATTTTATTTGTGTTTCATACAAAGAAAATCAGTTTCCCGAATTTACAATTCTTGATTTATTAGGCAGAAAAATAATGTATGGCAATTCGTATTCTAATGAAAAAATAAATATTGAAAATTTAAAAACAGGAAATTACATTATTCAAATTCAAGATGAATTTGGTGGTTATTTTAATCAAAAATTCATAAAAAACTAACTACTTCTTCAACTCCAATTTCTCGGCAAAATACTCGCAAAAATCGCGCATGGCTCCCGACATTTTTTCATCGGCAGTAGCACGCTCAAAGCTATCAGCCATTGCAACTAAGGTTTGATGATAAAAAATCTTCATTTCGTCTACGGGCATGTCTTTGGTCCAGAGATCAATGCGCATGGTTTCTTTTGCTTGATTGTCCCAAATGGATAGCATGATGGCTTTGGTTTCTTGATGCGTTACCCCGCCATCTTCGGCAGACCAATGTAGGTTTTCTGGAATTTTATTTTCGTCTAGTTGAACTGTAAATTTTATTTCGGAAGTCATTGGAAAGGTTATGAGGTTATAGGTTATTTGTTATTGCTTCGTTAAACTGAAAACTACTTTCTGAAAATAGAAATATAAGCACTACTTCGTCGGTTTGTATCTTGATTTTTCAAAAATTTCTTTGCTGTCCATCTTTAATAAGTTTTGTAAGGAAGTTTCATTATTATTCATGTACGATCGCACTATTTGCCAGCCTATCCAAGCACCTACTTTGCCGGGTGTTTGGTTGTCAATTTCTAGATAAAACTTAGAAAAAGGTGCTGGATTTATGAATCTTGGTACTAGTTTCTGGTCGGAAGCAAACAATAATTTTTCTTCTATAAAAAAACGCCACATAAAACTTTCGTTTTCCTGACAAAAAGCCAATTGCTCTGGTGTATATCCTATTTTTACGTCGTCTGTAAGTTCGGGCAACAACTTGTCTTTGAGATACAGTTCTTTGCCTGCATAAATCATGTAGCCTATAAAAGTATTGTCGGTTGGTGGCAGAATGGTTCGCATACCATAACTCGAAACGATGTCTGGAAGGATTTGGTTGGTTTCGAAATTTTGTTTTATATAGTCTGGAAACTCATAAAATTTATGCTCTTTACCAAGGTATAACTCAAGCGAAACGATGACCAAACTGTCGGCATAAATAGCTTTGTTTTGATAATCCATTTCAGAAATAATGGTGATCACCTTTGGCGTTTTGGTTTTGGGGTAATAGTATTTTATATGCTTGAAAAGCTCCTCTATTTGGGTTGTTTGGGAATCAAAATTGGCATATTTTTTCTGAACTTCGGCATACAACTCGCGCCATTGTGGATTTTGCATTTTTTCGAGCCAAACTTTGTCGTCATTTCCTGCTGGAAAGAAAAACGGATATTGCGCCTTTATTTTTGGTAAATCTTGTGGTTTGGTTTCAAAAAAAGCTTTGTCGAAGCGTTCTACTTTGAGTTCGAGAGGAATTTCTTCGACGGCTTGCTCGATTTTGGATTTTTTTTCGCAAGCAAAAATGAAAAAAGAAAGCAATGTTATATATAGGTAACTTTTCATTGTATTGAAATTATGAATTTAACTTTTATGCACTAGCCCAGACCAGCCTGAGGCAGGCAGGTGGAAGTGAAAATCCTTTTCTTTTTTTTTCATCCTGAGCTTGTCGAAGGATAAAAAAAGAAAAGATTATAACGAACAGCTGGAATAGCTCCAAAAAAATAGTAATTTTGCAAAGATACAGTTCCACTTTTATTTTATTGAATTATGATGCCAAAAAATGAAAATTTTGATGTTGAAGATGTAAATCGCCAAATTGTAACTTGGCTGAAGAGCTATGCTGAAAATGCAAAAGTTACTGGTTTTGTGATTGGAATTTCGGGCGGTGTAGACTCGGCAGTGACCTCAACGTTGTGTGCGCAAACAGGATTTGAGGTTTTGTGTGTAGAAATGCCTATACATCAAGCCGAAAGCCAAGTAAGCCTAGGTCGCGAGCATATAGAGCAGTTGAAAAAACGTTTTCCAAATGTGAAAAATACGATTGCGGATTTGACCACAACTTTTGATATTTTTAAGAACGTAATGCCAATTGACGCCCCTGAAGAGAAGGTAAAATTGACGCTAGCCAATACTCGAGCACGATTGCGAATGACAACTTTATATTATCATGCAGGAATTAATAACATGCTCGTTGCCGGAACGGGAAATAAGGTGGAAGATTTTGGCGTTGGTTTTTATACCAAGTATGGAGATGGCGGCGTGGATTTGAGTCCAATTGCAGATTTAATGAAATCGGAAGTTTATAAGCTAGGAAAATATTTACAAATACCCGAGTCGATACAAACGGCTGCTCCAACCGATGGTTTGTTTGGTGATAGTCGTACTGACGAAGACCAATTAGGCGCAAGTTATGATGAGTTGGAATGGGCGATGAAGACTGTAGCAATAGGTGTTTCTACGTCAGAATATTCTGAAAGAGAGAAAAAAGTTTTAGAAATTTACATAAAACTTAACAAAGCTAATCAACACAAAATGAACGAAATACCAGTCTGCAAAGTTGTTAAATAACATTTTTTTAGGAATGCATTATTTTGCACTATAACAATTTTAATTTACTTTAGCAGCTGATTTAATGTTTAGACGACTGTTAAAAAATGAAGTTATGATAAAAATTTGTTTAGCGGACAACTACCCAGTTGTTCATTTTGGAGTGAAATCCTACTTTAAAGATCATTCTGAAATAAGTATTGTTGCTAATGTCGGAAATTTTTCGATGGCAAAAGACGTGCTTGCTACTAAAGATGTTGATGTATTGGTTATTGATTTGGATCTTGATGGATTGTCAAGCATCTATGAAGTAAAAGCATTAATTAAAAATTTTCCGAAAACTAAAATTTTAATTTATAGCAACTATGCGGAGCAATTGTATGCTCCAAACGCAATAAAAGCTGGTGTTGCTGGTTATGTACACAAAACCTCAAAACTAGAAGGTTTGGGACTTGCAATTGTAAAAGTCAATCAAGGTGGCATTGTAATGAATGAAGCACTTAAAAGAAATTTGGCGTTAATATCAAAACAACATAAAAGCGAACGTTTGTATCGCAAATTATCTAATAGAGAAGTTGAAGTTTTACGCTATTTGAGTGATGGCAAAAAGAATAATGAAATTTCATCAATTCTTAACTTAAATGAAAAGACTATTAGCACTTACAAGTTACGTTTGTTGCAAAAATTGAATGTTACTAATCTTGTAGATTTGGTAAATAAAGCAAAAACCTTAGAAATAGTTTAAGAATAAATTCCAAAAAAATAAAATTCCAAATTCCAAAATAAAACTGGAGTTTGGAATTTTTTTATTAGTTATATCGGGACATTACGCGACCTAATTTTTTTGAAAACGTATTTATCAATTTGTAATAATCCATCGCCATAGATAATGTTTCAGAATTATCTTCTTCTGGTGAGATTCCAGATTTGAGTTCTTCTATAATTTTATCTACCAAAAACCATCTTAAGGTTAATATTGTTTCGGAGACATATTGCGCAATGGTTTGGTTTTTCAGTTTTACAACGATTTGCTTAGCATCCCAATTGTGCAAAGCCATTTGCTCCTCAAGCATCAATATATCGGTTACTTCTGAAGAAAATTCAGGCTGAAGTTGTGCCAAATAACTCTCAATAGTAAAAGCATCGCTCTGATGATAAAAATTCATTAAATCGTTATAAATATTTCTAAATAATGGATTTGCCAACTCGACCTCGTCTTCTTGTAGGTTCAAAAAAATGCGCTCATAAACTTTGTATTCTTTCTTTTCAGTATAATTTTCTACTTCGCCTTGTTCGTTTGTTCGTAACAGAATATCTTCAAATTCTTCAGTTTCGTTTCCGTACAGCAATAAAATTTCAATAATTTTTCGTTCTAAATTATAAAGAACATCTACCTTATCAATACTAATTTCTTGTTCGTCATTTTTGACAACTTCAAAGGTTTTTTGTCCCGAATTCTCGGGATGCTTTAGCTTCTTTCCAGCTTCGGCAATATCTTTCTGAACGAGTTGTGCCAAGGTATTGAGTAGCACTTGCTCTGAAATATCCATGATGCGCGAACATTCTTGAACATAGATTTCGCGCTGAATTCGGTCTTTTATTTTGGAAATACTCACGACCATATCCCGAATCAAATCGGCTTTCTTGATAGGATCGTTTTTGGCTTCGTCCATCAATAATGATGCTTTAAACTGAATAAAATCTTTGGCATTTTCGTCCAAATATTTTGTCAATTCGTTCAAAGGCGTTTTTTTGGCAAAACTATCGGGATCTTCGCCTTCGGGAAAAGTACAAACGCGCACATTCATGCCTTCTTCTAGAATCAAATCAATTCCTCGAATGGAAGCTCGAAGTCCAGCGGCATCACCATCATACAAAACGGTAATGTTTTTGGTTAACCTATTTATTAAACGGATTTGATCTGATGTTAAAGCCGTTCCCGATGAAGAAACTACATTTTCTATCCCAGCTTGTTGCATCTGGATAACATCGGTATAACCTTCTACCAAAAAACATAAATTTTGTTTGGCAATGGCTTGCTTTGCCTGAAAAAGTCCATACAACACTTTACTTTTATCATACAAATCGCTTGCTGGCGAGTTGAGATATTTGGCTGCTTTTTTGTCGTTTGTTAAAATCCTACCGCCAAAACCTAATGTTCTACCCGACATACTTGCTATTGGAAACATGACACGACCCCGAAAACGGTCTAGAAGTTTTCCGTCATCTTTAACAATTGTTAAACCTGTGCTTTCTAGAAATTCCGATTTATAACCTTGCGCAACGGCTTCATTGGAAAATGCGTCCCAAACATCAGGCGAATAACCCAAACCAAATTTTTTGATGGTATCTGCAGTAAAACCACGTTCTTTAAAATAGGAATATCCAATAGCTTTGCCTTGCTCGGTGTTGTGGAGTTGCTCTTCGAAATAGGTTTTGGCATATTCTGAAACCAGAAACAAACTTTCTCGAACATCAGTATTTGCCTTTTCTTCGGCAGTTTGTTCGGTTTCTTCAATCTCAATATTGTACTTTTTGGCAAGATACCTAATGGCTTCTGGATAGGTAAACTTTTCGTGTTCCATTACAAAAGCGATAGCGTTGCCGCCTTTGCCAGAACTAAAATCTTTCCAAATGCCTTTGGCAGGCGACACCATAAACGATGGCGAACGCTCGTCTGAAAAAGGGGACAATCCTTTGAAGTTGCTTCCCGCCCGTTTGAGCATTACAAAATCGCCAATAACTTCCTCTACTCGAGCAGTTTCGTATACAGAATCTATGGTGGTTTTTGAAATCAATTTCTAAAAATTATAAGCTTCAAAGTTACAAAGTTTTTTGGCTTGAACTTGTATCAATTTTTAGAAATAAAAAAAGACATTTCAAGTTTGAAGATGCCCTTTTTTATTTAAGTTATTTTGAAACGCGAATTTAGCGGTTGTTACATAGTCGATTTCTGAATTTAAAAATATAAAATTGAATTTAAAATATTGAAAAAAATAAAACTATTTCTTCCTTTCTATAACATAATTGACCATGAGCGTCAAACTTTCTTTATAAATAGATTCTGGATAATCATGAAGAAGTTGAAGTGCTTCTTGCTGAAATTGTGCCATTTTGGATTCGGCAAACGAAAGTCCATTTTTGTCTTTTACAAACTGGATTACTTCTCGAACTCGTTTTTTATCTTTATTATGATTTTTGATCGAGTTGATGCACCAGCTTTTTTCTTTATCAGAACAATTATTAAGTGCGTAAATTAAGGGCAAAGTCATTTTTTGTTCCTTGATGTCGATTCCTGTGGGTTTGCCAATAGCTTCATCAGAGTAATCAAATAAATCGTCCTTAATCTGAAAAGCCATTCCGATAAGTTCTCCAAATTTTCGCATTTTTTCTACCAAAATTTCATCGTCAGAGACTGATTTGGCACCAAGTGCGCAACAAGACGCTATCAAGGTTGCAGTTTTTTTTCGAATAATTTCGTAATAAATGTCTTCAGTAATGTCGAGTCGTCGGGCTTTTTCTATTTGTAGTAATTCACCTTCACTCATTTCGCGCACGGCAACCGAAATAATTTTGAGCAAATCGAAATCGCCATAATCAATCGATAATAATAATCCTTTCGAAAGTAAATAATCGCCAACTAAAACGGCAATTTTATTTTTCCAAAGTGCATTTATAGAGAAAAAACCACGACGTTGGTTGCTATCGTCCACAACATCATCATGCACTAATGTAGCCGTATGTATTAATTCTATTACAGAAGCGCCGCGATAAGTGCGTTCATTAACTTGTCCATCGCCAAGCATTTTGGCCGACAAGAAAACAAACATTGGTCGCATTTGTTTGCCTTTTCGGTTAACGATATAATAGGTAATGCGGTTGAGTAATGCTACTTTGGACGACATTGCATCATAAAACTTTTGTTCAAAAAGTTCCATTTCTTGCAAAATCGGCTGTTTTATTTGTGCAGTAACATTCATCGCTTGTAAAGGTACACTTTTGAAGTTGTTTTGAAAAAGTTTTTTATTTCGGTTAAACCTTTTACATTTGATATAGTCTTATCATAAACCAATAAATTTTAAGTTATGAAAAATAAAGTAATCCTTTTTGCAGCGTCATTATTAATTTTTGCTAGTAGTTGTAACAAAGATGATGCAAAAGAAGAAAACACACTAACGCAAGACGAAATTGCTACAAGTGCCAAAATTGACAATGTTGCCGATGATATTTCAAAAATCGTTGAAGAGCAATTTGGTAGTGATTTTGGGATTCAAAATAGAGGAAGCGCTACTTCTTCAAATTTTTTACCCGATTGTGCTACTGTAACTCGAGTTCCTGCAATTGGGGAAACGCTTAGTGTTGGTCAAATCATTACCAAAACCATAGATTTTGGTACAACTGGATGTTTATTTCCTTTAACTGGAGCAGTTCTAAAAGGAAAAATAATCATAACTATTCCGTATCAACCAACTTCAAATGTACATACCGCAACTTATACGTTTGTTGATTTTTATCATAACAATCGCAAAGTTATAGGCACAAAAACATTTGTTCGCACGTTTACACCTGCAACACCTACAACATCTCCAAAATTAATAGTTGTCATGAACATGGATTTGACGATAACATTACCAGATGGTCGTGTGATAACTAGAACTGGATCACGAACTAGAGAACTTGTTGAAGGTTTGAACACACCTTTAATTTTTAGTGATAATGTATATAAAATAACAGGCGAATGGTTTACTACTTTTCCTAATGCAAGCGTAAAAACGAGTACGATAACGACTCCATTGTTGTTAAAAATAGCTTGTGCGCCTCAAAATAGCATTTTTGCCAAAGGCATCATTACATTTACTAGAAATAACAATACGGCTACTTTAGATTATGGTGATGGAGCTTGCGATAATGTTGCAGTTTTTACCAAAAATGGTGTAGCAACAACGATTACTTTGGGAAACTAATCTCATCCTAACCTTCCCAAAGGGAAGGAATTGAAGACGTCTTACGGAAGTAGGGCGTTTTTTTTATGGAAAATAGTGACTTTCTGTCCGTTGTCACATTGTCACTTATTTTACATTTTTGTTTAAATTAAGACAATGGATAAAGCACTTGAAAAATTAGGAATCAACATTAAAAAGTTGCGAATTGAAAATGGTTTCAGTCAAGAAAAATTGGCTGAAATTGCTGATTTTGATAGAACTTATATTAGTTTGATTGAGAGAGGAAAAAGGAATTTATCATTGGTAAACTTATGCAGATTTGCAAAAGCATTAAAAGTAAAACCTTATCAATTAATAGAAAACTTACCTTGATGAAAATTAAATACAACCAACCTAATTTAGATTCACACTTTAAATTTACAAGCCCAAATAATGTTGAGATCATAGTAGAAAAAAAATCGATTTTAAAAGCAATTGAACATACTCACACTGTAATTGATAAATTTACCGAATTTGATGTTGATGTTTTTGAGATTTTAGGAATGAGAAATTTAAGTTCCTTTATAGGCGAAATATTTGCCGCTTCAATTATCAAACACAATGATTTATTTATTAAAAATCCACACCAAGACGGCTATCCAGATTTGTTGTTAATGGACGAGAAAGGCAAACAATTATGGAAAAATTTAGATGGTAAACTTAAGGAGAAACAACCCTTTAGCCCTTTTGCTAATGGCGGAATTGAAATAAAGGCAACTGTTGGTAGTGTTCCGTCACCAAACGAAAAGAAAGGTATTGTAAAACCAGAAATTGGCGACCAAAGAATCAATGTGTTAAAAGGTTATGATTGGAAGGCTCATCATAGAGACACCAATAATCTAATGGGGATTTTGTGGGACTTTATAGATGGTGTTCCCAGAATTGTTTCGGTATTTTTTGGAGGAAACTTAGAAATAGAGGATTGGGGTAAAATTATTCAACCAAAAGTAGGTGGCGGAAAAACAACAAGTGTATCTATTATGACACGAATTGGAGTAAAAAAAATGTATGATGGCTGTATTTTTGTTATTGATGACAAAAAGTACATAAATTTCTTAAACCATTATAACAAAGCCGAGTTACTGTAAACGGTATTTGGTTCAAATAGAACATATTGATTTTCAAAATTGTTTTCAAAAATTATATCTTCAATTGATTCATTGTTTAGTAATTTGCATAAATGTTGAACAATAATTTTGAGTCCACGAGGCGGAATACTTTCTCCAATAATTTCACGAATCGTTTTATTGCTTACCTTCTTATTGTCATTTCGTTTCCAATGATAATCAAAATCGGAAATTGTATGAACAATGAACGCTTCGTATAAAGATAAAACTCTGTTTTGATCTGGATGAATTTTACTATCACTGCAAGCATAAGACAAATTAGTAGTCAAAGCATTTGCAGGAGAATTCCATTTCATACGTTTGTAAGCACTTGTAAAACCTTTCATTAATCTATATTCTCCATCTTCCTTAACCCAAGGTCTAGGCAATAAGGATTTACATTTTACGCATCTTATTGGTGTTGAAGTATTTGAACGATTAATTCCTTCATTGTCGTGAGAGCTTCCATGAGTTGTGTTTTCCTGACTTCCACATTCGATACACTGATTATCAAAAGCACTTTTTTCGAGTTTTGTATTTGAAACCCAAAAATATTTTTCTTTATCCAACAATGGAACGTTGTGAAATTCAATATCAGAAGTTGCCAATTCCTTATTTTTCGCATCTAATTTTGGCAAATCGGCTATAACGTCTTTTAGGGTAACCCATTTTGCAATTCCATTAGATTTCTCTAAATTTTTATGTGTTCTTGAGGGCAAAAAAGTTTTAGTAATTTTGAAAAAATCGATTATGTTTTTTTCTCGTGTGAAAACTGTTATCAGTCGTTGTCGTTTTTGAGGAACACCATAATCAGCAAATTCAACGACTTCTGCATTACCATTATATTCGTTTCCTAATTCATCTTTAATAAAATCCAAAATAGTTTTATATTCTCCATTCGGAGTTTCAATGATAGTATCCTGCATTTCAGGTACATTTTCAAGAATTATAATTCTTGGTTTTAATTCTTTTGCAATTTCAATAACAGGAATAATCAATCGATTTCTTTCATCTAGATTTGGACGCAAACCTTTACGGATATTATTTAGAATGGTTCCTCTACCATTCTTGGACATTCCCTGACAAGGCGGCGTTGCATATAAAATATCTAAAATTTCATTTTTCAAAATGATTTCAGCTTGTAGAATAATTTCTTTCTTTTTTATTCTAATATCACCTTTAATAACTTTAGTGTCAGTATAATTATATTCTAAAACTTTGCATCTATCTTCTAGCAATTCATTTGCAACTATAATATCTATTTCATTAGCTTTTAGAGCCAAATCACCAATTCCACCAGATGCAAATAAACTAATTGCTTTCATAAACATGAGACTAATTGTCTGCTAAATTAATTAAAAATAAACAAACTATAAAATTTAAAAAACAAAAGAAAAGTAAATTAATTTTCTTTATTCGCCAATTGTCCACAAGCGGCGTCGATATCTTTGCCTCGACTGCGACGTACTTTTACTACAACGCCAATAGCTTCAAGACCTCTTATGTAAGCATTGATACTTTCATCAGAAGCTTGTTGAAATTCGCCATCGTCAATTGGGTTGTACTCGATCAAGTTTACTTTGCAAGGCACATATTTACAAAATTTTACCAATGCATCGACTGCTTCTTGATTGTCGTTAATGCCTTTCCAAACTACATATTCATACGAAACTTTGCTTTTGGTAAGTTTGTACCAATATTCGAGACTTTCGCGCAAATCCTTCAATGGGAAATTGGAAGAAAACGGCATAATTTTCGCCCGAACTTCATCGATTGCCGAGTGTAACGAAACCGCCAGTTTGAATTTGACATCATCATCGGCCATTTTCTTGATCATTTTCGGGATTCCAGAGGTAGACACGATTATCCGTTTTGGCGACATGCCCAAGCCTTCAGGCGATGTAATCATTTCGATCGCTTTCATGACATTATTATAATTCATAAGCGGTTCGCCCATGCCCATAAAAACAATGTTTGATAGTGGTCTATTATGATACAAACGGCTTTCTTTATCAATGGCGATGACTTGGTCGTAGATTTCGCCAGGTTCTAAATTTCGCATTCGTTTGAGTCTTGCTGTGGCACAAAAGTTACAATCCAAACTACAACCTACTTGGCTCGACACGCAAGCCGTTGTTCTAGTTTCGGTAGGAATTAAAACCGATTCGACCACCAACCCATCGTGCAAACGAACGGCGTTTTTGACTGTACCGTCCTCGCTACGTTGCATCGTGTCTACCTTGATGTGATTGATCACAAAATTTTCTTCAAGTTTGGTGCGGGTTTCTTTGGAAACGTTGGTCATGTCTTCAAAATTATGCACCGCTTTGCTCCACAACCATTCATACACTTGATTACCACGAAACGATTTGTCGCCATTGGCTACAAAAAAATCCCGAAGTTGCTCTTTGGATAGGCTACGAATGTCTTTTTTATCGATTTGCATGGTGCAAATTTAGGTTATTTTTGTAAATTTGTTTTATAAATTTACACCATGGAAATCTTAGATTTAAAAAGTAAAGTTTTACAACAAATTGAAAATGCAGATGAACAACTGCTCACTCGACTTTCAAATTTTATTGATGTTTCGATTGAAAATAATTTGGTTAAAGAGTTATTAGAATTGAGCGAGAAAGAATATGTTGATGGAAAAACTGAAAATTACAGTGAAATTCTAAAAGTATCTAAAGAAAAATACTTTACTAAATGAAAATTATTTGGACCGCAATTGCCAAAAAATCATATTATAAAAATATTGACTATCTGGAACAATATTGGACTAATGAAATAGTAAAAGAATTTATTTTAGAAGTTGAACGAACAATGAAACTACTTTCTGATAATCCTTCTTGTTTCCAAAATTGGGATTTCAATGCTTCTTTTCGCAAAGGATTTGTTCATAAAAATGTAAGTTTCTACTACAAAATTTATGATGGCGAAATTGTAGTTTTTCTATTTTGGAATAATTATCAGAATCCTGAAAAATTAAAATCTGAACTTTTGAATTTTTAATATGCACTTCCTATCTGACGAATTAGAACATTACATTGAGCAACATTCGCAAAACGAACCCGAATTGTTGGCGCAACTCAACAAAGAAACGTATCAGAAAATTTTGTTGCCACGCATGTTGAGCGGTCATTTTCAAGGTCGGGTTTTGAGCATGTTGAGTAAACTTATAAGACCAACAAACATTCTTGAGATTGGCACTTACACTGGTTATTCGGCTTTATGTTTGTGTGAAGGCATGCAAGAAAACGGTATTTTACATACAATAGATATCAAAGAAGAATTGGTTGATTTTCAAAGAAAATATTTTGATAAATCAACTTGGGGAAAACAAATTTTTCAGCATTTGGGAGAAGCTGTGAATATAATCCCGAATCTTGATTTGAAGTTTGATTTGGTTTTTATAGATGCGGATAAAGAAAATTACATCAATTATTTTCATTTGATTTTACCGAAAATGAATAAAGGCGGCATCATCTTATCGGATAATGTATTGTGGAGCGGCAAAGTTCTTGAAGCGCTGCAACCCAATGATGTATCGACCAAAGTATTGCTAGAATACAATTTACTTTTAAAAAATGATCCTAGAATTGAGACAGTTTTATTGCCTATTCGTGATGGTTTGACGGTATCTAGAGTTTTATAGCCCTGATAGAAGTGAAAATCCTTTTTTGAGCGGCGAAGCAAGCAAAAAAAAGATTGCAACGAATAGCAGGATTGGCTCCTAGAAAAAATACTTTTTTTGAAAATAAAAATACAATTGGTAGCATAAATAACCCAAAAAGATTCCGAATGTATAGCCTGTGAGAATATCAATCGGGAAATGAACTCCGAGATAAATACGGCTGTAGGCAAAAATAAGTGGGTACAAGAAAATCAGGTATGCATAGTTGATTTTTTTTCTTAAAATGAGAAATAAAAAAGTCATTGATGCTATTGAATTTGCCGCATGACCAGAGAAAAAACTATAGGTTTTTGTATGATGTACAATACGAATAATGCTGTTTATTTCTGGATCATTGCAAGGTCGTAATCGTTGAACGCTGTTTTTGCAAAATTCGACCGACTCGTTGCCTACAAATAATAAAACCGTAAGAAATAATATTATAATTCCTAGGTTTTTGAGGCTGGTTTTTTTGTAAATTAAATACGCTAGAAGCAAGAAAAAAGGCCACCAATTGGCTTGTTTGGTAATGTACAACCAAAAACTATCAAATTCTGTTGCTCCAAAGCTGTTGAGATAAACCAATAATTGCTTATCGAGCGAAATGATTTTTTCGAGCATCAGAATTGTCTTTTTATTGGGCCTGTAAAATCGTCAATTTCTTTTTTGATATCGTCAACAGGATTTGAAATTGGCGCATCTAATCCTTCTTTTATCTTGTCTACTTGTTCTGTAAATCCTGATGTTAAGTCTTTAATACCAGAATCAATGCCAGATGATTCGGCACTTTTGGTAATTTCAGATTTTATCTCGTTGGTTGCATTTTTGAGCTGTGACATGGCTTTGCCCATCGTGCGTGCAATGTCTGGAATCTTGTCTGATCCAAAAAGCATTAATGCTATAAAAATGATGAAAATTAATTCTCCGCCGCCTATTCCGAACATAATAAAAAGGTTATAAGGTTATAAAGGTTATAAGTTTAGGTTATAACTTATAAAACAATAATACTACTTGTCAAATTTTGATTTTACTTCTACTCTTGGCCAAGTATTATTACTGGTGTCTACATCGGCTGTTTCTTGTTTTGGATCGACAACAATTTTGGATATTGCTTTTTGTGTAGCAAAAGTTCGCGTAGCTTCTTTGTCGTTCATGCGCCAAATTTGAGCTGGAAAAGTTTGGGTTTCTTTGCTTCCGTCTTCAAAAGTCATTTCAACAATTATTGGCATGACCAATCCACCTGGTTTATCAAAAGTTACTTGATAAAAATATTTTGGAGACATCAACTTAGTTTGCTCTTCTTTAGTAAATGTTTTTTGAATATACTCGTCTAACGCTTTGCAATTTTTTACATCAAATGGCTTGTTCATTTCTGGTTTAAAATCGGCACTTCCGTCTGCAATCATATAGACCATTGAACCTTGAATTCGTTCGCGACGACGGCGTGTTTTCAAAAATTCTTCCACTTCTTTGGAAGGTTCGTTGCTTACATAATATTTTTTTAATTCTTTGATGCCAATATCGTTATTATCGGTTGTATAAAACCAACCTCGCCAAAACCAATCGAGGTCAAAAGCCGAAGCATCTTCCATAGTATTAAAGAAATCTTCGGGTGTTGGATGTTTAAATTTCCAACGGTTGGCATAGGTTTTAAACGCATAATCGAATAATTCGCGACCCATTATAGTTTCCCGAAGCATATTCAATCCAGCAGCTGGCTTCCCGTATGCGTTATTCCCGAATTGACGAATAGCTTCGGAGTTGGTCATGATGGGTTCCAACCCTTTTTGGTCGCCACTCATATAAGGAACAATATTTTTGGCTGGACCACGATCTGCTGGAAAGTTCGGATCCCATTCCATTAGCGCCATATATTCCATAAAAGAATTTAATCCTTCATCCATCCACGTCCATTGACGCTCATCGGAATTAACAATCATAGGAAAAAAATTGTGTCCAACCTCGTGTACTATCACGCTTATCATGCCTTCTTTGAGCTTGTCTGTATATTTACCGTCGACATCTGGGCGACCATAATTCCAGCAAATCATAGGGTATTCCATTCCTTGATCGTTGGCATGAATTGATATTGCTTTTGGATAAGGATAATCAAACGTGTGTGCCGAATAGCTTTTGAGTGTATGCGCAACTGCCCGAGTAGAATATTGTTCCCAAAGCGGATTTCCTTCTTTTGGATACAGCGAAATTGCCATCACGTTGCGATCGTTTAGCTTCACAGCCATGGCATCATAAATGAATTTTCTGGATGTTGAAATTCCGAAATCGCGAACGTTTTCAGCTCTAAATTTCCAAGTTTTTTTCTTCGTAGAAATTGATTTTTCAGCGATTTCGGCTTCTGCTTGCGTAACGATAATCACGGGTTTGTCAAACGATTTTTCGGCTAAGGCATAACGTTCGAGTTGGGTTTTGGTAAAAACTTCGTTTCGATTTAAAAGATTTCCTGTAGCTTCCAAAATGTGATCGGCTGGAACAGTGATGTTTACATCAAAATTTCCGAAAGGCAAGGCAAACTCGCCCGAACCCCAAAATTGTTGGTTTTGCCATCCTTCAACATCATTATACACCACCATTCGTGGATAAAATTGCGCAATAATGTATAGATTATTTCCATCTTTATCAAAATGTTCGTAGCCCGATCGACCACCATCCAACATATAATTATTGATGTTGTACCACCATTTTATAGAAAACGAAACTTTTTCTTTATGTTTTAATTGTTTTGGCAACTCAATACGCATCATGGTTTGGTTGATGGTATATTTCATTGGGTTTCCAGAAGCATCTTTTACAAACTCTAGATTGAAACCACCATCAAAATCTTCTTCGAGATATTTTCTAGAAAAACTTTTTGGAGCCGATGCTGGATCGGTCATTTTGTTCTCAATTAATGGAGAAAGCGATTTTCTAGAATTTTGATTTTGATCCAATTGCAACCATAAATAATCTAACGATTCTTTAGCGTTGTTGGTATAGGTTATGGTTTCTTGACCATATAATTTGGTGTTTTTATCATCAAGTTCAATATCAATTTTATAATCTGCTTGTTGCTGGTAATATTCTGGTCCTGGTGCTCCCGAAGCCGTGCGATACATATTGGGTGTTGCCAAAAGATCGTACATTTGTTTGAACTTATCAGGATTTTTTTCGCTTTTTGCTTTTATCGTTTCTTGACAAAAAAGCAATCCTGAGTATAAAAAAAGTAGTAAGCCGAAATTCTTCATGTGTATTCTATTTATTAAAGCTATAAAAGTACTTATTTTATATCAGATAGTTAATGTTGCACTTATTTTAACATTCCGAAGGTTGAATCGGCAGACAATAATAGCGTTTGTTTTTTGGAATTGATGTTGAGTTGCACAATGTTTTGTTGGTCTTCATAGATTTCTGTTAGAACGGTATTTGTGATTTCAAAAGATTTTACTTTGGTTATCGCATCACAATTAAAATAACAAATCAATACATTTTCTTCGACTTCTTTGCTCAAAAACCGCATGGTTTGCATCTTACCGTTAACTTTCACATTTATTTTTTCTGCCAAGTATTTTTTTAAAAACATAACATCTTGTTCTGTTTCATTATCAGAATTTAAAAACATTTTTCGGTTGTATTTTTTTGAAATGGCAGTATTTAAATCGTCAACAAAAATTCGCGTAGTAACCTCAATTCTTTTTTTGTTTTCATTAAAATCAATTTTAAAAATTGCGGTGTAAAACTTGTGTGCTGAAAAAGAAAGCAGCATAAAAACTGCAAAAAAGACAAAAAGAAGTTTCAAATGTTTTTTCATTTTGCAAAATTAGAATTTTTTTTCAGTTATCAAGTCGATATATTTTATGGCTAATTCGTTCATTCGAAATTTAGCCAGAGTTCTGTTTTTATTTTTTATTGCTGCAACATATTCTTGATCTTCAACAATAAAAAACTTAAAGCCTTTGACATATTCTGTCGGAATTTTGAGTTTTTCTGTAAAATAATTTTCATCAAAAAAAGCTTCGGTTTTAGCAATAGAAATTTCTTTTTTTTCGACTTCAACAATTTTTTCGAGCATTGCAGTTCGCCCAGAAATGGCATTAAGCATAGGATCTGCAGTAAAAGTCAATCCAAATTTGAAATCCATATACAGATTGGATGCTGTATTTAATTTCCTTTCGGCTGGCGTAAATGTTTTTTGCCCTTTCGGAATAATTCCCATAGCTTCCGCATTGATCTGATTATATTGATTTATAAAAACTTCCTTTAATTGGTTCATTATGGGTTGCAATTTTACAAAAAATAATGATTTTTGAAAGTCTTTTTCTTCTAATTTGATTTTCTTGGCTTTAAAATTTATAGACGATAAAATAATAGTATCACCGACTGAAGTTGGAATAGTAAAAAAACCACCATTTTCGGTAACAGTTACTTTTTTATTTTTGAGATTTGTTACATAAATGCCATTGAGTTCGCCAAAATCTGCCATTACTTTTCCGTTCAGAATTTTCTCAGGATTGGTTTGTGCTATCACTAAAAATGAAAATAGCATACAACATAGTGTAAGCAGTTTGTTCATTTTTGATTTAATAACGTTAGGTATTTTTTGGACAAACCCACTAATAAAAATTTAGCTAAAGTTTTGTTTTTAACGTTGAGCGCATTAACAAAGGTAGCATCTTCAATGCAATAATATTGCAAACCTTTGACATGATCTGCGGGAATTTTAAGTACTTGTGTATAATAATTTTCTTCTACTAGATTTTCAATTCTGAGCAATGATTTTTCTTTTTTTTCGACTTCAATTTCTTTTTTGAGCATTTCGGTTCTGCCCGAAAAATGATTTAATATGGCATCAATAGGAGTTCCGCCAGCAGTCATCAACTTTCTTTCGGTTGGCGTATATACTTTCATTCCTTTAGGTATTATGCCTACAGATTCGGTTGTAATCGTACTTTTCTCAATCAAAACTTCCTCTAATTCTTCGGTTCTAGAAAAAAGAGTGACCACAAAAATTTCTTTGTAAAAATCTTCTTTCTGAATTGTATAATGCAACGGCTTAAGGTTTACTGCCGAAAAAAATAACAAATCGCCAATTGCAATTTTTATTTCAAAATTACCATTGGCGTCTGACATTGTAGCACTTTCTTGAGTTTGATTATTTATCGTTACTGCTTCTATTTGGTAAGAACCAGAGATAATTCTGCCTTTACAAATTTTGTTCAGTCCGTTTTGCGCTTGCAAAAAATTAGCAAATAGCATCAATAAGGGTAGTAAAGTTGTGTAAAAAATCTTCAAATTATTGGGATTGTGATTGGTAAAAATATTGGTTTGTAATCTAAAAAAAGAGCCAATGCAATTGTAATTTTTTGTTAATGTTATTGTTGTAAAATTATTTTCTAAATTTGAAATTTATTTAAATCAAATGACAAAAGCAATCATAGCTAGCACCTCAACGCTTCATGGCGGTAACTATTTGGAGTATTTATTTCCTGTTTTAAAATCGCATTTTGAAGGTTGCAAAACCATTTTATTTATTCCGTATGCGCAACCTGGCGGAATTTCGTACGACGAGTACACTTCAAAAGTAAAAAAAGCTTTTGCAACTATTGATATAGATGTTGTTGGACTGCATGAATTTGAATCCCGAAGTTTCGGCACAATTGAAGCGGTGCAAAAAGCAGAAGCTATTTTTGTAGGTGGCGGCAATACTTTTTTATTGGTAACACAATTATATGAAAATAAAATCATGAAAGTTTTATCAGAAGTCATACAATCAGGAAAACCCTATCTTGGTTGTAGTGCTGGTAGTAATATAACAGGCATTTCGATGCAAACCACCAATGATATGCCTATTATTTATCCGCCAAGTTTTGCTACTTTGGGCATTATTCCGTTCAATTTGAATCCGCATTATCTAGATCCCGATTCGACTTCAAAACACATGGGCGAAACCCGAGAAACCCGAATAAAAGAGTTTCATGCTTTCAACGAAACAGCGGTTTTAGGATTGCGAGAAGGAAGTTGGTTGGAAGTTAATCAAAGTAAAATTATCTTAAAAGGAAATTTATCAGCACGATTATTTCAGAAAAATAAAAATGCTTATGAAATAGCAACCGAAAGTGATTTGAGTAATTTATAAAAAAAATCCTCAACTTAGAGGAAGAGGATTTGGAGCGAAAGACGATGATTCTCATTATTTTAACGAGACGACAACCAGCTCCTAATTTTAATTAATTTTTTTTAAAAATTACAAAAAAAATCCCCAACCTTTCAGAAGAAGATTTGTAGCGAAAGACGATGATTCTCGATATTTTAACGAGACGACAAATAGCTCTTAATTTTAATTAATTTTTTAAAAAATTACAAAAAAAATCCTCAACTTTTAAGAAGAGGATTTGTAGCGAAAGACGATGATTCTCGTTATTTTAACGAGACGACAACCAGCTTCTAATTTTAATTAATTTTTTTTAAAAATTACAAAAAAAATCCTCAACTTTTCAGAAGAGGATTTGGAGCGAAAGACGATGATTCTCATTATTTTAACGAGACGACAACCAGCTTTTAATTTTAATTAATTTTTTTTAAAAATTACAAAAAAAATCCTCAACCTTTCGGGAGAGGATTTGGAGCGAAAGACGAGGCTCGAACTCGCGACAACCAGCTTGGAAGGCTGGAGCTCTACCAACTGAGCTACTTTCGCATTATAACGGTGCAAATATAATATTAGTTTTGTTGGATTGCAACTTATTTAAAAAAAAATTAAAATTATTATAAAAAATCTAAGTTAACCTTTTTAAACATAAAAAGTTAGCAAAACTATTTTGATAAAAATGATTAGAGAAATAACTCCAAAAGAAACTTATTTAATAAGAAACGAAGTGCTTCGACAAGGAAAACCAATAGAAAGTTGCTACTTTGATGGTGACGATTTGGAAACAACAATTCATTTCGGATTTTTTGAAGACAAAAATTGTGTCGCAATTGTATCGGTTTTTCAAAATAAAAATGATAATTTTGACGAAGATTTGCAATTTCAAATTAGAGGAATGGCGGTTTTAGAATCCTATAAAAATAAAGGATTAGGCCGAAAATTGATTTGTCATTGTGAACAGTATTTAGAAAAAGAAAAATGCTTTACAATATGGCTCAATGCTAGAGAAAGTGCGGTTTCTTTTTATTCTAAAATGGAATTTACTAAACTAGAAAACGCTTTTGAGATAGCTACAATTGGGTTACATTTTTGCATGTTTAAGAAAATAGAAGTTGTTGCCAATGAATAAATTTTACCTACTACTTGTACTTTTTGTTTTTACGAATTGTAAGAAAAATACAGAAAAAGTCTCTAAAAACTACGAAGCTTCGATGGTCGATTTTTCTATTTTTGATACCAGTATAAAAATTGATTCGACTCAAATCATCAATCTTAAAAACGAAGATCTCAAACTTTTTTATCGAAAATTTAATTATGAAACTGTTTGGCTTCAAGTAGAAAATAGACAAGCACTTATTGACGAAATAAGTTATGCCCTAGAAGACGGATTGGATGTTGAGGATTATAATTTTTCGAAAATAAAAAATTTCGAAAATAGTTACAATAGATTGTCAGAGCAAGATTTAATTGCGTATGATATAATGCTTACTAATAGCTTGCATGATTATTTGTCGCATCTTAATAACGGCAAAATTTTACCAGAAAGAGTATACACCGATTGGGATATAAAAAAGAACTACAAAAACGTTAATAGCTTGGTTATTAACAGTGTAGAAACAAGTAATTTTAAAGAAAATATTCAAAACAGTAAGCCAACTCATGCTGTTTATGACCAATTAAAGAGAAGTCTACGAATACTTCGTGATTTGCCTGATACAAAATTTGAACCTTTTGACATTTACTCTAGAGCCGTTGTTTCTGGAAAATCTCCAAAAGTAATTGAGAACGTAAAAAAACAATTAATATTTTGGGGTGATATGCCACAAAGTGACATCGTTACTGACAAGGCCGACAAAGATTTAAGTTCTGCTTTAAAAGCTTTTCAATCAAGACACGGGCTGAAATCTGATGGAGCTATTGGTCGCGGCACACTTGATGCGCTCAACTATACCAAAGACAAACGCATTGAGCAAGTTATTGCTAATCTAGAACGCTGGCGATGGTTTGCTCGAGATTTTGGAGAGCATTACATTTTGACAAACATTCCCGAATACAAATTGGTAGCCATAAAAGGCAAAGACACCATGCAAATTCAGCGCATTGTCGTTGGTAAAGATACTAGGCGAACTCCTGTTTTGGAATCTCGAATTTCTAATATAAATTTGAATCCAAATTGGACAGTTCCGCCAACAATTTTAGCCGAAGATGTTTTTCCAGATGTGCTTAAAAGTAGAAGTGCTTTTGCAAAACAACGTCTTAAAATATACAATTGGAAGAAAAAAGAAATTAGTGCTTCTGAATGGAAAATGGAAGAAGCCGACAAGTATCAGTACATTCAAATGCCGGGCAGAAACAATGCTTTGGGATTGATGAAAATTAATTTTCCTAACAAATATTCGGTTTACATGCATGACACCAATCATCGTGATTTTTTTAAACTCAATTACAGATCGTTAAGTTCGGGTTGTGTACGTTTAGAAAAACCTATGGAAATGGCGCATTACTTGCTTAATGATTCCATAAACTGGCCAATGCAAAAAATTAAAGACACGACCGATATCAACTACTATTTTAAACTGAAAAGAGAAAAAGAAAAAGAGTTGAATAAAAAAGATGCCGAATTGATGTCCAAAAATCCAATGCTGGTTTTGACACCCAAAAAACTTAAAGACCCTGAGTTAAAAACAATTATAATTCCAATTACAGAGCCAATTCAGATTCATCAATTGTATTGGACCGCATGGGAAAAAAACGGCAAACTTCAATTTAGAGAAGACATCTATTGCTTAGATCAAGAGTTATATGTAAAGTTACGAAAACAATAATATTGTATAAAAAAAGAGAACTTATCGGTTCTCTTTTTTTTGTATTAAATTTAGATTTAAACAATCTTAGTTTTTCGCAAATAATTTTTATCAGGATTGTAGATAAATAAACAGGATCTGTTTTTGATCGTTTTTATTATCTTTTTACTGAATTTATGAGGCAAAGCTGGACAACCTTGGCTTCTACCTAACAATTTATTACTTTTGATGTAAGCTGGCGAAACATAATCAGCACCATGCATTACAACATCACGCATGCGCGCTTTGTTGTTGATTCCTTTTTCCAATCCGTCTAATTTCATAGACAAACCATGTTTTCCTATGTACGATTCGCCAGTTGTAAAAAAACCAAGACTACTCATATTGGATTCTGCTTTATTAGAAAAACGTTTTGCATAGGTTGTTCCTGAGTTTACTCCATGAGCAACGAGTGTGTTATACAAAACTTTGTTATTTTCTAAATCAATAACCCAAAGTCTTTTGGCGCTAGAAGGCATCGTATAATCTATAATCGTAATGATGTCCTTTTTTATTTTTCCTTTTCCTTTAAGATTATAAAAACCTAACAATCCTTTTGAAAAACATTCTATATTAGGCAATTTGTTATGATTGCCATTAAGGTCATAATACATTTGATCAATAAGCAACAACTTATCATCAACACTCATGGAAGACAAAACAACTTTGCTAGGCATAAAGCTAGACTTAGCTGTTGCCGATATTGACAGCAAACAAAAAGTGAAAATTACTATAAGTTTTTGTAACATATTTTTAATTTTATAGGTTAAAAAATTAGTTTTGGGACGACAAATGTAGAAACATATTTCTTATTAACAAACTTTTCAACATAAATTTACCGATAAAACGCAAAATTTAACGTTTAAGTACCTTTTAAAGGCTTTATAGCGGTTTATACTTATTGCTAAACAACAAACGTACCAATCTCGAAAATAGTATTACCTTCTCATTAAAAAATACAAACTAGATTTTAGTATTTATTTAAGAAAAACGGATTTTTCATACCAAAAAAAAAGTATTAATTTGTATTAGAATTTATTGGTTCTAATTTTCCTCAATCAAATCAATCAAATATAGATTTTAAATGAAAAAAATCTTACTTATAATCTTCACTTTTGGAACTTTACTGGGTTTTTGTCAAAAAAAAGTACTTCACACACAGCAGATTTCAGAAAAAATAACTATTGACGGTAAACTAGATGAAACATCATGGACAAAAGCTGAAGTAGCCAAAGATTTTATCATGTTTAATCCTGATAATGGCAAACCCATTGCCGAAAACAAACGCACCGAAGTAAAAATAGTTTATGATAATGATGCTGTATATATAGGAGCAATGATGTATGATGACCAGCCTTCAAAAATCCTAAAAGAATTCAGCAAAAGAGATGAAACTGGAACTTCAGATTTTTTTGGAGTTTTTATCAATGGCTTTAACGACGGGCAACAGGATTTTCAGTTTTATGTAACAGCAGCAGACAATCAAGCCGATTGTCAAGTTACAGATTCCACTGGCGAGGATTATTCTTGGGATGCCGTCTGGCAGAGCAAAGCAAAAATTACAGATTTTGGTTGGGTTGTCGAAATGAAAATACCTTATGCCGCCTTAAGATTTTCGGCAGAGAAAAAACAAACATGGGGTTTAAACTTCTTTAGAGAAATACGCCGAGATCGACAAAAATACTCTTGGAATTTTATAGATTCAAAAATTGGCTCCTTCGTGCTACAAACAGGTATACTTGAAGGAATAGAAAACATAAAAACCCCTACTCGACTCTTCTTTTTGCCTTACACTTCGTATTATGTAAATGCAGATGCCCAAACCAAAACCAAAGGTTCCATAAAAGGCGGCATGGATATAAAGTATGGGATAAATGACGCTTTTACACTTGATGCGATTTTAATTCCCGATTTTGGGCAAACCGTTGTGGATCAAAAAATCCTAAATCTCGGGCCTTTCGAACAGCAATTTAACGAAAATCGTTCTTTTTTTACTGAAGGAACCGACTTGTTTAGTAAAGGTAATTTGCTCTATTCCAGACGTATTGGCGGAAGAACGTTTTTAAATGCAAACACCTCAGATGACGAAGAAATAACCGAAAAACCAGCAAATGCAAGTCTCATTAATGCTACAAAAATTTCAGGACGCACAAAAAACGGATTGGGAATTGGATTTCTAAATGCCGTTACCGAAAATAGCTATGCCACAATACAAGATAAAATAACTGGGAAAACCCGTAAAGAATTGATCGATCCGTTAACCAACTATAATATTTTGGTTGTAGACCAACGGTTTCAAAAAAACTCATCAGTTTCCTTCATCAATACCAATGTAACCCGAAATGGAGACTATCGCGATGCTAATGTAGCAGCATTGGTATGGGATTTAAAAACCAAAAAAAATACGTTTGGTTTGCAAGGAAACATGAAGTACAGTTTCGTCAATCAAGAAGAGAACAAAGAAGGCTACAACGCCAATCTTGAAGCTAATAAAATTTCTGGAAAATACCGTTTTGGAGTGGGAACAGAAATTTACAGTAAAGACTATGACAATAATGATTTGGGCATCAACTTCCAAACCAATTATTATGCACTTTATGGAAATGCAACTTATCGTATTCTAAATCCAACCAAACTATTCAATAATTTTACGGTAAGAACCAATTTATACACCGAATTTCAGAAACAAACGGGACAACTTCAAACCAACGAAATAAATATAAATACAAACATCACCAACAAAAAAAATCACGCTTTTGGTATGGGAATCAATCTAAATCCTTTTAAAACCTACGATTATTACAATCCCCAAACCGAAAACAGGTTTTATATACAACCGTCAGAAATGAGTGCGTGGGCCTATTTTTCGTCCAACTACAACAATAAATTTGCTTTGGATGTCAATCCTTTTTTCGGACTCACATCAGAAAAATCGAGATCCAATTTCGGGTTTAATATTAGTCCGAGATATCGATTTTCCGATCGTATGTCGTTGATATACAGCTTTAATTACAACCAATTAAAAAACGACAAAGGCTATACCGACAAGATAGATACCGATGCAGACAGCACAACACCCAAAGACATTATCTATGCCAAACGTGATGTGAAAGAATATATTAATGAACTAACCGGAAAATATTCGCTTACCAGCCAAATGAGCCTCAACTTGATAGTGCGCCACTACTGGTCATTTTCTGAAAATAAAAACTTCTATTCGCTCAATCAAAACGGAAGTTTGTCTACTTATACATCGGCAGTTCCCAATCAAGACCAAGATTTTAGCACTTGGAATTTCGATTTATCCTATTCCTGGTGGATTGTTCCGGGCAGTCAACTCTCTATGTTGTATCGCAATAATGCCTTTAACGAAAGTGGCAACATCAACAGAAACTACAACAAAAACGTTAGCAATTTGCTCAATAACCAAGCCTTAGGGCACATCTTCTCTATAAGTCTCAAATATTTTATCGATTACAACCAAGCCAAAAATTGGTTTTAATTAACTAAATTTGGAGCTATTTCCAGCTATTCGTTACAATCTTTTATAAAGTTAGCTTGCTTCGCCGCCAACTTTATAAAAGGATTTCCACTGCTATCTGGGCTAAAAAACCGTAACATGAATAAAAAAGTAATTCTCATGATTCTTGATGGCTGGGGAAAATCTCCCGATCCAAAAGTTTCTGCTATCGATAATGCCAATGTGCCTTTCATCAATAGTTTATATACCAAATATCCCAATGCGCAATTGCGTACCGATGGACTTCATGTGGGTTTACCAGAAGGTCAAATGGGCAACTCCGAAGTAGGCCATATGAATCTTGGCGCTGGTCGTATTGTATATCAAGATCTTGCAAAAATAAATTTGGCTGTCCAAAACAATTCCTTGAAAGAGGAACAAGTGCTAATTGACGCTTTTCATTATGCCAAAAGTAACAATGTAAGCGTGCATATTTTGGGATTACTATCAGATGGCGGCGTACATTCGCATACATCACATTTACGAAGTTTGATTGATGCCACCGAAGCTTTCGGGCTAAAAAAAGTATTTGTTCATGCCTTTACTGATGGTCGTGATGTAGATCCAAAATCGGGAAAAAAATACATCGAAGATTTACAAAATTACATTTCGAATACTTCGGTAAAAATCGCCTCAGTTATTGGTCGCTATTATGCCATGGATCGAGACCAACGCTGGGAACGTGTCAAGTTGGCATATGATTTATTAGTACACGGAAACGGAAAAAAATCCAAAAATCCTGCAATGGATGTAGCCGAATCCTATAAAAATAATATCACTGACGAGTTTATAGAACCCTTGGTTATGGTCGAGGAAAACGACAAACCAGTTGCAACGATTCATGAAAACGATGTGGTAATTTTCTTCAACTTTCGTACCGATCGTGGTCGCGAATTAACCGAAGCACTTTCGCAAAAAGATTTTCAGGAACAAAACATGCATAAACTCAATTTATATTATGTAACCTTAACCAACTACGACGAAACCTACCAAAACGTAAAAGTAGTTTACAACAAAGACAACATAACCGAAACACTTGGTGAAGTTTTAGAAAAAGCAGGCAAAAAACAAATTCGTATTGCCGAAACCGAAAAATATCCACACGTTACTTTTTTCTTTTCGGGCGGAAGAGAAACTCCGTTTGATGGCGAAACCCGAATTCTTAGAAATTCACCCAAAGTTGCTACCTACGACTTGCAACCCGAAATGTCGGCTTTTGAACTTAAAGAGGCACTTGTACCAGAACTTCATAAAGGCGAAGTCGATTTTGTTTGCCTCAATTTTGCAAATGGCGATATGGTTGGTCACACAGGCGACATGCAAGCAGCTATAAAAGCCTGCGAAGCGGTTGATGCTTGCGCCAAAGAAGTTATCGAAGCAGCACTAGCCAACGATTACACCACGATTGTAATTGCCGATCACGGCAATTGCGAAACCATGATAAATCCAGACGGCTCACCAAACACAGCACATACGACCAATCCTGTGCCGATTATTTTGGTCGATAAAAATCTAAAGACAATTCACGATGGTGTTTTAGGCGATATTGCTCCTACTATTTTAGAATTAATGGGAATTGAGAAAGCAAAGGTTATGTCAGGGAAATCGTTGCTTTAAAAAAATAAATATGAAAAAAAATACACTCTTTATAATTAGTTTTCTGTTTTTACTGTTTTCATGTTCAAAAAGTGACGAAACAAACTCGAATATTATTCTTGTAAAGAAAATTTCGAGTAATCTTGTTTATAATTCTGGACAACAAGGTTTTAATAATTCCTTTACTTATATTTATGATAATAATAAAATTATAAAAGCTAGTACTGTTTTGGGTAATTATACTGACAATAAAATAATTACTTATAATCAAGACTTGATATCAAAAATTGAATTTTATAATAATGAAAATTTAATAGTCCAAACGATTTCATTTATATATGATAACAATAAATTAATTACAGTTATTAATCAAAGCTACAATAAAGTTACAACAAATTATACTTACAACATTGATGGAACTATAACCTTTATCAAAACAAATTTAGACCTTTCTACAAATATTACATCAAATATTAGTTCTGGAAAATTGATTTTTAGCTCAGGAAATTTATTAAAAAAAGTGGAGACAAAAGCAGAAACTCCAGACATTACAGAAACAATTACGTTTGAGTATGATGCAAAAAATAGCCCATTCAAAAATGTCTTAGGATTGAACCTGATTTTAGATAATTTTGGATTTATTTATGCAGGAAATTTATTTTCGTCTTCCAATAACAAAATTGCTTTAACTAGAATCTCAACTGATGATAATATCTTAAATTCTATAAATCAAGGAGCTCTTCAATATGATGGAAATAATTTTGTTATAAATCAAGTAATAAATAATGACACTTTTGTAGTAACTAATATTTTTGAATATTAGTTGGTTCTAAAATATTAGATTTTTATTTAAACCACTTTCGAGTGGTTTTTTTATAATTAATAGTTAAATAATTGTTATTAATAGTAAAACTATTGATTTAGAAAATAATATAATTATATTTGCGTTATAAATAATCAAACTATGCAAAACCTTTTATCAAATATAAAAATCCAAGTCAACCCAAAAATTTATGTCAAAGATCCTGAAACTTCAGCTTTAGGAAAAAAAATAATTCAGTTTAGCATCCTCTTGATAGACGAAATAGGATTTGACAATTTTACTTTCAAAAAATTGGGCGATTTGATTGGTTCCAACGAGAGCTCTATTTACAGATATTTTGAAAACAAACACAAATTATTGGTCTATTTGAGTTCCTGGTATTGGGCATGGATGGAATACAAACTGGTTTTTACAACAACTAATATCGAAAAACCATACGACAAACTTAAAAAAGCTATTAAGGTAGTTACCCAGAAAATTGAAGATGACCAGTCGACAGAGCACATCAACGAAGCGATTTTAAATAAAATAATTATACTCGAATTTACAAAAACGTTGCATACCAAAGAAGTAGATGAAGAAAATAAAGAAGGTTTTTTCTTGATTTATAAACGAGTAATTAACAGGATTGTAGAGATCGTTCGTGAAGTAAATCCAGAATACAAATTTGCAAAAAGCCTTGTATCATCTATTGTTGAAGGAAACTTACATCAAAATTTTCTAAGAGAGCATCTCAAAACAATAACCGATTGCAATGAACATATTGTGCCAAGTGATTTTTATATCGATTTAATTGACAGGGTATTAGAAAAAAGATAATTCTAATTTTCAAATAAAATGACACCGCTAAAACGATACTATAACTTGCTTGAGCTCGACAAAAAAGATGTGTCGCAAATTCTCTTTTATGCCATATTTTCGGGGTTAATAAGTTTGTCTTTACCACTAGGCATCCAAGCGATTGTAAATTTTATTCAATCTGGACGTATAAGTGCCTCCTGGATTGTGTTGATAATTTTGGTAGTTGTTGGAGTAGCACTTATTGGCATATTGTCGTTAATGCAATTGCGAATTACAGAAAATTTACAACAAAAAATATTTGTTCGCTCCTCGTTTGAATTTGCCGCCCGAATCCCAAAAATAAAATTTGAAGCATTATACAATACCTATCCACCAGAACTTGCCAATCGCTTTTTTGATACTATAGCCATCCAAAAAGGAACCTCGAAATTATTGATAGATTTCTCGGCAGCCTTATTGCAAATCGCATTTGGTATCATATTATTATCATTATACCATCCTTTTTTTATAATTTTTGGATTATTATTGTTTGCATTATTATATTTTATATTCAAATTTTCATTCAATAAAGGATTAGAAACCAGCCTGAGAGAATCTAAGTTTAAATACAAAGTTGCAAGTTGGTTGCAAGAAATGGCTCGTAATAACTTCAGTTTTCGTAATGATTTGAATCATGATTATGCCTTACAAAAAAACAATACACTGGTTACTGATTATTTATTGAGTCGTGAAAGCCATTTTAGTATTATCAAAAGGCAATTTTCGCAATTGATAATTTTCAAAATGATCATCACGGCAAGCTTATTGTCTATTGGAGGTTTTTTGGTTTTGAACCAACAAATGAATATTGGTCAATTTGTCGCTGCAGAAATTATTATTCTACTTGTAATCAACTCTGTAGAAAAAATAATTCTTGGTCTAGAAACTTTTTATGATGTGTTAACATCCGTAGAAAAAATAGGCCAAGTTACTGATATGGAATTGGAGCCAGAAACCTCTACGGAAGTAACTTCTTGTATTACAAGTTTTGTTTTAGAAACCGAAAATCTTCGTTTCAAATTTCCAAACGCATCCAAAAATGCTTTAAAAGACATTACAATAAAAATAAATCAAGGCGATAAAATCATACTTGATGGCGAAAACGGTTCCGGAAAAACAACACTAATTAGGATACTATCTGGTTTACTAGAACCCACATCTGGTTCCTTTTTTATAAATGACAACACCTTCAGAAAAATAGACCTCACGCAATATCGCTCACAAATAGGCACTATTATTCATGGCGAAACACCGTTTGAAGATACTATACATAACAATATTACCTTCAACGATGCAACCATAACTTTTGAAGATTTGAAATGGGCAATTGATGGTGTACAACTTTCTGATTTTTTAAAAACATTAGAAAATGGACTGGAAACCAAAATTTTTCCAGAAGGAAGACAACTTTCGTCCTCCAATGCACAAAAAATATTACTCGCTCGAAGTATTGTACATAAACCAAAAATTCTTTTTTACGAAGATCCTACAGATACAATGGATCCAACAGCAGCAAAGGAAATTATCGACTTTATTACTCATGAAAAAAACAATTGGATTGTGATAGTTTCTTCCAAAAATCCCTATTGGAAGTCCAAATGTAACCGACAAATCACGATGAAAAATGGCGAAATAATTTTGCATAAAAAAATAACAAATGCTTAATATTTCTGACAATAATAAACCCAAATTACAAGCACTCGAAAAATATTCGACGGTAAAAAACTTGGCTTTGCGTCCACATTTTAAAATCTTAAACCGAATAATTCTTGTTGTTTCCCTACTTGGAGTTATCATTTTGTTTTTGCCATGGACACAAAATATTTCGGGATCTGGCGCAGTAACAACTTTAAAACCAAATCAAAGACCGCAAACCATCCAATCTATAATTCCTGGAAAAATCGAAAAATGGTATGTTCAAGAAGGCGAATTTGTAAAAAAAGGCGATACGATTCTTTATATTTCTGAAATAAAAGAAGACTATTTCGATCCAAATTTGGTAGAAAACACACAAAAACAAGTAGAAGCCAAACAACTTTCAGGCCAATCCTACGGATCTAAAGTTGGGGCACTTCAATCACAAATACTCGCAATTGGAGCCGAAAAAAACTTAAAACTCGAGCAAGCACAAAACAAAATTAAGCAAGCACTATTAAAAATAAAGTCGGATAGCATGGATTTGCAGGCTGTAAAAACCCAGTTGAAAATTGCTACAACCCAGTACAATCGGGCAATTGAACTCAATAAAGAAGGCCTGAAACCTTTAACCGATGTAGAAGAAAAACGCCTAAAACTTCAAGAAGTTGATGCCAAAAGTATCACTCAGGAAAATAAATTGTTGACCTCCAAAAATGAATTTATAAATGCCAAAGTAGAAATTAACCGAATTACAGCCGAATATTCTGAAAAAACATCCAAAGCCAAAAGCGATCAATATACAGCTTTGAGTAACCAATACGATACAGAGGCACAAGTTAATAAATTAGAAAATCAATATGTAAATTATCAAATTCGAAATGGCATGTACTACATCAAGGCACCACAAAATGGTTATGTGAATCGTGCACTTCAATCTGGACTTGGCGAAACCATAAAAGAAGGAACGCAAATCGTGAGTATTATGCCATCAGATTATGATATTGCCGTAGAAACATTTGTTGCACCAAACGATTTGCCACTGGTTCACAAAGGCGAAAAAGTACGTATTTGGTTTGACGGTTGGCCTACCATAGTATTTTCGGGTTGGCCCAATCTATCTTACGGAACTTTTGGTGGTACAATCATAGCAGTAGAGAATTTTATTAGCGAAAACGGAAAATTTCGAGTGCTAATCGCTCCAGATAAAGATGAAGCATCTTGGCCAAAACAAATAAGTATGGGATCGGGCGCGCAAACATTAGCCTTGCTGGACAATGTGCCAATTTGGTTCGAAATATGGCGAACCCTAAATGGCTTTCCACCAAATTATTACCAACCAAGCAACAAAACAATAAAAGAAAAAAAATAATGAGATTCGTACTAGCTTTTCTTTTTTTTTCTTGGTTTGGTTTTTCTCAAAACATACAAGAACTTAGTTATAATGAGTTTTTGGGCTTTGTAAAAAAACACCATCCAATGGTAAAAAGTGCAAATCTTGAAGTAAGTGTGTCGCAAGCCAATCTCATGGCGGCTCGTGGCGGATTTGATCCTAAAATTGAAGTTGATTATGACAAAAAACAATTTAAAAATAGTGAATACTTTTCTATTTTAAATAGCAGTTTCAAAATTCCGACTTGGTATGGAATTGACTTAAAAGCTGGTTTTGAACAAAACGAAGGGCTGTTTCTGAATCCAGAAAATGCCTTGCCAAAACCGGGATTGACTTCTTTTGGAATTACCATTCCGTTAGCGCAAGGACTTTTGATTAACCAACGAATGTCTGATTTGCAAAAAGCAAAATATCAAATAAAACTAAGCGATGCCGACCAAAAATTGCAAACCATTTCGGTGTTGTATGACGCAGCCTTAGCCTATTTTAATTGGAAAAAAACTTCAGATGAAGTACGTCTTTACCAAAATTATGTTCAAAATGCCGAGCTTCGTTTCCTAGGTATTAAAACATTAATCACACAAGGTGACAAACCAGCAATAGATAGCATTGAAGCAGCAATTGTTGTAAAAAATAGAAAACTAAGCTTGGAAGATGCCACGTTAAAACTAAATAAATCTAGACTCGAAGTATCTAATTTTCTTTGGCTAGAAAATAACATTCCAGTAGAATTACAAGAAGAAACATTTCCTGAAGAAAAACTTGAACTAACTATTCAAGAAACTTTAAAAACGGCGGATGTTTTAAATTCGGATTTTTCAATTGTTACTCATCCAAAAATTAATGCCTTACAATCCAAAATCGCTATATTAAATATTGACCGAAAACTAAAATCCAATTTGCTTTTGCCAAAAATTGACGTTGGATATTCCTATTTATCGCAGCCACAATTTATAAACGAGTATAAATTTGAAAATTATAAGCTCGAAGTCAATTTCAAATATCCATTATTTCTTCGCAAAGAACTTGGCGGTTTGAAACTCGCCAAATTTAAAGTTCAAGAAACTGCATTGGCTCTCGAACTAGAAAAAATTCAACTTACTAATAAAATCAAAGCACAAAAAATTGAAATTGAATCTTTGACTAAACAAAAGAATATCGTTTCGAATTTGGTTAAAGACAACCAAACTATGTTATCCTCAGAAGAACGTTTATTTACTTTCGGCGAAAGCTCATTATTCCTTATTAATACTCGGGAAAATAATTTGGTAGCCGCACAATTGTCTCAAATAACCATCGAAAACAGGTTGTTTATGTCGATTTCTGAGTTGTATAAAGTTATGGCAAATCCAAATTAAGTTTAGAGACTTATTTTTAAGAGTACATTGCAATTGAATTTGTATATTTGCCGTCTCAAAATTGATTTATGATTATCCCAAAAACAAGAGAACAAATTGAGTTAATGCGCGAAAGCGCTCTTTTAGTTTCAAAAACACTAGGACTTATTGCCAAAGAAATGGTTCCAGGTGTAACAACCTTTAAAATAGACGCACTTGCTGAAGAATTTATTCGTGATAATGGCGGAATTCCTGGATTCAAAGGACTTTACGGCTTTCCAAATACCTTGTGTGTAAGTCCAAATGCGCAGGTGGTGCATGGTGTTCCTAATAGGATTCCGTTGCAAAGTGGCGATGTTATTTCGGTAGATTGTGGTGTTCTCAAAAACGGATATTATGGTGATCACGCTTACTCTTTCGAGATTGGTGATGTTGCGCCTGAAGTTAGAAAATTACTTAGAATAACCAAAGAATCACTTTATGTTGGTATTCGAGAATTTAGAGCTGGCAATCGTGTAGAAGATGTGGGCAATGCCATCCAAAAATATTGTGAAGCCCATGGTTATAGTGTGGTAAGAGAATTGGTAGGGCATGGTTTAGGCACCAAAATGCACGAAGACCCTGAAATGCCCAATTACGGGAAACGTGGTCGTGGTAAACTTTTTATTGAAGGAATGACGGTTGCTATTGAGCCCATGATAAATATGGGAACCAAAAACACCAAACATCTCAAAGATGGTTGGACCATTCTTACTGCCGACGGAAAACCATCTGCACATTTCGAACATAATGTTGCTTTAATAAATGGCAAACCCGAAATCCTATCTACTTTTGACTATGTCTATGAAGCGCTTGGTATAACAAGTAATGAAGAAGCAGAATTTAAAAATTATTTATTAACAATATAAGGATAAAAATAAAAGTTTACAAGTCATAAAACTGTTTGTAATAGTAAATAGAAAGTTAACAAACGCTTATTAAAAAAACCTGTAAAAATTATTTACAGGTTTTTTTCTTGATTATAATTCATAAAAAAAGCCCCGCAATGCGAGGCTTAAAATTAAAACTAGGTTTTAATTATTTTTTTACAGCAGCAGCAGCAGCATCAACAGCAGCACCAGCAGCATCTTTAGCAGCACCAGCAGCAGCATCAGTAGCAGTTGCAGCAGCGTCAGTAGCAACAGCAGCAGCAGAATCAACTACAGCAGCAGCCTCTTCAGCAACTGGAGCAACTTCTTCAGTTACAGCTTCTTCTGCAGGAGCAGCGTCAGTGTTTTTACAAGATACTACAGTTAATGTAGCGATAACAGCTAAGCTTAAAAATAAATTTTTCATTTTTTTTGTATAAAAGGTTAATTATTAATTCGATGCAAAGATATAATTTTTTTTAATATTTGGAAATATTTTTATAAAATACCATCTTTTACAACAGTATTATACTTAACAACTATCGTGCCAAACTCGAAAACTAAAAAAATAGTTTCTTTTGTTTCTTTAAAAAAATCACTTTTTTCTTGATTTTGGCTTCGGATGAACCAATTTTAGTTCGTCAATAATATTTTTTGCTCCAGCAAACTTATCTATAATGAACAAAATATAACGGGCGTCGACCATAATATTTCTGCAAATATCCGGATCATAATTAATATCGCTCATAGTGCCTTCCCAAACACGGTCAAAATTAAGTCCAATTAAATTTCCTTTGGCATCAATTGCTGGACTTCCTGAGTTTCCGCCCGTTGTATGATTGGTTCCTATGAAACAAACGGGCATTTTTAGCTCCGCTCTGTTCGTCTTCGCCTCGAGTCCGTTATCAGCATAAACGCCATAATCCTTAGTATTATAAAGATCAATTAGTTTTTTAGGCACATCAAATTCATAATCGCCAGGCACAAATTTTTCGATAACACCATCAAGATATGTGACACTCTTATATATAGTAGCATCTTTTGGCTCGTATCCTTTCACTTTTCCGTAAGTAACGCGCAAGGTAGAATTGGCATCTGGGAAAATTCGGGCATTTTTATTTAATTCCAATTGCGCTTTCATGTAAGTGCGTTGCAAGGCAGTATTTTTCAAATTGATTTCATCATATTTTGGCGAAACTTCTTTGGTAAATTTATCGGCAACTTCTTTCATAAAAATATAGCCTTTATCAGCATTCAGATTTGCCAAAACTGTTTTTGTATCGCCAGTCAACAAACTTTTTACACCTTCATAACTCACTAATTTCGAATTTTTATACAAATCAGCTGCCAAATTGATTGCATTTGCATTTATCAAACTCGTTGGCAAAAATTGTTGTGGCGATTTTTTGGAATAAATAGCAATGAGTTGTTCAAAAACTTTCTCATCAACCGTTACGTTAAAATCTTTATAAAAATCTGCCAATCCTGCAATCAAATTGTTTTTTCTATCAGTAAAAGCTTGTTCGCCTTTCGAATTAAAAACTTGCTCTAACTGATAAATTTTAAAAGCCGTGCTTGTCAATTCTGTATTTCGAAGAAAAACTTCCGAGAAATAATCTCTTGCCAAAGCATAGTCCTTGATATCGGTATAATTTTTTTGGAAATCGGATAATAAATTTCCGTATTCGGCTAGTTTTCCTGCTTTGGAAACGTTTTCTTTAAAGGTAATTTCTTCTTTTTGCTTTTTGGCAATAGCATTCGATTTTTTCAAACCCATAGTTTCGCCAATCCATTTTTTCCAGTAATTGGCAACGCCAGCATATTTTGAAGCATATTGAATCTTGATGGCATTGTCCTTTCGCATAAAGCCATCTTGCACTTTCAAGGCAGCATCACGAACTTCAATTTTGGCTGGATTAAGTTCGTTCTGGATTTGCGATACGGCAAAACTCGGTAAATATTCTTGCGTGCGTCCTGGATAGCCTACAACCATTGTAAAATCGCCATCGCTAATTCCGTCTAACGAAATTGGCAAAAAATGTTTCGGCACATACGGCACGTTATCAACAGAATAGGCGGCTGGACGGTTGTTTTTGTCGGCATAAATTCTAAATAACGAAAAATCGCCTGTATGACGAGGCCAAACCCAATTGTCGGTATCGCTACCAAACTTACCAATCGAGCTTGGTGGCGCACCAACAAGGCGAACATCTTTGTAGGATTCGGTTACAAAAAGCAGGAATTGGTTACCTTCATAAAAAGTTCTAATTTTGTTTTCTTGCCAAGCTTCTTTCTTGAAACTAGTATTTGTTTTGGATATATTCTCTTGAATTTTTTTCTGTTTTTCAGCTTCGGAAGAAAGTGAAGCAACACCATCAAGAATTTGAGTGGTTACGTCATTGATACTGACAATAAAAGTAACTTCGAGGTCTTTGTTTGGCAACTCATCGCTCATTTTATAAGCCCAAAAACCATCGGTAAGATAATCATGCTCCACCGATGATTGGTTTTGAATGGCATCAAAACCGCAATGGTGATTGGTCAAAATCAATCCTTTTGGCGAAATAACTTCCGAGGTACAACCGCCATTAAATTGCGGAACGGCATCTTTGATACTCGATTTGTTGACGGAATAGATATCATCGGCAGTGATTTTCATGCCAAGGTTTTTCATTTCGGATTCGTTCCTGCCTTTTAATAAAGAAGGAATCCACATACCGCCTTGTTGGGCTTGAGTTTGTACAAAGAATAAAAGTAGTAGTAGTTTAAGAAATTTCATATTGGTCTAATTTGGTTTTTTTTTATTTATTTAGGAGATAATTCTAACTTTGGTATTTGTGACGACAACAAAATTATTTTCGATTTTCTGACTATAATTTTCGAGTAATTTTGATAAAACTTCAATTCTGGTTTGAAAATTATTTGGAGCACATCGAATTAGGACAACACCTTTATGATTTTGGTTCATTCTAAAAACCATTTCGCCAAAATCTTTATCAGAAGTAATTAAAATATAGTTTTCAGAAAAACATTTTTCAAGAATAAAATCATCAGTTGCCCCACGAAAATCATCAAAAACGGAAATGACTTCGTGCTTTTTTTGTTTTAAAAATTCAGCAACACTAGATCCTGTACATTCGTCAACAATAAACCGCATTAGGAAGCCATTTTGTCAAGATCAAAAACATTGGTTTTATCTAAAATAGTTACGGCAAATTGCAAACAAGCCAAAACTTGCTCTTTAGTCAGTCCTTTATATTCGGTCAAAATATCATTAATTGACAAACCTTGCCCTAACATCGCAATAATATTTTCTACAGTAATTCGTGTACCTTTTATTACAGGTTTACCAACCATAATTTTAGGATTGATTTCTATAAAGTCCATAAGTTTAAATTTATGTTACAAAAATAATCAAATTTAATTTAATTTCAACTTCATTATCATTCTGTTATGAATCACAAAATCGTTGGCAAGATACAATTTTTGTGCTTTTTGATTGTTATTTTCCACTTCAAGATACATCATTTTAACGTTTTGGCTTTTAGCAAAATCTTTTACAAATTCGATTACTTCTTGCCCAATTCCTTGTCCACGAAAGGCATCTTTAATGTATAATTCTTCAAAAAAAGCCATTTTGCCTTGGTATTCAAAACTAAAAATATAGGTAATAATTGCATAGCCTACGATTTCTGAGATTCTTCCTTCGTCAGAATGACAAATTAAGAACGCTTTTCCGAGATTTTTGTTTGCAATAAATTCTTGAAACAATATTTTAGTTACTTCACTATCAATAGGATAATTATCAATTGCATAGAAATCCTGCATCATGTTAACGATGATTTCTATGTTTGAAGTAGTAAGATGTTGGAATTTTATCATTTCTTGTTTTATTTGTCATTTCGACGAAGGAGAAATCACATCAAGTGATGAGATTTCTCCTTCGTCGAAATGACAAAATTAGGCTAAATGTCTCAAAATTATATCTGTCGCGCCTTTATTCATTTGCACGAAAGTGCTGCAAACATGACCTTTTTCAAGTCGGATATCTTCATTGGAAATTAAATTATCAAACGCTTCGTTCAACTCGTTTTGATTGGAAATTGCAACGCAACCTTCTTGATGCACCAAAGCATTTGCTTCCGCAAAATGCGAAAAATTTGGTCCAATCACAATCGGAATTCCGAAAGTTGCAGGTTCCAAAATATTATGAACGCCCGGATTGCCGAAGCCGCCACCAACGTATGCAATATCAGCGTATGAATAAATTTTTGTCAAAATTCCGATTGTATCGATGATAAAAACGTTGATATTTGATAACATCGTTGCATGCAACGATGCTACGTCAGAAAATAAAACAGTCGTCTTAGTAATTTGGGATTTGAAATTTGAAATTTGCTCTGTTTTTATATTGTGCGGCGCAATTATAAATTTAATATTTTCTGGTGCTTGATTGATATAATTTATGATTAATTCTTCATCTTTTGGCCAAGAACTTCCCACGACAATTGTAATTTGATTGTTTTTAAATTTTTTAATAAAATCCAAAGAATTATCACGTTCCAAAATCGAAACAACACGGTCAAAACGAGTATCGCCAGAAATTTTTACATTCTCAAAACCAATACACTGCAACAATTTTTTGGAACTTTCGTTTTGAACAAAAAAGTAATCAAATGACTTCAGCGCCTTTCTATAAAAACCGCCAAACCATTTGAAAAAAACCTGCTTTTCTCTAAAAACACCCGAAATTAAATAGGTTTTAATCTTCTGATTTTTCAATTCATCCAAATAATTAGGCCAATATTCGTATTTTATAAAGAAAACCAGCTCAGGATTTATGGTTCTAATGAATCGTTTCGCGTTCGAATTTGTATCCAAAGGCAAATAAACAGTTGCGTCGGCAACAGTATTGTTTTTTCGAACTTCATAACCCGAAGGCGAAAAGAAAGTAACTACAATTTTATGATTCGGAAATTTGGTTTTTATTTTTTCAATAACGGGCAAGCCTTGTTCATATTCGCCCAGCGATGCGGCATGAAACCAAATGGATTTGTCGTTTGGATTAATTTTAGATTTTAAAATTGAAAAAACTTCTTTTCTGCCATCAACAAACAATCTGATTTTTGGGCTAAATAATGCAACGATTTTCAATAAAAAATCAGCAAAATGAACAATAAGATTATAGAGGAAAAGCATTTAAGGAAATTTTTTATAAATATCTTTTCGATTTTGAAATTGAACTAAAACAACTTTATTATCTTCTAGAACAATACCAATTCTATAATTATCTAATTTAATTCGGTAACAATTTGAAAATCCAGAAAGTTTTTTAATATTTTCTATTTCTGTTAAAGTTTCAGCTTTTTCAATGTTTTCAATAATTAAATTCAAATTTAAGATCAAATCGCTGTTTTTTATCTTTTTGATTGATCTTAAATAAGAATTCATATAAACTATTTCCATTTATTCATAACTTTAGCTACTTCTTCTTTACTTGCAATTCCAGATTTCATACCTTCTTCCATCATTCTCCCAAGATTTCGTTCTACTTTCAACTCGTATGCTGGGTCATTCTCATAAATATAATCTTTTGTAGAAGAAATTTTCTTAACATCAATACCGATTTTTTTGGCAAGATTTACCAATAAATTCATGTCTTTTTTAGAACTGCTTTTGAAAATTACGGTTTCCATAAATTTTTTATTTTATACAAATATAATAAATATGTTCTGAAATTTAATTCTTATTTTTGTGACTATAATCTCAAGAAATGAAAAAAATTCAAATGGTTGACCTTAAAAGTCAATACGAATCTATAAAAACTGCTGTAAATGCCTCAATTCAAGAAGTTCTTGATACTACAACGTATATTAATGGTCCTGAAGTTCAAAAATTTCAGAAAAATCTCGAAAACTACCTCGATGTAAAACACGTTATTCCATGTGGCAACGGAACCGATGCGCTACAAGTCGCAATGATGGGATTGGGATTACAACCTGGCGACGAAGTGATTACAGCCGATTTTACCTTTGCCGCAACCGTAGAAACGATAGCCGTTTTGCAACTTACGCCTGTTTTGGTAGATGTTGATATCGTAAATATGAATATCAATATTGATGCCGTAAAAAAAGCGATAACTCCCAAAACAAAAGCGATTATTCCAGTACATTTGTTTGGTCGCGTTGCCAATATGGAAGCAATTATGCGTATCGCCAACGAGCATAATTTGTTTGTAATTGAAGATAATGCGCAAGCTATTGGTGCTAATTGCAAATTTAGCGATGGTACAAAAAGGAAAGCAGGAACGGTTGGTCATGTGGGCGCTACTTCGTTTTTTCCGAGTAAAAATTTAGGTTGTTATGGCGATGGCGGTGCTATTTTTACCAACGATGATGCTTTGGCACACGCTATGCGGGGCATTGTCAATCACGGAATGTACATTCGCTATCATCATGACGTAGTAGGTGTAAATTCGCGATTGGATAGTATTCAAGCGGCGGTTTTGAATGTAAAATTACCTTTATTAGATACATACGGCAAAGCCCGCCAAACGGCTGCTAGAAAATATTCGGCTGCGTTAGAAGGTCATAAAAACATTGTTGCTCCATCAATTTGTGATATTTGCGATTGTCATGTTTTTCATCAATATACACTTCGTATTATTGATGCCAATCGTGATGGCTTGATGCAGCATTTGCTTGACAACGGAATTCCATGTGCTATCTATTACCCCATTCCGTTACATGCTCAAAAGGCCTATTTGGATGTTCGCTATAAAGAGGAAGATTTTCCGGTAACCAATCAGTTGGTCAAAGAAGTGTTGTCGTTGCCAATGCATACTGAGCTGGACGATGAGCAAATCAAATTTATAACCGATACGGTGTTAGAATATTTAGGAGATAAAAGATAATAGACAAAGAGATGAAAGACGAATTAGTTTCTGATAGAAAAGTCTATTGGCTATTCGTCTTTTATCTATAATCCAAGAGAAAATGAAAATAGTAGTTACAGGCGGTTTAGGTTTTATAGGTTCGCACACTGTTGTCGAATTGCAAAATGAAGGTTTTGAGGTTGTTGCAATCGATAACCTTTCTAATTCGTCTGAAAATGTTTTGGACGGAATTGAAAAAATATCTGGTAAAAAACCAATCTTCGAAAATATAGACTTGCGAGATAAAGCATCGGTTCAAGATTTCTTCAAAAAACATGCAGATGTTGCTGGTGTGATTCATTTTGCAGCCTCGAAAGCGGTTGGCGAAAGTGTTGAAAATCCGTTATTATATTACGAAAACAATATAAATGCCCTGGTTTATGTGCTTCAAGAACTAAAAGAATTGCCAAATGCTAATTTCATTTTCAGTTCGTCGTGTACGGTTTACGGTCAAGCCGAAAATATGCCGATTACCGAAGATGCTTCAGTGCAACCCGCGGCATCACCGTACGGAAATACCAAACAAATCGGCGAAGAAATTATAAATGATGTAGCAAAAGTTACGAATCTAAATTCTATTTTATTGCGTTATTTTAATCCGATTGGATCGCATTCGAGTGCAGAAATTGGAGAATTACCAATCGGAACACCGCAAAATTTAGTACCATTTATTACACAAACAGCTATTGGATTGCGTGAAAAATTATCCGTTTTCGGAAACGATTATCCAACTCCAGACGGAACAGCAATTCGCGATTATATTCATGTTGTCGATTTGGCAAAAGCCCACGTTGTAGCATTGAAACGGTTGTTAAACAAACAGAACAATGCGAAAGTAGAAACCTTTAATCTCGGAACCGGAACAGGAAGTTCTGTTCTTGAAGTGATCACTGCTTTTGAAAAAGTGTCCAATCAAAAATTAAACTACCAAATCGTGGGAAGAAGAGAAGGCGATGTCATTTCGGCTTATGCCAATACCGATAAAGCGAACACTCTTTTAGGATGGAAAGCACAAACCAGTTTGGAAGAAAGCTTACTTAGTGCTTGGAAATGGGAGCAAAAAATCAGACAATAATTCTTCACTATCAAATTAAATAAAAAGATTGCTTCGTTAACTCGCAATGACATGAACCAAAAAACCGATTTCAAATTACTCTTCTGTTTAATTGTTGTTTCGGTGGTTTGGGGAACTACTTATTTGGGAATTCGTGTCGCGGTCGAAACCATTCAACCTTGGTATGTTACTTCTATCCGACAAGGAATTGCAGCGCTAATAATCTTGGGGTTTTTACTTTTTAAAAAAGAACTTTCTTG
>JAYVHB010000111.1:0-45368 GCA_043771555.1 Flavobacterium sp. | reverse complement strand
CGCAAATCTATCAATTGCTTCTTGAATTTTTCCCTCTTTTACACACAATGCAAATCGAATATATCCTTCTCCGTTACTTCCAAAAATGGTTCCTGGCGTAATAAAAATTGATTTTTCGTATAATATTTCGTCTATAAACTTTTCCGCCGATGCAATTCCGTCTGGCAATTTTGCCCAAACAAACAATCCAACTCCTTCTTTGTAAACTTCACAACCTAACTTTTCGGCCAATTGTTCTGTTAAAATTCTTCTTTTCTTGTAAACATCATTCATCGAATCGAACCAGGATTTATCACTTTTCAATGCTTCAATCGCTCCTTTTTGAATCCCGAAAAACATTCCGCTGTCCATATTGCTTTTTACTTTCAAAACTGCATCAATACAAGCTGCATTCCCTAAAACCATTCCCACTCGCCAACCTGCCATATTGAAGGTTTTTGATAAAGAATTCAGCTCCAATGCTACCTCTTTTGCGCCTTCCACTTGTAACAAACTCATTGGATTATCGTTTAAAACAAAACTATAAGGATTGTCGTTTATCAATAATATGTTATGTTTTTTGGCGAAAGCCACTAATTTTTCGAACAATTCTAGACTTCCTCTCGCTCCTGTTGGCATATGCGGATAACCAATCCACATCAATTTTACATTGGATAAATCTAATTTTTCCAATGCTTCAAAATCAGGTTCCCAATTATTATTTTCTTTTAAATCATAATAAATTGGTACAGCTCCTACTAAATTCGTCACCGAAGAATACGTAGGATAACCTGGATTTGGAATCAAAACCTGATCGCCTTCGTTCAAAAAAGCCAGCGAAATATGCATAATTCCTTCTTTGGAACCCATTAATGGTAAAATTTCTGAATTGAAATCTATATCTACATTATAATTGGTTTTATAAAAAGTAGAAATGCCTTGTCTCAATTCCGGCAACCCTTGATAAGATTGATATTGATGCGCATTTGGACTAGTCACTGCTTCTTGGATTGCGGCAATAACTTTCGGCGATGGTTGCAAATCTGGGCTTCCGATTCCCATATTAATAATCGGTTTTCCATCTGCAATCAATTGGCGTACTTCTCGCAATTTGTGCGAGAAATAATATTCTTCGACGGTTTCAAGTCTTTTGGCAGTTTCAATCATTGATTTTTGAAATTGATTGTGTTATTGCATTTTGTTTATATAAGTTCCCAAAACCTTGAAATATTCTGCCATGATTTCGATAATAGATTTTGCTTTTTGAAAATCATTATAATCATCAAAAGTTACATCCACAAAAAAAGAATATTTCCACGGCGTTTCGATCTTTGGCAACGATTGAATTTTGGTTAAGTTCAGTTTGCAATCGCTCATCACATTTAGAATTGCGGCTAAACTTCCACGTTTGTGGTCCAACTCAAACTTCAAAGATGCTTTATTGATATTTGATGTATCGGTTTCTATTTTATTTTTTGAAATGACTACAAACCGTGTCATGTTATTATTTATGGTTTGAATTTCGGGTGCCAAAATTTCTAAATCATATAAATTTGCTGCGGTTTTGCTTGCAATTGCTGCGATGTTTTTAATTTGTTTTTGATGAATTCTTCTGGCGGTTTCGGCGGTATCTTTGTCTTCGACCAACTTAATATTCGGATATTTTTTCAGAAATTCCATACATTGCAATAACGCCATCGGGTGCGAATGAACTTCAAGAATGTCGACAATTTTTTGACCTTTCAAAGCCATTAAATTTTGATGAATATCAAGATAATATTCGCCAATTATTTCAAGATTGTTTTTATCAATCAACGCATAATTTGGGATAATCGCACCTGCAATAGAATTTTCAATCGCCATAATGGCTTGATCTGATTTATTTTTCAAAACACTATCGACTAATTCTTCAAACGACAAACATTCGTCCACTTCGATAGTAACATCGAAATATTCTTGTGCTACTTGATGGTGAAACGAGCCTTTTATGCCTTGAATCCCCACCCTAATAATCCCCAATGGGAAGGGAAGCGATGTAGAATTTATTGTTTTTTCGTTTTTCATTTGACTTATACCAAAAAAAAATCCTGACTTTCATCAGGATTGTTTCTATATTTTGTTTGAATTTATACTTTATTCAATAACCAAATAACAATCCTGACCTCTGTTCCAGAAGCTATAAAATGAATTGTTGTAATAGGTTTGATTATTGTTCATTGTCTTTTATATTTGGCTAAAGTATACTATTATTTGTTTAAAAAAAATTATTTCAAATTATTATTTAAATAGTTTTTGATAGCCATAGTTTGCCTTCTGCAATTCTGGTAACTAGCATAGACGATACCAAATCGCCGTTAGCGTTTAGCAATGTTGCCATTGGGTCAACTAGCGTGCCAATTATCATGGCAGCAGGCAAGGCTTGTTCCATAGGGAAACCGTAAACCGTAATGGCTAGAATTTCGCCAATATAGCCACCATTAGGAATGCCACCTTCAACCACCGAGACAATAATTGTAATACCAAGTGCCAAAACCAAATTGTAAGGATCGGAAAAATCTTTGCCAAAAATCGAAAAAAGTACTGCAATTTTTACTACCGATGACATTGCCGAACCGTCTTTATGTAACGGCGCACCAAGCGGAATAACTAGATTTCTAATGTATGCTGGTATTTTTATTTTTTCGGAACCTTCAATATTGGCAGGAATTGTTGCGATGCTACTGCAAGTTCCAAGTGCAGTTAATGAAGGCGTTATATTGTTTTTCCAAAAGGTAATTAATCCCAATTTGCCTGCTGCTAAATACGCATATAAACTAAAGAAAACAATAAAATAAAAGGCGCAAACGGCATAGTATAAGGCTAACGGTTTGGCATAGGCACCAAATAGTTGTGGTCCAAAAACACCAACTTGATTGGCAAAATAAGCTCCCAAACCTATTGGCGCTAACTTCATGATGAGATGCAAAACCTGCTTGAATACTTCGTTTCCAGATACCAAAAAAGAATTGAAATTGCTTCCTTTTTCGCCAGATTGCAATGTTGCAAAACCAATTAGAAAAGAAAAAATAATTAAAGCCAACATATTTTTTCTGGAAAGTAATTCCCAAAAATCATTTGCCGTGAGCAATTGCGTTATTTGTGATCCAACACTTCCAGTTTGGATTACTTCATGAACTTCGTTGCTAATAACGATGTTTTGATGGATTGGAAAAGTCAAAATACCAATCATCATAAGTAATGAAGAAATAACAACAGTTCCCAAAAACACGACTAATACTGTAATAAATAATTTACCTAATTTTTCGGTTTTTTCGAGACTCGCTATTGAAGCAGCGATCGTAAAAAAAATCAATGGAATTATTGCCGTAAATAATAAGTTGAGAAAAATATCGCCCAAAGGCTTTAGAATTTCAACTTGTTTGCCAAAAAGTAAACCCAAAAAACTACCTACAATAATTCCGCCAAGAAGGAGTAAAATACTTTTGTAATTTTTGAAAAAATTGGTTCGCATACTTTATTATTTGATGTAAATATAAAAATCTAAAATTGATTTCTCGAAATTAATTGATTTCTGCTTACTTTTGCTTAAAATAAATTGTTATGTCAATCGAAGTTGTCAATATTTCTAAAAGTTATGGAACTCAAAAAGCATTAGATAATGTTTCGTTTTCTGTAAAAAAAGGTGAAATTGTTGGTTTTTTGGGGCCAAATGGCGCTGGAAAATCTACTTTGATGAAGATATTAACCACATTTATTTCGGCTGATGCTGGTACAGCAAAAGTAAATGAATTTGATGTTTCAGTCATGCAAAAATCTGTACAACAATCTGTTGGATACTTGCCAGAACATAATCCGTTGTATTTGGAATTGTATGTGAGAGAATATTTAGAGTTTAACGCCAGTATTTATAACGTTGAAAAAACTCGAATTCAGGAAGTGATTGATTTAACGGGGCTCACTTCCGAAAGTCATAAAAAAATTGGGCAATTGTCTAAAGGATATCGCCAGCGTGTGGGCCTAGCAACTGCTTTATTACATAATCCCGATGTATTAATTTTGGATGAACCTACAACTGGTTTGGATCCTAACCAATTGGTAGAAATTCGAAACGTGATAAAAAACGTCGGCAAAGACAAAACGGTTTTCCTGTCAACACACATTATGCAAGAAGTTGAGGCGATTTGTGATCGTGTTATTATTATTGACAAAGGTGTAATAATTGCCGACAAAAAACTAGATCATCTCATTTCTGCTGATAAAGAACAAGTAATCGAAGTAGAATTTGATTATAAAATCGAAGAAGAAGCCGTTGCAAGAATTACGCATTTAAAATCATATAAAAATACGCATGATTTTGTTTGGGAATTGGTTTTTTTGTCTGATAAAGATATGCGACCAGCCGTTTTTGATTTTGCTCACGATAACGGTTTGAAAACCTTACAGCTCAACCAGAAAAATAAAAATCTAGAGGCAATTTTCAGGGAAATGACTTCAAAATAAGTAATCTTATCAATAGCTCCTCGAAGACTTATAGAAGAAAATTACACAATTAATTTGCTTCAAAACACTTATATTTGTCTGTTTTTAAATTTTATGAAGCAGTTTAAATTTTACTTTTTTATTTTTACATTTCTTGGTTTTTCTCAAGAAAATGGTACTTCATTCGAACTTTCTGGTTTTCGAGGAAATGTTGTAAAACACACACAGGATTTAGGGCATTTGATAACCGGACATCCTGATGGTTTTTTGGTAAGTTATGACAAGCAAACCAACGGTTCAAAAGAATGGCACAAAGCTTTTAATTATCCTGATTATGGTGGCTATTTGATGTATCAAGATTATAAAAATGAGTTTTTAGGAACCAATTTGGCGGTGGGTTTGCATTATAATTTTTATTTTCTGAACCGCAATTTGCAATTTAAAGTAGCACAAGGAATTACTTATAACAACAAACCTTACGATAAAGTTACTAATAGCAAAAATAAGGCTTTTGGCACACGATTGGACGCCAACATAAATTTGGGACTTCATTATAAACGTGATAATATTGTGGATAATATTGGTTTTCAGACCGGTTTTTTATTTACACATTCGTCCAACGGAAGATTCAAATCGCCAAATAGTGGCATTAATACTTTTGTTTTTAATTTAGGTTTAAATTATAATTTCGAAAAAAATCGAACTTTTAAAACTACCGAAAAAGATACTATAAACTATAAGCAGCCAGTACACTACAATCTTGTTTTTAGAACTGGACTTAATGAAAGTCCCGTTATAGGGAGCGGGCAATTTCCGTTGTATCATTTTGCTGGTTATGCCGACAAAAGACTCAATCGCAAAAGTAGTTTGCAACTTGGTGCCGAACTATTTTTGACAATGTCGCAAAAAGAATTTATCAAGTACAAAGCAATTTCAAATTTTGAAAAATATACTGATCCAAATACGGATTATAAACGTGTTGGAATTATGGTTGGTCATGAACTACATATCAACAAGCTGTCTATCGAAACACAAATTGGCTATTATGTTTATCAACCGTTTAAAGACGATATTCCAATTTATGATCGTCTTGGTTTAAAGTATTATATTAATAAAAATGTTTTTGCAGTTGGTACTTTAAAAACACATTTGTTTTTTGCAGAAGCGTTTGAATTTGGTGTTGGATACCGATTATAAATCATGAAAAAAATAGTTGCTTTTATTATTTTAATTTTAGTTTCTTGCGAGAAACCGAGCGATTGTGTAGAAACAACTGGAGCAATAATTACAAAAGATTTTACAGTAACACCTTTTACTAAAATAGATATTGATAAAGGTGTAGAAGTTGTTATTACTGAAGGTCCTGAATACAAATTGCAAATAAAAATTGGCGAAAATCAACTCAATAATATTGTTATAAATCAAGATGCGACGACTCTTTTTATTAAAGACAACACAACCTGCAATTGGATTCGTGATTACGGACTAACAATTGCTTACATAACGGCACCAAACTTAGAAGAAATTTACTCAAAAACAGAAAGAAACATAAGCTCTAATGGAGTTTTATCGTATCCAAATCTCAAAGTAGTTGCTGTAGATAAAAATGGCGATGGTCGTAATGGTGCAGGAACTGGAGATTTCTATTTACAATTAGATTCAAACAAATTTGAAATTCAAATTAACAGCATGTCTCGTCATTATATTTCGGGCAAAACCAATGAGTTTCAAGTAGGAATCTATAATGGTGATGGCCGTATCGAAGCTCAAAATTTTGTAGCAAAAAACATCGGGATTTACCATCGTGGCTCGAATGATATTATTGTTTTTCCTACAGAAAGTATTAAAGGCAAAATGGTTAGCACAGGCAATACAATTCTTAAAAACAATCCCCCAGTTATAGCTGTAGAACAATTATATCAAGGTGTTTTAATTTATAATTAACAATAGTGTCCGCTATATTCAATTTTTTGTTTCAAAACAACTTTATGTAAATAGCACTATTTTTGATATATGTATTAAAAAATGGCTTTTGCAATTGCTTTAATATTTTCGGGTTTGCCCATCGAGTAATAATGCAACGCTGGAATTCCGCCCGCGAGCAACTCTTTACTTTGTTGCGTGCACCATTCAATCCCGATTTGTTTTACGGCATCATTATCTTTGGCTTTTACCACTTCCATAATCAAATCGTCTGGTAATTCTAAAGAAAATCGATGCGGAATTAAATTCAATTGTTTTTTGGTAGCAATGGGCTTTAATCCCGGAATAATAGGAATTGTAATTCCAGCGGCACGGCATTTAGATACAAAATCAAAAAATTTCTTGTTGTCAAAAAACATTTGCGTAATAATATATTCTGCTCCGTTTTTTATTTTTTGTTTCAAAAAATGAATGTCACTATCCAAACTTGGTGCTTCCATGTGCTTTTCGGGATATGCCGAAACGCCAATGCAAAAATTGGTTGTCGATGAGTTTTGCAGATCTTCATCCAAATAAATTCCTTTATTGAGATTTGCTATTTGTAACACCAAATCTGATGCATATTCATTTCCAGCTTTTTCGGGTTTGAAGTAGGTTTCAGTTTTAAGAGCATCGCCACGCAAGGCAACTACATTATCAATGCCTAGAAAATCCAAATCAATTAATAAATTTTCGGTATCTTCTCTGTTAAATCCGCCACAAAGTATGTGCGGAATGGCATCGACTTTATATTTATTTTGAATTGCTGCACAAATTCCAACCGTTCCGGGACGTTTCTTAACAATTTTTTTTTCTAATAATCCGCTTGGTAATTCCTTATATTCGTATTCTTCACGGTGGTAGGTTACATCAATAAATGGTGGATTAAATTCCATCAATGGATCAATTGCATCAAATATGGATTGAATATTTTGACCTTTTAAAGGCGGCAAAATTTCGAACGAAAATATTGGTTTTCCGTTAGCGTTTTCTATGTGTTGGGTTACTTTCATGAGCCTATCCCAACCCTTTCCGAAGGAAAGGGCTTATAAGGGTTAATTAAATTAATATTACTTTATATTTCATGTGTTGTACGCTATAAAATTCCTTCCCTTTGGGAAGATTAGGATGGGATTAATCAGCTATATTTGGTGCCAACCATTTCATCGCTTTTTCTGAAGAAATTCCGCGACGTTTGGCATAATCGATAACTTGATCGTCTTTTATTTTTCCGAGTCCAAAATACTTGCTTTCTGGATTGGCAAAATAATATCCTGATACAGATGATGTTGGCCACATTGCCATACTTTCAGTCAATTTCACACCAATTTCTTCTTCTACATTTAATAATTTCCAAATGGTTGGTTTTTCCAAATGGTCTGGACAAGCTGGATATCCTGGTGCCGGACGAATTCCTTTGTAGGTTTCTTTTATTAATTCTTGGTTGGACAAAACCTCATCAGAAGCATATCCCCAAATTTCTTTTCGAACTTTAAGGTGCAAATATTCGGCAAAAGCTTCAGCAAAACGATCACCTAATGCCTTTATTAAAATAGAATTATAATCATCAAGATTTTTTTCGAATTCGGCAGCTTTTTCATCTACTCCAAAACCTGTAGTTACGCAAAAACATCCTATATAATCTTGAATTCCAGCATCTTTTGGAGCTATAAAATCGGCCAATGCAATGTTTGGCGCACCAACCGTTTTTTGAGATTGTTGTCTTAGGGTTAGGAATTTGACTTCGACAAGCTCAGTCTGACAAACCGCAATATCATCGTCATTGGCAGTGTTTGCTGGAAAAATACCTACAATTCCTTTGGCAGTCAACCATTTCTCTTTTAATAATTGCTGCAACATTTTTTGGGAATCAGCAAAAACAGCTGTTGCTTGCTCGCCTACAACTTCATCGGTAAGAATCGCAGGATATTTTCCAAACAATTCCCAAGACTGAAAAAATGGTGTCCAGTCTATAAAATCAACTAAATCGTCTAGCGGAATTTCGATAGTTTTTGTACCAATAAAATTGGGTTTTGAAGGCTTATAGTTTTTCCAATCGAGTTGTAATTTGTTTTTTCTAGCGTCTTCTATAGATAAGAAATTTTTATCGCGGCTTCTTCCTAAATAATCTTCGCGAAGTTTATCGTATTCTTTTTTTACTTTGGTTTTAAATTCAATATTGCTGTCTTTTTGCATCAAATTACTTGCGCCAGCAACCGCTTTGGAGGCATCTGTAGTATGTAAAACAGTTCCTGAAAATGCAGGAGCGATTTTTACTGCTGTATGTGCACGAGAAGTTGTTGCACCACCAACCATTAAGGGAATTTTAAAATTATTTTTTTCCATTTCTTTGGCCAAATAAACCATTTCGTCTAGCGAAGGCGTAATCAATCCGCTTAAAGCGATAATATCAACTTGATGTTTTATGGCTTCTGCGATAATTTTTTCGGGCGGAACCATAACGCCAAGATCGATCATTTCGAAGTTGTTGCAACTCATAACCACCGAAACTATGTTTTTACCAATATCGTGAACATCGCCTTTTACGGTAGCTATCAATATTTTTCCAGCTGATGAAGATTTGCCAACTTTTTCAGATTCGATATACGGAAGCAAATGCGCCACAGCTTTTTTCATAACTCGAGCCGATTTTACTACTTGAGGTAAAAACATTTTTCCAGAACCAAATAAATCGCCAACTACCGTCATGCCTGCCATAAGATGCGTTTCGATAACATCTATTGCTTTATCTGAATTTACTCTCGCATCTTCTACATCTTCTTCTATAAACTCATCGATTCCTTTTACTAACGAGTGAATTAATCGCTCTTGAAACGTAGTGCTTCTCCAAGCAAGAATTTCCTTTTCATTTATTTTTTTATCGCCTTTAAAACTTTCGGCTAAATCAAGCAATCTTTCGGTGGCATCTTCTCTTCTGTTTAATAAAACATCTTCAACATGTTCTAATAATGATTTATCAATTTCATCATAAATTTCTAGCATTTCAGGATTTACAATTCCCATCGTCATACCATTATTTATGGCGTGATATAAAAATGCCGAGTGCATGGCTTCTCGCACTTTGTCGTTGCCACGAAAAGAAAACGAAACATTACTCACACCACCAGAAACTCCTGCATATGGAAGGTTTTCTTTAATCCATTTGGTCGCTCGAAAAAAGTCTAAAGCGTTAAGTTTATGCTCATCCATACCTGTTGCCACAGGAAAAATATTGGGATCAAAAATAATATCTTCAGCTGCAAAATGTACTTCATTAACTAAGATGTCGTAACTTCTTTTACAAATTTCGATTCTTCTTTCGTAATTATCGGCTTGACCATTTTCGTCAAAAGCCATTACGATTACAGCTGCTCCGTATCGTTTTATAAGTTTTGCATGCTGTTTAAATTGGGCTTCTCCTTCCTTTAAAGATATAGAATTGACCACAGCTTTTCCTTGTACGACTTTCAATCCGGCTTCAATAATTTCCCATTTTGAGCTATCAATCATTATAGGAACACGGGCAATATCTGGTTCTGCCGCAATTAGATTTAGGAATTTGGTCATGGCAAAAACGCCGTCCAACATGCCTTCATCCATATTGATATCGATGATTTGAGCACCACCTTCTACTTGGTCGCGAGCTACAGAAAGTGCTTCGTCGTATTTTTCTTCTTTTATTAATCGAAGAAATTTTCGAGAACCTGTTACATTAGTTCGTTCGCCAACATTAACGAAGTTGGTTTCTGGAGTTACTATTAAAGGTTCTAGACCCGAGAGTTTTAAATATTTCATTTTTTATTTTTTGCCACAGATTTTATAAATTTTCACAGATTCTAGATGATGTCTACAAGTAAATTTCGTGGTTTGAATTGAGAGGCAACTTCTGCGATTGCTTTAATATGTTCTGGCGTGGTACCGCAACAGCCACCAATAATATTAACCAAATTATCTTCGAGATATTCTTTAATTAATGCTTGCATTTCTGTTGGTGTTTGATCGTATTCGCCAAAAGCGTTAGGTAATCCTGCGTTTGGATGTGCCGAAATATTGAGTTGTGTATTCATTGCTAATCTTCCTAAATAGGGTTTGAGTTGATCTGCGCCAAGAGCACAATTAAAACCGATACTCAATAAAGGAATATGCGAAATGGAAATTAAAAAAGCTTCCACCGTTTGACCAGAAAGTGTGCGACCAGAAGCATCTGTTATTGTACCAGAAACCATCACTGGAATATCGATGTTTCTTGCTTCTTTAACTTCTTCGATAGCGAAAAGAGCTGCTTTGGCATTAAGTGTATCAAAAATCGTTTCTAATAATAAAACATCGCAACCGCCATCAATAAGCGCTTCTACTTGCTGTTTGTAGGCAATGCGCAAATCATCAAAAGTTACGGCTCGATAACCAGGATCATTAACATCTGGACTCATTGAAGCGGTTCTATTTGTTGGTCCAATGGAACCTGCTACAAAACGTGGTCTATCAGTAAATTCATCGGCTACTTCGCGAGCTATTTTGGCAGATTGAAAGTTAAGTTCATAAACAAATTCTTCAAGGTGATAATCGGCCATTCCGATAGTTGTGCCAGAAAAAGTATTTGTTTCTACAATATCGGCACCCGCTTCAAAATACAGACGATGCACCTGTTTTACAGCTTCGGGTTGGGTTATTGAAAGTAAATCATTATTTCCTTTTAATGGATGCGGAAAATCTTTAAAGCGTTCTCCTCGAAAATCTTCTTCGGAGAAATTGTTTCGCTGCAACATGGTTCCCATTGCTCCGTCGAGAACAAGGATTCGTTTTTTAATTTCGTTTTGTATTGTAGACATCTGATAACTTTTTTTTTTAATATGTTACCAGAAAAAGGAAGTAATTTCTCTTGGTTATCTGTTCTCGTTGTTAAAAACGAGATAGAATGTAGCACCTTTTCGATTTTGGCGATGGTTGCTAAGCTTTCATTGAGTCTAATCTCTCCAGCTTTCGTGATAACAATCAGTATTTTTAAGAACACTGCAAAGTAATGGCATAGAAATTTATAAAACAAATTCTACACAAAAAAACCCGAACATTTCTGTTCAGGCTTACTATACTATATGAGTTTTAATTTTTAAGAATCTTTGAAGTGCTTGATCCTGAATTAGATATTGCTTTTAAAAAGTAAATACCTGATTTTAATTCTTCAATATTGATTTCAGAATCCAGATCTTCATTTTTTATTGTTTTTACTACTCGACCATTAACATCCGAAATTGTAAGTTCGTTAATTGCATTGTTATTTTTGGAAATAACATTGATTATATTTGAAACTGGATTAGGAAATACTTCAAAGTTTTGACTGAAACTTTCATTGGTTGCCAAGTCAGTTGTGTCAACAGAAAAAGAATCGATGCCTATTATGTTAGATCTCTGCCCGTTTGGTCCACCATTTAAAACATTATATCTAAAGGCAACTTTACATTGCGTAGGTGCAGATAATCCAGTTACAGTATACGAATATCTTGTCCATGAAGTTGGAAAACCAGTTAATGTTTGTGTAGGATTAATTGTAGTCATTAAAGTAGTAAAATCACCAATGTCATTAGGTCCAGCTGATATTGGTGCTGAAAAAGATCCATTTAAACTCAATCTTACTTCTAATCTATCTGCTTTTGTAGCCGAAGTCAATGAAGATGCTGTACCGCAACGAGCATAAAAGGAAATTGCATTTCCATTTTCTAAGGTAAACGTTGGAGAAATTAACCAATTACTCAGAATTGCACCAGTAGTTGCTGTACTAGTGGTACTTGTTCTTCCTACTGTTGCAAAAGAATTGGCACCGCCAGCTTGACCATCAGGAATTGGGCTATTAGCTCCAACTGGTATAACAGTAGCTCCAAAAGGATTAGCTGCTGGAGTTGGCGCACCTACTGTAACATTTACATAAGTTGGAATCGTCCATAAACCACTAGAAGATGCTAGAGTACTTTGGTTATTTTTTGTCCATCCTGTGGTATTTCCATCAAAACCAAAGTTGTATATGTTTTGAGAATTAATAACACTAAAGTTTAGTACGAAAATTATAGAAAGTAGACTTTTTTTCATTATATCTTGATTATTTATTTAAAACTAATGCAAATGTAAAAAAAAAAGCGAACAAAATTCATAATCTCAATATCTTTAAAATTACTTTTTTTGATAAACATTAAATAAAAAATTTTCAATTCAAAAATCATTTCATACATTTGCACTATAATAATACAGAGGAAAAATTTGTACTGATTGCAACCTCTATAAAAAATGCTAAAGCAGAATTTTCTTCTTTAGCACTTTTCCCAATCAACATTTACATATAAAAAAATAATTTAAAAGTACAATTATGGCTTATTTATTTACGTCGGAGTCAGTAAGTGAAGGACATCCAGATAAAGTTGCAGACCAGATTAGTGATGCATTAATTGATAATTTTTTGGCATTTGATGCCGATAGTAAAGTAGCTTGTGAAACTTTGGTCACGACGGGTCAAGTTATTTTGGCTGGCGAAGTAAAATCAAATACCTATCTAGACGTCCAACAAATTGCGAGAGAAGTGATTAGAAAAATTGGATATACTAAAAGCGAATATATGTTTGAGGCTGATTCGTGTGGTGTACTTTCTGCTATACACGAACAATCTGCCGATATTAATCAAGGTGTAGATCGCGCTAGTAAAGAAGAGCAAGGTGCTGGTGACCAAGGAATGATGTTTGGATATGCTACTAACGAAACCGAAAACTACATGCCACTTGCACTCGATTTGTCACATGCTTTGTTAATTGAATTGGCAAATTTGAGACGTGAAAATAACGAAATCAAATATTTGCGCCCAGATGCAAAATCGCAAGTAACCTTAGAATATTCTGATGATAACAAACCGCAACGTATTGATGCCATTGTAATATCTACCCAACACGATGATTTTGACGAAGAAGCAAAAATGTTGGCTAAAATCAAAACCGATTTGGTTGGAATTTTGATTCCTAGAATAAAAGCGAAATATCCGCAATACGCGCATTTATTTGATGACAAAATTACTTATCATATTAACCCAACAGGTAAATTTGTTATTGGTGGACCTCATGGAGACACGGGACTTACAGGAAGAAAAATAATAGTAGACACTTATGGTGGTAAAGGTGCTCACGGTGGTGGCGCTTTCTCAGGAAAAGATCCAAGTAAAGTAGATCGATCTGCCGCTTATGCAACACGTCATATAGCCAAAAATTTGGTTGCTGCTGGATTGTGTGATGAAGTTTTGGTGCAAGTATCGTATGCTATTGGAGTTGCAAAACCAACATCTATTAATGTTGTAACTTATGGAACATCAAAAGTAGCAATGACAGATGGTGCCATTAGTAAAAAAGTAGAAGAAATTTTTGATATGCGTCCTTACTTTATAGAGCAACGATTAAAATTAAGAAACCCTATTTATAGCGAAACCGCTGCTTATGGGCATATGGGTCGTAAACCAGAAACTGTTACTAAAACCTTCCAATTACCAAACGGAGCGCCAAAAACGATGCAAGTAGAATTGTTTACGTGGGAAAAATTGGACTTTGTAGACAAAGTAAAGGCTTCTTTTAACATTTAATAATAAAAAATAGTACTCTGGCATACAAATTGTTAAAAGTCTATAGTTTTAAATTAAAAATTAACCTACTATAAATTATTATCATGAAAAAACAAATTGCCATAGTATTAGTATTTTTGTTAGTCCTTGTATCTTGTTCGAAAAAAGATGACGAGATAACCTGTCTTGAAGATGTTTATTCAGGAACTTATGTTGGAAACATCACTATTGGTTCGCAAACAACCCCAGCATCAGTAAAGTTTACTAAAAAAAGTTGTTCGGATGCTCAAATTGAAAGCGCTGCCGATATTGGCGACAAAAACATTAGCTCCATTTTTCCTAATGGCGATAATGGATTTTCTGGAACACTTACACAATATGGAAGTCCAATTTCTATGAAGCTAACAGGTAATACAATAACAATTATAGCCAGCTCAAGGTATACGTTTATTGGAACCAAATAATAAAAAAAACCTGATCTCGCAATCAGGTTTTTTTTGTTTAATACGTTCCGTTTTTCATTTTTTCTAAAACCAATTTGTATTCTTCAGTATTTGATCCATCTTCACTAAATTCAATTGCCTTTTTTTCTGTTTCAATTGCTTTTTGTTTCTCGCCATTTTTGTAATACAATTGAGCCAATGTATCAAGATAATAGTTGTTATTTTTTTCGATAATCAAACTAGTTTCCGACCATTTGACCGCTTTTTTGATATAATTTATATCGCTAGAGTTTTCAACCAAATACCAAGAAACAGAGTTTGCTAGGTTTGCAAAGGAGTTTTTATATGCGGTCCAATCATCATAATTGGCAGCGGCTTTTTTTGCATAAGCAGCATCTAAGTTTTCTATGATACTTGAATTTTCTTTTACAATCGAGTTGAAATAGTTTTCAAATGTTTCTAAATACTCTTTTTGATTGTTGCCTGAATCTATGCTTAACTGCAGCGCATTGAGGTAGTTTAAAACTCCTTTGGCATCAAAACCCGAAATTTCTAAGTATTTTTTATAATATTTTAACAACTTTTCTACTTTGGTGTTTTGAGCAAAATTGTTGTTTGTAAAAAAACTTTCTAGAGTTGCATCAATATCTTGCTCGTAATAATAAGGTTCGTAACTGTCAATTAATGGTTCACCTTTTATTTCCTCAACAGATGATTCTTTGGTTTCTTCTTTCGGAGTATTAGAAAGCATTGTGTAATTAGCTAACACATAATCTAACAATTCGAAATCTAACTCTGTTGTATTAAAATCTATTTTTGGAAAAAGTTTTTGAGAAAAACCTGTATTTGCCAATTCTGCCTTTAGTATTTGAACAAACTCTTTGTCGTAAGTTTTACTGTTTTTATGAGCATCAAAAACTTTTTTCCAGTTAGCAAGAACGGCATCTTTGGTCGCTTTTAATTTGTAGAGGTTTTCTTTGTCTTTTATTAGGTCGTAATAATCACTAGAATAGTCGGAGCCAATTGCAGTAGCAGCAGAATCTACAGCCGTTTCAGGATCTAGTTTTATTTCTTCTTTCACTTCCTCTTTAATAGCATCAATAACCACTGGCGGAGTAAATTTCACCGCATCGACTGCCATTTGTGCGGTCACTTCAGATATTTTACTTTCATAGGTAATTGCTTTTCTCAGTGTTGCTTTCATATCTTTTACAGATGTGTTTTTGTTATTTACAATTGTATCGAATTCAAGTTTTTCATTTGCTGTTTTCAACTCTTCATAAATTGAGTTATAGATGCTAAAAAGGGTGCTTTTATCTTCAAAATTTCCAGTTGTATGATATAACAAAGCACCTTGCGAATTAAGAATTAAAATTTCTTTATCCGAATTGATCTTGTTTTTGGACAATAAAGATTTATCCTTGTCTGAAGCTAAATAAAAATTAAAATTATCATAAGTAGGACTGTATTCGCTGTACATATAACTACTCAAAGATTCTTCTGAAGTTTTTATAAAGTTATCGTATTCTGTTTTGGCATTTTTATTTTTTGGATCATAAAAAACTACCAAGAATTTTGCTGGAGTTTTTTTTATGTCTGATAAGGCACTACTTAACGATGACGCAACTTTGTGTTTAAAAACATAAGGTGGTTTTGTATCGTAGGATTCAGCTGTGGCTTGGTCGCCTTCAAAACCATTGTTCTTGAGCCAATTTTTTTCAGATTTCACTTCAACAGCCGTTACATCGGTTTGCGCTTTTGAGATTGCCACCTTTTCGTCTTCAAACTCAAAAAGTATGGGATATTTGCCGTCTGAAACTACAAATTTATTGGTCGTAGCATCAACATAACCGAGTAACTTTGTGTCAGCGTTGCTGTAGGTGTTATATTCCAATTCTGCTTCGTTGACCGCATCTGAAATTTGAAATTTGTATACCGTTGTGCCCTCATATTTGGCATCTACAATATAAAGAAATTTTGATTTTTCAACTTCAATATTTTGTTGCGTTGGGTCTTCATTATTTTCTTTGAAATAGTCTTTGAGTAGCTTGTAGTTTATTTTTCGGTTTTCGTCTGTTTGGGTGCCAATATATATTTGTGCACTATAATAATACGATAAATCGTAATTTAATTTAAGTTTTAAAGTGCTTGAGAATGGCGCATCTGCAATTGGTTTGAATACAAACTTTTGTGGAACTACTGTATTATTATTGAAAAAAATGGTATCTCTTTTGGTGCTGTATTTTCCAAAAAAAAACGACATATCATAAGTAGCATCTTCATTAATAGTCAATTTTATACTTTGCCCTTTGGTGTTTGCTATATATTTTCCTGGTAGAATTTCTCCTTTTTTGGTTGTGCTTTTGCTCGTGTAGACTTGTGATTGCATTGCCAAAATTTGAAATATAGCTAGTAGTAGTGCAATTTTTTTCATTTGAAATTGTATTTAATTTTCACTAAAGATAAAAATAAAATTACAGAATTTGGTTACTATTTAGTAAATAAAATTAATAGTTGGACAGGTTTCTAGCCCAGAATGCAGTGGAAAGCGTTTTGAATTTTGTGCGCCTTTTTTTTGGGAATAAAAGAGCGACCGCAGGAAGCTCCTTTTATGACCTAAAAAAAAGGCGCACAAAAGAAAAACCTTGAAGCGGAAAGCTGGATTAGCTTATAAAAAAAATGTTAACAAATCGTGAAATTGGTTACTTGAAATTTGGATATTTTTTCTATTTTTACATTTCGAATTTTATACCAAAAAAAGTACAATGCATATAGCAGTAGCAGGAAATATTGGCGCAGGAAAAACGACTTTGACCAGAAGTTTGGCAAAACATTTTAAGTGGGAACCGCATTTTGAAGATGTTGTGGACAACCCGTATTTGGACGATTTTTATCATCAAATGGAACGTTGGTCGTTTAACCTTCAAATTTATTTTTTGAATAGTCGTTTTCGTCAAGTTTTGCAAATTCGCCAAAGCGGAAAAAAAATCATTCAGGATCGAACGATTTATGAAGATGCGCACATATTTGCGCCCAACTTGCACGCTATGGGTTTGCTTACTAATCGTGATTTTGAGAACTATTCGTCGTTGTTTCAATTGATGGAAAGTTTGGTAAAACCGCCCGATTTATTGATTTATTTGCGTAGCTCGATCCCGAATCTGGTTGGGCAAATTCATAAGCGTGGTCGTGAGTACGAAAACTCGATTTCTATTGATTATTTGAGTCGTTTGAATGAGCGTTATGAAGCTTGGATTCAGACTTACGATAAAGGAAAATTATTGATTATTGATGTAGATAATATTGATTTTGTGAATAATCCGGAGCATTTGGGAAATATTATTACCCGAATTGATGCTGAAATTAATGGACTTTTTTAAATGCCATTAGTTAATCCGCTACCAGCCAATCACGATGAAGAAACTCGTAAACTTGCTGAATTTTTTAATGAAACGCTGGGTTTTTGTCCCAATTCGGTTTTGACGATGCAACATCGACCAACCATTTCTAAAGCTTTTATCACTTTGAATATGGCCGTTATGGAAAATAATGGTCGGGTTACTTCTGCCCTAAAACGAATGATTGGTTGGGTATCTAGTAATGCCGCAGGTTGCAGATATTGTCAGGCACACACGATTCGTGCTGCCGAGCGATATGGTGCAGATCAGGAACAATTAGATAATATTTGGGACTACAAAACACATCCTTCGTTTTCGGCTGCCGAGCGCATTGCTCTAGATTTTTCGATTGCAGCAACTATGCTTCCAAATGCGGTTGACGAAACTATTAAAACCGAATTATATAAGTATTGGAACGAAGGAGAAATTGTCGAGATGCTAGGTGTAATTTCGCTTTTTGGCTACTTGAATCGTTGGAACGACTCGATGGGAACCGTTGTAGAAACTGGTGCTATAGAAAGTGCCGAAAAATATCTTGGCAAACACGATTGGGAAATTGGGAAGCATCGATAGATATTTTGAATTTAAAACATTTTGATTCTATCGGTATAATCCTTGCTTCCTATGGAAAAAGTAATACCAAAAGTAACACCTTCAAAATCCTCTTTTGCATTATAAGGATAGGAATAGCCGGTTTTTATTTTTAGAAAATTTAATATATTAATGCCTGTACTTGGATTTAAATTTTTGTTTGTTGCCGCAACCTCAACCATAAAAACGTGATTGAAAATCGCATTATTATGCTTTTCTAGTGGAAGCATATTGATATGGATTTCAGGCAGTAAATAGCCTTTGTCATTCTTGATTCCTACAAAACTTCCAACTCCAATATTCAAACACGACTTTTGAGTAAGTCGGGCATCAATCCCCAAATAGCCATAACTGCGTCCACTATTGGTATAGCCAGTTTGGATGCCAAATTCTTGGGCTTGTGTTGGTAATGAAATCAAAAAAAGTAGTATGAAAAATAATTTGCATTTCATGACTCAAATATACAAGTAAAAAAATGCCTCAAGAAAAATCTTGAGGCAATTGTATTGAAATAGAAAAAAATTATTTTACCGTAACTCTAATATCTACACGTCTGTTTTGTGCTTGACACTCTTTGGTATCATTTGCTTCACATATAGGATGTAATGGCCCGTAACCTTCTGCTTTTTCTATTGCTGAAACTGGAACACCAGCAGCTACTAATTGCGATTGAACAAATGCTGCTCTTTCGCCAGAAATTTTATTGTTGAATGCCAAAGCACCAGTATTGTCTGTATAACCGCCCAATTTGATTTTGGCTGTTGGATAGGCTTTCAAGATCGCTGCGATGTTCGCCACTTGCTCTTTGGAAGATTCAGTCAATTCTGATTTTCCAGATACAAAATAGGTTCTATCTAAAGAGATCCAACCTTTAGATTTATCTGCATCGACAGCAGATTTTGCATCAGATAAAAAACTAAATAATTTATATTCAGATGATAATTTACCTACTTTTATTTCTTGTCCAGAAGGTAATTTGAAAGAAGTTGCTTCTCCAAGATCGTACATATAATTTCCGTCAGCATCTAGTTTTGTACCAGTAGCAACTGGAGCAGCAGTAGCTTCGCCAGACATAATTTTACAATTAGGATCAACACAACCTTTAGCTTCACATTCAGCTGCAGACATAGAAGTACATGTTGTTTCACAACCCATTGCTGCACATTCTTCTTCAGACATCGAAGCGCATTTTGCAGGCATAGTACAACAAGAACCTTGCTTTGCAGTTGCAGAGTGCGAACCGTTGCCTAAAATTGGAGCAATTACTAATCCTATCAAACACGTCAATTTAATTAATATATTCATCGATGGTCCCGAAGTATCTTTAAATGGATCTCCAACAGTATCGCCAGTTACAGCAGCTTTGTGAGCATCTGAACCTTTAAAAGTCATTTCGCCATTAATTTCTACTCCAGCTTCAAATGATTTTTTAGCATTGTCCCAAGCACCACCAGCATTGTTTTGGAAAACAGCCCAAAGTACACCAGAAACAGTAACTCCAGCCATATAACCTCCAAGCATTTCGGCAACTAATTTATGATTGTCTCCATAAACTAATAATCCTAAAAGAACGATAAGAATTGGAAAACCAATTGTCATGATTCCTGGCAACATCATTTCGCGTAAAGCGGCTTTTGTAGAAATATCAACACATTTCGCATATTCTGGCTTGCCTGTTCCTTCCATAATTCCTGGAATTTCCTTGAATTGACGACGCACTTCATACACCATATCCATAGCGGCTTTTCCAACTGAATTCATTGCTAATGCAGAGAAAACAACTGGTATCATTCCGCCAATAAACAACATAGCTAATACTGGTGCTTTAAAGATGTTGATTCCGTCGATTCCTGTAAAAGTTACATAAGCAGCAAATAATGCTAACGAAGTTAATGCTGCAGAAGCGATTGCAAATCCTTTTCCAGTTGCAGCCGTTGTGTTACCAACTGAATCTAAAATGTCTGTTCTTGTTCTTACTTCTTTAGGTAATTCGCTCATTTCAGCAATTCCACCAGCGTTGTCAGAAATTGGTCCGAAAGCGTCGATTGCCAATTGCATTGCTGTAGTTGCCATCATCGCTGAAGCTGCCAAAGCAACACCGTAGAATCCTGCAAAAGCATACGAAGACCATATTGCAGCTGCAAATAAAATTACAGTTGGAAACGTAGAAATCATTCCTGTTGCCAAACCAGCAATTACGTTAGTTCCTGCTCCAGTTGAAGATTTTTGTACGATTGCCAAAACTGGTTTTGTACCCAAACCAGTATAATATTCAGTTACTGATGAAATAGCTCCACCAACAATTAAACCTACTATTGTAGCATAAAATACACGCATGGAAGAAATTTGAACCATTCCTTCTCCGAAGAAACTCATGGTCATAACTTCTGGCAACATATATTGTACCAAGAAAAAACAAGAAATTGCAGTTAATACAATTGAAACCCAGTTTCCGATGTTTAACGCACCTTGTACTTGTTTTTCTTTAGCATCATCACTTGATATTTTTACAAGCATTGTTCCGATTATAGAAAATAAAATTCCGAAACCTGCAATTGCCATTGGCAATAAGATTGGTCCAATTCCGCCAAAAGCGTCTTCTATTTTTCCGCCCATGTCTTTGATAACGTAGTTACCTAAAACCATCGCGGCTAATACTGTTGCTACATACGAACCGAATAAATCGGCACCCATACCCGCAACATCACCTACATTGTCACCTACGTTATCAGCAATTGTAGCAGGATTACGAGGATCATCTTCTGGAATTCCAGCTTCTACTTTACCAACTAAATCGGCACCAACATCAGCAGCTTTTGTGTAAATTCCACCACCAACACGAGCGAATAAGGCAATAGATTCTGCTCCAAGAGAAAAACCTGCAAGAGTTTCCAATAATTTGGTCATGTCCTCGGTTCCGTTTGCAGTCCAAACGCCACCCATAAACATATTATATAATATAATGAAAAAACCTGTTAAACCTAGAACTGCTAATCCAGCAACTCCAAGACCCATAACAGTTCCACCACCAAAAGAAACTTTCAGTGCTTGTGGCAAAGAAGTTCTAGCGGCTTGCGTTGTACGCACGTTGGTTTTGGTAGCTATTTTCATTCCCATATTTCCTGCTAAAGCGGAGAAAAATGCTCCGAATATAAAGGCAACAACTATTAACCAATGTGTTGTTGCGTTTGGCAATAAAGTCAATCCAAACAAAACGACACTTGCTCCAATAACGAAGAAAGTCAATAAACGGTATTCTGCTTTTAGGAAAGCCAAAGCACCTTCATAGATGTAATCTGAAATTTCTTTCATTTTACCATCGCCAGCATCTTGCTTTAATACCCAATTTCTTTTGATTGCCATAAAGATCAATCCGATGATTGCCATGATTATTGGCACATAAATCATAATTGTATTCATAAATTCAAATTTTTAATATAAATTTTATCGGGTGCAAAAATAACATTTTTTTAAGAACTACAGCACGTTATGACAAAAAAGTATGTTGTTCGGGTTTTGTAACTTAAAAAAAGTATTTTTGTATGACTAACTAATCTTAAAACTACTTAATTATGAACAAATTATTTTCTTCAACTGCAATAAATAGCGACTTGGGTTTATTGATTATTCGTTTAATTATTGGCTTATTAATGGCTTTTTATGGCTATGAAAAACTACTTCATTTTAACGAAATGGCAGCCTCAGATTTTTGGATGAAAAATGTTTCTTTCTTGGGCTTTTCGAGTAAAGTTGCTTTGGGATTAACCGTTTTTGCTGAATTGGTTTGCAGTATTTTGTTAATTTTAGGTTTGTTTACAAGAATTAGTTTGTTTTTCTTAGCGTTTTGTATGGCTTGGATTTTCTTGGTAGTTTTCCCAATGTCAATTTTGGATAAAGGAGATAATGGCTATCAGTTTAATGATGCGTTTGTGTATTTTATGATTTACTTGGGATTATTTTTTACTGGTGCAGGAAAATATAGCTTGGATGATAAACTGTTTTCGAAAAAATAAACGATCACAAACTATCACTACATTTATTAGCTACTTTTGAATTATAAAAATAAATGCTGGTAATAATTACCAGCATTTATAATTGATTTAGAGTTTTCTTAGTTTACTATAATTTTCTTTATTTTACCAAAATTATTATTTCCAATTCGAACTAAATAAATTCCAGAAGCTGCATAACTCATATCCAAGTCATATATAAACTGTCCGTTTTTATTCTGAACTCTATGATAGACCAATCGTTTCCCAGAAATATCATATACGGTTACAATTAGTGCATCTGTAATTTCTTTTGCATCCAAAATTAGCTGAAATTGTTTGTTATTTCCAGACAACACTTTAAATTCAGTGTTTTTTGAAGTAAATTCTTCTTTTGATAATGTGTTTGTTATCAATACTTTATAATCTTCGACTTCTCCATATTGAGTGTCTTGACACGGATTATCTGGAACAACGTCTTGATAGTTAATTCTGGCACGCAAAAGATGTTCGCCAAGTGTTGCTCCAGCAGGAATATTTGCTATAGTTGTAGCCGTATAATCTCCAGATTGTTGCCCTTGAGCAATTACAAAATCAGCAATCACTTTTTCGTTATTAGTAAAAACAAAATCATTGTTATAATCTATCCAAACTGCAAGGTGTTGACTACCGAAACCTGTTTTAATTGTCAAATTATTTGTAGTTCCAGTAATTAAATCGGTTGTAAAATTTGTAAAATCATTGTATCCATTTAGACCACATTCTGAAATATTATTAATGGTTCCTAACTGAAATAATTTAATAGCATCGCCAAAACTACAATTCTGTACCGACTGGCAATTGGTTTTTATAATTGTTGCTGTTGTACTGTCATTAGTATTGTTTCCATCCAAAGGCAAATTGGTATAGCATGTCAAGGTGTAACTTCCAGTAGTACTAAAATTTCCTGATTGTGCATAGGTATAGTTTACAGATGTATTTGGAGCTAAAATACCGCTGTAAAAACTGGTGTAAACAGTTCCGTTCAAATTAAAATTTACATTGAAATTTGTTTGAGGTTGTCCTCCATAATTAGTTAGAACAACATTAATACTCTCATTGGCAGTTAATGTAGAACTTGAAACAGGAGAAATAATTGCGCTTACTCCAATATCTTTTGGTATTAAATGCGTTACTGTTTTTGTAAAACTATTGTTTGCAATAAATTGATCGCCAACCAAATTTGTTTTTGCTATAATTGAGTAAACTTGTCCTAGAATTGATAAATTTGCGTTTGCTGAAAAAGTATATGTAGCAGTCGATGCTGATGCAATTGTGCCTGTAAAAGTCTCCGTTATTATTGTACCACCATTTATTTGATACGAAACAGGAAAGTTAGTAGCTGCATTGATACCGTAATTGAAAATTGATATTGTAACAGCCTCGTTAGCTGTTAAGGTACTTGTAATTGGGTTTGTAATATTTGTTACACCAATATCAGTATTAAAATTAGGGGCAATTTTAAAAACACCAACTACATCTTTTCGAACTCCATCAACCAATTCATTAATAAACCAAAATGATTTATCATCACTTGGGTCGATAGCTACTTTACTATAGTCGCCATATCGCGTGCTTTGGATGTTTCCGGTACCTTGTTTAATTAAATTTTCGGTAACCGTCATTACTCCAAGAGGATCACTAGCATACCTACCTGTATAATACGAACTCAATATTTGATTTGACGGGCCGCCCATTCCAGTGTAGCCCATTCCAATATTACCTTGGCTGTCTATTCCCATACTTGCGTGCCAAGCATGTTTTCCTCCCGGAGAAGTATAGGTTCCTTCTTGATAAATAGTCCATGGCAATCCGTCTCCAGCCTGTCGCATCTCATACCAACGTACACCCGCAAGTTTGGTTTCGGAGCCATCTACATCAACCACAAAATTAAAAACGGCTGAATTATAAGTTGCAAATTTTCTGAATTGCGCCTGATTCATAATTGTGGCCTGCAGCGCATCTACTAATGTTCCGCCATTGGGTTGCGGTAAATTGACAAAACTACCGTTGTCAAAAACAGAGTTAAATGGTGTTGTAACAATCGTTTCTGGACTTGATATTGTTGATGATGTTGGAATGCTCCAATTAACATTTACTTTCCATAATTTTATGTGATCTTCTGTAACACCTGACCATGAATCGTCTTGCATGTATACTATTGGCACATTACCAGCAGCAGGAAAATTGGAACTAGTAACGTTAAATGCCTGTGGCGAAAAGAACCCGCTAGTGGCAATTCCCGGTAACGGAAATCCGATAATTTGAGCCGTGGTATCTCCAAGCAACATTTTTGATCTTTCTAGCGCATGAATTACTTCACTTGTATCTGCAGTTCCAGAATCCTTATTGGCAGTCATATAATAACCATCACTCCAAACAGATAATTTTTGATAATCTGTATTCATAGGAAAATTATAAACAAACCAACCTCCAGAAACAGGATCGGGCGTTTGAGTTACCGCAACTTGAACGCCACCGCCAAGAAAAGTCATGACAAATCTATCGGCTTGTGCGTCATATATACAGGTAAGATCACAACAACCATCATCAGGAAATATGGCACTTGTCGCTAAAGCTTGTGTAAGTGGATTTCCTAATTTATCAAAAATTCTAAATCCTGTATTGTATACTACTACACAATGATTGGGTCCAACAGCCGTGTCTGGATCTGATGGTGTTGAGTCTGAAATTGCACCATCAAAGACCAAACTAGGTGCGCTTGCTATTGTTCTTTGACCTGTTTCGTTTTTTTTTACAAGCGCATCATTTCCGTTAGGAAGTCCTTTGCCATAAACAGAAACATTTTTACCAGACCTTTTATCTTTTGCAATTCCGATACTTTTTGGTGCTGACTCAAGGTTGGTTCTAGAGGCAATACTAGGAACTATAGTTACTTTTTTCGCGCTCTTTACAGATGTAGCAAGATGTTTTTCTTGAGCAATTACTGCAAAATTGAAACTAAAAATTATACTAACTAGAAATAAAATATTTTTTTTCATGATTACAAATTTTTCTCAAATTTAATCATAATTAAAATCTTGTACAATTTTTAATACATTTTTCTAAGTTATTTAACATTAGTAAATTACGACTCGGTTTCTCTTTTGTAAATAATGATGCCAAAGCAGAAAAGTTGCCATGCTTCGATAGGGCATCCATTTTTGGGTGTAACGTTCCATTTCGGATCTATCATGGATGCCTAGTAGTTCCTTTATGGTATTAACCACTGCAATATCACCGAGCGGCAATATGTCTGGCGATTGTAATGAAAACATCAAATAAACATCTATGGTCCAGTTGCCAATTCCTTTTATCTTGATGAGTTCTTGACGCACAATTTCGGCAGTTTTATTTGACAAACTTTCTATATCGATTGTTTTTTCTAAAATAGCCTCCGCTAAGCATTTGATATATTTTGTTTTTTGTCGGCTTACACCACAGGCACGATAATCTTCGTCAGGCAATAGTGCCAAATTTTGAGGTTCGAAATCTTCGACTTGATTTTTTAGTTTATTATAAGTTGCTTTGGCAGAATCGATCGAAACTTGTTGCTCCAAAATTAATAATGCCAAAGTTTCAAATCCTTGTTTACGTTTCGGGATTTCGGGAACTCCGTATTGTGTAATGATGTTTTGGAAAATTTTATCTTTTTTAGAGAGAAAATCAATAGCTTTTTGCATCTTAAAATTCAGGATAAAAACCCAATCGAATACCGAATTTAGGTGGTTCTTTTCCGTTTAGATCATTATAATCGGTTCGCCAAACAAAATCAATTCGTATAGGTCTAAAATTACCAAAACCTATATTTTCAAAACCAAAACCGTACTCGGCATATACTCTTTTGTTTGGTGCATTATAGTTTATACTGGATCTATTAATTTCTATATTTTTTTCTGAAATATCTCCCAAAACAGCTCGGTAAAACGCAACTTCACGAAGTTTTAATTTTTTGATAAGCGGAATTCTATTTAAAATATAGCCGTTAAAATGGTGGTCAAAATGGGCTGCTACATATTGATCGGTAGTAAAATCATAAAAGTCTACAAGTGAAAAAGCATTGGATTGCAGTGAATAGGCTTGATTGGCTACTACTGGTGTCAACAATGTTAACGGAACTCTATCAAAAACTTTTGCTGCGTCGAAATACATTCGTAAAATTCCGAAATTACTTATTCGAAGTGGTTTTTTTATAGAAACTTGTAATTTGTTATAATCAAAATCGCCACCGAAAATGCCTTTGTTTCCTCTTGTGAATTTTGCTAAAAAAGTAGGAAACAAGTTGATACCAAAGGATTGCTCCACCCCAAAACCAAAAACTTCTCTTTTGGGCGTATACATCATTGTAAGGCTTGTCCCGAAATCTGTAACTTCATTTTTTACAATTTCATTTGGTAATTGATAAGAAATAGAAAATAAATCGTCGTTAGAAGAACTCATATCGCGATGAATTCCTTCAATATTCATTTTAAACTCATTTGAAAAAGTAACATCATAACTAATTACCTTTTTTTGAATTCGCGTCAGTGAAAAATTTTCGCCACGAGCAATCAAAACATTTGTAGATGTTGCAGGTGCTAGCTCACTTTCTTGTAAACCAATACCACTTAACTGAATGTTATCTTGCACAATAGAAGCTCCAATAGTCATTCGGGGTTCATGATTGAAAAGGTATTTGGCTTCAAGACCAAACTTAAATTTTTTATCTAACGTTCCGTATGCAATATAAGTCTTGGCACGAAACAAATCATTTTGGGTTTTAAAAGTTCGTAATCCACCACGAAGCCGAATTCCTTCAATATTATTGTTAGAAATGGCGTTCCAAAAAGGTCCAAATTGCAGCTTATCTGTAATATTAAAATAACCTGTAGACAATATTGTAATGGCATTAGAAACCCTGCGGATTCGTTTATTGTTTCCTAAGTCGGTTATTATTTTTCGGGTGTTGTTTAGCCCAGCTTCTCTATTACTCAAATTTTGCCAATATTCATCACTCTTTGCAAACTGGTCGCTTCTGGTTTGTAGTGTTTCAATATCATAAAACGTAGCGTCTTTTGGTTTTTCAAAATCATAATCGGCATATAAAATATTCTTTTTTATGTACAATCCTTTTTCTTCTTCGTCTTTACTTAATATGGTAAAATCGCCTTCGTAATAATCTCTCAAAGGCAAGTAAATACTATCGTTTTCTTGTGTAAATGATTTTTCTATAGATAAACTTCTAATAAAATTGAGGTTCATGTTTTTATTGTTCTTTAAGAAAATATCGGTTATAGCAAATGTTTTGGCATCGACTTTAAAATTTCCTTGAAACAATAAATCTTGAGAATTTCTAGGGAAATAGGCAATTTCATAAACTTTACTAGTTCCTTCAATAATACTGTCTCGCAACACATATTCATATTGCCCATAACCTCGACTGGATATTGGACTTACAAATGATTTGTTGAGTATTTCAATATCATCATCATAGATATTTACGGTCTTCATCATCGTGCTTATCCTATCCAATACAAATCCGGTTTGCACTACGCCAGTGCTACGTTCGCCTTCTACTACTACTCGCTCTTTCTTGATGGTATTATCGCCATAAACTTTCTCGTTGGTTTCTTTGAGATAAACTGGAATTATAAAACTTTTCTGTTTTTTGTCTTGTTGTGCAATTTTAACCACACTGTCGTAATCTTTTGTCAATACTTTTTTCAAAAAAGCACTGTCAAGATTACTCAAACCTTGAGAAATGGTTGTGTAACGAGTATACTGAAATCTTTTGGCTAGTAATAATCCGTTTTTGCGTTTGTTTTTCCAAATGCCTTGAAGAATTTTATAGGCAGGATTTTCTTTTTTGGATAAATGTTTTTTTGGTTTGCCTATAACAACAACTTCTTTAAGCTGCTGCTCATTAACCATTTTTACTTTCAAATTTGAGGTAATTGAAGTTGTTAGTACTACTTCTTTTTCTTCGAAACCAGTATACCTTATTATAATTGCTGTAAAATCTTGTTTTGATTCGATTATAAATTTACCGTTTTCGTCTGACTCGACACCAGTTTTATTGCCTTTAAAATAGATGTTGGCAAAAGGTAGCGTTTGATTGGTATCATCATATACGGTGCCACTAACCTTTGTTTGGGCAAAATTTGTGCCTATTACTCCCAAAAATAATAAAACTCCAACTAGTATTCTGATATTCATAAATTTTATTTTGGCTTTCAAATATAACTTTTAAATCAAGAAAGCCTGAAAGTTTTCTAAAAACTAAACAGGCTTTCTGTAACACATTATTAGAAAATCTATTTTTTATACATTACTTTTCTAACGGCTTTAACTACATCGTCAGCATTTGGCAACCATTCTTTAAGCAAAGTTGGAGAATAAGGTGCTGGAGTATCTGCGGTAGTAATACGTTGTATGGGTGCGTCAAGGAAGTCGAAAGCACGTTCTTGCACGATATAAGTAATTTCTGAAGCTACTGAAGCAAATGGCCACGCTTCTTCAAGAACGACCAATCTGTTTGTTTTTTTTACAGATTTCAGAATAGCCTCATAATCCATTGGGCGCACAGTACGCAAGTCGATAATTTCGCACGAAATGCCTTCTTTGGCCAGTTCATCTGCGGCAGAATAGGCTTCTTTGATAATTTTCCCAAAAGAAACTATAGTTACATCAGTTCCTTCTCTTTTTATATCTGCTACTCCAAGCGGAATAGTGTAATCGCCTTCGGGCACTTCGCCTTTGTCACCATACATTTGCTCGCTTTCCATGAAAATTACAGGATCATTATCGCGAATAGCGGCTTTTAGCAAACCTTTGGCATCGTAAACATTACTTGGCACTACTACTTTAAGTCCAGGCGTATTGGCAAACCAATTTTCGAAAGCTTGTGAGTGTGTGGCACCCAATTGTCCCGCTGATGCTGTTGGCCCACGAAAAACCATTGGCATTGGGAATTGTCCTGCCGACATTTGACGCATTTTGGCTGCGTTATTAATAATCTGATCAATACCAACTAAAGAGAAATTGAAAGTCATGTACTCTACAATTGGTCGGCAACCGTTCATAGCGCTTCCTACTGCAATACCAGCAAAACCAAGCTCTGCAATTGGGGTGTCTATAACACGTTTTGGTCCAAACTCGTCTAACATTCCTTTGGAAGCTTTATAGGCTCCGTTGTATTCGGCAACCTCCTCGCCCATAAGGTATATCGTCTCGTCTCGACGCATTTCTTCGCTCATGGCTTCGCAAATGGCTTCTCTAAATTGTATGGTTCTCATGTGTATTGAAAATTTTGAAATGCAAAAATAATTATTTAAAACGATATAATTGTTTTTTAAATGTTTTTTATAATTTGATAACCTTAAAAAATAGTAGAAATTTTTAGATTTAAAAAAAGTGATAAATAAATTGCCGCTTTTTACATAAAAACAAACTATTACAAATTTATTACGGTGTAAAGGCAAAGTCTATAAAAGGAATAAATGTGTCTAGAAGTGGAATACTAGCCGATGTAAGTGCTGGCGCATAACGTTGGTTACAATATGTTCCCGTTATTTTCATGTCACCTACATTTATAGGAAACGTTATAGTACCCGAAGGCTTTCTTAATCCTGAACCAATTATGTCACCAAAATTATATAAATAGGGTGCAATAAAAGTCGGTCCTGAACCTAATGTTGCGTCTGTGTATCTGAAAGTTCTTTTTAAAGTATAAGATCGATTTGCTACAATATTTATTGGAGTTGGAATTGTTATATAACTTATCGCGTTAGAAGTGAAAACAGAACTTTGACTATAAATAGTACTGCCAGTGCTATTGTCTACTAACTCAATTAAATAGGTTTTTCCAGAAACAGCAGGCTGACTTTGGTAACCAAAACTATAAATTTTGCCAGCGGTTGCCATTTCGAAGGTGTAAGAATGTAATTCGACATCTATATATGACGTTAAAAAAGAACCTCCAGCATTAGTTTGTAATTGTGCTGTAAGTTGTTGGAAATTTGTGTTTGTATTGGAAAATAATACAGCAGCTGGCAATTGTATTGCAGGGTCTGGATCAGGGGAACAACTCAAAATCATACTTCCTAATAAGACTAACGCAGCAATTTTTTGTAAATAATTTTTACTTATAATTTTAAAACTGTTTTTTTGGTATTGCTTCGCGTGTTCGCAAAAGCTCGGGTCGTGAATTGTTGATTTCATAATTTTTGTTTTTAAATGGGTTAATTTTTAATAGATCAATTGATTTTTGATTTTGTTACCCTAATTCTTAATTTTTTAATGCTAATCCTATAATTTTATTTGCACCCAAAGTAGAGACTGTTTTTGTGTTTGTGTTTAAATCTATTTCTACAAGTCCTGTTCCGGTAAAAGATTCTGATATGTAATATTTGTTGTTACAAGCGTTATAAGTAGTGCTGTAGGATTCAGTATGAATAAATAAACCGAAATTATATACTTAAGAGACTGTTACAGTTGTTGGGTTTATCATGTTTAAAGAAATTATTTCTGATGTCGGACTGCCTCCAGAAAGTTTTTGTGCTAAAAGTGTCGTAGCATTTATGTACTCTAATCCAATTAAATTGTTGGTTCCTGTACCCAAATCGGAAGAAACTAAAGTATTGTTTAACTTGTCGTAAGTAATTAAAAATGGCTCGCTTAAATAATAAATATATCGAGAATTATCGGTGGCGGAGGTTGTAAATACTTTATTTGCGTTGACAACTAACGATTTTAAAACCATTAAATTTTTATCTAATACTTTAAAGGTAGTTATACTACCCATAGTTTCTATATTTCCAAAATAAAGGTCGTTGTTTAAATATACAGGTTCTGCGAAATATCCTGTTAATATTGTAACAGTTTAAATACCTGCTGCATTAATTTTTGTTAATTCGGCATTTCCTGTTGTAGCCTTGTTACTTACTAGTGCATATTCTTGCGTACTTGGGTTATATGCACCTCCATAAGTAAATAATCGATTTGGCGAAACCGGAATATTACCAATTGGAGCCACAGTAGTTCCGGGAAATGTAAATGTATTATATTCAATATTAGCACCTGCATTTGTCATTTTTATACCTACCATTTGTTTTAGGTTTGTGCATGGCGTTGCGATTGGCGGTAAAACAACAGTTGGGTCGGGATCGTGAGAACTGCAACCAATTACTGTAATTCCAATAAATACTTTCAGTATTTTATACTTTTTTTTTATTTTTAGTTTTATTAAATTGGTGTAAATGCAAAATCGATATACGGGATAGCAACATTAGGACCTAAACTCACGCTATTACTATAAAAATAACCTGTTATAATTTTCATATTGCCTAAAGTTGCCGGAAAAAAAGTATTGGCAACACCATTACTCACAATTCTACCCAAACCATTCGCAGCGGCTACTGTGGCAGGGCTAATTCGTCGTAATTTGTAAGACCTGTTGGCAACAATAGCAATAGGCGTAACCGAAACATAACTAGTTGCGGTGGCAGAAAAAGTACTGGTAACTGTTCCTACAACAGTATTGGTAACTGTATCAAAAAGTTCTATGGTATAATTATCTGATGCTAAATTGGCTTGACTTTGGTAACCAAAGCTACAGATAGTTCCTGCTACTGTCATCTGAAAAGTGTATTCGTGGGTAATGTAATTTAGTTGCGAAAAATATTCAGGATGTGTAGCATTTATTAACGGATTGTATAATTGCTGAAACGGCGTGTTAGTAGCAACGCAAGGGGCAGGCGATGTACCCGTAGGTAAAGGTACTGCCGTTTCTGGATCAGATTTGCTACAACTAATAATTGTAATTCCAACTATAGTGCTGGTGCGTTAAATTATTAATTTATTTAATCAAAAATATTATATTGCTGTTCATTGACATTTTGATTTTTTTGAAAGTCTTTTAATAATTCACTTAATGGTGTTTTATCAAAAGTAGATATTTTTATAACTTGTAAAATTTGATATATTGACAAGTCACTTTTTACAGATTTTTTAATGTACGCAACTATTAAATAGGCTGAAATTGCTATCCAAATATTTATCTTGACTGCGTTTTCTGAATGCCCCCATAGTTTTTTTATAACTAAATTTTGTTTTATCCATTTAAAAAACGTTTCTATTTGCCACCTGTTTTTGTAGATATAGCAAACTTCGAGGGCTGTAATTTCAAAATTGTTTGTTAGAAAAACTAGGTAATTGTTTTTGTCTGAATCGTAAAACTCAACCAATCGTAGTTTATCAGGATATAACATTTTTGATTTTGTAACAGTTAATTCAATTATTTTGTCAGATCGTAATCCTGTTTGTTCATCAATATTAAAATTCTGTTCAATAATATCGTATTTCAAACTTGATTTAGCTCTGGTAACAAAATAGGAACCAAGAATATGAATACGATATAATGCAACAAAGTCAATATAAGCTTTATCCATTATATAAATGGCATTTGGAACAGGAACAATGTAATCAAGGATGTTGCTATCGTGGCATTTGCCGTCAGTTACAAGGATGTAAGCTGGAATATTACCTCGTAAATCAAGTAATGCATGCACTTTTATCGCTCCCCTACTATATTTACCCTCTGCCCAAGTTAGAAGATTGATACTACAAGAGATCGTTGTTGAATCTAACGCGAACAATTCGTTTTTAATGGATAAATTAGCGACATCATTGTCTTGATACAAAGGGCGAACTAAATCGATTAGATAATAACCAAAGTCAGCGAAAATTTGGCAATCACGGTTTTCGTTCGCTCGTGATAATGTAGTATGGCTTACAAAATTATTAATACCAAGATGATACAATTTATTCTGATGTGCCTTTAGACATAAGCAAATATCTCGCAAAGAGTTTAAATTATTAAACTGTCCAAAAAGCAACTGAATAAATTGATTCCAACAATTAAATTCTCGAACTCTATGATTGCCATTGTACTTTTTTACGATCTTGTCAAACTCGTACTTATTAACGAAATGTAATAATTGAGCAAAAACATATTTACCTGAATTCATAATTTCACATTTTAAAAATGTAAAATCACAAACTTTCAAATCAAATCAAAAAATCAAAGAACGTCAATAAACCTAATAAAATCAATGCGTAACAAACAAAATTATAAAGTTAACGCACCAACACTAAATTCATATAGTCAATTAAATAAAGATGAAATAATTACGGGGTATTTAGATGATGACAATTCACTTGATACAATATATTATTCAAAAGATAAAGATATAATTTCAGGAAAAATATCAACATCAAAAGTAAAATTAAAGTTTAATTATACATTTGATGAAGCATTAGAAACAGATATTAATGTTACTGAAAAAGGTTGTATAATGTTTATTACTTCTGGAAACGGTATGAGCAGAAATGAGGTAATTGAGTTTTATAATTTTGATAAAAACCTAAAAAATTGGATTCACACAAAATCAATTAATATTTCTAACAATATTAATTACGGGGTTGAAATACCAAATATAGAATTTTCATATTATGAGAATGATTTTGAAACTATTGACGAAAAACTTATTAAGTATAAGGTAAAAAAGCCGAAAAAGAATGAAATAAATAATTTAATCAATCAATGTAAAAATAATAAAATAAATACTTATAAAATAATTGAATATCTTTTTAATTTTGAAGTAAACTCAAATAGTATAGTAAATTTTAATGATTTAGCATTTTACACTCAAAATAATTCAATTTCATTATTTATATTAAATAAAATTTTAATAAAATATCCAACGAGAGTTGTCGCCATTTTAAATTTAGCCGATAGCTATTTTAATTTAGGTAATTCTGAAAAAGCCATTGAAAATTACAAAAAATACATTAAACTTATGAAAGAGCAAAAGAAAGACTTAAAGAAAATTCCAAAGTATGTGTTCGAGAGAATAAAATAGATGCAAACTGGATTTAATGAAAAAAGAACAATTAACACCCAACGTCGAAACCGTAGATTATCATTTGCAAAAAATGTACGAAACCCTCGGGCCAACCAATTACCAAAACTACCATCGCTTGATGCCTGCCCTTAAAGATGCGTCTCCCGAAATGGACGATACAAGTAAGAAAAATATTCAAAATCTCATACAAGCTGGATTGACCTATGTAGAAGACAATCAAGAAAAATTGGTGCTACTAGCCAAAAAACTAATCAAAAATAAGTAAACGTTTTTTAAACGATTATCAATTTGTTTGTTGTTCTATATATAATTTTGAAATTGATTTTGAAAATATAAATTTCAGTATTTCTAAAACTTATGAATAATAAATATCGTTGGTCGATTATGCAAATCAACATTCGTTTTTTTCCAATCTTGAACTCGTAAGGTTTTTATATATTCCGTTGGTAAAGTAATGTCACAAGCTACACAAAGATGCGTGTTTGGCTGAAGACTTTGCAAAATATCTTCAAGAAGCTTGTTATTGCGATAGGGAGTTTCTATAAAAATTTGCGACTGGTTTTTGGACTGCGATAGTTGTTCCAAATTTTTAAGTGCTGTTTTCTTCTCCGATTTTTCTATAGGCAAATAGCCGTTGAAGGTAAACCCTTGACCGTTCATGCCCGATGCCATCATAGCCAGTAGGATGGAAGATGGACCAACTAATGGCACGACTTGAATTCCTTTTTCGTGCGCTAGTTTTACGATGGCTGCGCCAGGATCGGCAATCGCTGGACAGCCAGCTTCGCTCATTAATCCTATATTTTTTCCTTGTAAGCAAGGCTGAATCATTTTGTTATATTCTGATGATTCGGTGTGTTTGTTCAACGAACTTAATCGTAATGTCGCTTGTACTTTTTCTGGATTGGTGCTTTTGATGCATTTGCGAGCTGTTTTTTCATTTTCGACAATATAATCTTCAATCAAGTCGATGCAACGTTTTATGGTTTGCGGCAAGACATCCATAGGGTCACAATCGCCCATGGTTGCTGGTATAAGATATAGTTTTCCGAGTGGCGTCATATTACTTTTTTGGATTATACAAAGATACTATAATTTTTAATCTTGTTGGTATGCCTAGCCCAGATCGTAATGAAAAGCATATTGAAGCTGGCGACTGTTTTTTGCAGAAGTAAAAAAGCGACCAACGGAAGCTCTTTTTACTTATAACAAAAAAAGGAGCCAACAAGATATCTTGTAATGTAGTGCTGGAAATTGCTACAAATGCCGTTCAATCAATTTATTTGCAAGTAAAGTGCTGGCTTGGTCTAGCATTTCATAAACGTTATCAAAACCGTTTTGGAGTCCATAATACGGATCTGGAACGTCGACATTTTCATTTTCGAAAAGTTCGTTGAGGATAAAATCGACTTTATTTTTTTGGGTTTCGTTTTGAGCTAGGGCAATTATATCATCATAATTACTAGCATCCATGACATAAATATAGTCGAAGGTGTCAAAATCTGAGAGTTGAAATTGTCGACACTTTTGACTGGAAATATCCAAGTCGTTTTTTTTGGCAACGGCAATGGAGCGGTCATCTGGTTTTTTACCAACATGCCAGTTTCCTGTGCCACATGAATCTACTGTAAATTTTTCTTTTGGAAGTTTTGATTCCAAAATACCTTCTGCCAACGGAGATCGACAAATGTTTCCTAAACAAACCATTAAAATTCGGACTGACATTACGCTATAGTTTATAACGATAATTTTTTGTGAATATCTTCTACAAACTTTTTGAATTGCTTGTCTGTAGAAACCAAATTATCCACTGTTTTACAGGCATGAAGCACAGTTGCGTGGTCACGATCGCCAATTTGAGAACCTATATTTGCTAACGAAGCTTTGGTAAATTTCTTAGCAAAAAACATGGCCAATTGTCTGGCTTGAACTACATGACGTTTTCTGGTTTTGGATTGTAAAATATCTAAATCCAGTTGGAAATAATCGGAAACTACTTTTTGAATATAATCTATAGATATTTCGCTTTTGACATTTTTTACAAATTTTTCTACAATTTGTTTTGCCAGATCAAGTGTCACTTCTTTTTTGTTGAAAGACGATTGCGCAATTAATGATATTATTGCACCTTCTAGTTCACGAACGTTGGATTTGATGTTTCTAGCCACATATTCTACTATTTCGCTTGGCATATCAACGCCGTCTCGATACAAGATATTATTAAGGATAGAAACTCGAGTTTCATAATCGGGTTGGTGCAACTCGGCAGAAAGTCCCCATTTGAAACGAGATAACAAGCGTTGCTCGATATCTTGCATGTCTACAGGTGCTTTATCTGACGTAAGAATTACTTGTTTTCCGTTTTGGTGCAAGTAGTTAAAAATATGGAAAAATACATCCTGTGTTCCTGTTTTTCCCGATAAAAATTGTACATCATCAATAATTAATACATCGATTAATTGATAAAAATGTATAAAATCGTTTCGATTATTTTTCTTAACAGAATCTATATATTGTTGTGTGAAAATTTCGGCAGAAATGTATAACACCGTTTTTTCTGGATATTTATCTTTAATTTCTACACCAATAGCGTGTGCTAAGTGTGTTTTTCCTAATCCTACGCCACCAAAAATCAGTAATGGATTGAAAGACGTTCCGCCGGGTTTATTGGCAACGGCCATACCTGCCGAACGTGCTAATCGGTTGGAATCGCCTTCTAGGAAGTTATCGAAACTGTAATTAGCATTAAGTTGCGATTCTATCTTTAGGTTTCTAATTCCAGGTATTACAAAAGGATTTTTAAGTTCGGAACTTAAATTTTTGAAAGGTGCATCGACTTCTTGCGTCTTTACAGAGCTTCTATTATTGCTCGGCAATTGTTCTGTAAAAGGTTGTTTGTTGCCATAAGTGTTCTCCATTTTAATTTTATAGAGTAACTTTGCGTTTTTTCCAAGTTCTTTTGTAAGTGCTACTTTTAATAATTTTACATAATGCTCCTCTAGCCATTCATAAAAAAATTTGCTAGGAACTTGAATGTATAAAGCATTATCAGTTAACTCAACAGACTTAATCGGTTCGAACCAAGTTTTGTAAGCTTGATCTTGAATATTGTCCTTAATAAAAGACAGACAATTTTCCCATACTGATTCAGCAGTTTTGCTCATAAATTATTAAATTATACTTATATAAAAAGGTTATCTTTCGTGAAGAAAAAAGTATGTTTTCTTACACATTTTTTGGGATAGCAAATATGTGAACAAATTTCCTTAAAAAAAAATAAAAATAGGAAAGTTTTTAATTTTTTTTGTCGTATGATTAAAATTAATTGAATAAACAAATCTTAAAATTTATGAATATATTATGAAAGTACATCAAATAGAAGTCCGAGTTCGTTATGCTGAAACCGACCAAATGGGCGTTGTATATCATGGCAATTATGCGCAATATTTTGAAATGGGTCGTGTGGAATGGCTAAGAAACATTGGTGTTTCGTACAAGTGGATGGAAGAAAATGGCATTATGCTTCCAGTTGTTTCTTTGACTATGAATTATAAAAAGCCGGCTCGATATGATGATAAACTTCTTGTTAAAACTATTTTTAAGAAATTATCTACAGTTAAGATAGAATTTGATTACGAAATTTATGGTGAGCAGCAAGAGTTGTTAACAATTGGCAACTCTATTTTGGTTTTTGTAGACATGAAAACGGGTCGACCAATCGCTCCACCAAACTATATTATTGCACTTTTAGAAAAGTTTTAAAGTAATTTTATTGTATATTTGATTGCATGTAAAAATCCTTAAATATGAAAACTACAGTAACTTTTTTGCTTTTTTCTTTATTTTCGTTTGGACAAAGTTTGCAGTTCAATTCGATGGTGGCAACTCCAACAAATAATGGTTTAAATATTAATCTTAAAGTAACAACGTTTAATGGTGCTGGTTATTTAAGTCACTCGTATGAGGTTATCGATAATGAGATATTTTTATCAGTTTGTTATTGGTTTAACATCACTTTACCAGTGTATCAAATAGAAACAAATATTCCTATACTATTAGCAAACAACCAACAAAATTATACAATTTTATTAGAAACATTCAACTCAAGTTCGGACTCAACGTGCGATAATTTTTCTGCTGGACCAACTGCCACGGGTGCTTTTTTAGAAACTTCAAATTTTGAAAAACAAATAAACGCTGTATATCCAAATCCATTTCAAGATCACTTTGAAGTTGTTTCAAATGCACCAATAGCAACTTATAAAATTACTGATTTACTCGGAAAAGTTATTGTAACAACCAATTCAAAATTAGTTTTAGATGCTAATTCTGAAAATTTAAAATCAGGAGTTTATTTGCTAGAAATTATTTTGCTTGACGGTAATAAACAAACCATTAAATTGATAAAAAATTAATCCATTAATTGTAAAGTTACTTCAAACAAACCTTCAAAAATGCGCACTATTTTTTCAGCATTTTTTTTGCGAGTTGCAATTTCGATTTCACAAAAATTTTCCAACTTTTGAGAAATAATTTCTAGATTTTGTTCTTTAATCACGCGCATGACTTTATTCATGTGCTTATAATCAAACGATACTCTATAATGTACATTGATGGTTTTTTCAACAACATTTGAACCTTCAATTGCCATTTGCGCTCCAGTTTTATAAGCCGAAATTAGTCCGCCAACGCCTAATTTTGTTCCGCCAAAAATTCGAACAACAATTACCAAAATATTGGTCAAGCCAAAAGATAAAATCTGACCATAAATTGGACTTCCAGCCGAATTGTTTGGTTCGCCATCATCATTAGTTCGAAACTGAATTTTATCGGTTCCTATCTGAAAAGCATAACAAAAATGCCCAGCATAGGGATGTTTTTTTCGTAATAAATCTATAATTGGTTTTACTTCATCATCAGAAAGTAAAGGAAATGCATAACCATAAAACTTACTGTTTTTTTCTTTAAACAGAATTTCTTCAGATGGATTGGATATAGTTTTGAAGGTATCGAGCAAAATTTTACAGAATTAAGACTTTAGAATTAAGATAAAAGACTTGAAAATCTATTACATTAATTTTATTTAAATTGAAGTTGATTTTTGAAATTGAAGTTGAATTTAAAAAGTTGGAAATTTCAACTCAATAACATCTTCTTTACCAACTTGTAAGTTCCAAATTTGCATTCCCAACGACTTTGCCATATCGGTATTTTCTTTGCGATCGTCAACAAACAAAGTTCGTTTTGGCGATAAATCGTGTTTGTTGAGGATAAAATTAAAAATTTCGGGATCGGGTTTTCTCATTTTTAATTCGTGTGAGAAATAAATTTTTTCAAAACACTGATAAAAATCGCTGTAAAAAGAAACGCCAACTTTATGCTCAAAATGCGAAATATGAATAGAATCTGTATTTGACAGTAAAAACAACTGGTATTTTTTGGATAACAATTGCAAAAATTCCAACCTATGCAACGGAAAATCGCCAATCAAACTATTCCAAGCTGCACGAATTTGCTCGATACTTGCCTGCGGAATATATTTTTGATAGCCTTGAATAAATTCCAATTCAGTGATTTTTCCGATTTCAAAAAGCGAATTTTGCGTTTTTAAATCCTCATGAAGCTCGGTCAAACCTAATTTTCGAAATTCGTCAAAACATTTTTCTTTATCAAGATCGATAAAGATATCTCCAAAGTCAAAAATAATTGTACTAATCATAATTTTTGAAAATTAAAAGTTTGTCGTCGGCAATAGTTTGTTTTGCAACACTTTTCGAATTTAAAAAAGGTGCTTTTATTCCATTTTCTAATAATAATTGCGCTTTAAAAACGCGTGCTTCATCCCATAAATTGGCATCAATAAATGTTTGCAAAGTTTGTAATCCGCCTTCAATAATAACAGATTGTATGTTTTTTTCGAATAATAAAGTAGCAATTTGCGAAGCTATAGTTGCATCAAAATCAATGTTATGAAATTCAGTTTTAGATTTTAGATTTTTTTCTTTGCTATTAAAATTGTTACTGATTTTCGAAATCACAATCGTTTCTATTTGATTATCAAAGATATGACTTTCTATCGGAATTCGATTATTTTGGTCTAAAACCACGCAAATCGGATTTTTTCCAGACCAATCTCGAACATCCAACTTCGGATTGTCGTCAATAACGGTTTGGGTTCCAACCAAAATGGCTTGCTCTTCACTTCGCCATTTATGAACTAATTGTCGTGAAAATTCGTTGGAAATCCAAACAGGTTTTTGTTCATTTTTTTCCAATGGTGCAATAAATCCGTCTTGGCTTTCTGCCCATTTTAGTATAATATAAGGACGTTTTTTTTCGTGAAAAGTAAAAAACCGAATGTTTGATTGACGACTTTCGTTTTCTAGTACACCAACGGTGACATTTCTGCCTGCTTCAAGTAATTTTTTGATTCCTTTTCCTGCTACTTTTTCGTTACTATCCAAGCATCCGATAACGATATTCGGAATTCCAGATTTCAGAATCAAATCTGAGCAAGGCGGCGTTTTCCCGAAATGCGAGCACGGTTCTAAACTAACATATAGTGTCGATTTAGCGAGCAAAGTTTTGTCTTTTACCGAATTTATAGCATTAACTTCAGCATGATTGCCACCATAAGCAGACGTAAAACCTTCGCCAATAATCACATCATTGTGCACAATAACAGCACCAACCGAAGGATTTGGCATCGCCAAAACACGACCATTTTTGGCAATTTCGAGACATCGATTTAGGTACTTTGCGTTTGTGTTCACCATACAAAAATACTACTTTTGTGCTATGATAATAAGAGAAATTCAAAAAAAGGACAATCCTGAAATTGCCAATATAGTTCAATCCGTATTATTGGAAATGGGTGCGCCAAAAATAGGAACTGCCTATTCCGATCCGTTTCTTTTTGAATTGTCGCAAGTGTACAGCCAGCCAAAAACAATTTATTTTGTTTTAGAAAACGAAGGTAAAATTGTTGGTGGTGCTGGAATTGGAACTTTAGATAACGATGATGCTACGATTTGCGAATTTCAGAAAATGTATTTCCTGCCCGAAGCTCGTGGTAAAGGTTTTGCTGCCCAAATGCTAGAACTTTCTATCGCCAAAGCTAGAGAATTTGGTTATTCAAAATGCTACATTGAAACCATGCCTTATATGGATGCAGCTCAAAAATTATATCGTAAATTTGGCTTCAAAAACTTGGATGCGCCTATAGGAAACACAGGTCATACGAGCTGCCCGGTTTGGATGCTATTGGATCTAAATAACCAATCCTTATGAAAATAAAAGAATATAAATCTTTTTTTATTCAAGAACTTTTGCCTTTTTATGATGAAGCCGAAGTGGAGAGTTTTTTTTATATTATTTTAGAAAACAAGCATATCATCAAACGATTAGACTTGGCTTTGAATATAGATTTGGAATTTTCAGAAAATGAAATCGAAGTTTGGAACACCATAAAAGAAAAACTAAAACTCGAAACTCCGATACAATATATACTAGGTACAACTTCTTTTTTTGGATTAGAATTTGAAGTAAACGAGAATGTCTTAATTCCGCGTCCAGAAACAGAGGAATTAGTTGAACTCATTATTTCTAAAAATCTAAAAATCCAAAAATCCAAAAATCTAAAAATCCTCGATATTGGCACTGGTTCAGGCTGCATCGCTATTTCGTTAGCTAAAAATATAACCAATTCAGTAGTTTTCGCTATTGATGTTTCTAAAAAAGCATTGCAAATTGCTCAAAAAAATGCAATTACAAACAAAGTTGAAGTTACATTTATCGAAAAAGATATTTTAAAAATTGAAGATTTAGAGCAAAATTTCGATAGTATCGTTTCCAATCCGCCATACGTTAGAAATCTCGAAAAACACGAAATCAAGAAAAATGTTTTGGACAACGAACCGCATTTGGCACTTTTTGTTGATGACAATGATGCCTTACTTTTTTATCGAAAAATTGCCGAATTAGCTCTTAAAAGTTTAACTAAAAACGGAACATTATATTTCGAAATCAATCAATATCTCGGACAAGAAACATACGATTTACTGCAAAAAATGAATTTCAAAAATATCGAACTCAAAAAAGATATTTACGGCAATGACCGAATGATCTGTTGTAATCTATAGCCTTCCCTTTGGGAAGGTTGGATGGGCTTACTCATACCGCAACGCCTCAATAGGATCCAGCTTAGCCGCTTTCAAGGCAGGAAAAGATCCCGAAATAATTGCCACAATAAAAGTAGTAATAAAAGCAGCTATGATCGCGCCCCACGGAATCACAAATTTAAAATCCATGGCCGAAGCAATACCGAAACCACTCAAAATACCAAGAATAATTCCGAGCAAACCGCCCAATTGACCAATAACCAAAGTTTCCATAAAAAACTGCCAGGCAATAGTACTTTTGGTCGCGCCCAATGCTTTGCGAACGCCAATTTCCCGTGTTCTTTCAGTTACAGAAACCAGCATAATATTCATAAGTGCAATCGACGAGCCGAAAATGGTAATAATACCAATAACCCATGCCGAAATTCCGAGATATTGCGTGATACTCAATATTTTATTAATCAAATCATCGCTTCTCGAAATCCCAAAATTACTGTCTTCCACAGGATTCAATTTCCGAACTTGGCGCATAAGCAGCAAAGCATTTTCCGATGCTTGATCCAAAAGTTCTTTCTTAGCTACCAAAACACTCACCGTATAATTGATATCGGATGCAGAAAACATGGATCTCGCTACTTGAATCGGAATCATAACCCGCAAATCTTCACTTCGTCCAAACGTAGAACCTTTTCCTTTCAAGATGCCAATCACTTTAAATTTCGAGCCGCGAATAGAGATTATTTTATCAATTCCGTTAATGTTTTTAAACAATCCTTTTTCGAAATCGGCACCAACAACACACACTGGCGCATTATTTTGAATATCAAATGGCGTAAAATTTCTTCCAGACGTTAGTTCCAAACCCGAGTTGGTAATATAAAAATCATCAACACCCAACACCGAAACTTCAGGATCTGTTTTCTCATTATCATACTTTACTTCTGCGCCCGATGTGGCGGTAAATGCCAATGAAGTATTACAACTCGGAAACACAAATTTGTTCTTAAAACTCACCGCTTCGTTATAAGTAATGATAGGATTTTCCTTCTTCTCGTCATCAATACGCGACTTCATATCATATTGTTCAATCGCAAACGTGTTCGAGCCCATCGAGGCAAAATTTCCCGAAAGTGTATTTTCCAGTGCCGCAACAACCGTTAAAATACTTACCAAAGCCCATATTCCAATAGCAATGATAAGCACCGTCAAAATCGTCCGTAGCAACTGCGTTCGTATAGAACCCAGCGCAATTTTTATATTTTCTTTAAATAATTTTAGCATCACAAAGTTTGACTCAAAAGTACGCAAATTGTTACAAAATTTTCTTTTTTTTTGGAGCTATTTCCTGCTGTACGTTTCAATCTTTACTTGGCTAAAAATCGCCAAGCAAAGGATTTCCACTTCCATCAGGGCTCATATCTTTACAATGATTAAAAATATATGATTTACGTATCTTTGAAATAGTATAAATTGATAAGCAAAACCAAGTTGCCAAATTGTATCGGGGCGAAATACGACATTGTTGATATTGTTTACACTAGGGTAATCAACTTGGTTTAATTACATTTAAGTCTCAATAGTACTTAAGCACTATTTTATAAATTTAGATGCTGTATAAAAAATGAGCGAAGACCCTTGTAATTTTTTGTTTATCGCAACAAATCAAAGCGTTATGAATTTAAAGTATTCTGTTGGATTAGATGTTTCGAGTAAAAAAATCAATGCTTGTTTGAGTATCATTGATGAAAAACAAAAAGTAGTGGTAAAATCCAGTTGTATTATAGCAAACACAAAAAAAGGATTTGAGAGCTTGCAAATGTGGATTGGTAAGCATAAAAAAGAAGAAATTCCTGTTGTGGTTTGTATGGAAGCCACCGGAATTTATCATGAAAACTGTGCTTATTATTTGTTTGAAAAAGGTTTAGATGTATCGATAATTTTACCAAATAAGGCTAAGAAATATTTGGAAGCCCTTGGATTAAAATCAAAAAACGATACAATTGATGCAAAAGGATTAGCTCAAATGGGAGCAGAACAATGCTTGGATTTTTGGCAACCAATGGGAACTTTTTTTTATCAATTGCGATTATTAACAAGGCAACATCAGAATGTAACCGAGTTAAAAACAGTATTAAAAAATCAATTAGATGCTTTAGGATTTGCGATGCATCAATCCGAAGAAGTAAATCAGCAACTCCAACAAACCATCACTTTGTTTGAAACACAGATAAAAGAATTAAATAAAGCAATAAAAAGCCACATAAAAACAGATCAAAGTATAGCAAAGAAGGTCGAAAATATTTTGTTAATGAAAGGATTGGGCGTTTTAACAACCGCAACAGTTTTGGCAGAAACTAATGGTTTTGAGTTATTTAACAATTACAAACAATTGGTGTCCTATGCAGGTTACGATGTAATTGAGGCGCAATCTGGAACACGAGTTGGAAAAACAAAAATATCTAAAAGAGGCAATTCAAGAATACGACGTGCAATGCATATGCCCTCATTAGTAGTCATACAATGCCAAGTAAAACCATTCAAGGATTTATGGGACAGAACCTATGCAAAACATGGAATAAAAATGAAAAGTTACGTTGCCGTTCAAAAGAAATTATTGGTCATGATTTATCATTTATGGAATAAAAATCAAGCGTATGATTGTCAATATCAATATAATATTCAAGAAAAGGAGCAGGAGCATTCTTCTCTGTTCGGCTTTGCAAAAGCCGCATCAACAGAAAATAAACAAAAAATTAGCCCCAAACAAGTTGAGGCTAAACAAGATATACATTCAGCGAAATATCACAGTATGCATTCCCTCTGCTAAGAACAAATATATAAAAATTAACAATAAAAAATAGGAACTTAAGATAGTACCTA
>JAYVHB010000110.1:0-3726 GCA_043771555.1 Flavobacterium sp. | reverse complement strand
TCATTACTGGCGTATGTAGCTCATTATCAGAGCCTTTGTAAGTCAATTCAAAACGTTCCGGCAAGTTATAATCTACCTGAATTGTACCCAATTGCCATTGTCTGCCCAAAGCATCTTTGACCATAAAGTCCAATTTTGGACCATAAAAAGCCGCTTCGCCATAAGCAACAACAGTTTTCAATCCCTTATCTGCTGCAGCATTGATGATTGCATTTTCGGCTTTTTCCCAATTTTCGTCGCTACCAATATATTTTTCTCTATCAACTTGATCTCTCAAAGAAATTTGAGCCGTAAAATTCTCGAATCCTAAAGATCCAAAAACATACAATACCAAATCAATAACATTCTTAAATTCTTGATCCAATTGGTCTGGTGTACAAAAAATATGAGCGTCGTCTTGCGTAAACCCACGAACACGAGTCAAACCATGCAATTCGCCACTTTGCTCATACCTATATACTGTACCAAATTCAGCGTAACGCTTTGGCAAATCTTTATATGACCAAGGTTTTGTGTTATAAATTTCGCAATGATGTGGACAATTCATTGGTTTCAACAAAAATTCTTCGCCTTCTGCAGGTGTGTTTATTGGCTGAAAACTATCAGCACCATATTTTGCATAATGTCCCGAAGTCACATACAATTCTTTTTGACCAATGTGTGGCGTAACTACTTGCTCATAACCTGCTTTTTTCTGAGCTTTTTTCAAAAATTGCTCCAATCTATCTCGCAAAGCGGCACCTTTTGGCAACCATAATGGCAACCCTGCTCCTACTTTTTGCGAAAAAGCGAATAAATCCAATTCTTTTCCAAGTTTTCTATGATCCCGACGTTTGGCTTCTTCAAGCAATTCTAAATATTCGGTTAAATCCTTTTGCTTTGGAAATGATGTTCCATAAACACGAGTCAACTGTTTGTTTTTTTCATTTCCACGCCAGTAGGCACCAGCAATACTCATTATTTTTACTGCTTTTATAATTCCAGTGTTCGGAATATGACCACCACGACACAAATCGGTAAAAGTCGCGTGATCGCAAAAAGTAATCGTTCCGTCTTCAAGATTCGTGATTAATTCTGTTTTAAATTCATTATCTTTATATAGTTCCAAAGCATCGGCTTTCGAAACTGGACGCAATTTGAATTCGTATTTTTCTCGAGAAATTTCTAGAATTCTATCTTCAATTTTCTTGAAGTCAGCTTCTACAATTTTATTTTCGCCAAAATCAACATCATAATAAAAACCGTTGTCAATTGCTGGCCCAAGTGTTAACTTCAAATCAGGATACATTTCTTCTAAAACTTGAGCCATAACGTGCGAAGTCGAGTGCCAAAATGCTTTTTTACCGTCTTTGTCGTTCCAAGTATATAATATGAGTAAACCGTCCGTTGTCAATTCGGTTGAAGTTTCGATAGTTGTACCATTGAAACTAGCCGAAATCACATTTCTAGCCAATCCTTCGCTAATGCTTTTGGCAACATCCATTGCGTTCACGCCACTTTCAAACTCTTTAATCGACCCATCGGGTAAAGTAATCTTAATCATTTTTAATATTTTGGAATGCAAATATAAGAATTTCAATTTTTTTAACCTATAATGTTATTAGTAATTTTCAAAAAACTAAAATTTTAAACATATTACATAGGTTTTTTTAGAATAAAAATTTATCTCATTTGAATTATTCAGGTTAATAACTTTTGATAATTCTATATTTTTTATATTATTATCTAAAACCTAAAAAACATATATTTGCAGAGTCTAATTTTAAAATAAAAAATGAAACCCAACACACAACAACTACAAATTTTTACACAACAAGTTCGCAGAGACATTTTAAGAATGGTTCATGCAGTTAATTCGGGTCATCCAGGCGGTTCTTTAGGTTGCGCCGAATTTTTGGTCGTTCTTTATCAAAACCTTATGGAAAGAAAAATTGGTTTCGAAATGGACGGCTTGAACGAAGATTTATTCTTTTTATCAAATGGTCATATTTCTCCTGTTTTTTATAGCGTTTTGGCAAGAAGTGGTTATTTTCCTGTTTCGGAGTTAGCGACTTTTCGTAAAATAAATACTCGTTTGCAGGGTCATCCGACAACACACGATCATTTGCCTGGTGTAAGAATTGCTTCTGGTTCGTTAGGACAAGGGTTATCTGTTGCAATTGGTGCAGCACAAGCAAAAAAATTGAATAACGATTCAAATTTAGTTTACACGCTTCACGGAGATGGCGAATTGCAAGAAGGCCAAAATTGGGAAGCTATAATGTATGCATCTGCAAAAAAAGTAGATAATCTTATTGCTACCATCGATTTGAATGGCAAACAAATTGATGGAACAACTGATGAGGTTTTGAATATGGGAAGCATTAGAGCTAAATTCGAAGCTTTCGATTGGGATGTAATTGATATTAAAGACGGTAACGATATTGATGCAATTTTATCTGGAATGGCAGATGCAAAAGCTAGAACAGGAAACGGAAAACCAGTTTGTGTTTTATTGCATACAGAAATGGGTAACGGAGTAGATTACATGATGTATTCTCATGCTTGGCACGGAAAAGCACCAAATGATGCTCAATTAGAAAATGCTTTGAGTCAAAATGCTGAAACTTTAGGAGATTATTAGTAAAGACAAAAAGTAGTAAAGTATCAAGACTTTTATAAAAATTAAAATGAAAAAATATACAAATACAGGCAGCAAAGACACTCGTTCAGGTTTTGGTGCAGGAATGACAGAATTGGGACAAAAAAACGAAAATGTTGTTGCACTATGTGCAGATTTAATTGGTTCATTGAAATTTGATGATTTCAAGAAAAACCATCCAGAGAGATTCTTTCAAATCGGAATTGCAGAAGCCAATATGATTGGTATTGCTGCTGGTTTAACAATTGGAGGTAAAATTCCGTTTACTGGCACTTTTGCAAACTTTTCTACAGGTCGTGTTTATGATCAAATTCGACAAAGTGTGGCTTATTCTGATAAAAATGTAAAAATTTGTGCATCGCATGCAGGTTTGACTTTAGGAGAAGATGGTGCAACCCATCAAATATTAGAAGATATTGGATTGATGAAGATGTTGCCAGGAATGACAGTAATTAATACTTGTGATTACAATCAAACTAAAGCAGCAACGTTAGCAATTGCAGATCATCATGGCCCTGTTTATTTAAGATTTGGTCGCCCAGTTGTTCCTAATTTTATGTCAGCTGATGAAAAATTCGAAATTGGAAAAGCCATATTATTACAAGAAGGAAAAGATGTTACAATTATTGCTACTGGACATTTAGTCTGGGAAGCACTAGTTGCGGCAGAAGCACTTGAAGCTAAAGGTATTTCTGCAGAAGTAATTAATATTCATACCATAAAACCATTAGATGAAGCCGCAATCTTAAAATCATTGGCAAAAACAAAATGTATTGTTACTGCAGAAGAACACAACATTCTTGGCGGATTAGGAGAAAGTGTTGCTCGAGTTTTATCATTAAACAATCCAGCTCCACAAGAATTTGTTGCAGTTAACGATAGTTTTGGAGAAAGTGGAACACCCGAAAAATTAATGGAAAAATATAAATTGAACAACCAAGCAATTGTTGAAGCCGTTCAAAGAGTTATTTTAAGAAAATAGTTTTTAATTAATTTATATGACTATCCGTAACTAATACCAAGTTGTTTCTAATGCAGCAATCATAAGTCTATCCGATAGTTTGTCTCCAAAATATCGTCTATTA
>JAYVHB010000109.1:0-12021 GCA_043771555.1 Flavobacterium sp. | reverse complement strand
TGGTTTTGTCCTTCGACAGGCTCAGGAAGACAAAACCAGACAAAAGATTGTAGCGGATAGCCCGACCGTACTGGAGCGAAGCGGAAGATGCGGGCACGCACAGAAAGGAAAAAATTAATCGTAGCGGATGGCTTTGACTGGAGAAATCTTGGTAATTATATAGGAAGGCACTAACAAAACAAGCATGCAGATTGCAATTGTCATGAGATTGAGTAGCACTATGTATAGCCAATTGATATCGACTGGTGCTTGATTGACGTAGTAATTTTCGGGGTTGAGTTTTATGACTCCGAAGTTTTGCTGTACAAGCAGAATTATTATAGCTATGAGGTTACCCCAAAATAGTCCGCGCAAAATTAGGTGTGCGGCGTTGTGTAGAAATATTTTTCGGATTGTCCAGTTGTCTGCTCCTATGGCTTTAAGGATTCCGATCATTTGGGTGCGTTCGAGTATCATGACCAATAGCGCAACTGCCATGTTGATCGCGGCAACTAGAATCATGATTATAAGTATTATTATGATATTGAAATCGAATAGTTTGAGCCAATCGAAGATGAAATAATATTTTTCGATAATGGTTTGGGTATCGAGTGTGGAGCTGGTTTGCTGGTAGACTTCGGTGCCTTTTTGTTTTATTTGTGAGAAGTCGTCGATAAAAACCTCAAAGGCTCCTACTTGGTCTGGAGTCCATTTGTTGATGCGCTGTAGGTGACGAATATCGCCAATAATATAGGTAGCATCAAAGTCTTGAAAGCCTGAATTATAGATGCCTACTATTTCGAAAACTCGAATATTTGGCAGTTGATTGCCTCCATTTTTCATGAAAAAAGTATTGAACTTGTTGCCTAACTTGAGTTGTAATCTATTTGCTAAGTATTTCGAAATGAGCACTTCGGGGTTTAATGTATTACTTAATTTAGGCAACCTGCCTTGTATGAGATATTCTTGTAGGTTTTGCCATTGATAGTCCTTACCTACTCCTTTAAATACGATGCCCTCGAAGGCGGTTTGGGTTCGAATTATTCCTGATTTCGTGATTACTGCTTGTATGTGCGAAATGCCGTCGACAGAGTTGAAATTGGGATAAAAATTTTGTTTTATTGAAATGGGTTCGAGGCTCACTTGGGATTGATTGTCATCGAAATTAGAAATGATGATATGTCCCGAAAAAGCTGCTATTTTTTGGCGTATTTTTTGTTGTAATCCGATACCTGTTGCTACAGATATTATCATCATAACCATACCGATAGCAATTGCTGCAATTGCAATTTTTATTATAGGTGCAGATATATTACTTTTGTGGTGTTTGGAAGTAATGAGTCGTTTGGATATGAAGTATTCGAAATTCAAATTGTGAAATTATATTTGATGCAAAGATACATAAAGTTTTTTGCCACGAATTGCACAGATTTTTACAGATTGGAAAAAGTTTTTTTGCCACAGATTTTCACAGATTTGAAAAAGTTTTGCCACTAATTGCACGAATTTGCACGAATTAAAAAATATTTCGCCACAGATTGCAGAGATTTTCACAGATTAGGAAAATTTTTGCCACTAATTGCACGAATTTGCCACGAATTAAAAAAAAATTTATGAAATTTATACTTACTAGTTTTTTGACGATTTTGTTTGTTTTGGTTTCTTGCGGAACACAAAAAAAGCAAATAAAACAACCTGAAATTACTAATAATGAAGTAGTAGCTGTTTCTGTTCCTAAAGTTGCTCAAATAATAAAATTTGATTCTGTTGCAACAAAAATTGCAACTGGTGCTGAAAATTTCCTTGAATATTTACCTTTATTAAAAGATAAAAAAGTTGGAATTGTAACCAATCAAACTGGAATTTTGATTTATGAAAATCCTGATACTGCAAAAATTGAGACAATAAATATTGTTGATTTTCTTGTTGGAAGCAACATAAACCTATTGAAAATATTTGCACCCGAACACGGTTTTCGTGGCACGGCTGATGCTGGCGAATTGATAAAAGACGGAAAAGACACTAAAACGGGATTGCCTATCATTTCGCTTTATGGCGATAACAAAAAACCTAAACCAGAGCAATTGGCTGGAATTGATGTTATGGTTTTTGATCTTCAAGATGTTGGCGCTCGATTTTATACTTATATTTCGTCGTTGCATTATGTAATGGGAGCTTGTGCAGAAAACAACATTCAACTAATTGTACTTGATAGACCAAATCCTAACGGTAGTATTGTAGACGGTCCAGTTTTAGAAAAAGAATATACCAGTTTTGTGGGAATGCATCCGATTCCGTCATTACACGGAATGACAATTGGAGAATATGCGCAAATGATTAATGGCGAAAAATGGCTTAAAAATGGCTTGCGATGTAATTTAAAAGTAATTCCATGTTTGAATTATTATAGAGAAATGACTTATAGTTTGCCCGTAAAACCATCGCCAAACTTACCCAACGACCAAGCGATAAATCTATATGCGAGTTTGTGCTTATTTGAAGGCACGAACGTTAGCGTTGGTCGCGGCACCGAAAAGCAGTTTCAACTGTACGGCTCACCATTTTTGCCAAAAAGCGGGTTTAGCTTTACTCCTATTCCGAATTTTGGAGCTAAAGAACCATTTTATAAAAATGAGGTTTGTTACGGAAAAGATTTAACTTCGGAAAAGAAAGTTACTACACTGGAATTGAAATGGTTATTGGAAGCATATAATTCGACTTCTGATAAAAGTAAGTTTTTTAATTCGTTTTTTACCAAATTAGCTGGAACCAAAAAATTGCAACAACAAATAGAAAAAGGAATTTCGGAAATTGAAATTAGAAAAACGTGGCAAAAAGATTTGAAAATTTTTAAGGAAATGCGAAAGAAGTATTTGATTTATTAGTAAATCAATTATAATTTATATTTATAATTAAATCCGCTTTTTGTTTATAATATTCAAAACCTTCCATCTGATTAACTTGTTTTTCAATTTCAGAAAAATTATCTGTTTGTAGTGCTTTCGCAGAAGCATATTTCAAAAAATAGTAAATCATAATGTTATCTTCATGAATAGAATCAGGTTTTATAAGAGCCAATTTCTCATTCAAAACATCAAGGTTTTTATTGTAAGCCCAATGATATAATTTGAAAAGTTGAATTTTTTGAATTTTTTCAATAAATTTTTCATCTTTTTTTGAAAGTTCTTTTTCGGCTTCGATTAAATAAGTTTCTGCAATTTTAAAAACGTTTTTCTTTAAATTAAAATCTATTAAAAAAGAATAATCAAAATATTTAAGTGCTAATCTTAATGCAGTTGAATACCCTTGTTTAATTTGATAACTTTTAAATTCACTAGCAAAAAAATTTATTGGAATTGTGAAATTTTTTAAAGCATTTACAATCTCAATATTAGTGTTTTTTTCCGAAAAACGAATTATTTCATTTGCATTAGCATCAACAACGAGTAATTGAGGCGAGAATTCAATTTTATAATTTGAATATATTTCAGGAGACTCTGATTTGTAAACACATACATAAATATAATTGTCTGATAAAAATCTATTATTTTCATTATCATCTGACATTTTGAGATAACCTTTATTATTATCATCTGCATAAAAAGAATTACCAAAATGTAATAAAATAAATTTATTGGATGCTATTGATTTTTTTTGTGCTTCTTTAAAAGTTAGACAATTGCACGCATTTGTTGAGTGAAAAATAAAAATAAAAAAAATAAAAATTGTATTTTTCATAAACTTTATTATTATGCAAATTTAAAGTTTTTTTGTTACAAAGGCAACTTCATCTTCATTTTCTCAACAATGTTAAAAGCCGCAGGGCAAATAGCTACATTCAGTAATGTCAAATCGGTAATTTGATTGAATTTTTTTCTGTCTACATAGGGGAATTTTTGGCATGCTTCTAAATCACCCAAGGATTCATAAAATATTATATACTAGATATACGTTATATATACGCTATACATACGTTATATGTATGTGCTAAAGAGAAGTATATGGCAAAGCAAATTGGACTATTACCTATAAGTGGAACATTAGATGGTGTGAATTTTTATTTAAGAAAAGGAGTGCCTGTTGCAAGGAAAGCTGGCGGAGGATTTGATAGTAGAAAAATAAAATCAAGTCCTACAATGAAAAGAGTTAGAGAAAACGGAAGCGAGTTTGGTCATTGCTCTAGAGTTAAAAAGGTATTTAAAGATGGATTATTTCCTTTCTTTAAAAACTATAAAAATGGTGATTTGCACAGTAACATGATGCAGTTATTTCTTGCTATAAAAGATTTAGATTTGATTTCTGAACGTGGGAAAAGAAATCTTTATAGTGGTTTACAAAATCCTGAAAGCAAAAAACTAAAAAGGAGTTTAACTTTACTGCTATGTCTTTCCCTTTTACCACTGGTGTTTACAACAGCAGTTTATATGAATATACTATACAAAATTTTAATGTAACTGATTTGACGTTTCCAAGTGGTTCTTCTGGATTAACAATTGGATTTGGTGTTCTTGTATTAAATTTTGAGGAACTAAAAACTACTTTGTATAAAAGTAATGATATACTACTTAATAGAAATGAAAGTGATACTGATTTTATACTGACATTACCTGTTATTCCTGATGACAATGGAACTCGTATTGCTGTTGTACATTATCAATTTGTGGAAGAAATAAATAATGCTATTTTTAGATTGAATGACTCCAATTGCTGGGGAATAAAAGTTGTGGGAATTGATTGAATTGAATTTTTCAATGAAAAACACTTTACATCTTTAGTTTATAAAACATAACTGTCTTAGAGAATTTAGTCAATACTAAATCATTTTTATATTGTGTGGATGGGATTTTTTTAATAGGTTTGAAAAAATAAAGAAAAAATTAATAATGACTACTAATTTAGAATTAGAAAAAACCCTTTGGCAAGCAGCCGACAAACTTCGCAACAATATGGATGCTGCCGAATACAAACACGTTGTGTTGGGTTTGATATTCTTAAAGTACATTTCTGATGCTTTTAATGAGCAATACGAATATTTAAAATCTATTGAAAAAGAAACTGGCGCTAACCCTGAAGATAAAGACGAATATACTGGGGATAGAATTTTTTATGTTCCTCCTTCTTCTCGATGGAAATGGTTGCAAGACAGAGCTAAATTACCTACAATTGGTAAAGATATTGATGAAGCAATGGATGCCATTGAAAAAGATAATATAACTCTAAAAGGCGTTTTACCCAAGGACTATGCAAGACCAGCCCTAGACAAACAACGATTGGGAGAACTGATTGACTTAATAGGTTCAATCACATTAAGCAAAGGAAAAGACGGAAAAGGAAAAGACATTTTAGGTTGGGTATTTGAATATTTCTTAGGACAGTTTGCAGATGCAGAAGGTAAAAGAGGCGGACAATTTTATACACCGCAAAGTATTGTAAAAATATTAGTAGATATGCTTGCACCCGAACCTGAAAAACGCGTATATGATGGTGCTTGTGGAAGTGGTGGCATGTTTGTACAAAGCGAGCGTTTTATTGAAATGCACGAACACCGTAAAGGTAAAATTTCAATCTTTGGACAAGAGAGCAACCCAACGACATACAAACTTGCCAAAATGAATCTAGCAATTAGAGGAATAGATGCAAATATTGCACTAGGAGATACTTTAATGAATGATGCTTTTCCTGAGGTAAAAGTAGATTATGTGATTGCCAATCCACCATTTAATGTAAGCGATTACAATATAAACAAAGCCGAAACCCACAAATGGAAATATGGTGTACCACCAACAGGAAACGCCAACTATGCTTGGTTGCAATTATTCATTAGCAAATTGGCACCATACGGCACTGCAGGCGTTGTGTTGGCAAATGGCAGTATGAGTTCTGAAATTGCTACCGAAGGACAAATTAGAAAAGCATTAATTGAAGGCGATCAAGTTGATTGTATGGTATCACTACCTTCGCAATTGTTTTACAACACGCAAATACCCGCTTGTTTGTGGTTTTTGGCTCGTAACAAAGAGGGCAATACCAAATTAAGAAACCGCAACAACGAAATACTTTTTATTGATGCCCGAGAATTAGGCACAATGATAAGTCGCAAACAAAAAGAGTTAAGCGAAAAGGACATTGCTAAAATTTCGGACACTTACCACAATTGGACAAGTAAAACTGATTTTGACAGCAACTATAAAGACATTGCAGGTTTTTGTAAATCTGCCAACATACAAGAGGTACGCAAAAATAACTACATACTTACGCCAGGCAGGTACATTGACTTTGCAGATGTAACCGACGATGGTATTGCTTTTGACGATAAAATGCAAACACTAACAACTACTCTTGCTGTACAAATGCAAAAAGCGAATGCGTTGGACGAAGCTATAAAACTAAACCTTTCTAAAATAGGATATACAATATGAATAAAATAGATACTACTTATTTAGAACGATGTATTGCTACATTAGACAAAGCTTATGGCTTATTGCAAAAAACCAACACAGAAGAGATCGATTATGATATGTTTCGTTCGGCTTGTGTAAAAGAGTATGAAATAATTATAGAGCAATGCGGCAAGCTATTACGCAAAACCTTAAAGCCCTACTTTCATTCTTCTAAAGCTGTTGACCAATTATATTTTAAACAAGTGTTTAAAGAATGCGTTTTGAGAAGTATTATAACTCCAGAACTATGCGAACGGTTTTTAGAATACCGAGATAATAGAAACAATACTGCACACGATTATGGTGTAAACTTTGCCGAAGAAACCTTGGTATTGTTACCAATGTTTATAAAAGATGCCCAATTGATAGCCCAAAGCATAAAACAACTGCCTGATGATACTGCGGAATAAAGACAAAGAACGTTTAATAGCCCTTTTCAGCACAACTACTCAACCTATTGAAGTATGGGCGTATGGCAGCCGTGTAAATGGTGATGCCCACGAAGGAAGCGATTTGGATTTAGTTATACGAACACCCAATTTAGAAAAATTACCAATTGATGTTTTTTTAGACCTCAAAGAAAAAATACAAGAGAGCAATATCCCCATTGTAGTAGAACTATTTGATTGGTCAAGATTACCCGTGTCTTTTCATAAAAATATTTTAGCAAAGCATGAGGTATTGTTTAGTAATACAATTATGATGGTAAACGAACCTCCTCCTGAATACAAAAAAACAGATAAGGACAAATGAATGAGTTAAAAACATATACATTTAGTGCTTTACTAATACAAAAAGTGAATGCTTTGGATAAAGCTATAAAAATAAATTTAAATAAATAGGTTTTACAATCTAATAATCATGAATAATCATACAATAAGTGTAGCAATAAAATTCGGTTCCAATTCTCAAGGGTTTTTTAGCTATAACGAACCCAAACAACTTATCGTTTTTATTCATGGATTCGGTGGCAATTCGATAGGCACTTGGAATAATTTTCCTAGTTTTCTATTATCAGATTCAAAATTTTCAAATACAGATATTGTTTTTTATGGTTATGAAACATTAAAAGGGCAAGCAGGAGACCATGCAGGACAATTTTATGATTTTCTGAACAAATTACAAACTCCTTTATCAAATAACATACTGCCTAAAGAACAGAATTTGCCTGAACGAAATTATTCCAAGGTAGTAATTGTAGCGCACTCATTGGGAGCAATTTTAACAAGGCAAACTTTATTATTAGCTGAAATTGATAGTAAGGAATGGGCAGACAAAGTTGTTATGGGTCTTTTTGCACCAGCACACAATGGAGCAAACATAATAAATCTAGCCATGCAAACATTAAATGGTTTGTCAGGTATACTAGGTGTTTTTGCAAAATTTAGATATCCTATTTTGAGCGATTTAGACAATCATGAACAAGGCATAATACATGATATAAAATCCAAAACGGAGCTTTTACAGAATCAAGGAAAAGCTGAATATACGAAAGCAAAATTGGTAGTTTATGCAATGGGAGACAAAGTAGTACGAAATATACAGTATTTGAATGACACACCCGCAGTAATTATTAGTCCTGCTAGCCATATTTCTGTTTGTAAGCCTACAAACGATTTTAAAAACCCTATTGAACTTCTAAAATCAATACTATGAGTTTAACAGATGAAACAACACAAAGAAATTATTACTCATTAAAAGCAGAGTTTTTTGATGGCAAAAAAGCATCTAAAGGATTGGCTATTTTAAAAAAGCTGCAAGAAGAAAATGATAATAATGCCATAGGGGAATTACTCGATACCCATCTTAAAAGAGGCTATTATGGTGAAGAACTTAAACAACGATTTTATGTTGATGATTTATTGTCTTACTATAATTTACTATTTATTGGAATTTTATCTGGATTTATACCTCAAAAACTTGATGAAGAAATAACTAAAGAAATATTATCAATATTAGATCATCCAGCTGTTTTTGAATATTACAACATGCATTACCCATACAAACTATGCAACTACACTAGAATATTTTTAAAAAATGAACAAGACTTTAGCCAAGAACCGAATTTAAACACCGCAAGAATTTTTAATGAATTTATCTCTATTACAAGAACAGCAAAAATCGATCAAGATATAGTTATTTTTCTTGGCATGCTTGATTTTGTTAGCTATGGCGATACAAAAATAGTTGATGTTATAGATACATTTAAATCATTTGAAAAACTAAACAAAGTATTTACATCAAAAAATGACGACTACCTTGAGCAAGCTGTTTGGGGTTTTATAAAATACGCTTCCTTTATAACACAACTTAGAGAATTATTAGATGAGACATCAGGTTATCCTCTGTTGCAATCTGCTATGTGGTGTTATCATGAATATAACTTTGGACAATTAAATACAAAAATGAAACCTTTTTTTGATGAAGCTTTTACCAACTTGGAAGGAACAATGAATGACAAACAATTGTTTATTGAAATAATTGAAGACCTTTATGGCAATGAAATTCCTGATGAAATTGACGAAAACGAACTAATGAAGCAAACTTTAGATGCCATCAAAAAATCAAGACAAGATGTAGATTATGTATTAGACATGGAGCGATGGAATGTACAGTTATTTCTTGTAATGAGAGCTAAAAAGATTGTTAGGAAAAATAAAATTAGAAGACTTTTTAAAAGTTCTAAACTTCCTAATACTAAAGTAAAAAGATATAAATTTAAAGCTAGTAAAGTCGGGAGAGCTTCTAAAAACAGACCAAGAAAACCAAGAAATAATGAGTTATAAACTGAAAACATTAGTCGTTTTTGATACCAATTCTTTGCGAAGCACCGAAGCAGGAGAAGTGGCATATAGCTTTTTTGCTTTTGGCAGACCGTTTCAAGTAATTGAAAAATTTATTTTAGAAAAAAATCTAAACGAGGATATCCATATTGCTATACCTACTTGGGCTGTTGAAGAACTGAAAGACCAAAAACACAGACAATACAAAACGGATATTGTAGAATTTCAAAAATTAGCGAAACGCCTTTCAGGAATGCCACACATTCCAGAGATTGCATTGCCCGAGGCAGAATTTGATTGCACAACATTTATCAAAGAAAAAGCCAATGAATATTTAGCAACCAAAGCAATAAAACTGTTAGAGATTAAAGAGGAACTTGCCAATACTGTTTTGCAAAGTATGATGAAAAGGGTAATGAAAGACCAAAACAAAAAACAACCCTTTGCACATTCAGGAAAATATAAAGATGCAGGTTTTAAAGACAATATTGTTTGGGAAAGTCTAATGCACTTTGATGGTGTTACCGATTTTGACAAAGTTATTTTTCTAACAAAAGATACTGATTACAGTAATTGCCAAGTAGAGTTTAAAGCCAAGTGGAATAAGCATATTGCAATTATGGCGGACGAAAATAATGTAACAGCCGAAATAGAAAAAGATTACGAACTCTATATAAAAGAAAGAGCCATTTACGATTTTGCACAATCCGATTATTTCAAAGATTATTTGTTTGACGGCTTAAAAACAAAAACAGAAATCTGTTTTGAAGAAACGAATTATAAAATTGAAAACTTTGAAATTTTAGATACTTGCACCAATGTAGAAAGGATGCCACCAAATGAAGAACTTGAAGAAAATGTAATTATTCATTCAAGCATAAAGATTTTCTATACTGAAAATGTAGAAAAGAAAGAGCAAATTGTAGTTGCCAAAACAAAACTTGCAGACGATGAAACAAAAGAAATTTTAGAAACAACCTTTGAACCTGAATTAATATGAGTGAATGGAAAACATATAAGCTAAATGAACTTGTCGAAATAAAATATGGCAAAGACCACAAGCATTTGGCTGATGGAGAAATTCCTTTGTATGGTTCAGGCGGTATTATGCGATATGTTGATACGCCTTTGTATGAGCAAGAGAGTATTTTAATACCACGAAAAGGAACTTTAAGCAATCTGTTTTATCTCAACAGTCCTTTTTGGTCTGTTGATACAATGTTTTATACAAAAATCAAACAAGGCAACAACGGAAAATATTTGTACTATCTTTTAAAGTCAATGAATTTGGCTTCTATGAATGTTGGTTCGGCAGTACCCAGTTTAACAACAGAAGTATTAAATAAAGTTGAAATAAATGTACCTGATGAAACAACGCAAATAGAAATTGCACAAATCCTTACTTCACTTGACGACAAAATAGAAATGAACTTACAAATGAACCAAACCCTTGAAGCAATGGCAGAAGCCCTTTTTAAAGAATGGTTTGTAAACTTCAACTTTCCAAACTTTGATGGAGAGTTAGAAAATGGTTTGCCGAAGGGTTGGAGAATGGGGAAAGTAGGGGAAATTTTACAGCCCAAAAGAGGCAGAAATATAACAAAAGCGGAAGCGATTGAAGGAGTATTTCCTGTTGTTGCAGGCGGTTTAGAACCTTCTTGTTATCATAATGAATCTAATACAAAAGAACCTGTCATTACAATTAGTAGTTCAGGAGCAAATGCAGGATTTGTAAGGCTTTATCAAATGCCTGTTTGGTCAGCAGATTCTTGTTTCATTGATAGTTCCATTTTTCCATTTGTTCATTATTGCTATATATTTTTAAAATCAAACCAGAAGAATATTTACGATAGTCAAGAAGGTAGTGCACAACCACATATTTATCCAAGACACATTATGGATTTGAATATTTGCGTTGGAAACGAATCAGTAGTACAACAGTTTGAAGAAATTGTAACACCTCTTTTCGAAAAGATAAAATATAATTCACTTCAAATCCAATCATTAACCCAAACCAGAGATACTTTATTACCAAAGTTGATGAGTGGTAAATTAGAATTAGTATGAGGAATAGCGTTACCGAAAACGAAATAGAGGAAATTGCCCTTTCCTATCTTCAAAATTTAGGTTATTCCTATATTTTGGGTACTACCCTTTCGCCTGATGGCGAACACCCCGAAAGGCAATATACTGATGTGGTTTTGGCTACTCGTTTGCGTGATGCTATTGACAAACTCAACCCCAGCATTACCCAAGATGCCAAAGAAGATGCACTCAAAAAAGTGTTGCGTACCGAAAGCCCAAACGCTTTAATCAACAATGAAACATTTCATAAATACCTTACCGAAGGCGTAGATGTAGAGGTTCGTACAGCCGATGGTATCAGAGGCGAAAAAGTTTATATCGTTGATTTTGCCAATGCAGAAAACAATGAGTTTTTGGCAATCAATCAATTCACAATTATTGAAGGCAGTCAAAACAAACGACCCGACCTTATTTTATTTATCAATGGTTTGCCATTGGTAGTAATAGAATTAAAAAATGCAGTTGATGAAAACGCTACTATAAAATCGGCTTACAATCAATTGCAAACCTATAAGCAAAGTATTCCTTCGCTTTTTACTTACAACGAATTACTAATTGTAAGCGATGGATGGGACGCATTATGCGGAACTATTACAAGTGACTTTGGTAGGTTTATGAGTTGGAAAACCAAAGACGGAGAAACCACAGCCGACCATTTGCAACCACAAATGGAAGTGATGTTTTACGGAATGTTGAACAAAAAAACGCTTTTAGATTTAATTAGTAGATTTATT
>JAYVHB010000108.1:0-9320 GCA_043771555.1 Flavobacterium sp. | reverse complement strand
TCATAAAATGTGTAAAAATTAAAATTAAGTAAAAAAAGTATTAGGGTTTGCACAAACCCTAATACTTTTTTTACTTACACACTTTATGGGATACTACCTATATTTATGTCATGTTGGATTGTAATTAGTGCTAGTCGGTTTCAATTTATGCCATGTTGAGTTGTATTTATGCCTTGTTTGCTTATAATTATTGATAGTCGGTTTGCATTTATGTTATGTTGATTTATAATTATGTCATGTTGGTTTGTATTTATGTCATGTTGGTTTAATGTTATGCCATGTTGGTTTGTAATTAAACACCTATTTGTAGTACAACACAAACAACAGTATTCAATTCACTAAGATAATTTTGATTAAAAACGAGAAATAAACAATTCTAAAACAACTTCTCTTTCATTTTCTTCCAACGAAACTTCCTAATAAACTTGGCTTGTTCATCAGTAACTAAAAGTGGCTTTTTCTCTGCTTTTGCTTTCCAAAAACCATGAAGATAATCTATGAAAAGCAATGGTTTTTTCTTCAATAGTGCCAGTTTTGCAGATGCAATTGCCGTTATCCAAAAACCATAACCTAAAGTGTAAAACGCTTCGCCTTGCTTGTATCGAGCGGTTTTGTTATAGTTAGCACCAGTTGGTTTCAGGTGTTTTACTTTCAAACTTTCGTCGGTAACTACTTTCCAATTATAGAATTTGCAAAGCAACTCATCAACGGTGTCCCAACCCATAGCGGGTTTTAGTCCGCCAATTTGTACAAAAGTTTCTTTTCGGTAAGCTTTTAGTGCGCCACGAATATGATCTTTATCAGTAAGATTTTCTAGAATCCAATCGCCATTTTTCTCGATGTAACAAAAACCGCCAGCCATTCCAATGCGGTCATCCGATTTGAAATGGTTGATTATGGTTTCGAAATAATTGCTCGGAAAAATCAAATCGGCATCGAGTTTTACAATAAGGTCATAATCGTCGTCTAAAGTTTCAAAACCTTTCTGGAAGGCACGAATTACTTTACTTCCTGGCAAATGAATCGCTTCTGAAGTTGTGTTGACTAAAGTTATAAACGGATATTTTGAAACAAAATCGCAGACAATTTCTGGAGTTGTATCAGTAGAATTGTCATTGACAACCACAATTTTTGAAGGCAAAATGGATTGATCGACCAACGATTGTAAGGTCAAGGCAATCAATTTTTCTTCATTATAGGTTGGAATGACGATGTAATATTTCATATAAAAAAATTCCAATTTTTAAAATTCCAAATTCCAACAGAACTAGCTGTATAATTTGGTGTTTTGGGATTTATGTTTTGGGATTTCTCTTTGCATAAACCAAATAATATCGAGGCGTAAAAAAACGCAACAAAGGTCGGAATCCAATTTTATTGACTGGATGTGTAAACTGAATGGAATCTACAATTGTGAATCCTGTTTTTTCCAATAACCAGTCGAGTTGCCAATCTTCAAATTCGTGGTAGTGGCGATCCCATTTGTCGGTTTTGCTTCTGTATGCCGATGAAAACCACAAACGCATCGGAATAGAAATAAGTACTTTATCGCATTTTACATTTTGCAAAACGGTATATGGATTTAATAAATGTTCAAATATTTCAAAAGCTGTAAAAACCGAATATTTTTCGGTTTGTAATGCCGATTGGTCATTGTCCAAATCTTCGCCTTTGGTGTTAATGACTTCATAGCCATTGCCTTCCATGATTTTGGAAAACGGATTTGGAACACCCAAATCAAATATAGTTTCGGAAGTCGAAATGTTTTTTTGTAAAAAGGCCAAAGTAAGTTTGAAACGTTTGTTTGGAAAAGTTTTTTCGTACATCCTGAAATGATTATTGAACGACAAATTTACTTTTTTCTTCCAACTTCCAACTTCTAACTTTCAACTTTTTTAGCCCAGAGTGCAATGGAAAGCATTTTGAAAAAGAATTGTATTTTTTATTGGCCAAAAAGAGCGACCGCAGTAAGCTCCTTTTTGGGTATAGAAAAAAACAATTGTTTGAAAAATCTTGTAATGTAACGCTGGATTGGCTCCAACTACATTTTATAAACGATGCAATTGATGTTCATTCCTGCGCCAACCGATGCAAAAATAATGTGATCGCCTTTATGGATCTCTTGATTTTCGAGCTTCCCTTTTACGAGCAAATCGTATAAAGTTGGCACGGTTGCTACGCTCGAATTGCCTAGTTTATGGATACTCATAGGCATTATTCCTGCTGGCGTTGCCATATTATGAAGTTTGAAAAAACGGTTGATGATGGCTTCGTCCATTTTTTCGTTGGCTTGATGTATTAATACTTTTTTGATGTCAGAAATAGGAATACCGCTTTCTTTGAGACAGGCTGCCATTGCATTTGGTACTTCGCTCAAGGCAAATTCGTAAATTTTTCGACCATACATTTTGATATAGCGAACGTCTTCGTCGAGATTTTTGTTGTAGGAATTTCCAAAAAATAGATAATCGGCTTCGTCGGCAGCAAAAGTAACGGATGCATGTGCGAGAATTCCGCCTTCATCATTTGTAGCTTCGATAATGGTAGCTCCAGCTCCGTCTGAATAAATCATACTGTCGCGATCGTGCGCATCAACTACTCTCGACAAGGTTTCGGCACCAATAACCATGCATTTTTTGGCCATGCTCGCTTTTATAAATGCAGTAGCTTGGATGACGCCTTCTACCCAACCCGGACAACCAAAAAGTACGTCGTAGCCCACGCATTTAGGGTTTTTTATCTTTAGTTTTTGTTTGACACGAGCAGCAAGACTCGGAACGGCATCAGATTGAATGGCTCCAAATTTCATATCGCCAAAATTATGCGCAAATATGATATAATCTAATGTTTCGGGATCGATATTGGCATCTTCAATGGCTTTTTGAGCTGCGAAATAGGCCAAATCTGAAGTTACAAGATTTTCGGAGGCATAACGTCGTTCTTGAATACCCGTAATTTGTTGAAATTTTTGAGCGACAACTTCGTTTGAATATTGAAAAGGCGTGCCATCTTCGTTAAGAAATTCATTTTTTGCAAAATCGGAATTAGAAATAACTTCTGTTGGAATGTAGCTTCCAGATCCTGTAATTTTGATATTCATTGCTGATGATTATGGAATAATTACAGCTAAATTACTGTTATTAAATTTAATATTCTAACAAAAAATGCTATGCGTGCATATAATTACGAAATAATTAGTTTACAGTAATTTAAAATATAGATAATGCAATTTATTGGTTTTGATTTGCAATTTTGATTTGCATAATTGTTGCGATACTCAGCGCTTGTGTTTTTATTTTTTCGGAATTTTGTCCTTTAAAATTTTCGTCAACAGTTACATAAAAATGGCTTAACCAAATATCAAAAAGTTCTTTAGTTAAAAGTTCTTTTTTATCGATATCCAAATGAATTTGAGTCAGATTTTTTACATAACCACCAGTTCCTAATATGGCTTGCGACCAAAAAGTGACTAATATAGGCAAATGCTCCTCGATTTTTATTTTGACTACATCTGTAAAAATATAACTTATGGATTTGTCAGCTAATAGTTTTTTATAAAACTCATTAACTAATAAATATAAATCTTCTTGATTTTGAATGTCTTTCATTTTTTTGGTTTATAAGTTTAAAAAAAAGGTTTAAAAATTTAAAGTGATACTTGACAACTCTAAACTTTTAAACCTTTAAACAATTTTAAACTTTTTTTTAAGATTCCATATACGCTTCAATTGGTGCACAACTACAATTCAGATTTCTGTCGCCATAAGCCTCATCAACTCTTCGAACGGTTGGCCAGAATTTATTATCAGAAATATAGTCTAACGGGAAAGCCGCTTGTTCGCGAGTGTATGGAAAGTTCCAAGTGTCAGTTGTAACCATCATTAAAGTATGTGGTGCGTTTTTCAAGATATTGTTTTTATTTTCCATTGTCGCAGTTTCTATTTCTTTACGAATAGAAATCATGGCATCACAAAAACGATCTAATTCTGCCAAATCTTCGCTTTCGGTTGGTTCAATCATCATGGTTCCCGCAACCGGAAACGAAACAGTTGGCGCATGAAAACCGTAATCCATCAAACGTTTGGCGATATCGGTAACTTCAATTCCTTTTTCTTTAAATGGTCGACATTCGATAATCATTTCGTGTGCGGCACGACCCATTTCTCCAGAATATAAAGTGTCGTAATGTCCGTTCAAACGTTCTTTGATATAATTTGCATTTAAAATGGCATATTTGGTAGCATTTGTCAAGCCTTCTGAACCTAACATACATATATAACCATACGAAATTAAGCAAGCCAACGCTGAACCCCAAGGCGCAGCCGAAATGGCAGTAATTGCTGACGTTCCTCCAGTTGCAATAATAGGATTGGTCGGTAAAAATGGTACTAATTGTGGCGCAACACAAATTGGTCCAACACCTGGTCCACCGCCACCATGAGGAATGGCAAATGTTTTGTGTAAGTTCAAGTGGCAAACATCAGCACCAATTGTGGCTGGATTTGTCAAGCCAACTTGGGCGTTCATGTTGGCACCGTCCATATAAACTTGTCCGCCGTTATCATGAATAAGTTGTGTGATTTCTTTAATTGCACTTTCAAAAACACCATGAGTAGATGGATATGTAACCATCAAACATGATAAATTGTCTTTGTGTAACAATGCTTTTTCACGCAAATCGTCGATATCAATATTTCCGTTTTCTAGGGTTTTTGTCACGACTACGGTCATTCCTGCCATTGCTGCCGAAGCAGGATTAGTGCCGTGAGCTGAAGATGGAATCAAAGCAATATTTCTATGATGATCGCCACGCGATTGATGGTAGGCACGAATAACCATCAAGCCAGCATATTCACCTTGCGCACCCGAATTCGGTTGTAAAGTTGTACCTGCAAAACCAGTAACGATGTTTAATTGTTGTTCTAATTTGGTTAACATTTCCATGTAACCTTGCGCCTGATCTAGCGGTGCAAATGGATGAATATTATTCCATTGTGCGGTGCTTAAAGGCAACATTTCTGAAGCTGCATTTAGTTTCATGGTACAAGAGCCCAACGAAATCATAGAATGGTTTAATGCCAAATCTTTCTTTTCGAGCATTTTGATGTAACGCATCAAAGCTGATTCTGAATGGTATTTGTTAAAAACATCGTGTTTCAAAAACACTGATTTTCTTTCTAAATTGGCTGGAAATTGATTTCCTGATTGCAATTCAGAAATTGTAGTCGCTTGTTTATCATTCGCTTGAGCGAAAATTGAAACAATTGTATTTATATCAGTAATTGAAGTAGTTTCGTTTAACGAGATTGAAACGGTATTTTCATCGATATAATAAAAATTCACTTCGTGTTTTTCGGCAATAGTTTTTACTTCTTTGGCATCGGTTTTAATAACAATGGTATCAAAATAAGCCGTATTGGTTTGGTATAAACCTAGTTTTTCTAGTTCATTTGCTAACGTTGCTGCTGTTGCATGCACTTTATCAGCAATATACTGCAATCCTTTTGGGCCATGATACACAGCATACATTCCTGCCATTACAGACAAAAGAACTTGTGCTGTACAAATATTTGAAGTTGCTTTGTCACGTTTTATATGTTGCTCACGGGTTTGCAACGCCATGCGTAAGGCACGATTGCCATCGGTATCAATAGTTACGCCGATAATTCGTCCCGGCATAGAGCGTTTGTATTCTTCTTTGGTTGCAAAATAGGCAGCATGTGGCCCACCATAACCTAACGGAATTCCGAAACGTTGTGTTGTTCCGAGAACTACATCGGCACCTATTTCGCCTGGTGGCGTCAATTTTACTAATGATAAAAAATCGGCAGCAACGGCAACTTTTATTTCGGCAGTTTTTGCTTTAGCGATAAATCCTGCGTAATCATGAACTTGTCCAAATTTGCCAGGATATTGTAAAATAGCGCCGTAAAATTCATTCGAAAAATCGAAATTTTCGTGGTTTCCAACAACTAATTCCACGCCAATAGGAGTAGAGCGTGTTTGTAAAACAGATAATGTTTGTGGTAAAATTTCTTCCGAAACGAAGAATTTACATATATTATTTTTCTTTTGGTCACGAGAACGAACGTCAAAAAGTAATGCCATAGCTTCGGCAGCAGCTGTTCCTTCGTCAAGTAAAGATGCATTGGCAATTTCCATTCCCGAAAGTTCAATAACTGTGGTTTGAAAATTTAAGATCGCTTCTAAACGACCTTGTGCAATTTCGGCTTGGTAAGGCGTGTAAGCTGTGTACCAACCCGGATTTTCAAGAATATTTCGTTGGATTACTGCTGGAACAATCGCTTGATTATAACCCAAACCTATATACGATTGAAAAACTTTGTTTTTGTTGCCTAAAGTTGCGATGTGTTTTGCAAACTCGTATTCGGTCATTGGTTCGTCCAAAACGATATCTGATTTTAGTCGAATATCTGCAGGGATCGTTTCGTAAATCAATTGATCTAGAGTTTCTACACCAATGGTTTTGAGCATGTGTGGCAAATCGTTTTCTCGAGGACCAATGTGACGTAAAGCAAAAGCATCTGTTTTCATAAAAATAAATTGGGTTTTTATTGATGGCAAAATTAATTATTAAAATGCTAATAAAATGCTTTTTAACAATCGTTTTTGTGTAGTTTTTTCAACTAATTTCGATTTTTATTAACACTTTTATTATTTTTGTTTAATGCGGATTTTGAAACAATTTATAGATTTCTATATTAACACTAGCTTACACGTTGCTGTTGCTGTTTTTTCTTTGGTTCAAATTTGTCGAACTTCCTTAAACATTCCTTCAAATTCAGAAATTGATTTTTTTATTTTTTTTGGAACTATTTTTGGATATAATTTCTTGAAATATTTTGAAGTTTTCAGGAATCGATTTTATACTCTCAAGAAAAATTATTCGATTGTTTTTGTAAGTTTGATTGCCGTTTTCGGAATGTTTTTTTATTTTTTAAAATTAGAAAAAGTAATTCAAATAGAGTTTTTCAAAATAGGATTTGTAATTGTATCGTATCCTTTTTTAAGAAAATTCGGATTTCTAAAAATGCTTTTAGTAGCTTCTTGTATTGCCTATATTACAGCCTATATTCCTCAAATAAATTTTAAACTTAATTTTATCTACTTGTTTCAAAGATTCCTGATTGTTTTTTGTCTTTTGATTCCGTTAGAAATTTGCGATTTAGAATCCGATTCGCAAACGATTAAAACCCTACCTAAAATTATTGGAATTCAGAATTTAAAGGTTTTGGGATATTTGTTGTTGATAATTAGTTGTTTTTTGAAATTGAATTTTGTTATTGTAATTGTCATTGCCCTTTTCATCTTCTTTTCTGACAAAAATAAATCAAAATATTATACTTCTTTTTGGGTAGAAAGCCTGCCTATTTTTTGGTGGACTTTGTTGTTTTTCACTAGATAGCATATGAAATTGGTGAATGTATTCACCAAAAAACATATAAATTTGGTGAATATAATCATCAAAAACAATATAAATTTGGTGAATAGAAATAAATTTTTATCTTTGTAAAAAATTTAAAGCCATGTTTTCTAGAGATTTAACAGCGGTTGTGCAAAAACGATTCTTAAAAGGAAAAGTAATTGTACTTATTGGTCCAAGGCAAGTTGGTAAAACCACTTTGATACATACCTTATTAAAAAACAAAGACTATTTGTTTTTAGATGGCGATGACGATTCGGTTTCAGAAAAATTAGCTAATGCTAACACTGAAAATTTGCGAAGTATTATTGGCGATTACAAATATGTTTTTATCGACGAAGTGCAACGTATTCCTAATATTGGTTTAAAACTAAAAATTATTGTAGATCAAATAAAAAATGTGCAAGTAATTGTTTCTGGCTCATCAGCTTTTGAAATTAATAATACGACTCAAGAACCGCTTACAGGAAGAAAATTTGAGTACCAAATGTTTCCTATTTCGTGGACAGAATTTGAGAAAGGAGTTGGTTTTATAAAAGCCGATCAGCAGCTCGAATTACGTTTGTTATATGGAATGTATCCTGATGTGATTAATAATTTTGGGAATGAATATGAAATTCTTAAAAATCTAGTTTCTAGTTATTTGTATAAAGATATTTTGGCGTTGGCTGGAATTAGAAAATCGGATGTTTTACAAAAAATTTTACAAGCTTTGGCATTGCAAGTTGGTAGCGAGGTGAGTTATAACGAAATTGCACAACTAGTTGGTGTTGATAAAAATACGGTCAATAATTATATCGATTTGCTTGAAAAAAGTTTTGTTATTTTTAGACTGACTAGTTATCGAAAAAATATTCGAAACGAAATAAAAGCCAATAAAAAAATCTATTTTTATGATAATGGCGTTCGCAATATGGTTATCGGGAATTTCAATTCGTTAAATTTACGTCAAGATAAAGGTGCATTGTGGGAAAATTTTATCATTGCTGAAAGGATGAAACATTTATCATATACCCAAAGTTTGGCTCGACCTTTTTTTTGGCGCACCACAACCCAGCAAGAAATTGATTATATCGAAACCAACGCCGATGACATGGCTGCTTTTGAATTTAAATGGGCAAATACAAAAAAAGCAAAATTGCCTAAATCATTTGTAGAAGCTTATAACCCAAGTTTTTTGGTAGTAAATAAAGAGAATTTTAGGGAGTTTTTGAGGTGATTTTTTTATAACCCATTAAGAAATTAAGGTTCGTTAAGTCAAAATGCTTAATTTTTCTTAATTTCTTAATGGTTGATTTTCAAATAAAATCTAAACCAACCCCGCCCTTTTCAACAACGCATCAACTTTTGGCTCCTGACCTCTAAATTTTTTATACAATTCCATTGGTAATTCAGTTCCACCTTTTGAAAGTATTGTGTCTTTAAATTTAGTCGCCGTTTCTTTGTCAAAAATCCCTTTTTCTTGGAAATAAGCAAACGCATCAGCATCTAGCACTTCTGCCCATTTGTAACTATAATAACCTGAAGAATAGCCGCCATTAAAAATATGTGAAAATGACACCGACATGCAATTTTCAGCAACATCGGGATACAAAGTGGTTCCTGTCATTGCCGTTTTTTCAAATGCTTTTATGTCTTTAATTTCAGATGGATCATTGCTATGAAAAGCCATGTCTAACAAGCCAAAACTCAATTGTCTCAAGGTTGCCATTCCTTCTTGAAAACTAGCGCTTTCTTTAATTTTTTGAACATATTCTTGTGGAATAACTGCTCCAGTTTCGTAATGTTTGGCAAACAAAGCCAATGCTTCGGGTTCGTAACACCAGTTTTCCATAATTTGAGATGGCAACTCGACAAAATCCCAAAAAACCGATGT
>JAYVHB010000107.1:0-8519 GCA_043771555.1 Flavobacterium sp. | reverse complement strand
ATAAACGCCCTCTATGATGTTATGATCGAGGAGCAAACCAACAATATTGAAGTTATAACGAATTAAAACTAGAAATTATGAGCCAACATAAATTAAATATAAAAATTAAAAAAGTAAGTACTGCAAACTATCAATCATTTTGTAATGCAATAAATAAAATTGAATCAAAACTAAAAGCAGGAGAAAAAATGGTTGTAACTCAAAGACATTTTGCAATAGTCAGCATTATTACTTAAACATCTTTTTAAAAATTTCTTCGGTGGCTTTGACGGTTTCAATTTCTAATTCTTTAGCAAGTTTGGTTCTAAAAATTTCACAACAACAATCCATCGAAAGATTATTATTAGATATTGAAATTTTTGGATTTTTAGAATGAGTGCTACAAGTTTTATGCTCTAGTTTTTGTTTTACAATTTTTAATACATCAGTCATATTACTATTTTTTTTACAGTTAAGAGCGTAAATATAGTAATTATCTCCCGAAAGGCATACATCACTGGTTCGAGTCCAGTTCGGGAACAAAAAAATACAATATCAAACATGGAGTCACCATACGAATACTACAACAAGCAACTAGGCGTAAAAATGCGCTACCTCATAGCCGATAAAGACAAACACCCACAGAGTTTGTGTGTTGCAAACTATCGGGCATTTAACAAACGCCTCAACAACCCCGAAAAGTGCGAAAAACAATTGCGCAAAGGTTGTTTTGGCAACGATGCCTTGGTACTTTTCAGTTCGCTAGACCACACCGTAAAACATGCTCTTGTTTTTAGGTTTGGTCCCGCACCCGAGGTGGTTGCCAAAAGCCTTTTTGTACAAAGTTACACACCAGACCGCAAAGCCTACGTGTTTTTTATAGCCCACACCTATGGCGAGGATAACAAAAAACTAGATCTTGAGTATGTAGAGCAATACACCTACAACGCCAGCGTGCTTAACTCGGTTATCGAAATAAAAGCCAACCGCAAGCAATTTGCCCGAGCCAAAGGCGTAAACACACTCGATATTTGGCAAAGCCTCTCGAACGATGTCAATGCTTTTCGGGAAGTAAACCACAAACTACCCACCACCAAGGACGGACTGCGTCGCAAAACCCTACAATACATCAACGAGGGTTATATGGCATTAATATCTGACAAGTTTGGAATGAAAAACGCACTCAAGGTAAAAGAAAAAGAACAAATGGCATTGCTTGATGAGTTGATAGCCAAACACACCAACTTAGACAATGTGCTTATTGCCAATATTTACGAAATGGTAGCCACCAGAATGAACTGGCCAACCATAACCTCGCAAACAGTTGCCAACCGTAAAAAAGAAAGTCACTTAATTACGTATGCTGGTAGAAATGGAGTTTCAGAATTAAAAAACAACCTATTGATGCAACACAAACGCACCAAACCAACTACACCAATGTTATATTGGACACTAGATGGTTGGGATGCAGAACTTATGTACCAGCAAACTACCATTGACAAAAAAGGATATTCAACCACAACGTATCACAACAGGTTAACAATGGTAGTTGTATTAGATGCTTTCAATAAATACCCAATAGGTTATGCAATTGGCTCACACGAAAGTCCAGAACTGATAAAAGAAGCCATGCGTAACGCTATAAATCACACACAAGAGTTATTAGGTTCTAAATACAATCCAAGACAATTGCAGTCGGACAATTACCAAATTAAAGCCTTAAAACCAGTTTATGAAGCTTGTACTAAATATTTTACACCAGCACAGGTTAAGAATGCAAAATCGAAAGTAATCGAGCCTTATTTCAATCACATTAACAAAACCTATTGCCGATTGATGGACAACTGGTCGGGTTACAATGTAGATAGTGGCTCAAAAAATCAGCCGAATGACGAAATGCTCAACAAATTAAAAAAGTTTTTTCCAGACGAAGCGGGTTGTCGCTCACAATTAGAGCAAATTATTAGAACCGAACGCAATAAAAAAGGAAAAGAGTTTTTTGAAAATTGGCAAAACGTTCCTGAAGATTTAAAACTACCAATGCCAGAAGAAAATTATTTGTTGGCACTAGGCAAAACAACAGGAGAAACAAATAAATTGGTAGGCGAAGGATTATTAGTTACAATAGACGGCTTGAAACGTACTTATGACAATTTCGATTTAAACTTTCGTAAACAAGCGCACCAAGACTGGACAATTTTATACGATTCGCAAAATACGAGCCAAGTTTTGGCAGTTAGCAAAGACCAAAAACATCGGTTTATGCTTGAACAAAAACACAACGGCGCAATGGCACTCGATGACCGAAAAGAAAACGATGCAGAACAATATGACCGCATTAACAAATACAACGAAAACGCAATAAAACACATCGTAAAAGAACGTCAAGAAAACGGATTACTTATTGAAAATTTATTCAAAAATCCGCTACTAAATGACACACTTGCCAAACATTTATTAGTCGATTCACGAGGACAACACAAAGACCAGCGGAATCGTGAAAGATTAAAACACAACGGCGAAAAGGTATTGCTAAAGCAAGAAAAACAAGAACAAAAACAAGTCGAACGCACTTGGCAAGACGAACAAACGGAATACATCAATAAAAAAGTAAACATTAACAAATACCTACAACATGAACCTAACCACTAAACAAACCATCGTACAATCTCTGGAAGATTATTTAGTAAAATACAATATGTCTGCCAACAATTTTGTAGATAAATCAGGTATTAATGAAGCTTATATCTCAAATATGAGAAACGGTTCCTATATGATTGGTAAAACCGAAATAGCAGATAAATGGTTCGAAAAAGTTGCCAACTTCATTGGTTTTCAACTCAAAAAAAGTTATTGGGAAATTATAGAAACCAATCAAATGGCTAGCATGGTTTCATATTTAGAAGATGTTATCGAATTTAGTTGCACCAATGTTATAATTGGCGAAACGGGTTGTGGCAAAACATTAGTATCTGGTTTAGTAGCAAAAGAAAACCCTTTAAATGTTTTTACAATAAAAGTAGGTAGTTCTGACAACCTTTCGGATCTAATTGAGAAACTTTTAGAAACGGCAAAAATACCAACAGCCAAAACCAAATCGCAAAACATTAGAAGCATTGTAAAACACATGCAGAAACTAAAATTTGACGGCTTGCAGCCTGCCATATTTTTTGATGAGTGCGAGTATATGAAAATTCCAACCTTGTGTATGATAAAAGAATTATACGATGGTCTCGACGGTATATGTGGTATCACACTAATTGGTACTGATGAGTTTTTAGACATATTAGACAAATTGCGCAAACGTAAAAAAGCGGGAATTCGACAATTTTACAGAAGAATAAAATTTGGTATTCGCATTTTGCCAAACATCGACAAAACCTTTAAAGGCTTTTTAAACAACATCGACGATAGAGGTTTAAAATCATTTTTACAACGTGCTTGTGAGAATTATGGCGAATTGCACGATGTATTAGTACCTGCAATGCGTGAAGCTGACAGAACCAACGAGCCATTAACCGAAGCATTTGTGCGAAAAGTGTTAAACATACCAAACACACAATTTGCCTGATGATAACTAAAGCAAGGAAGCCACAAGCACTGCTAAAAGCCCTAACGGTAGCCAATATTATAAATCAAGCCATAAAACGAATATTGTTTACAGGCGATTGGTATCAAGCATTTAAAAACCCGCAAGACAAAGGCGTATGGTTTGTTTGGGGTGGTTCAGGTTCTGGTAAGAGTACATTTATTTTAATGCTTTGTAAAGCACTGGCAAAATTAGAGTTTAAAGTTTTTTTAAACTTATGCGAAGAGGAGACAGATGACTCCGATTTTATAGATAGAGTAAACCAATTGCAAATGAATGAAGTATCGGACAATTTTGCAGCAAGAAGCTACAACTACGAACAAATGATTGCCTATTTACAAAAAAGAGCCAGTCCGAAAGTAGTGGTTATAGATAGTGCAACTTATTTCTTTGAAAGTTTCGAGCAGTACAAGGCATTTAAAGCAATGTTTAGAAACAAAATAATAATTATAACAGGGCATGCAAGAGGCAACAACCCTAAGTTTGAATTAGAAGACAGAATAATGTATGACGCCAAAATGAAAGTATTTGTAAACGGTTACCTAGCATTATGCAAAGGCAGAACAATAGGTCCTAACGGCGGTAGGTTTATTATATGGCAAGAAGGATATGAACAAATACACGGAAACCAATCTAAATAAAAACATCATGAAAACAATACCGCAATTACTCAACAAAACCAACCTAGAATACGAACTAATGTACCTGTCGGCTTACATGCGCTGGTGCGAAAGCGTAACCATAAACGATTACCAGTTGCAAATGGTTATGGCAAACACACCAGTAAACAAGTGGTATAATTTTGAATATGCCAAATGCGAAACCGAATTTTTAAAACTCATTGCAAACTACCAAAATATACCAACCGTAACCGCAAAAGATGCGCAAGAATTATACAACGACTGCACCTACAATATGTTTAACCTACGATGCGAAATACTTATAAAAGAAGCCATCAAAAACAATTTACAATATGACACAGCAAGAAATTAAAACTAAAATACAAGAGCTTGACGACTGGCTTACAGAAAACCCGACACACCACGATTTGACTCAAGTATTGGAAATTAAACGAGATTACGAAAACCAATTAAATGAATTGCAAGATGAATAAAGAATTAATAAAAATACGAATACAGCTTTTATTTGATTGTCTTGTTTTTTGTTCAGATTATAGGAAAACATTCACAACACAGGAGCGAATCATGATCAACCAAGAGCGAGGTCGAGCCTATCATTTACTAAATCATCCACTAGAAGATTATTGGCCAGTATCAGAAGAAATTGAAGTCAAAATAAACCAGGTACTTAGACTTCAAAAAACTGAAAAATTTAACAACCTAAAACCCGACCCACTAAATGAAGAATACTAATGACATTAAAGTAAACAACCCAATAATCATGAAAACAAACATAGTTTACAGAAACACAAAAGGCTTCGAGCTTGTCATTTTTAAAGTCCAAGATATGGCTTTGCACGTTACTGTAAAAAACCTTAAATCAGTTCACCGAGCATTAGATGTACCAGTTACATTTTCTGTAATACTAAGAGAATTACAAGATTTTTACGAAACCACTTTTGGTAAAAATGTAAAAATAATAGGCATCAAAGAAAATCGAAAACACCAAGACCCAACAGAAAATCAAATAATCATAATACTTAAATAATATGAATCCACCAATCGACATTAAACAACTTACACCAGAGCAAAAAGCCGCTTTAAAAAAAGAATTGGCGCAAGAAGCCAAGCAAGACAAAGAAAAAAAACAAGGCGACATTGCCACACTCAAAGAATTGCAAAACACTTTTTTAGAGCAAAACATCGACACGCTCGTGAACCGTCAAGGCGAAATGGAAACATTAGTAGCTCAACTCTTTACAGATTTTAGCGACATTCTAACCCTAAAAAGCCAAGTTTACGGCTTAGACAGGTTAGAACAAGACAGCCACACCATAACCAACTCCGACGGAACCGCTAGCATAACCATAGGGCAAAACGTAAACATTACTTTCGATGGTTCTGAGAGTGCAGGAGTACAAAAAATAATGAATTTTCTAACGGCAATATCTGGCAACGAAGACAACGAAGACATGAAAAAAATGTCAGAAACAGTAAAGTTACTGCTCAAACCATCACTCAAAACCAAGATGCTAAATCCTGCCAAGATTATACAGCTCAACGCTATGCGAGCTACATATAACTCACCAGAGTTCGAAGACGGAATGGATATTATTATAAACGCGCAGCTTCGCCAAAAAGGCAGTAGTTACGTGGCTGGTTACAAGTTTATACAACTTGGCGATGTACCAGCTGTAAAAGTAGAATTTAGATTTACTGTATAATGAAAACCGTAGTAAATTATCTCTCCTGGTTAACTTTTAAAATAAAAATAACACTCAAACACGAGTGGCGAAATTATTAAACACAACTTCTGACGGTAGTTTGAGGTTTCCCGAATAGCTTAATTGGTCGAGCATCAGACGCTAATCTGAAGATGTAGGTTCGAATCCTACATCGGGAGCAAATTTTAAACAACAGACAAAATGGAATACATAAAATTGATTGACACAGAATATAATGATGATCCAAAAGTATTAGAATTGATTGCACCAAAATTAACCTTTACAGGCGTACCAGCAAATACTATTCAGTTAGCGGTAGAACAAGATAGCCAATATGCATACATAGATTTATGGCTTTCAGAAGCAATATTACTTCGAGATAGGTTGAGTGAGTGGATCAAAATTAAAGAAGATTACAACAAAAAACATGCAAAATGACAACAACAAAAAACCCAATTATTTATACAGGTAACGGATCGCCAGTCGATAATTATTTTAAACCTAGCCAAGAACCAGCAGAACCCAAAGAAGAAAACTATGCGTTTTTTACAGCACTAAAACCCGACCCAAAAAAACGCAAAGTTTTGTTTTCGCTCATGCACCTAGCACAATGGACCATACCAAACGAAAAATATGGCGAAGTGCCAGACTTAAAAAGATTAAGTACTTTTTTGCAAAGCGACAAAAGTCCCGTAAAAAAGAAACTCATTAAAATGGATCCTGCAGAACTCGAAAAAATAATAGTCGCCTTTACAGGTATTGTAAAATCTAAATATAAGTAATATGATAACAATAAAATTTGTAATAGACTTAAATCAAGAAGTAATAATTCCTAGTAGACATATACCTAGAGCCAAAGAAACTGTAATTATTAATAAGAATGAATACATCGTAGAAAATGTAGAGTATGATTTAGGCTTTGACTTAGTAATTATCTATTTGTTAACTGTAGAAATTTAAAAACTATGCATCCTAAATATAGAAAAGAAAATAGACCATATTTTATACTTGTAGACGACATTACAGAGTCTATTTACTCTGTAACCGAAGTTTGTCCACACAATATTGTCTATTTAAAAGTAATTGAATCTATTGTTACTTGCGAAACCACAGTAGAAGTTTGCCAAGATTGTGGTAAAATACTAACCGAACCTAAAACCAATTGCACATGAAGTCTCAAATATTACAACAAAACCACGAACAAATGATAAAACAAGTTTTTACCATAAAAGAATTATTAGCGCTAAATTTTATAGAGTTAGAGCGCGGCGATTTAGACAAACACGCTTATTACCGCTGGTTTCGTCTAAAAAAAAATGAATGCGAAATAGATGTAACGTATGAGTTTGATGTTTTAAACAAATTTACATCGGGTCATGTGCACTTTAATTATGAGTTGCTAAAAGGCAGAACCATCACCAAAAAAGATATTAAACTTTTAATAGAAATTATGTAATGAACATCGAACTCAAACTAGCACCAGACCAAGTTTTTGCCGTTGCTAAATTATTAGAACAAGTGTACGAAACCAACCCAACGGATATTAACCAGAAAGTAATGCGGTCTATTGCTATGGACGTAGCCGATAAGTACACAAAAAAGCAACACGCTATATACAGTAAACAAAGCCTTTTTGATGCCAAGAAAAAGCATAAAATGTCATTAAAATTTCACGAAGCTTTTGCCTTGCATAGTGTCATAGAATTATTGCTTTTTAAGGTTACCGATATTTATATTAACAGTATTTTACAATCACTTTTAGCAACGTTAAACCAAAAACTAGCCTAATGATACTCAACAAAAAAGACAAAAAGGCAGTCGAAAAAACAGAGAGCATATATGACTATGAAGCACGCCTTAAGAAAGAAGCGCAAGTAATATCAAAGAATTTTATTCATACCAAACCAATTAAATATTTATTAAAATGATATGGAACAACTAACCACCTACCGCGCCAAAGGCAAAACAATAGGGCTAGTTTTCTTGTTTAAATATGATTTAAACGGCAATTTAAAGCTATTTGAAATCTCCGAAGGCGAACTAACCGACATTCAACAAAAATGGTTGTTTAACCAGGAGCATTTCCCGAGTAATCAAGAAAAAATGAAATACTGGGCAAAGTCTAAAGATTTTACTAAAATTTTTGATGTCGAGCAATCACCCGCCGATCTTTCCTTCGAGGCGCTCTGGAACTTATATGGTTATAAAGAAAGTCGAAAAGATTCCGAAACCCAATTTAAGAAACTAAAAGAAGCCGACGTTATAAAATGTTTTATTCAAGTGCCAAAGTACAAAAAGAAAATAGGAATTTCGGGAGTTGCACAAGCACTACTCGCAACATGGCTGAATAAACAACGATACAACGATGAATATTAAACGGTTTTAACGGTTCGTGGCTTCACGCAGTTGCGGTGGAGTTCGCCCTAAACTCAATAAATAAACCCTAAACTTTAAATTAAAAACTATGCCTGAAAATAAAAACCTAAACCCGCAATTGAGTGAAACCACTGTTAGGCGATCGCTTACTCACGGCTCGTTATTTTCTGGAATTGGCGGTTTTGATTTGGCAGCTCAAAGGATTGGATTTGAAAACATTTTCCATTGTGA
>JAYVHB010000106.1:0-2038 GCA_043771555.1 Flavobacterium sp. | reverse complement strand
GCACAATTGTTTTATTAATGTTGTTTTTCCAACACCCATTTCACCATTAAACAGTAAAACTTTGTTTGGATTTTGAGCAATTATTTTGTTCGCAACATCGTTTAATTGATCAATAGAAAATTCTATTTCCATATTTAAGCTATTGTATTTTTAAAAATATTTATCTACAAAAAGCGAGCATACAGCTGGCAATTATAGTTTTTACTTAGGATTAAAAACCAAGAAAGGAATAATCATTTCCTCAAGCGAAATCCCGCCATGTTGGTAGGTATTTCTATAATAACTCACGTAATGATTAAAATTGTTTACATAAGCCAGAAACAAATCGTTTTTGGCAAAAATATAAGAACTGCTCATATTTATTGCTGGCAAGCCAATACTTTTTGGGTCTCTAACCGCATAAACATCTTTGTCTTCGTAGGTCAAACTGCGACCTGTTTTATAACGCAAATTCAGACTTGTGTTTTTGTCGCCAATTACTCTCGACGGATGTTTTACATTTATTGTGCCGTGGTCTGTTGTAATTATTAACTTGAAACCCATTTTCTGCGCCTGTTGGATAATGTCTAGCAAAGGCGAATTCTTGAACCAGCTCAAGGTCAACGATCTATAAGCTTTATCATCCGATGCCAATTCTTTTACCACATCCATTTCGGTTTTGGCATGAGACAACATGTCAACAAAATTATACACAATAGTTATCAAGTTATTGTCTTTCAATGCTTTAAAATTATCTGCAAGTTTTTTTCCGCTGTTTAGGTTTGTAATTTTAAAATAATCTTGCTTGATATTTCCTAAACCCAAACGTTTTAAATTGGAAGTCAAAAATTCTGCTTCATACAAGTTTTTTCCGCCATCTTCTACATCATTTTTCCAGTACTGCGGAAACTGTTTTTCCATTTCAAGCGGCGTCAATCCAGAGAATATTGCATTTCTAGCATATTGAGTAGCAGTAGGCAAAATGGCAAAATAGGGCACTTCTTTTTCGAGTTTATAGTGGTTACCTATGACACTTTCAAACGATTTCCATTGATCGAACCGCAAATTGTCTATAACAACAAACAAAACTGGTTTTTCTTGATTTTTCAATTCTGGAACTACCAATTCTCGAAATAAATTATGAGACAAAACTGGTTTATCAGCTTTTGGCAAAAACCAATCTTCGTAATTTCGTTCAATAAATTTTCCAAACTGCGTATTGGCCTCGATTTTCTGCGATTCTAGAATTTCTACCATTCCTTGGTCATTGATGTTTTCGAGTTCCATTTCCCAAAAAATCAATTTTTTGTACATTTCGACCCAATCTTCATAAGTTCTTATCGCAGACATTTCCATCGAAATTTTCCGAAATTCTTTCTGGTAATCCAGCGCTGTTTTCTCCGAAATTAATCTCGAATGATCCAAATTTTTCTTCAAAGCCAACAAAATCTGGTTCGGATTTACAGGTTTTATTAAATAATCGGCAATTTTCGACCCAATTGCCTCCTCCATAATATACTCTTCCTCGCTTTTGGTAATCATTATCATTGGCGTGGCAGACTTTTTTTCCTTCATTTCCTGCAAAGTTTCCAAACCACTCATTCCGGGCATATTTTCATCAAGGAAAACAATATCAAAACTTCCTTTTTCAAAAATCTCAATCGCATCAAGCCCGTTGTTGCAGGTTGTTACATCATAATTTTTCTTTTCAAGAAATAAAATATGCGGTTTAAGTAAATCAATTTCATCATCAACCCAAAGAATTTTTATGTTGTCCATTTTATGTTATTATTTTCGTGCAAATTAACATTATTACAACGAAAAAATATTAAAATTAGTATAAATATTTGGAACCACAATTTGGCGCCTAGTCTGTCCAAACCGTTCCCGCTGTTTGCAGTAGTTTTTGGTCTTGTTCGAAAAAAAACAAGACCAAAAAGCTACTCGCGTCCATCGCGGTTAGAACTTTCGGCATCTGGCATTTTTAGAATCATTGTAAAAAAAATCAAAAAAAAATATAAGTTTTTAACGAAATATTACAACCTGTTTCCCAATCCAA
>JAYVHB010000105.1:0-19657 GCA_043771555.1 Flavobacterium sp. | reverse complement strand
TTTGGCTAAAGTGCGCAATGCAGATGAAGAAGAAGGAAAAGAAGAAAAGGCCAATCATGAAGCTGCTCCAGAAAAGAAAGAAGCAGCAAAGCATGAAGCTGCTCACTAATTGTGTGAATATTAAAGCTGATAAATAATATAACTTGGTTAACGCAAGTTGACCAATCAAATACCGAGACCAGATGCATTTAAAGTACGAATCACAGCTTAGGGAACCATTGGTGTATGGAGATAAAAACTATCACCAGGTAACAGAAGATATTGTTCGCCCAATTGAGGCCAAGCCTACCCGTTTGTGGTATATCGGTTTCTATATTGCGGTGTGCTTATTAATGTTTGGCGTTTACTCTATTTATCGAGACGTTACCTACGGAATTGGACAGTGGAACTTGAATAAAACCGTGGGTTGGGGTTGGGATATTACCAACTTCGTTTGGTGGGTAGGTATCGGTCATGCTGGAACACTAATTTCGGCAGTATTATTGCTTTTCCGTCAACGATGGAGAATGGCAATTAATAGATCTGCAGAAGCAATGACAATTTTCTCAGTAATTCAAGCAGGTTTGTTCCCTATTATCCACATGGGTAGACCTTGGTTGGCGTATTGGGTATTACCAATTCCGAATCAATATGGATCACTATGGGTTAACTTTAATTCGCCATTGCTTTGGGATGTATTTGCAATTTCTACCTACCTATCAGTTTCTTTAGTTTTCTGGTGGACAGGTTTATTACCCGATTTTGCTATGATTCGTGATAGAGCGGTAACACCTTTCAATAAAAGAATTTACTCTATATTAAGTTTCGGTTGGAGCGGTAGAGCTAAAGATTGGCAACGTTTCGAAGAAGTATCTTTAGTTCTTGCAGGTTTAGCAACACCATTGGTACTTTCTGTACACACAATTGTATCTTTTGACTTTGCTACGTCGGTAATTCCAGGTTGGCATACAACCATTTTTCCGCCTTATTTTGTAGCTGGTGCGGTTTTTTCAGGATTTGCAATGGTAAATACACTTCTTATAATAATGAGAAAAGTTTCAAACCTTGAAGCTTATATAACCATACAACACATCGAATTAATGAATATTGTAATCATGATTACAGGATCTATAGTTGGTGTTGCCTATATAACAGAGCTTTTTGTAGCTTGGTATTCTGGTGTGGAATACGAACAATATGCTTTCTTAAATAGAGCAACTGGACCATACTGGTGGGCCTACTGGTCGATGATGACCTGCAACGTGTTTTCGCCTCAATTTATGTGGTTCAAAAAATTACGAACAAGTATTATGTTCTCTTTTATTATTTCAATTGTAGTAAATATAGGAATGTGGTTTGAGCGTTTCGTGATTATCGTAACTTCTTTACATAGAGATTACTTACCATCATCTTGGACAATGTTCTCGCCAACTTTTGTAGATATCGGAATTTTTATAGGAACAATAGGTTTCTTCTTTGTATTGTTTTTATTATACGCACGATCTTTCCCAGTAATCGCTCAAGCAGAGGTAAAAACCATCTTAAAGTCATCTGGAGAATTTTACAAAAAGAGAAGAGAAGCAGAAGGAGATAATCACTCAGACAAACACTAGTAGAAAAAATGAGTAGTACTAAAGTTATACACGCAATCTACAATGATGATGATGTTTTGATGGATGCCGTAAAGCAAGCCAAAAAAGCACGTCACCATATAGAAGAAGTTTTTACTCCTTTTCCGGTTCACGGATTGGATAAAGCAATGGGAATTCCTCCAACACGATTAGCAATATGTGCTTTTATATATGGTTGTGTAGGAATATCAGTAGCAACATGGATGATGAATTTTATAATGATTCAAGATTGGCCGCAAGATATTGGTGGTAAACCAAGTATGAGTTATATTCAAAATATGCCTGCATTTGTTCCAGTTATGTTTGAAATGACGGTATTTTTTGCTGCGCACTTAATGGTAATTACCTTTTATATGAGAAGTAAATTATGGCCATTTCGTCAAGCAGAAAATCCTGATGTTCGTACAACAGACGACCATTTTTTAATGGAAGTTGCTGTAAATGATAACGAAGCAGAATTGGTCTCATTTTTCAAAAATACAGGAGCAGTTGAAGTTAAAGTAATTGATAAGCACGAATAAGTTATGAAGAGTTTATATAAAATAGCACTTTTGGTAAGTATTTCTATTTTAGTTTCATCTTGTAAAGACAATTTGAATCCTAATTATCAGTATTTTCCAAACATGTACGAATCAGTTGCTTACGAAACGTATGCTGAATCCGATGCATTCAAATCTCCTACTGGAATTAAAGGTAACGAAGGGCAACTTCCTGCTAAAGGCTCTCTTAAAAGAGGTTTTGTTCCTTATGAATACACCAATGACAACGTTGGATATGAAGCTTCAAAAGTAAGTTTGAAATCACCATTAGATTCAACAGCTATAGATTCTGAAAAAGCCAAAGAATTATATGAAATTTATTGCGCTATTTGCCACGGAAATGCAGGTAACGGAAAAGGCAAATTAGTAGAAAGAGAAAAAATTCTTGGCGTACCTAGTTATAAAGACAGAGTTATTACTGAAGGTAGTGTTTTTCATGTTCTTACTTACGGCATAAATTCTATGGGATCCTATGCAAACCAATTGAATACTAAAGAGCGGTGGATGGTTGCCAATTACGTTATGCAACTTAAAAACAAATAATTTTAGAACATCTGAATAGATAATTATGTATACATTTTCAAGTAAATTAAAAACTTTCTCTTTCGTACTTATGATTCTTGGAATCATAGGCATCGGAATAGGTTTTATGTCTGCACCAAAAGATATTAAAGAAGTTGAAAAAATTCTTGCTTCTACTGAACACGGTGGATCTCATGGAGAAGCAGCAGCTCACGCAGAAGCTACTACTCATGAACCAGCAATCCATGATGCAAAAGCTACTCATAAAGAAGAATCACATGTTTCTAATGCTAATCATGCTATAAAAGATACAGCAGTAGTGTTAAATGAAAAAAAGGTTATCGTTAAAGATTCTGCAAAATACATGGCAGTTACTGAAGCAATTTCAAATTCTTTATCTGATTCTAAAAAGGATGAACATCATGTTTCGAAAAATCATTCTGAGGCAGATGCTCATAAAGAACACGAAGAGCATTTGGTTCACGTCCTTCATCAATTGCAAAACAAACCATGGGCCGCATTTTATGTTGCATGTTTGTTTTTCATGTTGATATCATTGGGCGTTTTAGCTTTTTATGCAATTCAGCAAGTAGCCCAAGCAGGTTGGTCGCCAGTATTATTTAGAGTGATGCAAGGAATTACCGCCTATTTGCCTGTTGCTTCGGTTATATTCTTTATCTTCCTGATATTATGCGGATTGCATTTGAATCACTTATTTATATGGTTAGATCCAGAAGTTGTGGCTCATGACAAACTTATTGCTCAAAAATCGGGTTATCTAAATTTTCCATTTTGGATTATTAGAGCAGCAATTTTCTTAACAGGTTGGAATTTATACCGTTATTTTTCTAGAAAAAATTGTTTAGCGCAAGACGAGTCTAATGATAATAGTTTTTACAAAAAGAACTTCAACATATCGGCCATGTTTTTGGTTTTCTTCATTGTAACAGAATCAATTATGTCTTGGGATTGGATTATGTCTGTTGATCCGCACTGGTTCAGTACACTTTTCGGTTGGTATGTATTTGCTAGTTTTATAGTAAGCGCCGTTACAACTATTTGTTTAGTGACTTTATATTTAAAATCTAAAGGATATTTAGAACATGTTAACAACAGTCATATTCATGATTTAGCAAAATTCATGTTCGGCTTTAGTGTATTTTGGACTTACCTATGGTTTTCTCAATTCATGTTGATTTGGTATGCAAATATTCCGGAAGAAGTTACTTATTTCATAACCCGAATCAATGATTTTGGAATCACTTTTTGGGGAGCAGTAGCCATGAATTTCATTTTTCCGATACTAATTTTAATAAATACCGATTTCAAACGAATTACTTGGATACTCGTAATGGCTGGAACAGTAATCTTATTAGGACATTATATAGATTTTTTCAATATGATAATGCCTTCAACTGTTGGCGACCAGTGGTTTATCGGAATTTCAGAAATTAGCTCATTGCTTTTCTTCTTGGGTCTATTCATTTTTGTAGTTTTTACAGCTTTATCAAAAGCGCCATTATTACCAAAACGAAATCCTTTCATTGAAGAGAGTAAACATTTTCATTATTAATAATAGTTTAAAAAAACACAGATGACAAGTTTGTTAGTAATTATAGTTTTAGTTTTATTGGCTATCGGATTGTGGCAGCTAACCAAAATCTTTGATTTAACTCAAAGTGGCGTTACCAAAGATTCTACACAAGTTGCAAATGATACTGATAATAAAATACAAGGATATCTATTGTTTGGATTTTTGGCTTTTATTTATATTTTCACAATTTATGGATTACTTAAGTGGGGTGGTTTAGTACTCCATACACCAGCGTCTGCTCATGGTGAGCAAATTGATAGTTTGATGGACACTACTTGGATTGTAATTTTTGCAGTACAGACTGTTACTCAAGCCTTATTGCATTATTTTGGTTTTAAATATTCTGGTAAAAAAGATCAAAAAGCATTTTATTTTTCAGATAGCAACCGATTAGAGTTTATTTGGAGTGTAATTCCAGCAATTGTTTTGGCAGTTTTAATTCTTTACGGTTTGTATGCATGGACAAACATTATGTTTGTTGATGAAGACGAAGATGTTATTGTTGTAGAACTTTATGCACAACAATTCAACTGGACTGCACGTTACTCTGGCGATGATAATGTTCTTGGTAAAGCCAATGTACGTTATATAGAAGGTGTAAACTCTGTTGGTGTTGACATGTCTGATAAAAATGCACAAGACGATAAAGTTGTTAAAGAATTACACTTACCTAAAGGCAAAAAAATTCTTTTCAAAATGCGTTCTCAAGATGTTTTACACTCTGCCTACATGCCACATTTTAGAGCACAAATGAATTGTGTTCCAGGAATGGTTACTCAGTTTGCGTTTGAACCAATTTATACTACTGACGAAATGCGTGAAATGCAATTTATGCAAGAAAAAGTAGTAAATATCAATAAGATAAGAGCAGAAAGAAGTTTAGCATTGGTAGCCAAAGGCGAGCCGGCTTTGGATCCTTACACATTTAATTATTTACTTCTTTGTAATAAAATATGTGGTGCATCGCACTACAATATGCAGATGAAAATTATTGTTGAATCTCCTGAGGATTATAAAAAATGGTTGAAAGGATTGCCTTCTGTTGCAGACGAAGTTAAAACTGAAAAAGCAACTCCAAAAGAAGGTCAAACAGAAGTTAAAGTTGCGGATTCTGCTAAAGTTAAAGCAAAAGACACTACCTTAGTGGTTTCAAAAATTGTCGCTTCAAAATAATTAAAATTTATATAATTTAAAGTAAATATAGTATGTCAGCAGAAGTTCACGATCACGACCACGAGCACGAACACCACCACAAAGATACTTTTATAACAAAATACATCTTTAGTATTGATCACAAAATGATTGCTAAGCAGTACCTTATCACAGGTATTTTTATGGGAATTATCGGTGTTGGATTATCTATGCTTTTCAGAATGCAATTGGCTTGGCCAGAAGAATCTTTCGGTATATTTAAATTTTTCTTAGGAGAAAATTTTGCTCCAAATGGAGTAATGCGTAATGACATTTATCTAGCACTAGTCACAATTCACGGAACCATAATGGTCTTTTTTGTTTTGACCGCTGCTTTAAGCGGAACCTTCAGTAACCTGCTCATACCACTACAAATTGGTGCTCGAGATATGGCATCAGGGTTTATGAACATGTTGTCCTATTGGATGTTCTTTTTGTCTAGTGTTATCATGGTTTCTTCTTTGTTTATTGAGTCTGGACCAGCATCTGCCGGATGGACAATCTATCCGCCTTTAAGTGCCTTACCGCAAGCAATTGGTGGATCTGGAATGGGAATGACTCTATGGTTGGTTTCTATGGCAATCTTTATTGCTTCTTCTCTTATGGGATCTTTAAATTATGTTGTAACAGTAATCAACTTGCGTACAAAAGGTATGTCAATGACTCGTTTACCGTTAACAATATGGGCTTTCTTTGTAACAGCCATTATTGGTATTATATCGTTTCCTGTTCTATTATCAGCAGCATTATTGCTTATTATGGATAGAAGTTTCGGAACTTCATTTTTCTTATCTGATATTTATATTGCTGGTGAAGTATTACATTATCAAGGTGGATCACCAGTTTTATTTGAGCATTTATTTTGGTTCTTGGGTCATCCAGAAGTGTATATTGTTCTTTTACCAGCTCTCGGAATCACATCCGAAGTTATCGCAACAAATGCTCGTAAACCAATTTTTGGATACAGAGCAATGATTATGTCTATCTTAGCAATTGCGTTTTTATCAACAATTGTTTGGGGACACCACATGTTCATGTCTGGTATGAATCCTTTTTTAGGATCTGTATTTACATTTACAACATTACTTATTGCAATTCCTTCTGCCGTGAAAGCATTTAATTATATCACAACGTTATGGAAAGGTAACCTGCAATTAAATCCTGCCATGTTGTTTTCAATTGGGTTAGTTTCTACCTTCATCACAGGAGGTTTAACAGGAATTATTCTTGGCGATAGCACACTTGATATAAATGTTCATGATACTTATTTCGTCGTAGCGCATTTCCACCTTGTAATGGGTATATCTGCTTTATACGGAATGTTTGCAGGAATTTATCATTGGTATCCAAAAATGTTCAAACGAATGTTGAACAAGAATCTAGGATACATTCACTTTTGGGTAACCGTTATTTGTGCTTATGGCGTATTCTTCCCGATGCACTTTATCGGTTTAGCAGGATTGCCTAGACGTTATTATACCAATACAAATTTCCCATTGTTTGATGATCTGCAAAATGTGAATGTTTTGATAACAGTTTTTGCATTAATTGGAGGTGCTTTTCAATTGGTGTTCTTATTCAACTTTTTCTATAGTATATTCTACGGAAAGAAAACTGAACAAAACCCTTGGAGATCTAATACTCTTGAATGGACTGCTCCAATTGAACACATACACGGAAACTGGCCCGGAGCTATTCCAGAAGTTCACCGTTGGCCTTATGATTACAGCAAGCCTGGTCATGACGAAGACTTTGTGCCACAACATATACCAATGAAGCAAGGCGAAGAACAATTGCATCATTAAGACTTATAAAACACCTCTCAACTGAGAGGTTTTTTTTTGAGACATTATTCCAGAATATCAGCTATATTTGTAACTATGAATGAAAATCTAAATCCAACTTCTGATAACTTCAATCCTGAAGAACTCGATCTCGAAAAAAGATTACGACCTTTATCTTTTGACGATTTTGCAGGTCAAGACCAGATTTTAGATAATCTCAAGGTTTTTGTAGAAGCCGCCAACCAACGAAATGAAGCTTTAGATCATGCCCTTTTTCATGGTCCACCAGGATTAGGTAAAACTACTTTGGCAAACATACTTGCTAATGAGTTGGGCGTAGGAATCAAAATTACTTCCGGTCCAGTACTCGATAAACCAGGAGATTTAGCAGGTCTTTTAACAGGACTAGATGAACGAGATGTTTTATTTATTGACGAAATCCATCGATTAAGCCCAATTGTCGAAGAATATTTGTATTCCGCAATGGAAGACTTCAAGATTGATATTATGATTGAATCGGGTCCCAATGCACGATCAGTACAAATAAACTTAAATCCTTTTACCTTAGTCGGAGCAACAACTCGTTCTGGATTATTAACTGCGCCAATGCGTGCCCGTTTCGGAATACAAAGTCGACTACAATATTACAACACCGAACTACTTACAACCATCGTACAACGTAGCTCAGGAATACTCAAAATGCCTATAACCATGGAAGCCGCCATAGAAATTGCCGGTAGGAGTAGAGGTACACCTCGAATTGCAAACGCGCTTCTACGTCGCGTTCGCGATTTTGCACAGATAAAAGGCAACGGAAAAATCGATATCGAAATTGCAAAATACGCACTAAAGGCACTAAATGTAGACGCTCACGGTCTAGACGAAATGGACAATAAAATCCTAAATACCATAATCGACAAGTTTAAAGGCGGACCAGTTGGATTGTCTACATTGGCGACAGCAGTATCTGAAAGTTCCGAGACCATCGAAGAAGTTTACGAACCGTTTCTCATTCAAGAAGGGTTTATTATGCGCACGCCTCGTGGTCGCGAAGTAACCGAAAAAGCATACAAACACCTTGGTAAAATAAAGATTAATGTTCAAGGCGGATTGTTTTAGGGCGTTCCCTCGACTCGTCAGAAAAAGACGAAACGAGGGCGGGCTTTCCGTTTCAATCTTTATTTTATACCTGACAGGTTTTTAAAACCTGTCAGGTATAAAATAAAGGATTTCCACTGCAATCCCTAACGCAAATGAATACAATTGAGAACTATTCCGTCAAAATCAAAACTGAAGCCAAACGCCTCGGTTTTTTGTCGTGTGGTATTTCTAAAGCTAAATTTCTTGAAGCTGAAGCACCACGGCTAGAAAATTGGCTCAAAAAAAACCAACACGGCCAAATGTCCTATATGGAAAACCATTTTGACAAACGTCTTGATCCAACTTTATTGGTTGATGGTGCAAAATCGGTAATTTCCTTATTGTTAAATTATTATCCTTCAGAAGTACAAAATCCTGACAGTTATAAAATTTCAAAATACGCCTTCGGACAGGATTACCATTTCGTAATCAAAGAAAAGTTAAAAGAGCTTTTACATTTCATCCAAACCGAAATCGGAGAAGTCGCTGGTCGTGCTTTTGTAGATTCGGCTCCCGTTTTAGACAAAGCTTGGGCAGCAAAATCGGGTTTAGGTTGGTTGGGCAAAAACGGCAATCTCATAACCCAAAAAGTAGGTTCGTTTTACTTTATTGCCGAACTTATTGTCGATTTAGATTTAGAATATGACAACCCAACTACAGATCATTGTGGTTCTTGTACTGCTTGTTTAGATGCTTGCCCAACCGACGCAATCGTTGCGCCTTATGTTGTTGATGGTAGCAAATGCATTTCGTATTTCACGATCGAACTTAAAGAAAATATACCTTCAGAAATGAAAGGAAAATTTCAGGATTGGGCTTTCGGGTGCGACATTTGTCAAGATGTTTGTCCTTGGAACAAGTTTTCTAAAGCTCATTCCGAACCATTATTCAATCCAAATCCTGAAATACTTTCTTTTTCAAAAAAAAATTGGGACGAAATCACAAAGGAAACTTTTGATACGATTTTCAAAAATTCGGCAGTCAAAAGAACCAAACTCGAAGGTTTAAAAAGGAATTTTAATTTTCTGAAGTAAACAATCAAAAACGAGTTATAATTCCAATTCCGTTTTCATTACAAGTCATAAAAAATTCGGGTTGAAAACAACTAACTGTTTTCGAAGCAGTATTAAATTCGGTAACAGCTTCTTTTAGTTGTTTGTTACCTTTTGCTTCAAGTAGCGCACCGCCAATCATGAAAGCACCACCAATGCCGCCAACAGCCCAATTGGTTTTTACATTTTTATTAAAAGCAGTACCAAGCGTATAACCAAAAGCAAATGCGCCAGGATAACTCATTATTACTCCAATTGTTCGGTTCGATTTTGCAGAAGCTAATTTTTCTACAACTTTTTGATTGTTTTTGGCAATTTCCATTGCCTTACTTACACTTATTTTTGTGCCATTCTGATAAATTGAAACTCCAGACCAAAAATCACTTTCAACCTTTAATACAGTTTGAGAATGACAAAAAAAAGTAAGAAATAAAAAGGGCATTAATAAATAATTTTTCATAATTGGGTATAATTGAGTAAATATTAAAACAATAATTTTTTATTTTTGTAGACTAGATTCTCTAGCAATAATCGAAGTTTCTAATTCAATAATTCTAGGAGTAAATTTTTGGTTTTCTCTACGACAAATCATTTCTTCAAGTAACAACTGAAATCCAGAAACGCCCATTTCATAACTTGGTTGGTCTATTGTGCTTAACTTCGGAGCGATAACTTGTCCCATAAACCAATTGCTAAAACCAATGACCTTTATTTGTTCAGGAATTTTTATTTTTATTTCGTTGCAGTAAGTAATTGCTCCAATGGCAACCATATCTGTCACGGCAAAAATACCGTCAATATCTGCATGTTCTTCAATTATTTGTTTTGCAAAATCATATCCTTCGTCAAATCCTGCACCTTTGCAAGTGTAAACTAATTTTGAATCAAACGGAATATTATTCTTTTCTAAGGCTTTTTTATAACCCAAGAAACGGTCTATTGCATTTTGAGGATTTTCTGGACCACGAATATGCGCTATTTTTTTACAACCATTTTGTATCAAATGTTCTACGGCACTAAAAGCGGCTTTTTGATCGTTTATGATTATTTTCGAACTCGGAATCAATTTCGAAATTTTATCGAACTGAACCAAAGCTATTTCTTTTCGGATTATTTCTTTTAGGTGTTCTTCATCGTTCGATTCGTTTGATAATGAAAGCATGATGCCATCAACACGCTTATTAAGTAATAATTCTACTTGTCTTTTTTCTAATGCTAATGATTCGTTCGATTGAAGAATAATGACCAAATAACCGTTTTTTTCAGCTTCATCAATAATTCCATTTATTATATTCGAAAAAAAATGATGCACCACTTCAGGAATTATCAATCCTACCGTTTTTGACTCTCTAGTTCGAAGGTTAACAGCAAAACTATTGGGCGTAAAATGAAGTTTCTCTGCCAAATCCAAAACCGCTTGTTTGGTTTTTGGACTTACATCGGTATAGCCTTTCAAGGCTTTGGACACCGTTGTAATCGAGATGCCAAGTTGGGCTGCAATTTCTTTTAGAGTAGTATCTTTCATTGAAGTTTGTGTCATAAAATCACAGCCAATATATTTATTTAATTTCAAAAAAAATAGAACTTTTGAAATAAAAAAAGCAGTTTCAACTTTTTATTTTTGAAACTGCTTGATTCAACTTAATAAAAATCAGTTTGCGCCATCAATATTAGCTCTGGCAACTGCAATTTCGCCTACTTTTTTTCCTAAGATTAATCCTTGTTCGCAATCACTTCTGTAATGGATTGCACCATACAATCTTGATAAAGAAGCTTGCTCGGCTTTGGCAAAAAAATCGCCCGATTTGGACGGAATAATATGTCCTAAAACTGTCGCTGCCGCAGCGCTAAAAGTCGAATGACCCGAAACATACGCAGGAAAATTTGGTACACCAGTTGTTGTTTTGATACTTGTATCTACTTGGCTTGGACGCGGATTAAAGTAAAAATATTTGGCATCCCAACAACTTATTGCGGCATCCATCATGGCGATATTGAGCAAGGCCATATTGCGAGACCAGCGCAACTCGCTGTAGTTTTGATTTACGAATTCTTCTGTTGCAATAGCGTTCCAATGTCCTGGTGGTGTATAGGTTCCAACTCCGTCTGCCCAGTAACTCACGATTTGTAGGTTTTCTCGGGAGTTGTTTTCGCTGTAGCTTTTAACTTCTGCTAACTCTGCCGCAAATTGTGCCGAATTTGTAGATGGTGGCGCTGGCGGTCTGTTCGCAATTTTTTGCACATCGGTCATCAAAAATGATTTTACCAACCCAAATTTTGGCAACATTGGTGGTCTTGGCGGAAGCTCTAATGATTTCCAAGGAATTTGCCCATTTGCAGCTATATTGGTTTCTAATAATGTCCAAAAAGCTTGATCTCCAATTGCCATTCCCGCTCCATCTGTACTTGCTTTTGCTTTGAATTTTGCAGCAATTTTTTTGCCCAAACCAACACCAGCTTCTACATCGCTTCGTACATTGGCTCCACTCATAATACGATACAATTTGTGCTCTTCGGCTTTTTCGTTAATATACGGAATTTCAGTTGGGAACAGGGCTTTCAACATTTCGACAGTAACGCCAACAAGCACACCATCTTCCGAGGGATAGGCTGGCATCGTACTTTTTGGAACTAATACCTGTACTGTTTGATCTGTAACATAAGGCGCAACACGATTGTATAATTTTTTGTAATGCCAAGCGGCTACAAGCGCATCATATTGTGCAGCAGCTACATAGGCATAAGCACGCGCAGTATACGGCGGATTGGCAAACGGAAATTGCGGATAACTCAACGGGTTTGCAGCCGACGGAAAAGGATACGAACCATCTTCGTTTTGATACGGTGGCACGTTATGTCGGGCAACAAGAGTGCGCATAATTTCGTTCCAGCGCAAAACGCCGCCTGCGCTCCAAAAGTTGATGTTTTGTCTTTGGGCATCGGTCAAGTTGGCTTGATACGATTTTATTTCGTTTATTTCGGCTTTGTATGAAGCATCTGTTGTTAGCGAAGGTGCATCTAAAGTAAACTCATCTGGCGTTATGAGCAAAAAAGTTTTCCAAGTTCCTCCAGTTGTGATATCAGTTTTGGAAGGATTGAGTTGTTTGAAATTTTCGTTGCGTTCTACAATATCTTTATCGCAAGACGAAAATAGCACCACAAACGAAAGCATAATTTTGATTTTTAAAACTATATTTTTCATCTTATTTTTTTTTATTGAAATTGAAATTATAAAAAATACCACCAAAAACGGTTTGGGCTTGACCTACATTTCGTCCAGTGAGCACTTGATTATAACCACCAATAAGTGCTAATCCGTTAACTTTTTTGAAATTGTATTTGGCATTTATTCCAATTTTAGATTGGTTCATTGTATTACTCGGAAACGGCATGTTGTTTCTAGAAATATCAAAGGTTTTGCCCAAAGTAATCATGTTGTCGTAGGCAATATCGCCCACAAACCGATTACTTCTATAGCCAATTCGAATTTGGTTCGAAATCACATCAGGCATCAAAACTTCGCTGCTATAAATAACTTCGTCGTTGGTAAAATAGGCGTCTCGATCTATGGTAATATTGGCTCTATGGATGTAAGCACCAGATAAAGTGGTAGTAAATTTTCCGTATTGATAGTCGCCCATCAATCTAAAAATTCCTTCTTGGCAACCCAATCCTAACGAAAGCGGTAAATAATCTTTAACATAATCGGTCATTGGTAACGAAAATCCAGCTAGCCCAAGTAATGAAAAGGTAGATTTTTGGTATTTTTTTTCTAATGCTTTGAATTTTAAAGTACCAGTAAAATTTTGCAAACCACCTTGTCCTTTCATCGTACCAGCCGAAGCTTCGGTTGTGATGTATGCTGCTCCAACAATAATATTGAGTTTGTTGACCAAACCATAATTGGCATTTACGTTATACGAATTTGTGGTTACTTTGCCAAGATTCAGATTTTCTCGTTTGAAAGTGCCTTCCCAATACTCGTTCCAAGCACTATTTTGAGCAATTACACCAATACAAAGATTTTTTTTGGGCATCATCAAACCATCGGTTTCGGTTTGTGCATAAAGTTGTATAGTCGCCAAAAACAGGCAACTAAGTAGTATTTTTTTCATTTGGATGAAATGATTTTGAATTAATTAGATTGGCTTGAAATTTATTTTGCCACAGATTCAAATGGATTTAAAAGATTTTCCTTAGAACAATAAATAAATCTGTGCTAATCTGTGAAATCTGTGGCAAAAAAACTTATAATGAAAACACTAAAGCCATTTGAATTTTACACAAAAAAATGTGTTTTTAATGAAAGGAATTTAGCTCAAAATTGGAGGCGAAAACGGAACTTTGAAAAACCCTTCAAGAATTTTAGGGTTTTTATTTTCGAAAATTGAAGTTATTTTCGAAGAAATACTGCAATTTGGAACCACTATTTTATAATCGGAAACGACATAATCTTTAGAAAAATCTTTAATTAATTTCTGAATTGGCGATTGCGAAGAATCCGATTGAGAATCGGCATATTTTTTTAGATTTATGTCAATTGCATTTTGATTTTCTTGACCTAAATAGTACAAATTCAATACGTTATCCTTAATGCTTTTTTTGAAAATATGATATGCTTTATTGTTGATTACAATATTTTCGTTGACTTGTTCAATTTCTGAATCTTCAATAAATGTATACAAAGTGGCATTAAGTTTGATGACTTTAAACTCCGATTCGGGTACGTTTTGCATGGACTGAATCCAAGTTTGCTCTTTTTCATACGAAATCATTAAACAATAATCAACCGCATTGTAAAACAACGAGGAGAATAAGGTTATGATTAATAATAAAGAAGCGGTTCTTTTCATGTTTTCAAATGTAGTATTTTTTTTGGTTAACCGCCAAGTCGCTAAATTTCTTTTTGAATTTGTCATTTCGACAAAGGAGAAATCACATTACATAAGTTTTTTATGAGATTTCTCTTTTGTCGAAATGACAAAAGAAATTTACTTCAATTTCACAATACACGCCTGATACGGCTGTAATTCAATTGTATTTTTTTCTATTTTCAAAGACTTTAAATTATTGATTAATTCTTCGCCAAGTGCTATGTTTTCTGGCAAGGTTGTTTTCGAAATCGATTTTGTAAAATTCAATAAAATCAATACTTTTTCGCCATTCAACTCGCGCGTGTAGCTGTAAATATTCGAATTTTCAATATCTAAAACTTCATATTTTCCATAAATTAAAACAGGATTGGCACGTCGAACTTTGGTTAGTTTTCGAAGATAATTCAGGATAGAATTCGGATCTTTTTCGGCGGCGTCAACATTTACGTTTGTTTTGTTTTCGTTAATTGGCAACCAAGGTGTTCCTGTTGTAAATCCTGCATTAGTCGTATTATTCCATTGCAGTGGCGTTCGACCATTATCACGACTCAATTCTGCTTGCATTTTGAGATAATCGTCGGCTGCTTTTTTACTTTTCTTCAGTTCGATATTATAGCGATTTCGGGTTTGAAGGTCATTATATTGCTCGACTTTTGTGAATCGAATGTTGGTCATACCAATTTCGTCACCATTATAGATGTAAGGCGTTGCTCGTTGCGAAAGTAAAAAAGTATACAGCATTTTGGCGGATGTTTCCCGATATTCTGGAACATCATTTCCGTAGCGACTTACCGTTCGACTTTGGTCGTGGTTCATCAAGAAAACCGTATTCCAACCATTGGTTTCGAATTTTTTATCCCATTTGGAAACGATTTCTTTCAGACCAACCACGTTATTTCGACCTACAACATAATCGCCTTTGTCAAACTCGTTTCTGCCCCAAATATTGCCTAATTCGTCATGATACAAGGTATTAATTTCGTTGCGATCGGCACCTACATAATCTTGCACTTTGCTAAACGGAATAACGCCACCTTCGCCAACGGTATAAACTTCTTTATACTTACTCAAAACTTGCTCGTTCATTTCTTTGAGATAGGTATGCACTTTCTCATCAGCTCCATAATAGCGCACAAATTGTTCGTTAGTAAACGCCAAACCTTTATCGGGCCAAGTCGTATCTTTTGCCATAAACGGAAAAGCATCCAAGCGGAAACCAGCCACGCCTTTGTCCAGCCAAAACTTCATAATGGCATACATTTCTTGTCTTACGATAGGATTTTCCCAGTTGAGATCGGGTTGTTTTCTCGAAAAATAATGCAAATAATAGCTATTTGTAGCTTTGTTAAACCGCCAAGCATCGGCATTTTCGTCAAATAGGCTGTAGCGTTTGGTTGGTGTTCCTTTTTCGGCTGGCCACCAATGGTAGTAATTATAGTAGTTGTTTTCTCTGGATTTTTTGGCTTCCAAAAACCACTTGTGCTCGTCGCTACTGTGATTGATAACCAAATCCATGATGAGTTTTATGTTGCGTTTTTTCATACCAGCAAGCATTTCGTCGAAGTCTTTCATGGTGCCCATTTCGGTCATAATGGCTTTATAATCGCTTATGTCATAACCGTTATCATCATTGGGCGATGCACAAATAGGGTTGAGCCAAATAGCATCTATACCCAAACTTTCGAGATAATCAAGCCGTTGCGTAATGCCTTTTATATCGCCAACACCATCGCCATTGGTATCTTGAAAACTTCTAGGATATAATTGGTAAATAACGGCTTCTTTCCACCAAGTTGCGCCAGGAATTGATGCTGTTTTTGAATTTGTAGCTTGTTTTGAATTTTCTTTACAGGATATAAAAAATACTATAAATGCGGTAAGGATAATTTTTTTCATTGCTATAAAATTAATTTTTCAATTCTTGTTTTTCTTGCCAATCAAAGATGGATTTTCGTTTGTCGATCAGCCATTTGTTTTTTATTTTCAAATACGAATCTTCATAATGAATTCCGAAAATAGTTTTCATTTTTTTACCGTTTTCGTCACCAATTAGAGTTACTAAGCAATACGAAATTCCTGTTGCAGAATCTCCATTAACAGTGACAATTTGTTGTCCGTTAAGATGATAAACCGTTTCAAATTTATCTAAAAAAGCAGTAAAAGCATCGCCAATTTGTTTTCTGCCAGTTAGGTTTGAAACCAAATTTCCTCCTATGATTGAGGTTACATTCGCATTTTCAGTAAAAAGCAATGTTTGTCCTTGCGTATCTTTTTTGTCTGCTAAAACAGAAAAAAGAGCTACCAATTCTTTTAATGCAATTTTATCTTCTACATTATTATTTCGGTTGGTTTTGATTTTTTGTGCAGTGATCGAACTACAGTAAATTGTTAGCACAATTAGAAAGATTTTTTTCATTTTGAATAATTTGCAAGTACAATAAATAATTATTTTTTAAATAAATAAAATAAATGAACTTTACATTAGTTTTTTTATTCCCGAAAACGATTTCGATTTTTACAAATTCAGTTTTAACTTCTTTTTAAAAAATACTTCAATAAAAATTGATACGTTTGAAGATAAAATTTTTGATTATGAAAAAATACCTATTTTTTTGTTTTTTAATGATTGCTTTAGTGAATTTTGCTCAAACCAAATCAGACGAATGGACATTGACCGCGAATTCTCGACAGAATTATTTTGGTGTCGCTATGGCAAACGGTCAATTTGGGATTGTTACCAATGACGAACCTTTGAAAACAAAAGAAATCATACTCAATGGTGTGTACCAACCCAGTCCCGAAAACGGAATTAGCAAAATAGTGCGTGGTATAGAGTTTCTGAATCTAAATTTGAGCATCAATAACGAACAAATAAAAGGAAACAATATAGACAATTGGAGTCAAACGGTGTCAATGAAAGAAGGTTTGAGTACCGTTTCATTTTCGTTTAAAGACTATGCTTCAATAGAGTATACCATTCTCGCCAATCGTGCCATTCCTTATTCAGCGATGGCAATTATCGAAATTACACCCAAAAAAGATATCGAAATTACGGCCAATAATTATATGGTTGTTCCAGACGAATTGAAAGATGCCAAAAGCAATTATCGTGTTCTTAAAGACAATCAATATTTGATGCCCGTTTTCGGGACGTCTGCCAAAACGATGAATGATAAAATTACGATTGCGGCATCAACTACCTTTTTGTTTGATGGTGCAAGCGAAGTTTTGAAACAAACAGGAAACGAAGTTGGATTTACCAAAAAACTCTTGAAAGGAAAAAAATACCGATTTTCTGTAGCGGGCGGAATTTGTACTTCTAAGGATTTTAACGATCCACTCAACGAATCGGAACGTCAGCCTATTTTCGCTTTGCAAGAAGGAATTGATAAGTTGCTGGCGCGTCACAAAAAAGCGTGGGCAGAGTTATGGAAAACGGGCGATATTCAAATAGAAGGCGATCTCGATGCACAACAGCGTGTGCGGTTTGCTTTGTATAATTTGTATTCGTTTATTCGTCCCGAAACCCGCCAAAGTATTGCGCCAATGGGCTTGTCGGCACAAGGTTATAACGGTCATATTTTTTGGGATTCCGAGCTTTGGATGTATCCAACTTTGCTCGCTTTTCAGCCTAATATGGCAAAATCATGTCTCGATTATAGATCAGATCGTTTAGAAAAAGCCAAACAAAAAGCCACTATTTATGGTTATAAAGGCGCTATGTTTCCATGGGAAAGTGACGATACAGGTGAAGAAGCCACGCCAACATGGGCACTGACAGGAATTTTTGAGCAGCATATCACTTCTGATGTGGCGATTGCTTTTTGGAATTATTATGCCATGACACAAGACAAATCGTGGTTGCGACAAGAGTTTAAAGTCTTGAAAGCCACTTCCGATTTTTGGGTAAGTCGTGTCGTGAAGAATCCTGACGGAAGTTACTCCATCCTAAATGTTGTGGGTGCCGATGAATATGCGCAACATGTTGATGACAATGCGTTTACCAATGCTTCTGCCATTGAAGCCTTACGAAACACCATTAAAGCGGCCACAATTTTGGGTGAAAAAATAGACCCTAACTGGCAAGAAGTAGCAGAACATATTATTATCCATACCAAAAACGGAATAACCCAAAATTACAAAGGTTACGATGGGCAAATGATAAAGCAAGGCGATGTAAATTTATTGGCGTATCCGCTACATATTATAACAGACAAATCGCAAATCGAAAAAGACTTGGCGTATTATTCTGAAAAAATCGATAAAAAAGATGGACCAGCTATGGCGCACGGAATTTTGTCTGTTTTGTACGCTCGATTAGGAAATAGAGACAAAGCCTACGATCATTTTATAAAAGCCTATTTGCCTAATAGTCGCCCGCCATTTGGTGTTTTCTCTGAATCTGCAAACAGCAACAATCCGTATTTTGCCACTGGAGCAGGAGCGATGTTGCAAGCTGTGATTTTCGGATTTGGCGGTGTGGAACAAACAGATTCTGGTTTTAAATACAACAAAGGTATTTTGCCAAAACAATGGAAATCTCTAAAAATTATTGGACTTGGTATTGAGGAGAAGACTGTTGAAGTGAAGTAGGTTTTTTTGTTTTTAAATCATATTTCATAGATTTAAATAACCAAAAATATCTTTTTAATCCTAATTAATGTGTGGCGAAAAGAAATTTGTGTTAATTTACTTCGTCTGTTCACTCCTTCGGGTTCGGGTGTGTAATTTGTGGCAACTTTTTTTAACCGCAGATTCGCAGATTTATAAAACCAAAAAAATCTTTTTAATCCTTTAGTCTGTGGCGAAAAGAAATTTGTGCCAATTTACTTCGTCTGTTCGCTCCTTCGGGCTCGGGTGTGTAATTTGTGGCAACTTTTTTAACTACAGATTCGCAGATTTATAAAACTGCCAGATGGAAGTGCCGTTTTTCACCCAACTCAAACATGACTTGCCACAGCTCGTCCGCCGAGCCGACCTTTCGGATGCCCTTCGCCGCTGCCTCGAACCGGGGCTTTACCATGTACGGCGGCTGCACCCGTTCAGTGAACTGCCGCACCTCGTCGTCATTGAAAAGGGATGTGAACGCTGGTACTCGGATGCCTGCCTCGGCGGCCTTCAGGCGCATGGCCAGCTTATCCCGGAAATGGCGGGCGGTGGTCTGCCCCATGCCGGGCACCCGGAAATGCTCCCGCAGTTCGGCGGCTTCCTCCACGTCGAAGTCATCGAGGGCTACGATGCGGTCCACCTTTTTGGAGCGCATGAAATAGGCCAGCCCGGCAATAAAGTGTTCCATGTTCCAAGTGCCGTGTTCCACTTCCTCCATGAAGAAGATATCGTCAATGACATCA
>JAYVHB010000104.1:0-2726 GCA_043771555.1 Flavobacterium sp. | reverse complement strand
GAATTTGCAATGTGCAAAATTTGCACATTGCTTTTTTCCTCCAATTCGTTTTCTAAAAACACATTAATAATATGTTTTGTAATTACGGATCTTTCTTTACCAAAAAGTTTCGCCATTTGGGCTTGTGAAAGCCAAACAGTGTCATTTTCAAGTCGGGTTTGAATTTTTATCAAACCATCATCAGAATTATAAATTATAATTTTGCTGTCAGTCATAGTTTGTTAATTCAACTCTTTTTTCAAAAACTGCGCTGTATAACTTTTTTTATTTTTTGCAACTTCCTCTGGCGTTCCCTTGGCAACAACTGTACCGCCACCTTTTCCGCCTTCGGGACCAATGTCGATAATATAATCAGCGAGTTTTATAACATCCATATTGTGCTCGATAATCAAAATTGTATTGCCTTTATTGACCAATTTATTGATTACTTCCATCAACACCCGAATGTCTTCAAAATGCAATCCAGTTGTGGGTTCGTCAAGAATATAGAAGGTATTTCCTGTATCTTTTTTCGCTAATTCGCCAGCCAATTTTATACGTTGCGCTTCGCCACCAGATAATGTTGTACTTTGCTGACCCAAAGTTATATAACCCAAACCAACATCTTGCAAGGTTTTTACTTTTCGATAAATTTTCGGAATCATTTCAAAAAACGGAACCGCTTCGTCAATCGTCATATTCAAAACATCAGAAATTGATTTTCCTTTAAACCGAATTTCCAACGTTTCTCTGTTAAAACGCTTTCCTTGACAGGTTTCACATTCTACATAAACGTCAGGTAAAAAACTCATTTCGATAGTTCTAACACCAGAACCTTCGCAAGTTTCGCAACGTCCACCTTTGACATTAAAACTAAAACGTCCTGCTTTGTAACCTCGAATCATGCTTTCTGAAGTCATCGTGAACAGATTTCGAATTTCGGTAAAAACTTCTGTGTAAGTAGCTGGATTTGATCGTGGTGTTCTTCCAATCGGACTTTGATCAATATCAATAACTTTATCAATATGTTCTAAACCTTCGATTTTTTTGTAGGGTTTTGGTTTTTTGACACCATTAAAATAAAACTCGTTCAAAATAGGGTAGAGGGTTTCATTAATTAACGTCGATTTTCCTGAACCTGAAACTCCTGTAACGCAAATCAATTGTCCCAATGGCATTTCAATCGAAACATTTTTAAGATTATTTCCTGTTGCGCCAGATAGTTTCAAGAATTTTCCGTTGCCTTCTCTACGTTTTTTCGGAATTTCGAGTTTCATTTTGCCGTTCATGTATTGGGCAGTAATGGTATCGTTTTTCAACATTTCGGCTGGCGTGCCAATGCTGATAATTTCTCCACCATATTTTCCTGCTTTTGGACCAATATCTATCACATAATCAGCTCGTTCTATCATATCTTTGTCGTGTTCGACCACAATAACCGAGTTGCCAATATCGCGCAATTGCTCTAACGAATGTATCAATTTTTCATTGTCACGCTGGTGCAAACCAATACTTGGCTCGTCAAGAATATACAAAACTCCAACCAATTGCGACCCAATTTGGGTTGCTAGTCTAATTCGTTGTGCTTCGCCACCAGATAACGATTTTGAACTTCTAGAAATGGCCAGGTATTCCAAACCAACATTCATCAAAAAATTCAATCTGTCTTTTATCTCTTTAATAACTTCGGTGGCAATTCGTTTTTGTTTATCAGACAAATGATTTTCTAAATCTAAGAACCAAGCCGTCAAATCAGAAATATCCATATTGGACAAATCGGTAATGTTTTGCTCGTTAATTTTGAAATAAAGCGATTCTTTTTTGAGTCGAGAACCTTCGCAAACAGTACAATTGACTTCATCCATAAATTCTTTTGCCCAACGTTTTAATGTCGATGAACCCGAATCGTCGTGTTGCGATTTAATAAAATGCGAAATGCCTTCGAACTCAATTTTATATTCTTTAGAAACTCCAGCAGTTTTTGAGGTTACAGTAAATTTTTCTTTACCACCATTCAAAATCATATCCATTGCTTCTGCTGAAATACTTTCGATTTGATCCGTAATTTTGAAACCATATTTTTCGCCAATAGTTTCTATTTGCTTGAAAATCCAGGTAGTTTTGTATTCGCCCAAAGGCACAAATCCTCCAGCTTTTATGGATAATTTCGGGTTTGGAATTATTTTTTTTATGTTAATTTCGTTAATCGTTCCCAATCCGTTACAATCTGAACAAGCGCCTTTTGGCGAATTGAACGAAAACAAATTCGGTTCTGGATTTTGATAGGATATTCCAGTGGTTGGACACATTAAATTCCGAGAAAAAAATCGAACTTCGTTGCTATCTTGATCCAAAATCATCAAAACATTTTCGCCATAATGCATGGCGGTGTTGATACTTTCGGATAAGCGCTTCTGAATATCTTCGGTATCATCGACCGCAATTCTGTCGATAACCGTTTCGATATCGTGGGTTTTATAACGATCTAGTTTCATGCCAGCCGTTATGTCTTTCACTTCGCCATTAATACGAACTTTCAAGAAGCCTTGTTTAGCTATTTGCTGAAATAATTCGGCATAATGACCTTTTCTGGCTCGAATGATAGGTGCAAGCACATTAATTCTTTTTCCGTTGAAGTCTTTCAGAATTAGATTTTTAATTTGCTCATCGGAATAAGAAACCATTTTTTCGCCCGTATTATAACTGTAGGCATCTCCAGCACGAGCAAACAATAATCGTAAGAAATC
>JAYVHB010000103.1:0-37450 GCA_043771555.1 Flavobacterium sp. | reverse complement strand
TTCGTAATGTTTGGCAAACAAAGCCAATGCTTCGGGTTCGTAACACCAGTTTTCCATAATTTGAGATGGCAACTCGACAAAATCCCAAAAAACCGATGTTCCTGATAAACTTGGATAAACCGTATTCGCCAACATGCCATGCAAACCATGTCCAAACTCGTGAAATAAGGTTGTTACTTCATTGAATGTCAAAAGTGATGGTTTGGTCTCGGTAGGTTTTGTAAAATTACAAACGTTTGAAACGTGTGGTCTTTCGTTTTTTCCGTCATTTATATACTGCGATTTAAAACTAGTCATCCATGCACCATTTCGTTTGCCTTTTCGTGGAAAAAAATCAGCATAAAAAACAGCAACTAATTCGCCAAATTCGTCTTTAACTTCATAAGTTGTAACTTCTTCGTGGTATTTGTCAATATCAAAAACTTCTGTGAATGATAATCCAAATAGTTTATTGGCGATAGTAAATGCACCATCTAAAACTTTCTCTAACTGAAAATAAGGTTTTAGTTTCTCGTCATCGAGGTTGAATAATTTTTGCTTTAATTTTTCTGAATAATAGGCGCCATCCCATTTTTCTAATTTTTCAATTCCGTCTATTTTTTTAGCAAAAGCATTCAATTCGGCAAATTCACGTTTGGCTGCGGGTTTTGCTTTTTTTAATAAATCATTCAAAAACGAGGTTACTTTGTCTGGATTTTGAGCCATGCGCTCCTCCAATACAAAATGCGAATGGGTTTTATATCCTAATAAATTGGCGCGTTCAAATCTTAAATTGGCTATCTTGAGCGTAATATTACGATTATCGAATTCGTTATTTTGAAAGCACTTTTTTCCTGCTGCAATCGCCATTTCTTTTCGCAATTCTCGATTGTCGGCATAAGTCATAAAAGGTAAATAACTTGGCATATCGAGAGTGAAAATCCAACCTTCCAATTCTTTTGATTTTGCAAGAGATTTTGCTGCTTCGATTGCGCCTTCTGGCAAACCTTTTAAATCATTTTCGTTGGTAATATGCAATTGATAATTGTTAGTTTCTGCTAGAATATTCTCACCATAGGTCAACTTTAATTTGGCCAAATCCCCATCAATTTCTCGCAATTTCAATTTATCTTCTTCTGAGAGTAATGCACCATTTCTTGAAAAACTTTTGAATTTTTTATCTAATAAAGTTGTTTGCTCAACTGATAAATTTAAAGTTTCTTTTTGGTCATAAACCGATTTTATTCGTTTGAATAAATCTTCGTTTAGTGTGATGTCATTTCCGAATTCGGTTAATAATGGCGTAACTTCTTGTGCAATTTTTTGCATTTCGTCGCTGGTTTCTGCCGAATTCAAATTGAAGAAAATAGACGATAATCTGTCTAGTATTTCGCCTGAAAACTCAAGTGCTTCGATAGTGTCTTCGAAAGTTGGTTTTTCGGGATTATTCGTAATGGCATCAATTTCAGCTCTTGCCTTTTTAATATTTTCTAAAAATGCTGGTTTGTAATCTTCGATTTTAATTTCAGAAAATGGTGCAGTATCGTGTTTGGTATTGAATTTTTTAGTTAAAATTTTCATTTCTATATTTTTTTCAACCATTAAGAAATTAAGATTCATTAAGACTATTAAACTAAATGAATTTTAATCCCTTAATGGTTTAATATTTTATTTTTTTAAATTTTCGGATGATTTATTAACAGCGTCTTTCAATCCTTCTTTGTATAAAATGATTTTATCAAGCACACATTTATCGTAACTTCCAATAATTTGAGCGGCTAAAATCCCAGCGTTTTTTGCTCCATTTAACGCCACAGTTGCCACTGGAACTCCGCCAGGCATTTGAAGAATTGACAAAACCGAATCCCATCCATCAATAGAATTGCTCGATTTTACGGGTACTCCAATCACAGGAAGCGGACTCATTGAAGCCACCATTCCTGGTAAATGTGCCGCGCCACCTGCACCAGCAATAATAACTGAAATGCCACGCAAATGTGCATTTTTACTAAAATCGAATAACTTTTCGGGCGTGCGATGCGCCGAAACAATATCGACTTCTATTTCGATGTCAAATCCTTTTAAGATATCGATGGCTTCTTGCATGACGGGCATATCGGATATGGACCCCATAATTATGGCTACTTTCATATATGTAAAAATTATTTATTAAAGGTCATATATGGTATCGCTTTTATTTTAGGTGTTTGCTTGAGCAAACTTTTTGTTAATGGCGATTTCATAAGTTTTCAAAAATCTAAAACAATATTTATATTTTCTTTTATTTTAACTTTCATTTCTTGGGTCGCCATTCCAACTTTTTTAATAAATCTTGAGTTATCTATGGCTCTAATTTGATCTATCATAATATCAGAATTTTTTTCTAAACCACAATTTCCTTTGTTTATTCTGACTCTCAAGATAGAAGATTCATTATTTAATTTAGTAGTAATTGGGCAAACTATTGTTGATGGGTGAACTATTTCATTCAATAAATTAGTTTGCACGATAATTACTGGTCTGGTTTTTCCTGCTTCTGTTCCAATTTGCGGATTTAAATCGGCGAGCCAAATTTCAAATTGATTCATGTAGATTATCTATTTGTTCAAATTCTTTTAAAACTTCCATAGAATTTCCAGAAACCAATTTAGACTCAAAATGTAGTTTCTTTTGAAGCAAAACTCTTTTTTGTGCTTTATTATAATATTCCAAAGCATCGTTAATATAACGATTTCTAGGTTTTTTTATTGAAACTAGAATATCTTCTGTTTCTCCGAAGATAGCATCATCAATTTTTAAAGATATTGTTTTCATGGCTATATTTTATATTACAAATGTATATCTTTTTTGTATATACTTTTTAAAAAATACTAAATGTTTTCTTAAGCCCCTCCTTTGGAGGGGTTGGGGAGGCTTATCACTCGAATACTATTCTTCACATCTTCCGCAATCTTCCTCGCCACTTTCATATCTAGATTAACTATTGTAACGTGACCCATTTTACGGAAAGGGCGTGTTTCCTTTTTACCATAAATATGTGGTGTTACGCCATCAATTGCCATTATTTTCTCGATGTTTTCGTAAATTACATTTCCAGAAAAACCATCTTCGCCAACTAGATTGACCATAATTCCTGCAACTTTACTATCGGTTTTCCCTAAAGGTAAATTCAAAATAGCACGCAAATGATTTTCGAATTGCGAGGTGTAACTCGCTTCAATACTATAATGACCTGAATTATGTGGTCGAGGTGCGACTTCGTTTACTAGAATTTCATCGTCTTCTTCCGAGCCTTCGGAATGAAACATTTCGACAGCCAATAATCCAACGTGATTGAAATGTTGGGAAACTTTCAAAGCAATTTGAATCGCTTTTTGGGCAATTTTTTCGTCGATTCTCGCAGGACAAATTACATATTCTACTTGATTGGCTTCTGGGTGAAATTCCATTTCCACAACTGGATAGGTTTTTACTTCGCCCGAAACATTTCGAACTACAATTACTGCCAATTCGTTTTTAAAAGCAATCATTTCTTCGGCAATGCATTCTACTTCGGGCAAATCGATTAAATCTAATGTAGAACGAACAATTTTTACGCCATTACCGTCATAGCCAAATTGGGCGCATTTCCATACAAACGGGAAATCTAATTTGTTTTTTTCCAATGATTTTTTCAAATCATTCAAATCTACAAATCGCTGGTGTTTTGATGTTGGAATGTTATTGGTAACATAAAAATCTTTCTGAAATCCTTTATTTTGAATCAATCGTAAGGTTTTTGGCGAAGGATAAACAGACAAACCTTCTTGTTCGAGTTTGTCAAGTGCATCAAGATTTACATTTTCGATTTCGATGGTTAGTAAATTTACGAGTTTACCAAATTGATAAACGGTTTCAAAATCCATCAAGTTACCACGAAAAAATTTTGTAGCTCCAAATTGACAAGGTGCTTCCAAACTTGGATCTAAAACGTAGGTTTGAATATCAAATTTTCGCGTTTCGGCTAGCAACATTTTGCCCAATTGTCCGCCACCGAGAATTCCTAGTTTAAAATCGGATGAAAAAAAGTTCATTGCAATTGTGTTTTGGCAAAGATACAAAAAAATCAAATTTCAATTTTTATTTAATCATTTTCAAGAACTTCCTCACAATATTTCTATATCCTGGCGACGGAAATTCAATTTTTTTTTCTAGGATATTTTTTAGTTCAGGATAAACCCAATCGATTTTTTTTCCCGTTTCGATCAAAGTGTAAACCGCATGATGCTTCACCGCAACGCGATAATCGCCAATGAGCCAGTCAAAACTAGCTTCGGTTATTTGTTCCATTTGGGTTGTATTGAGGATTGTATTTTTAGCATTTTCCTGAACCAAAAACATAACAAATCTAGAGATCGATCGAATAGCACTATCGTTTTTTAACAATTTCAAATCATTGCAAATCGTATCTAAATAAGGAAAACTCAATTCCATTTGCATTTCGAAAACTTTTTCAAGAATACAACAACCTCGAAGATGCAGTTTGTTTTCGACTTCGAATGAAAAACGAATTAAATCGGTCAGTAAATAGCTATTTTCCATAATAAAGTTGGCATTGTCTATCCGATTTTGCGTATGCGCAGAGCTTTTTTCAATTCTTTTATATAATTCTAAATTCATACTTCAAAAGTAAATAAATTACCGTTACTGATTACTAATTTCTTATATTTGCAAATTATTCTACAACACAAATATGGATATTCAACTACACGACAAAGCTTTTACGCCATTTATTTCGGCACAAGAAATCGATTTTGCCCTTACCAATATAGCCAAACAAATTGAAGACGATTTTACAGACGAAACACCTGTTTTTGTTGGAGTTTTGAATGGTGCTTTTATGGTAGTTTCCGATTTATTAAAAAAATATTCCCAACCTTGCGAAGTAAGTTTTATTAAACTAGCTTCCTACGACGGTACACAATCTTCGGGCGATGTAAAGCAACTTATCGGGCTCAATCAAAACCTTGAAGGCAGAACTGTTGTGGTTATTGAAGATATTGTTGATACAGGAAGCACGTTAGAAGAATTGAAAGAGTTATTTAAGAAACAAAACGTAAAACACTTCAAAATAGCGACACTTTTCTTGAAACCAGACGCTTACAAAAAAGACATTAAACTGGATTATGTTGGGATAAGAATTCCAAACAAGTTTATTGTAGGTTATGGTTTGGATTATAACGGTTTAGGTCGAAATTTATCAGAAGTATATCAAGTAATAGAATAATTTTGCTAAACTTCTAAACTCATAACCTTATAACCTTTTTAAAATGATTAACATAGTTCTTTTCGGGAAACCGGGCGCAGGAAAAGGCACACAAGCAGAATTTTTGAAAACCAAATACAATCTAGTTCATCTGTCAACTGGCGATATTTTTAGATTCAATATCAAAAACGAAACCGAATTAGGAAAACTAGCCAAAATCTTTATGGATAATGGTGATTTGGTTCCTGACGAGGTAACCATAAAAATGTTAGAATCCGAAGTTGATAAAAATCCAACGGCAAGTGGTTTTTTGTTTGATGGATTTCCTAGAACATTGGCGCAAGCAGAAGCGTTAGATATTTTTTTAGAATCTAAAAAACAAGAAATTACAGCAACTATTGCCTTAGAAGCTGATGATGAAATTCTTGTAAAACGATTACTGGAACGTGGCAAAACATCAGGAAGAATTGACGATCAAGACGAAGAAAAAATCCGAAATCGCTACCAAGAATACAACGAAAAAACCGCTCCATTGATGGATTATTATATCAAAAACGGAAATTTTAAAGCTGTTGATGGTATAGGAAGTATCGAAGAAATAACGAATCGCTTGACAAAAGTGATTGATAATTTGTAAATTAGCAACAAAATAACCATAAATCGGTTTCGTAAAACCGAACAAAAATTTACGAATAACGAAAACATCAAAAATTGGAAATTTTAATAATTTTACTTTTAATTTTACTAAACGGAATTTTCTCCATGTCGGAAATCGCATTGATTTCGGCACGAAAAAACAGACTAGAACTCGCCGCCAAAAAAGGAAACGCCAGCGCAAAAGCAGCATTAGATCTAGCCAATTCGCCCAACAAATTTTTATCGACAGTTCAAATCGGGATAACCCTTATCGGTATTTTAACGGGTTTGTACTCTGGCGATAAAATCACGACCGATGTGCAAACATTCATTGCAGGTTTTGAAGTTTTAAAACCATATGCCAACTCAATTGGAGTAGGAGTTGTGGTAGTTATTCTTACTTTTTTCTCATTAGTTCTAGGCGAATTATTACCTAAAAGAATCGGTCTCAACCATCCTGAAGCTATTGCCAAAGCAGTTGCTGTACCTATGAAATTTGTTTCGATTGCTACTGCGCCATTCATTTGGTTACTTACACATTCGACAGACGGAATTCTTAACTTACTCAACATAAAGCCAACTGCCGACGGAAAAGTAACAGAAGAAGAGATAAAAGCCATCATTAAAGAAGGTACTGAAGGCGGCGAAGTGCAAGAAATAGAGCAAGATATTGTGGAACGGGTTTTTCATATTGGCGACCGAAAAGTAAATTCGCTCATGACGCACCGCAAATCGGTAGTTTTTATTCCGCTAAACTCGACCAAAGAACAAGTTCGCGAGCAAATGCTCAAAGAGTTACATTCTATTTATCCTGTTTATGGCGACAATTATGACGATATTGTTGGCGTTGTAAATCTGAAAAATATATTTGCCAATTTCGAAAATAAAAACTTCAGTTTGTCGAGCATTTTGACAGAAGCACCTTATATTATGGAGCAAACTACGGCCTATAAAGCTCTGGAAAACTTCAAAAAAAGTGGTATTCATTATGCTTTTGTATCTGACGAATATGGAGATTTTCAAGGAATTATAACGCTAAACGACATTCTAGAAGCTTTAGTTGGCGATGCATCCGAATTTTATAAAGATGATTTTCAATTAATAGAACGAGAAGACGGCACTTGGCTCGTCGACGGACATTATTCGTTGCACGATTTCTTGACCTATTTCGAACTTGACGATTTGATAAATGACTACGAGGTTACTACACTTAGCGGATTGATAATGACCGAATTATCGCATATCCCAAAACAAGGCGAAAAACTAGTTTGGCAAAAATTTGAGTTGGAAGTTATTGATATGGACGGCGTGATGATTGACAAAGTGATGGTTAAATCTATAAAGGATTAAAAGTTTAAGAGGTTTAAGTTTAGAAGGTTTAAAAGGTTAGTGGTTACTAAACTTATAAACCTTCTAAACTTTTAAACAAAAAATAAAGATTATGACAGAGGGAAATTTCGTTGATTATACCAAAATATATGTTTCGTCTGGCAAAGGCGGCAAAGGCTCTACGCATTTGCATCGCGAAAAATTTATCGAAAAAGGTGGTCCCGATGGCGGCGATGGTGGTCGTGGCGGTCATGTCTTTTTGGTAGGAAACAAATCACTTTGGACACTTTTTCACCTCAAATTTGCGCGACATATTAAAGCAGGTAGCGGTGGCGACGGTAGCGGTGATCGAAGTACAGGAGCCGATGGCGACGATAAATTTATCGAAGTACCACTCGGTACTGTAGTTCGCGACAAAGAAACCGACGAAATCCTGTTTGAAATCACCGACGATGGCGAGAAGCAAATCCTAGCTCGTGGTGGCAAAGGCGGACTAGGCAACTGGCATTTTCGTTCGTCAACTAACCAAACGCCAAGATATTCGCAACCCGGATTGCCTGGCGTAGAAATGGATATTATCCTAGAACTTAAAGTTTTGGCCGATGTAGGTTTGGTGGGTTTTCCAAATGCTGGAAAATCAACATTACTTTCGGTTTTGACTTCTGCCAAACCCAAAATTGCCGATTATCCTTTTACGACTTTAAAACCCAATTTGGGAATTGTGGCGTATCGCGATTTCCAATCTTTTGTAATTGCCGATATTCCCGGAATTATTGAAGGTGCCGCCGAAGGAAAAGGACTTGGGCATTACTTCTTGAGACATATTGAACGAAATTCTACTTTATTATTTCTCGTTCCTGCCGATGCCGACGATATTAAAAAAGAATACGATATTCTCATCAACGAGTTGACCAAATACAACCCCGAAATGCTGGACAAAGAGCGACTCATTGTCGTTTCCAAATGCGATATGCTCGATGCCGAACTGCAAGTCGAAATGAAAAAACAACTCGACAAAGACTTCGCCGGAATTCCCTATTTGTTCATCTCATCTGTTGCCCAGCAAGGCTTGGTCGAACTCAAAGACAAGTTGTGGCAAATGCTTAATGTTCCTGTATAATTTTTTTTGGGCGTGACCCGAAAAGGGTCGGGCAATCCGTTCCCGCTTTGGTTTTGCGAGGCACGAAGCAATCTTAAGAAGGATTGCTTCATGCCTCGCAAAACCAAGAGCTCCACTACTGTCCCTCACGCGGGCTTGTAGCACATGAGGACGATTTCGTAGATTTCTAAATTTCTTAAAAGAATTTGTAATTTAATAGATATTTTTTTTGTGTAAATCAAAAGATTTCTAATGCTTTATTTTTTAAAGTTAAACTATTTATTTTCAATGTATTACAATTTTAATTTAAAAAATACAAAGCAATAAAGGGCTTTATTTTTAAAAAATACAAACTAATAAACGATATAAAATGATAAAAATACAAGGCAATAACTGTTAACAAATGATGAAAATACAGACCGACAGATTTTTATTGATATAATTTTGAGCGTTTTTTTAGTAAAAATTGTTTTTTTCGTTATTTGTAAAATTGTTCTGTTAGATAAAAAACGGTGTCGATAAAATATAAATTATCTTGAAAAGTAAGCACATTTTCGTCATGCAAATCCTCAAGTATAATTCCTAATTCGGGATGAAAGTAATCGTTATTTTTCTTGTTTAGAAAGCCATTTTCAGCAAGAAATTTTTTTACAGTTTCTAAATATGTATCTTGATCTGATCTTATAAAAGCCTGTTCAACAACAGCATATAAAACATTTTCTAGTTCGTAAAAACCGACTAATTTATAGGCTGTGTCTGGAAAGAAATAATTGTTTAACAACAAATTATTGAAGTAATCCTCCCATGATAAATAATAAATAGCGTCGTTGAGTTTAAAAACTTGAAACTCATTATGTAGGTAAACCTTTTGTTCAGCACCGCTAGAGACAAAAGTTGTGATGTCAATTGCTGTATTCCAAAAACTGTTTTGGTCGCAATAATTTCTTATGTGCCTTGCTTCTTCATTTTTGATTTGCTTGCTATCTTTAATCGCTCGGCTTGTGCTCTGGCTTCTTCTAATGTAACTGGCAATCGCTTGGATAGCATCTCCATTGCTAACGCAGCTCTTTCCTGAAATGATATTTTGTAGTTCATGTTTCATGAAGTTTGTGGTACAAATATATAGATTTTAATTTTATGATAAACTGATATATAAACACACTATTTTAATATTCAAGTTTCATAAAATTTTATTGATTGTTATTTTTACAACTGTATAAAACCAAAATATTTAAAACTAACAATAAGCTAAATTATCTATAATAAATCTAATCTTTATGTTATTTATTTACTATTTCTCTATTTAAAATGGCACGCTTAAAATAAAATTTAGATTATATTTGCTAAAAATATTAACATGGCTGATAGAAAATCAGGAGAGATTAACACTGCAAATTTAATTTTAGACATTTATAATCCTAGATTATATGGAGAAACTGCTCAAGAATCTCAAGATCAGATTATGACTAAAATTTATCAAAGGGAATCTATTGATGAATTGGCAAGTTCATTGGCTGTAAATGGTTATTTTCAAGAAGAGCCAATCATCGTTGTTCCTCATAATGAAAATGATTTTGAAAAAATTGACGAAACAAATTTAAACGAATTTCAATATATAGTCATAGAAGGAAACCGCAGAACAACATCTGTAAAATTGTTACTGACGCCGGGCAACAATATAGTAGATTCTGATTTCCCAAAAATTTATGAAGGCATAGACATTAGCAAAATTCCTGCAATTATATATAAGAAGCGAGATGATGTTGATACATATTTAAGTGTAAGGCACATTTCGGGAAACAGGAAATGGGATGCTTTTGCAAAAGCCAAGTATATCTTTGAAAAGGTTAATAAAATAAATACTGCGGTTAAAGATGTTGCTAAATCAATCGAAATTTTATCTACACAAATTGGGGATAAAAGCAATATTGTGAAAAAATATTTTATTTATTACAAAGTTTTTCAGCAAATTGAAGACGATGTTTTAGAATATTCAAGCAGACATATTAAAGATCGTTTTTCACTGTTAGAGGTTTCACTTGCGTCTGGAAATACAACTATAGCTAGCTATATAGGATTGCCGCCATTCAGGAAAATTGATCTTGAAAATGAATTAATCAATCCTAATAAAATTGATGAATTAAAAAATGTAACTGAATGGATTTTTGGAGTTGATGAGCAAGGCAATGGAAATCTTATTAACGATTCTAGACAAATTAGCGCTCAGTTAAAACCTATATTAGGAAATAAGGAAGCAATAAAGCATTTGGTTACCTATAAAGATTTAGAAGGAGCTTACGAATTAACTAGTGGAGAAGAAGAATTTGTTATTGGTAATATTAATAGATCAAGAAAATTACTTTATAATATTTTAGGAAAAGTACCTAAATATAAAGATAATAAAGAATTCGAAGGAGCTTTTGAAGAATTATTAGGAAATATTGAGTCAATTAAAAAATTAATGAAATGAGTTTGAATTTTCCTCAACTTGTTTCTTCTGATAACAAAATAAATTCCTATTGTAACTACATTGAATATAGTGCTTTTTGTGATGGGGATATTTTATTTGATGAATTTGACACTGATGATAATGGATTACAATTAGCCGATATCACGGCAGAACTTGTTCGAAGACTTAATTTGTATGGTGATAATTTTGTTCCGTATCAAATTAAAAGAGATTGTATTCAAAGTTTATTGATTGATAAAGACAATTATTTACATTATTTTTATTGTTTATATTATGCACTTCAAGGTGGCAGTTTTCCTATTGCAGTTACAAACATTTTTGAACAAATCACAGACAATAGTCTTAAGAACTATTTTGGTACAACTAATAGTGCAATTACTTCTGTAGGTCAAAATGTAGTTAATCTACGAGGTTCAATAGATACAATTAGAATTGCTTTAAAAGAAGTAAAAGGTAATTATGATGTTATATCACCACAAACAAAAGATGGTGGTGTTGATATTGTAACATATAAACCTCTTGACGATAGAGGAAATCAGATTGTATGTTTAACCGATGCTACTATTGGTAAAAATTGGAAAAGTCAAAAATCCGTAATTACTAAACTAAATTACTGGACTGATTATATCCTTTTTAAAGTTTGCCCAATAACTTGTCTCTCAATTGTTCACATTGTTGATGAAGCAGAATTTTACCAAGCGTCTAGAAATAACGGTTTAATTTTCGATAGAGCTCGTATTATGAAATATTTCACATCAGAAAGCACAGTCAAAACAAGTCTAACAACTTGGTATTCATCATTATGAAATTTATTGATTTATTTTCAGGTATAGGCGGATTTCATCAAGCCCTTTCAAATTTAGGACACGATTGTGTGTTTGCAAGTGAAAAAAAAGAACATCTTGCGAAACTTTATGAATTAAATTATGGTATCACACCAAATAGAAATATTAGAGATGTAAACCCTGCTGAAATTCCTGACCACGATATTTTATGTGCAGGATTTCCATGTCAACCATTTTCTAAAGCTGGAAACCAACAAGGACTGAAAGACGAAAATAATGGAAGTTTTTTTGATATAATCATAGAGATATTAAGAAACAAGAATCCAACATACTTTATATTGGAAAATGTCAGAAATATTGAATCACATGATGATTTTAAAACTTGGGATTATATTTCTGAAAATCTTAGTGAGCTAGGATATAATATCAGTAAAAATGTAATGTCACCACATCAATATAATATTCCTCAACATAGGGAAAGACTTTTTATTATTGGATCTTTACTGTCTCTTAATGATTTTGAATGGCCAAAAAAAGTTCAATTAAAGAACACGGTTAGAAATTTTTTAAATGGTGAAAATTCTAAGTTGGTTGAACCAGAAAGGCTAAATGTTATTAATATTTGGCAGGATTTTGTAAGTATTTTACCAAAAGACAAAAAGTTACCTGGCTTTCCAATTTGGTCAATGGAATTTGGTGCTACATATCCAACAAATATTCCTATTAGCGAATTATCAAATGAAGAATTAGAAAATTATAAAGGTAGTTTTGGAGTTTCTTTAAGTGGACTTTCTTATGAAGATAAATTAAAAAATTTACCAGGATATGCAGTTAAAAATAAAGAAAGAAAAGAATATCCAATTTGGAAGATTAGATGGATGAATGATAACCGAAAACTTTTTATAGATAATAAAAGAGGACTTACTCCAATTGTTAAAAAGATAATGAAACTTACAAATAAAAGTTGGCAAAAATTTGAATGGAATTGTGGTGATGTTGATAGAAATATTAATAAATATATTATTCAATTCAGAGCTTCTGGGGTAAGAATTAAGAGAGCGGATTATTTTCCTTCTTTAGTTACTGTTAGTACTCAAATACCTATAATTGGATGGGAAAATAGGTATTTAACTCCAGAAGAAGGAGCTAAAATTCAATCTTTTGAAAATATTACTTTTCCTGAAAACATAAGTACCTGTTTTGGAGCATTGGGCAACGCAGTAAATGTAACATTAGTAAATCTAATTGCTTCAAATTTACTACCACCTTTCGAAGCAAATAAAGAAATATGTTTAAATGAGCACATAGAATTAAGAAATGCTCTTTAAATTCTGATAGTCTAATTGTACTATCCCGCAACTGCTACTTTCAAATTCATAAATGTTTTTGAAGTTTTTGTCTCGTTCTTTCCTTGAAGTTTGGTTACTATTTTTTTAATTTAATGATTTTTTTTCAAGTTTCTATTCTCCGCAAATTATGCGGTGAATAGCAATTTATTCACCGCAAGATTAAACAAACCTTCAAAAAAACCCCAAAAAAAATCCTGTAAGAAATACATCTTACAGGATTTAGAAACTTTTTATTAAGAACTACAAATTCGGAATTCTCAAAACTTGTCCAGGATAAATTTCGTCTGGATCGGCAAGCATAGGTTTGTTGGCTTCAAAAATAACATCATATTTTTGAGCATCGCCATAATAGGTTTGTGCAATTTTAGACAACCAATCGCCAGAAACAACGGTATGATAACGGGAGTCTGGAGCTGGTTCTGCTACAGTCATGTTGTTGTCTACAGATTCTACACCTTCTACATTACCAACCGTGATTGCAATTTTTTCGGCATCAACTTGTTTGTCGACTTCACCCGAAATTTCAACACTATTTTCTGCAGTCAATCCAATTTTTAGTGTGTTAAATGGCAACCCTAAAGATTGCACATGAGCCAATAACGCAGCTGCTTTCAAGTTTGCTTTTTCTTCTACTGGAGCTGCTTCTTCTTTTGCACCAAAAAGTTTTTTTCCAGCACCTTTAATAAATGATAATAATCCCATTTGAGTTGTTTTTTAAATTAATAAATTTTGAAAGGCTAAAGTAACAGAAACATTTTAATAATTAAATATTTTTTTAAAAATTTAATTTTTTTCTTACGTTATAGCAATGACATTTTTTTTTGCCACAGATTATAAAGATTAAAAGGATTTTTTATTTAACCATTAAAATCTGTGGAAATCCTTTTAATCTTTGGCTAATAAATTTAAAATAGTATAAGCTACTCTTTTTATTCTTTGCAAAAAACAACCAACTTGCACTTCTAAAAAATAAGTTAAAGTTTATGGTAAACACATGGTTTTCTCTCTCATTTTGAAACCATTTCTCAAAAATAATTTATATTCGCCACACAAAAAATAAAAACTCAACTTATGAAAAAGATTATTCTATCGTTACTCGTTTCGTTTATGCTAATTCCTACAAGCGTAAAAGCCGACGAAGGTATGTGGTTCTTGATGTTTATAGAACGTCTCAACCACCGCGATATGCAAAAAATGGGCTTGCAACTTACAGCTCAAGAAATTTACAGCATCAATAACCATAGTTTGAAAGATGCTATTGTACAATTCAATGGCGGTTGTACGGCCGAATTAATCTCCAAAGATGGATTGGTTTTGACCAACCACCATTGCGGTTACGATGCGATTGCCGAATTGTCTTCAGCCGAAAAAAATTACCTAAAAGACGGTTATTGGGCAGCCGATAGAAAAGCCGAAATGAAACCTTCAAGCCTGTATGTTCGTTTCTTCGTGCGTATGGATGATTGCTCGAAACGAATTCTAGCAGTTGTTAATCCTTCAATGTCGGAAGCCGATAGAGAAAAAGCCATTAACCAAGAAATTGCTAAAATTGAAAAAGAAAATAACGAAGGCGGAAAATATACCGTTTCCGTTCGTCCGTTTTTTCAAGGAAATGAGTTTTATTATTTTGTTTATCAAGATTATAAAGATGTTCGTTTGGTAGGAACTCCGCCAGAAAGTTTAGGAAAATTTGGTGGCGATACTGACAATTGGGAATGGCCACGTCACACAGCCGATTTCTCTATGTTTAGAGTATATGCAAACGCTGATGGAACTCCAGCCGATTATTCTGAAAACAATGTGCCATTAAAACCAAAGCACTATTTACCAGTAAATTTGGGTGGTGTAAAAGAAAACGATTTTGCCATGATTTTAGGTTATCCTGGGCGTACCAACCGTTGGATGCCTGCGGGCGGAATCGAGCAAAACGTAAAATTTGCTTATCCTGCTTGGGTGGAAGGTTCCAAAACCGGAATGGACAACATGAAAAAATACATGAACCAAAGCGATGCTTTGAATCTTGTTTATGCTTCCAAATATGCTGGCGTTGCCAATTACTGGAAAAACCGTCAAGGAATGATCGATGCCTTAACCAAATTTGGAACTGCCAAATCTAAAGCAAAACAAGAAGCCAAATTTAATAAATGGGCCAACAAAAAAGCAAACAAAACCAAATACGGAAATGTTGTCAAAAACATCAATGCCTATTATGCTTTGACCAACGAAAAAGCGCGTCATGACAACTATTTGCAGCAATTGCTTCGCACAACTGCTTTCGGAAGCATTGGCCGAACACTAGGAAAACAACTAGAAAACTATGCAAAAGCTGATCCAGCCAAACAAGCGCAACTTAAACCAGTTGTGGAAGAAATGGCTACCGAAATGTTCAAAGAATTGCATCTTCCAGCCGAAAAAGATTTGCTTGCGGCACAATTAGCCTTGTATACTTCAAAATCTACAGGTTACAATATTGCTCCAATGGCTGCCAAATTGGCTAAAGAAAACCCTTCAGGATTTACAAATTTTGTTGCCAACACTATCGATTCAAGTATGTTGACTTCCAAAGAAAAAGTGATGGCGTTTTTGGCAAATCCAAGTCAAGAGGCACTAAACAAAGATGTTTTGTATACACTTTCTAACGATTTGATTACGCATTTAGGAAGCAAATCAGACGCTATTGCCAAAGCCCAAAACGATTATGGTGCGGCTTTTAGATTGCTAGTAGAAGGTTTGCGCGAGTCCAAAATTGGTGCAATCAAATATCCAGATGCCAATTCAACTCTACGATTGACTTACGGAAAAGTACGTTCGTTGCCAGCCGATGTGCGCAATGATGCTGCCATAAACAACTACACAACGCTTGCCGGACAAGTAAAAAAATACAAAAAAGGCGATCAAGAATTCGATTTGCCAAGTCGTATTTTAGAAATGAATAGTAAAAAAGAATTTGGTCGTTTTGCCGACAAAGACGGTTCGTTGCACGTTAACTTCTTGACCGACAATGATATTACGGGCGGAAACTCAGGATCGCCAGTCTTGAACGGAAAAGGCGAATTGATTGGTCTAGCTTTCGACGGAAACATCGAGGCCATGGCAGGCGACGTAATTTTCGACAAGAAACTACAACGCACCATCAACGTCGATATTCGCTATGTACTTTGGGTAATCGAAAATTTCTCGGGTGCCAAACACATTGTCGACGAAATGACATTGGTGAAGTAATCCAACTTGTCATTCCGCAAGAAACTGAACTCCGAAGTAAGCAATTATTTCGGAGTTTTTTTATTTGGAGCGAAAGGCTTGGGCTTTATCAATAAACCATTTTCCTGCTGTGCGTTCCAATCTTTTTTTATTTTGACATCCTGAGCTTGTCGAAGGACAAAATAAAAAAAGGATTTCCACTTCCATCAGGGCTAAACGATTATCGTATTGAATTTTTGCTAACTTTTTACAAACAAATACAATTTCTCCAATCATTTCCTTATTTTTGAAAAATATTCCCAAATCATGCATTTTATAAAGCTTTTTATCTTTCTAATTTCCTCTCAAATGCTAGGTCAAACCGACTTCGACAAAGCCGAAAAACTATACAAGCTCGACAAATGGTTGGAAGCCAAAACATTGTTTGCGAGTTACTTAAAAGATAATCCGAGTAATGTAAAAACCATCGAATACCTTGGCGATATTGCTGGACATCAAAAAAAATGGGACGAAGCTATAAAGCAATATAAAACGCTCAAAGATGCCAATCCTAAATCTGCAAATTATTGGTACAAGTATGGCGGCGCAATGGGCATGAAAGCCAAATCGGCAAATAAGTTTAAAGCACTCGGAATGATAGATGATATAGAAACGGCTTTCAAAACAGCTGCCAAACTCGATCCAAAACATACCGATACACGTTGGGCATTACTCATTTTATACCTCGAATTGCCAGGAATAATTGGCGGTAGTGAAGCTAAATCTCAAAAATATGCCGATGAGTTGTTATCGATTTCTAAAATTGATGGTGTGATGGCAAAAGGACATATTGACGAGTATTTTAAAAGATACAAATCGGCAGAGAAATATTATTTGCAAGGCGTTTCAATTACCCATTCGAAAACCGCCTACCAACGATTGATTAATTTATATACCAAAACAAAAGAAACCGAAAAAGCGGCTACTGCAAAAACCGATTCGGATAAATATAACAGTAAATGAAAACACATTTCATCGCTATAGGCGGCAGCGCCATGCACAATCTAGCCCTTGCGCTTCACAACAAAGGATATCATGTTACAGGTAGCGACGATGCTATTTTTGAACCTTCAAAATCTAGATTAGACAAAAAAGGAATTCTTCCAGCCGAATTAGGCTGGTTTCCCGAAAAAATTACTTCCGATGTTGAAGCTGTTATTCTCGGAATGCACGCCAAAGCTGATAATCCTGAGTTACTAAAAGCACAAGAATTAGGACTAAAAATCTATTCGTATCCCGAGTTTTTATACGAACAATCCAAAAATAAAACCCGAGTAGTTATTGGCGGTTCGCATGGAAAGACAACCATAACGTCAATGATTTTGCACGTCATGCACTATCACAATATTGAAGTCGATTATATGGTTGGCGCACAACTTGAAGGATTCGATACGATGGTGCATCTTACAGAATCTAACGATTTTATGGTGCTTGAAGGCGACGAATATTTGAGTTCGCCCATAGACCGTCGCCCAAAGTTTCATTTGTATCAACCTAATATTGCCTTGATTTCAGGTATTGCTTGGGATCATATCAATGTATTTCCAACCTATGAAAATTATGTGGAGCAATTCGAAATTTTTATCCAAAAAATTACCAATGGCGGAATTTTGGTCTATAATGAAGACGATTCTGAAGTGAAACGCGTTGCTGAAGCTGCCAGCAATCCAATCCGAAAATTAGCGTATACGACACCAAATTACAAAGTCGAAAACGGAATTACACTTTTAGAAACTCCCGATGGCGACATGCCAATAGAAGTTTTTGGCGCACACAACCTGAATAATCTCGCTGGAGCCAAATGGATTTGCCAAAATATGGGTGTCGACGAAGCCGATTTTTATGAAGCCATTGCCAGTTTTAAAGGCGCAAGTAAACGTCTCGAGAAAATTGCCGAAAGTAAAACCAAAGTAGCCTACAAAGATTTTGCCCATTCGCCAAGTAAAGTTGCTGCAACCACCAAAGCCGTAAAAGAACAATTTCCAAACCGAACATTAATTGCTTGTTTGGAGTTGCATACTTATAGCAGCTTGAATGCAGAATTTTTGAAAGAATACGAAGGCGCATTGGAATTTGCGGATGTTGCCGTAGTTTTTTATTCGCCCGATGCCGTAAAAATAAAAGAACTGGAAGAAGTAAGCTACGAACAAATTGCAACGGCTTTCAACAGAAAAGATTTGATTATTTATACCAATCCAACGGAGTTTAAAACATTTTTGTTTAAACAAAGTTTCGATAATTCGTCGTTATTACTCATGAGTTCAGGCAATTATGGCGGATTGAATTTTGATGAAGTGAAAGAATTTATGAAATAGTATGCAGTTTTCAGGCACAGTTTTCAAGTAGAAACTGCGACTGAAAACTGCGACTGAACACTAAAAAATGGAACAAAATTTCTCCATAAAAAACTGGTCAGAAGACGATAAACCTCGCGAAAAACTTATGCTCAAAGGCAAAAGTGTTTTAAGCGATGCCGAGTTGATTGCTATTTTGATAGGTTCGGGTTCCAGAAATGAAAGTGCTGTAGAATTATCCAAACGTATTTTGGCAAGCATAGACAACAACCTAAATACGCTTGGCAAACTATCTATTACCAAATTAATGGAGTTTAAAGGAATTGGCGAAGCAAAAGCCATTTCGATAGTTGCGGCAATGGAACTAGGTCGTCGTCGCCGTGAAGAAGAAACCAAAGAACTTACCAAAATCACTTCGAGTAAAGAGGTTTTCATGATGATGCAACCTCTTATTGGCGAGTTGCCGCACGAAGAATTTTGGGTTTTATACCTCAATAATGCCAACAAAGTCATTCATAAATCGCAATTAAGCAAAGGCGGAATTACTGGAACTGTTGTTGATAATCGCATGATTTTTAAAATTGCTTTCGAGCAAAATGCTACTGCAATTATCTTGGTTCACAACCATCCGTCAGGAAAATTAGAACCTAGCGAAGCTGATATTTCGATAACCAAACAACTCAAATTGGCAGGTCGCCAACTCAGTGTTCCAATACAAGATCACATCATTATTACAGAAAACGGGCATTACAGTTTTGCCGACGAAAGTAATTTATAAAAAAATTGTTTTACTGGACTTTTGTACTATATTTGCAGACAAATGTCTAATCATGGAAGCAATAAAATTAAATCAGAACACACAAATAGATAGAGTTGTCAAAGAGTTTGTTTCAAAAATTGACAAGCAAAGTGGCTATAAACTTCTCAATAAAAATATTTCGTATGCTGCTTTTTTAAAAAACAAAATGCTTTTGGTACATGCCATTCGCGAAGGAATTTCGTTTGATTTTTTTCAACTTATAAAAGAACGAACTCCTTTTAACGAAGAAGATTGGGCTTCTTTTTTAGGAATTTCTACCAAGTCGTTACAACGTGGTAAAGCCAGAGAAAGTTTTATTTTTAAGCCAATGCAATCAGAAAAAATTTTCGAACTTGCAGAAGTCACTCAACTAGGAACAGAGGTTTTTGATGATGAAGCGACTTTCTATACTTGGTTAAAAACACCTTCGTTTGCTTTAGGTAATAATCAGCCAATCGAGTTACTAAAAGATTCCTATGGCAAAGAAATGGTAATAAACGAGTTGCATAAAATTGACTACGGCATCTTTTTATAATGGAAGTTTTTCGTCTAGCCAGGAAAAAATTTAAGATTGAACTTTCAGGAAAAGGAGCTTCATTAACTGGCGCAAGGTGGAATTCTAAAGGAACTGAAATCGTTTATTGCGCACAAAGTCGTGCGTTAGCCATGGCAGAAGTAGTTGTACATTTGTCTTTGGCAGTAGTGCCAAAAGATTTTGTAATGCTAACCATAACGATTCCAGAGATTATTATTGTTGCCGAGTTGGATACTAATTTATTGCAACGCGATTGGAATATTTTTCCAAATAGTTTTACTACGCAAATTATTGGAGACGATTTTATAAGAACAGGAAATAATTGTATTATGAAAGTGCCATCAGCAGTAGTGAAAGGCGATTTTAATTTCTTATTGAATCCGCATCATGCCGATTTTAGTCGAATAAAAATTACTTCACAGGAAGATTTCCCTTTTGATAAACGAATATTTAAATGAAAAATTACATAACCGACATTTTTTTCGATCTCGATCATACGCTTTGGGATTTTGATCGAAATTCAGAATTGGCGTTCGAAAAAATATTTACAGAAAATTTCCCTGAAATAGATTTTAGAGAATTTTCAAGAGTTTATGCGCCAATAAACCAGGCGTGCTGGAAGCTGTATCAAAACGACGAAATCACTTCAGAAGAATTGCGCTACCAGCGGTTGAAGCAATCATTTGATACGATAAACTTTGCTATTTCTGACCAACAGATAAACGAAATAGCATATAACTACATTGAATTATTACCGCAAAACAACCATCTTTTTGAAGGCGCAATTGAAATTTTAGACTATCTCAAGCCAAAGTACAAGTTACACATAATTACCAATGGTTTTGAAAAAGTACAATATCTGAAAATTGAAAATTCTGGAATTTCGGATTATTTTATGACCATTACCAACTCTGAAATGGCAGGTGTAAAAAAGCCAAATCCGAAAATTTATGAATTTGCTTTATCTTTGGCAAAAGCCCCAAAAAAAACTTCGGTCATGATTGGAGATTCAATAGAAGCTGATGTTTTGGGTGCGTTAGATTTCGGAATTGATGCTATTTATTTCAATCCAAGTAAGGAAAATGTTGTCGAAAATTTTCTTCAAATAAATCATTTATCCGAATTAAAAAATCATTTTTAACTATGAAAAATATAATTTTAAGCTGTTTTTTATTTTCTATATCATTTGGATTATCGCAACAACTGGATAATTATAAATATGTTATTGTTCCTGCAAAATTTGATTTTCTGAAAGAAGCCGATCAGTACAGTCTGAATAGTGTTACCAAATTGTATTTACAGAATTATGGTTTCGAAACGTATTTTGATAATGAAAAGCTACCAGCGGCATTGGTAGATAAAAATTGCAACAAGCTTTTTATAGTGGTTGACGAAAATAACTCCATGTTTTCGACCAAAATAAAAATTAATTTTAAAGATTGTAACGGGAAAATCTTATTCACTTCTGCAGAAGGATCGAGTAGGAGTAAAGAATATCAAATAGCTTATAATGAAGCTTTTAGAACAGCTTTAAAATCTATTGTAAATGCTAATTACAAATATCAAGAGAAGAAAGAAAGCGCGCCAATTTTTGAGGTAAATAAAGAGCTAGAAGGTTTTTTCGACGCCTTACAAACCTATACTGTAACAATGACCAGCAATGGATTTAACGTTATTGACGACGATAATAAAGTTATTTATGAAGCGCTGAAAACATCACATCCAGATTTATATTTAGTTAAAAGCAACGATAAAAACGGAATTTTTATAAAAAAAGCTGAAAAATGGTTTTTTGAATATTATGAAAATGGGAAGCTAGAGTCGAAACCAATTAATATCTGGACGGAAAAGCAAGAAAAAAAATAGTTTTTTAGTGCGTAAAAGCCCTCCCTTTGGGAGGGTTGGGTGGGCTTAATACCCATACTTTTCCTTCCATCGGTTTTGTAAAAACTTCCGCAACTCATTTTCTCGACCGTTATTTCCGGGATCATAAAACTTGGTTTCTTGGATAGCATCTGGCAAATATTCTTGTGCGCTAAAATTATTTTCATAGCTATGCGAATATTGGTACTCGTCGCCATAACCTAGTTCTTTCATCAATTTGGTAGGTGCGTTACGCAAATGAATAGGCACTGGCAAATCGCCCGTTTGTTTTACTAATGCTTGGGCTTCGTTAATTGCCATGTAACTGGCGTTACTTTTAGGCGAAGTTGCTAAATAAACTGCGCATTGACTCAAGATAATACGGCTTTCGGGATAACCAATAGTAGCGACAGCCTGAAACGTGTTGTTTGCCATGATAAAGGCCGTTGGGTTGGCATTGCCAATATCTTCGCTTGATAAAATAAGCATTCGGCGTGCAATAAACTTGACATCTTCGCCACCTTCAATCATTCGGGCGAGCCAATAAACGGCACCGTTGGGATCGCTTCCTCGAATGGATTTTATAAAAGCCGACACAATATCATAATGTTGTTCGCCCGTTTTGTCATATAACACTGTGCTTTTCTGCACCAGTTGCATAACTTTTTCGTTGGTAATCAAGATTTTTTCTTCGGAGGATGCGTTGACAACGAGTTCGAAAATATTCAATAATTTACGACCATCGCCTCCAGAAAGTCGCAGTAAGGCTTCGGTTTCTTTGAGTTTTACTTTTTTGGAAGCCATGATTTTATCTTCTTTCATGGCGCGATCTAAGAGCGAAAGCAAATCGTCTTTAGAAAACGGATTGAGAATATAGACTTGACAGCGGGATAAAAGTGCCGGAATAACTTCAAAACTTGGATTTTCAGTTGTCGCTCCAATAAGCGTTATCCACCCTTTTTCGACGGCAGCGAGTAGCGAATCTTGTTGCGATTTGCTAAACCGATGAATCTCGTCGATAAACAATATTGGGTTTTTGGCTGTAAAAAGTCCGCCGCTTTGTTTGGCTTTGTCGATTACGTCTCGAATGTCTTTTACACCACTGTTAATCGCACTCAACTCGTAAAAAGGTCGGTTACTTTGCTTGGCAATAATTTGTGCCAAGGTTGTTTTGCCCGTTCCGGGTGAACCCCAAAAAAGCAAACTTGGAATAATCCCTTTGGCAATTTGTTGTGTGAGTGAACCGTTTGGACCTACCAAGTGCAATTGACTAATGTAGTCTTCGAGTTTCTGTGGTCGAATGCGTTCTGCTAGTGGTGCTTCCATGTTGGTAAAAATACGAAATTGTTTTGGAAGTTACTAGAGTGCGTTAGGGATTGAGGCTTTGTTTGAGCTCTTTATAATGTAGCAAAGCGGAATTATAAAAGCGAGTGCCGAAAGCCCGACCCGCCGCGGCGGGATACGCCCAAAAAAAACTACAAACTTTTTGCTACTTTGGCTACAGCCGCAATTGTAAAATCTAAATCTTCGTAGGTTAGCGCATCGGTAATGAACCAGCTTTCGTAAGCCGATGGTGCAATGTAAATGCCTTCTTGAAGCAGGCCGTGAAAGAATTTTTTGAAGGTTTCGTTATCGCCTTTGGTTGCCGATTTGAGATCGATTACAGGGTTTTTATCAAAATGTACCGATATCATCGAGCCAATTTGATTGATGGTAAACTCGATATTATTTTGGGACAAGGCATTATGAATTCCTGTAGCGAGATATTCGGTTTTATTGTCGAGACTTTCAAAAACTGCTGGGTTATTGTTCAATTCGGTAAGCATTGCCAATCCTGCTGCCATGGCCAGAGGGTTACCAGATAGCGTTCCCGCTTGATAGACTGGGCCGATAGGAGCAAGGAAGTTCATGATTTCTTCGCGAGCAGCAAATGCGCCTACGGGAAGCCCGCCGCCTATGACTTTGCCGAAGGTTACGATATCGGCATTGACGTTATATAGTTCTTGAACGCCGCCTTTTGCGAGCCTAAAACCCGTCATGACTTCATCGAAAATAAGTAGAATTTGGTTGTCGGTACAAAGCTGGCGAAGTGCTTCTAGAAATCCTTTTTGTGGCGGAATACAACCCATATTACCAGCAACAGGTTCAATGATGAGTGCGGCAATTTCGTTTTTATTGGCTGCAATAAGTTGTGCAACGCTGTCGATATCGTTATAATTTGCGAGTAAGGTGTCTTTGGCAGTGCCTTTGGTTACGCCGGGACTATTTGGGTTGCCAAAAGTGAGCGCGCCGCTTCCTGCTTGAATAAGAAACGAATCGGAATGACCGTGATAGCATCCTGCAAATTTGATTATTTTTTCTTTGTTGGTAAATCCGCGAGCCAATCGAATGGCACTCATACAGGCTTCGGTTCCAGAACTTACAAATCGTATTTTATCGATATTTGGCACCATCGAGATGGCGAGTTTTGCAATTTTGGTTTCGAGTTCGGTGGGCATCCCAAAAGAGGTGCCTAGTTTTGCTTTTTCGATAACGGCATCAACAACGGGTTGGTAAGCGTGACCTAAGATCATTGGCCCCCAAGAGTTTATGTAGTCTATCAATCGGTTGCCGTCTTCGTCATACAAATATGCACCTTTGGCACGTTGCACGAAAATTGGGGTTCCTCCAACACCTTTGAAGGCGCGAACTGGCGAATTTACTCCACCCGGAATTACTTTTTCGGCTTCTACAAATAACTGACTACTTCTTTGATATAACATGATTAATTGATGATGAGGTTTTGACCAATCGATATGGCGTTGTTTTCGATATTATTTTTCTTGATCAAATCGGGAACGGCTATATTAAACCGTCTGGATATGGAGTAAAGCGTGTCGCCTTGGGCAACTTCGTAGGTTTTGTTGTTTATTACCGATGCTACGGGATAATCTTCGATTAGATTTTCTGTAATTTCTTTTGGCAAACTGGATGTTTTTCCTAAAACTTCAGCATCATATTGGTTGAGATTATAACGTTCTATAATGGCAATAAGTTTGTTGGGATATTTTGGGTCTGTGGCATAACCGGCTTTTTTAAGTCCGTATGCCCAACTGGTATAATCGTCTTGCTGAAGATCGAAAAGTGCGGTATAATAAGGACGATTTTTCAAGAAAACCGCATGATCGCTATAGGATTGTTCACCATTTTCATATTTTCGGAAACATTCTTGCTCGGCATCGTCATCGAAAAAAACAGAAGGCCCAGTCCACTCGGTTTTACATTTTATTCCGAAATGATTATTTGCCAACAAGCTCAATGATCCTTTGCCTGATCCTGATTCTAAAATTCCTTGCGCCAAGATAATACTTGCCGGAATTCCGTAGGTTGCCATATTGCTTTTGGCGATAGTTTTATATTTGTCGATATAGTTGTCGACCATTATTTTGGTCACTTTTACTTTTGAAGTTGCTTCTAGAACCTCAGTTTTTTTGTATACTGGTTTTTCGGGATCGGTTGCACTTGTTTCTCTAGCTTTTTCGAGATTTTCTAAAAGCTTTATATCTTCTTCTCTTTGAACAATGTCGAATTGTCTAGTTGTTGGTTTTAAAGTATCGTTAAGTACAATCTTAATTTTTGGTTTGTTTGGAACAATTGGTTTTGTTGAGTTTGTAGTTTTTTTCGGAGTTGTTTTTACAATAGGTTTTGGAGTGGTTTTGGCGACTGTTTTCGGAGCAGTTTTCACAACGGGTTTGGTTACTTTTTTGGTTGGTTTTGTATAAACCAGCACTTTTCTAGGATCTGCTTTTGTGCGCACTATTGGTTTTGTATTTCCGCAGTTTACCAGAAAAAAAGCAAAACATATAATTAAGATTCTAACAATCATAAAAATTAATTTGTAGTAGGTTGTTGTTTTTATTTTTGAGATTCATGCCAGCAACTCCTTGAATTCCGCCTGTATGAATGACTAATATTTTCGAATTTTCGGGAAAATAATTTTTCCTGATTAAGTCTATAACGCCAAAAAGTAATTTTCCGGTATAAATTGGGTCTAATTTAATTTTATATTTTTGATAAAAATCGTTTATGAATTGAATTAGTTCGGGCGTTATTTTTGCATAGCCACCAAAATTATAATCATCTATTATTTGCCAATTGTTATTATTTGGTGCAAATTTATGAATTTCTTTATCAAAAATTATACCTTTTAGTACAGAAATACCTAAAACTTTTTGATGCGATTTAGTACTTTTTATTATTCCAGTAATTGTGCCAGAAGTTCCCACGCAAGTACATATATAATCATATTGTTGGTCGTCTTGGGTTAATATTTCTTCGCAACCTTTTATGGCTAGTTCATTGGTTCCACCTTCTGGAATAATATAAAAATCTCCGTATTTTGATTTTAAATTTTCTAAAAAGACAGCTTCATTTTTTGATTTGTATGCTTCTCGACTTATAAATTCAAATACCATTTCGTCTTGTTGTGCGAAAAGTAAAGTTGGATTTTTAGAAATTTTATCTTGGAGTTCATCACCACGAATGATTCCGATTGTCTTGAAGTTATTTTCTTGTCCTGCAAAGGCAACAGCAGCAATATGGTTGGAGTAGGCTCCGCCAAAAGTTAGTAATGTGGTTTTATTTTCTGATTTGGCTTGAAGTAGATTGTATTTTAGTTTCCTGAATTTATTTCCTGACACAAAGGGATGAATCAAGTCTTCACGCTTTATTGCAACTATAATGTTGGGATGGTCGATTAAAATATATTGATTTTCTGTTTTCAAGAATTGTTTGGCATAAAAAAAGCAGTCAATGCAATTGACTGCTTTTGATAATTTATTAAAGAAGTTTTATTTCAAATTAGAAATAATAACTTTTTGAGAAACGTTTTTATTTTCTTTAGTAGTTAATCTAACAATATAAACACCGTCACTTAATGTAGTTGTAGAAAATTCGTAGTTTTCTTTAGCTTTCAAATTTTCTTTATTCATTATTTGTTTTCCAGCTACATCATGTAATTTCACTGAAGCAACGTCTAATAATTTTGGGTTTGAGATGGTTAACATTTGTGCTGTATTGTTTTGAAAAACTTTAATATCGTTGGTAACAAAACTTTCATTTGTAAGGGTTGGGTTTACAAAGGTAACTTCAAAGCGGTTCATCTGAATTCCAGCAGGAACTGATACTTCAAAAAAATCATTTTTGATATCATGATAAATACCTGTTTGTCCGTCATACAAATATACATTTTCTGCATCTGCAAAGTTTATGAAGTTTGCAACACTAATTTTAAAACTAGATGCAGCAAAAGCTTTTAATGTAAAAGGAATTCTTTTTTCTAAGCCAAAAGGTAGCGTATTGATTAGTACTTTATCAGCAGTGTTATTTATTGTAAAATAGGCATCATTTGGCAAATCAACTTCTGACGAAATACCGTCCATTGCAGCATCTAGTCCGTCTGTTGTATTTGGATTAAATGCTAAAGTGACTTCTCTAGAAAATTCATTATTCATTATAACATGAAACTTTAATTGTGGAGTTTCATTTCTAGTAAATTGTGTGTAATCTACTCCAGCAACATTTGGTATTTCATCCCAATTTTGTAGGTTTGATGAATTTGCATTTCTTTCAAATTGAGAATTTGTTGTAGCTGGAATCCCTTCTTTTACAAATGTTCTATAAATGTTTTTCATTTGCGCATTTCCAGTTGCAAAACCATTCACAAAAAAGCCTTGTCCAATTGGAGCAAACATTCTTTTGAATGTTGATCCAGAGGCTGCTCCAACGGTATTTAATGATCCGTCAGGGTTGTAGGTGTTCCAAGTAGCACCACCATAGGTACCCGGACTATTAGCACTTGGATTGTTTGGCACATATATTCCGTTACCACCAATGTAGGTTGCTAGTACATGTGAGCTAGGAGCTGGAGTTTTTTGTTGTTCCCAATATTCAGCATTACCAGTAATAACATTTACTGGACCACCAACAGTGTAGGTTCCAGTGAGGAAATTTACATTATAACCACTGTTTTCTAGTAAAAAATAATTTAAATTTATTGCAGAAGCATATGGATTTCCCGTTAACGATTGATTTGCTGCAAGAACGGGTATTGAAATCAGTCCATCATTTGGTTTTCCTCTGAAATCATAACGTTGATTGTTACCTGCATTGTTTTGAAAAGGTTGAATTCCAGCAGTAACTAAATCTTTATCTTCTGTAGCATCCGCAACGGTAGCATCTGTTCCACTTGTACCTTTCATTGTAAATCCTTTACCTGTAGTAATTGTTGCTGATCCTCCAATATAATTCCAGTCTGAGTATGTGGTTCCGGGATTGTATGTGTAAATCCATCTGGAACTGATTTTTAAAGGGTTGGCAACACCATTATAATCACCATAAGCTGAAATTTCTGCCGCTACAGGCGAAGAAATATTTGTTTGTGGACGATAAATCATTCCTATTCCAAAAGGCTCATTACCCACTGTTGCAGATGCATTACCTACTGGCGAGCACCAATAGTTGTAGGCAAAATTATTTACAGTACCTTCTTGAAAAACAGAAAGTGAGCCTGGACCTTGGTTTGAAGTCGCAGCAGTTGATGATTGCAAAAGCTGACCGCTATCTCTAAGATAAATATTGCTTGTGGCTGATTTCAAATCGATACCATTTTTAACAAAAACATATTGTCCTTTAACATACATGAATGAATTTCCAGTAAAAGTAACAGAAGTTTGTGCAAAAAAAGTTGCTGTTATAAGAGTAAATAAGAGGCTTAACTTATTCATAATATATATTTTAAAATTATTGTTTGCAAAGAATACAATATACAAAAATAATTATTTTTTTTTAATAATTGACAAATCTTAAAATTTATTTTGATTCTGAATCATAAAATTTCCAAAAAGACCAAATTTTCCTTTTTTTAAGATACATTAAATCTGCTTCAAGCGAATATGCTTCTCTCTCAAAAACAATATTTCTGTAGGCTTTATTTTTGTCTTTAAATTTTACCCAGAGCATAAAAAATTCTATAAAATACCATAAATAAAATGGAAGAATCAATAGCTCTAGTTGCTGTCTAATATGAATTTTTTCGTGGTTTATTAAAACTCTATTTTTTTTATCTTTGGTGTCTGCCAAAATTACAAACGGAAAAAAAGTGAGCCCGCGAAAACCTCTTGGTGTTAAAAATTTTAATACTATCAAAATCATAGCTGCAAAGTTGTTAAATTTGTGGTTATGAATCCAAATAATAATGAAAATAAATTAATCGAAGGCGAAGATTATTACCTAACACCAGAAGGTTACAAATGTTTTACTGCAAAACACCATCTCAAACGTGGTTATTGCTGCAAAAGCGGTTGCCGCCATTGTCCCTATGGTTTTGATAAAAAAACAAATGAAATTAAAAAATAGCTTTTTGATTGATTGATTTTTTTGTTTTTTCGAACAAATTTCAATATCAAATTGTAAATAATCAATAAAAAATGACTTTTCAAGAACAAATTCTGCAGGGAATTCCTGCTTTACTTCCCAATCCAAAACCCTATGATTTAACAATAAATCATGCTCCAAAGCGAAAAGAAATATTATCTTCTTCAGAAAAAGAACTCGCTTTACGGAACGCACTCCGGTATTTTGATCCAAAACACCACCCAATTCTATTAGAAGAATTTTCGAAAGAATTAGCAGATTATGGTCGAATATATATGTACCGTTTTCGACCTGATTATGAGATGAAAGCCAGACCAATTTCAGAATATCCAGGAAAAAGCAACCAAGCCAAAGCCATTATGCTGATGATTCAAAACAACTTGGATTATGCTGTGGCACAACATCCACACGAATTGATTACTTATGGAGGCAACGGTGCTGTTTTTCAAAACTGGGCGCAATATTTGTTGACTATGCAGTACTTATCTGAAATGACCGATGAGCAAACCCTATCCATGTATTCGGGTCATCCGATGGGATTATTTCCTTCTCACAAGGAAGCTCCACGAGTGGTGGTAACAAACGGAATGGTAATACCCAACTATTCCAAACCCGATGATCTCGAAAAAATGAATGCGCTTGGAGTTTCTCAATACGGACAAATGACCGCTGGAAGCTATATGTACATAGGCCCACAAGGCATTGTGCATGGCACTACTATTACAGTACTTAATGGTTTCCGAAAAATAAATAAAGAACCAAAGGGCGGATTGTTTGTTACTTCAGGTCTGGGCGGAATGTCTGGCGCACAACCAAAAGCAGGAAATATTGCTGGATGCATAACTGTTTGTGCTGAAGTAAACCCAAAAATAACAAAAATTCGCCACGATCAAGGCTGGATCAATGAAGTAATTTCAAATATAGACGAACTTGTAATCAGAGTAAAAGTAGCAAAAGCAAATCACGAAGTAGTATCAATCGCCTATCTCGGAAACATTGTAGACGTTTGGGAATATTTCGACAAAGAAAACATCAAAATCGATTTAGGTTCAGACCAAACCTCTTTGCACAATCCTTGGGCTGGAGGTTATTATCCAACAGGATTTACATTTGAAGAATCAAACGATTTGATGGCAAACAACCCAGTCAAATTTAAAGAAGAGGTTCAAAAAACACTGCGACGCCATACCATCGCAATCAACAAACATACCGCAAAAGGAACCTATTTTTTCGATTACGGAAATGCCTTTTTGCTCGAAGCTTCTCGTGCCGATGCCGATATTATGGCAGACAATAAAGTCGATTTCAAATACCCATCTTATGTGCAGGACATTATGGGGCCAATGTGTTTCGATTATGGTTTTGGTCCATTTCGTTGGGTTTGTGCTTCTGGAAAACCCGAAGATTTAGTCAAAACCGATGCTATTGCCTGTCACGTTCTAGAAAAAATGATCCAAACATCGCCGCCAGAAATCCAGCAACAAATGCAAGACAACATAACTTGGATCAAAGGTGCACAACAAAACCAGTTGGTTGTTGGGTCGCAAGCCCGAATTTTATATGCCGATACCGAAGGTCGTGTCAAAATCGCCGAAGCCTTCAATCAAGCAATTGCGAGCGGCGAAATCGAAACCATCATTTTAGGTCGCGACCACCATGACGTATCAGGCACCGATTCGCCCTATCGCGAAACATCAAATATTTATGACGGCTCACGTTTTACAGCCGATATGGCTATCCAAAACGTAATTGGCGACAGCTTTCGTGGTGCAACTTGGGTTTCTATACACAATGGAGGCGGAGTAGGTTGGGGCGAAGTCATTAATGGCGGTTTTGGGATGGTTCTTGATGGCACGCCCGAAGCTTCAATGAGACTTCAAAATATGTTATTTTGGGATGTCAATAACGGAATCTCACGCCGCAGTTGGGCACGAAATGAAAACGCCATTTTTGCCATAAAAAGAGCCATGCAAACCGAGCCATTGCTTAAAGTTACTTTGCCAAATCAAGTGAGTGACGATTTGTTTTTTTAGGAGCCAATCCGGCTTTTCGTTACAAGCTTTTTCGTTTCAAATCATTTTTGTAATTCATAAAAAGTCCCGAAGTTTCGGGATCCTGCGGTCGCTTTTTTATAAAAACAAAAATTGATTCTCAACTTCAAAAGGCTTTTCACTACAATCTGGGCTAGATCATAATTGTCTATTTAACATAACTTTAAATCAATTGGTACAGAATTTGATTAATTTTATTGAACTAAAATAAATACAAAAATGAAAACAATAAAAATACTTTCGGTTTTATCGATTTTGTTACTCACTTCCTGCGCATCAGTTCGTGTCAATTCAGATTATGATAAAAAAGCCGATTTCACAAAATACAAAACCTATGCTTTTTTCAAGTCAGGAATCGATAAAGTTGAAATTTCAGATCTTGACAAAAAAAGAATACTTCGTTCCATAGATGAAGAAATGACATTGAAAGGTTTCACCAAAAGCGAAACACCCGATTTGTTGGTTAACATCAATACAAAAGCTGAGAAAAATGTAAATGTAAATCAGTTTCAATCTGCCTTTGGATATGGTTGGGGTTTTGGTTGGAATCCATATTTTGGGATAAACTATAATGTAAACACCAATACGGAAGGAATTTTGACCATCGACCTAATCGATGCCTCCAAAAAAGAATTAATTTGGCAAGGTGAAGGAGTTGGTTCGTTAACTCAAAACACAAACAAAAAGGACGAGAATATCAAGAATTTTGTATCTAGAATTTTGACACAATATCCTCCAAAGAATCAGTAAAAATTAAAAAAATCCCGTTTTAACATTTAAAACGGGATTTTTTTAATTCATTAGGTTGTTAAAAAGTGTAGGATTGGATTTTATACTTTCAAAATTTGATTTTCCAATTAATCCTTCGAGTTTCATTGCTATGCCCTCTTTAATACTTGCAATTCTTTCTTCAATTCCAGTAGCATTATATAGCATTTTATTTTTTGATCTAAAAAGTTGTAATAAATTTTTCTCCATTTCTAAATCCACTTTCATAAATGTTTTCAATTCCTCAACATTTTTTATAGCTTTAGTTTCAAAAGGGCTTAAAAGCTGAACTTGTTGATTGGTAGGATCAATTTTTTTAGAATCTTGTCCAAAAGAATGTAAGGAGATTCCAAAAACTATAAAAAGGAATAAAAGGTTTTTCATGATTTTTTAAATTAATTAATAATCAAAAATAAATTTTATTTTTTTAAAAACAAAATTTATTTTATTTATTAGGTTTAGAAATTTTTCTGTCTTTTCTTTTTTCTAACATTTTTTCTTTCCGATTTTCGGCGTTTTCTTCAAATTTTTTGAATTGCTCTTCGGTTAAGATTTTTTTCATTTCGGCTTTTGAAGCTTCCATTTCGGCTTTCAACTTGTCTCGATTTTCTTTACGAGCTTCTTTGGTTTCGTTTCTAAAAGCTTCTCTTTTTACAATATTTGCTTTTACTAATTCAGCAACTTGAGCAGCTTGTTTTTCGTTCAAATTGAGTTCTTTGGTTAAGTTTTCCACGCGAGCTTTTACCTTTTCTTCTTGCGACATATTTTGTATATCAGCTTTTATTTCTTGACTGAAAGTTACAAAGCATACTAGTAATGCGAGTATTAAAATTACTTTTTTCATATTTTTATTTTTAAAGTTATATAAGTAGGACAATTATTTGATTAAAAGGTTTAATCAATTTATAATCAAAAGCTATGTTTATTCAAATAAAATATAGTTTCCTTCTTTTAAATCAATTTTATATTTAGTTTTAAATTCCTTTCTTTTTGTGGATTTGCTTGGTTGTACAATTCTTCTTTTAGTAGGAAAACAAACCATTCCGTTTAAATTATATTCAGAGGAAAAATTTATTTTTTGAGAGTAAAATTTGTAAGTATTCTCAATTTGATTGTAAGCATTTCTTCTGTGGTAAGAAAATTTTCCTTTTTTTGCAATTTTTGCATCTACAAAATGCATACTATCTGAATTGAAAATAACATAATCGCATTGACCACTTTTAACATTTTTCATTACACAATCATCATTTTGTATGAAATGAAAAGTATTATTTGTATTGTTTTCAATATGCAAATGATAATTTTCTTTGTCAGAAACTAAAACTCCTTTATTAAGCCTGTTATCTTCAAATACAAACGTATGTTTGTTGGTTATCGAACTCAAACAAACATTTTCAATAATATGGGGAAAAGCTTTTAGAATCAACGCAATCATAAATCCAATAATTTGTCAAATTCATTTGAAAAATCATCAGAAATAGTATCAATCATATTTTCTTTGATTTGCCCTAATTTGTCATCCATTATTTTATAGGCTTTTCCGTTTCTTAACTGGTAAGCAATAAAGTTTTTTGGATTTAGCCAAGAATCTTTTTTTATTATTTTATTTACTTCTTTTGGTTTTGATTGCCCTTTGTCATAGGCTAATAACAAATTGTTTATAGATGCTAATACAAACGGGCTATGTGTTGTAAGAATCAAATTTTTTCTATCCAATAAACAATTTTTTACTAAATATTTTATCAATTCGTGTTGTGCTTTTGGATATAAATTCAATTCAGGTTCTTCAACTACAAAATTAAAATTGTATTCATCTTTTAAGGATTTTGCATATTCGACTAGAAGCAATATTGGTATAATTGATTGTAAACCCGAAGCTGATTCTAATAAATCTATTTTTTCGTTTTCGTTATGATAAATGTATGACGATTTGCCTTCTCGTCTGTATTTTATCTTTTTATCAATGATACTTAAAGGTAGTTCTTTAATAGTTTGAAGAGCCTTTTCATAATCTTGACCAGAATTCAACAAATGCTTTGGAATTCGAACATTATTATTAATTAATCCTAAAGTGTTTTCGGCTATTAGATGAAGAAAACTTCTTTCGGTTGGAATGTATAATGAATCAAAAGTATATATTTCGGGCAATACATTGATGATTTTTTCATAAAAGGAAATATAGCTATCGATTTTTTTTTCAGTTTTAATGATTTCAAAAATCTCATCAATATCGATTTTTTTATGTTTGTTTTTCAATGAAACTAAATACTTTATTAAATCCGATTTGTTATTTTCTTCATTAAAAAGGGTAACAAATTTTTGAGTATATTCTAATTTCCAAAATATTAAATATTCAAGATCAAAGTTGATAAAGTTTTTGAGAAGTTGTATTGATTCTGTGTCATTATTGTTTTCTTTTATGACACTAATTAAATTTGCACCTCCAAATTTTAAGGAAAAACCATTTTTATATTCAAAACTATTAATACTTAGATTTTTACTACCATAATTATCATAAATAATATAAGTTTCCGTACTTAAGTATGATAATATATTATATTTTTTTAACTCATCTTCAAACTTAATATTTTCATCTTTCCTAAAATTCTCATCTTCAAAAATAGAAAGCAATTTTGCAAGCGTGCTTTTTCCTGACGCTTGAGCACCAATAAAAGTAACCATTTCTCTAACTTCGATTTCAATATCTTTTAGAGGTCCAAAATTTTTAACAATAAGCTTAGCTCTTTCCATAGTTCAAATATACAAATTACCCAACCAATTCCACAATCTTCGCATCGCCAACCAGTGCAACTTTGGTCAAACCATTTTTTGAAAGGTTCTTCATGGCAGCATCCCATTTTTTGCCACTCAAATCGGCTTTTACTTTTAGCAAACCAAGATCCATTTTGTTGGCGTTTATTTTTAGTAAATCGACAATCAATTTTTCTTCATCTGTAAGTTCTATTTGTACTTGTTTTTTCTCTGGACGCATTTGAGGAAACAGCAACACTTCTTGAATGGAAGCATTGTTTGTCAAATACATCATCAAACGATCCATACCAATACCAAGTCCAGAAGTTGGTGGCATTCCGTATTCCAGTGCTCGTAAAAAATCTTCATCGATGATTCCAGTAGCTTCGTCATCGCCTTTTTCGGACAAACGCATTTGTTCCTCAAAACGTTCGCGTTGGTCAATTGGGTCGTTAAGTTCCGAGTAGGCATTGGCTACTTCTTTGCCACAAACCATCAATTCAAAACGTTCGGTAAGTTCGGGATTGTCACGATGTTGCTTACAAAGTGGCGACATTTCCTTGGGATAATCGGTTATGAATGTTGGCTGAATATAATTTCCTTCGCATTTGGCTCCAAAAATTTCGTCAATGAGTTTTCCTTTTCCCATGGTAGCATCAACATCAATGTTCATGGCGCGTGCAGCTTCAAAAAGTTCGTTTTCTGTTTTTCCAGAAATATCAAAACCAGTAAAATGTTTAATCGAATCAGTCATGGTTACACGAGCATAAGGCGCTTTGAAACTTACTTTATGTTCACCAAAAGTAGCGTCAGAAGTACCATTAACCGCTATAGCACAATGTTCTAGCAAGTTTTCGGTGAAATTCATCATCCAGTTGTAATCTTTGTAGGCAACATAAATTTCCATAGCCGTAAACTCGGGATTGTGCGTTCTGTCCATTCCTTCATTACGGAAGTTTTTCGAGAACTCATACACACCGTCAAAACCACCAACAATTAATCTTTTTAAATACAATTCGTTGGCAATTCTCATATATAACGGAATATCCAAACTATTATGGTGCGTTACAAAAGGACGTGCGGCGGCACCACCAGGAATAGGTTGCAAAACAGGCGTTTCAACTTCAAGATACCCTTTGTCGTTAAAAAAACTACGCATCGCATTGAATAATTTGGTGCGTTTAATGAATGTTTCCTTAACATGATCGTTAACTGTTAAATCAACGTAGCGGCGGCGGTAGCGTTGCTCAGGATCGGCAAAAGCATCATAAATTTTACCGTCAACATCGGTTTTTACAACTGGTAATGGTTTTAGGGCTTTTGCCAATACTTTTAGGTCATAAATGTGTACTGATATTTCGCCAACTTGCGTTTTGAAAACCGTGCCACGAACCCCAATAAAATCGCCAATATCCAGTAGCTTTTTAAAAACCACATTATACATCATGCGTTCTTCGTCTTGCGAAATATCATCACGAGCTACATAAATCTGTATGCGACCTTCAGCATCTTTAAGCTCTGCAAAACTGGCTTTTCCCATGATGCGTTTTCCCATCAATCGGCCAGCAAGAACGACTTCTTTACTTTCAAATTTTTCGAAATTATTTAAGATTTCGGTCGAAGTTGCGGTAACCACATATTCGTTTGCAGGATAAGGATCGATTCCTAAATTGCGTAATTCTGTAAGGGCTTCTCTACGAAGTATTTCTTGTTCTGACAATGCCATTTTATGCTTTTTTTTGAGCTACAAATATACTTTTTTTGAAGCTATTTCCAGCTTTTTGTTTCAAGTTTTTTCGTTTCAAACAATTTTTGCACTTCCCAAAAAGAGCTTCCTTTGGTCGCTTTTTTGGTCAAGCAAAAATTAGTTTTCAACTTCAAAAAGCTTTTCACTATAATCTGGGCTAGTTAGATTATCACAATATTTTATTATTTTCCTATCGGAATACATTGTACTTTTGACTCTAAATTTATTGTTACATGAAGTTATTTAGTTATTTCAGTTTGTTTTTTATTTTGTCAGGTTGTCAAATGTCAGAAATGCTACATATCAATTCAGATGGAAGTGGTACAATAAAAACAACCTCACTTCGAGACGAACAAAGTTATATGAAACTTACCTTTGGCGATTATAATAACGAAGAAGTTTTTTATGACACAACCTATGTTTTTAAAGACTTTATAGTCAAACATGCAGCAACTTTTGACCGAATTTCAGAGGCTGATAAAGCTGTTTTAAGAAAATATAAAAAGGTTTTAGTTTCGATCAAGAAAAGCTCGTACGACAAAGTTTTTCAGACAACTATTTCGCAGAAATTTGAATCGGCAAGTCAAATTGTCGATTTGTACAAAACAACCGAATATGCAAGCGATATTCGCAATAATTATGCTTTGAGCGCCGAAGAACATTATTATAAAGTAAGTTATTTGTTTGATGGTGGCACTTTTGAAAGAAAAGTGAGCGTCACAGATACATTAGAACTTAAAAAACAACGAACCAGATTGGATACACTTGCCATCAAATATGGAAAACTTGATTTGACACAAAGTTATCGGTTGGATTATCATTTTCCGAGACGGATTAAGTCGGTTTCTAATTCAAAAGTGGTATTTGGTGAAGATAGAAGATCGTTTATTTTGGATTTTCGAATTTCAGATTGTCTGAAAAATCCAGAGAGCACCAATCTTAAGGTTATTTTGGAATAAAAAAAGCTAGAAAATTTCAAAAAATCAATTCACATTCGGTCTAGGTACTATCTTAAGTTCCTATTTTTTATTGTTAATTTTTATATATTTGTTCTTAGCAGAGGGAATGCATACTGTGATATTTCGCTGAATGTATAT
>JAYVHB010000102.1:0-4446 GCA_043771555.1 Flavobacterium sp. | reverse complement strand
GAAACTCGAATTTCAACTTTTGGATATATTTTTTGCAATACTTCATTGGCTCTTTTGGCTGTTTTGGTATTGGCAAACATATGTTCTTCATCAATAATTACAATGATTTCCGTATCGTTTAGTTTGGCTTTGTTAATGAAACTGTATAAGTTTTTATTGGTTTCATTTTCCTTAATCATTGTATTTTTCTCTTTGTTGATACTTTCCCAATTGACAAATAAAACCTCATTAGGTTGCAATTCGTTATCTGTAACATCCTCAAAGAAAATAGGTTTTATAGAACGCATTTCAGCAAAATACCCTTTTAAAGCATTGTAACTTTGAATGTATAATTTGTTTGGTGCAATCCAAATGAAAGCTGCTTTGCGTTTTTCGAGTTCGTAACGTTCTGGTAATTCTTCGCAAATTCTATTCAGAAAAGCTGCCATCATAATGGTTTTACCAGCACCAGTTGGTGCTTTAAAAATTAAATTATGACGTGCATTTGGTTTTTTTAATAACTTGTATAATTTTTCCGAAAGATCGTTAACGGCTTCGTCTTGGTATTTTTTTAATAGTATCATAATCGTTTATTTCCAAAATTTTTCTTGGTTCCAGTTTTTAGGAAATCCCATTTCTTTTTCTTGTGCCAAAGGGCAATTGTTCATTAACTCCACAAGATTAGCTTTAAAACTATGTTCGGGACTAATGATGTTTAGTAGGTACACCATATTGCAAAGTATAGCGTAGGTTTTATTGGTATAGAAAAATTTATTTTCTACATACGGATACAGCGTTTTTCGAGGTATTGCAATTTCGGGTAACCGTCTGTTCCAAACTCTGCCGTGATGCGCGCAAGTATTACGTAAAATACTCAAACAAAACATCCAGTTACTGAATAAATCTACATCTTTGAGACCGTAATAGTTGGCAACACTAGTTTTCACAGTATCTTTTTTTAGGTTTTTGAATAACTTGGATAATAATCCCATACTGCTCACTTCAAGGCTCATCCAACTTGGCGGGCTGCTTGGCTTGGTGTATTTTTGCTTGTAATGCTTGATGAAAGTTTCATTACTACGGTCAATCTCCTTTTGAAGACTGGCTATTTGTTCGGCAAAATAGACTGAATTGTTATACAATTCTGGTTTTAAATGCCAATGGCTACCGTGTACTAATGCGTATTGATAAATAATTTGGGTACGAAATGAAACCTCTATTTTTTCGATAGCGTTAAAAATCAATAAGCGCAATTGCCTATCAAAAACGTATAAGTTGATGATTTCCTCGAAGCTTATTTTTTTTGTAAAAGGTTGATTTTCTAGTGCGTTGTTTTGAAACGGATACGTATATGCCCGAAGCCTGTAATAACTGATGTTCGATAAATAATGTGTTGCTTTATCAGTATCATCAATAGTTAAACCTCTGGATTGAAGTTTTTCTATTTGCTGTGCAACGGTAGTGGGTTCTTTTTTATACTGCATAGGAAACAGTATTTATAGGAAAGTTATAAAAATCGAAAACCCACAAAAGTGTGCATCGTAGAGAGGCATTGTGGGTATTATTACTGCCAAAGATAGTATATATTTTCATTTCAAAACTTTTTTTATTAACAATTAACACTATTTATACACAAAATAAATTATAAACACCCGTATTTATTAGGCTTGATTAAACAAATTTTCATCAGTAGTTTCATTTTCTTCTAATGTTGGCACAATATCTCGTTTTGTTTTTGGCAATACATTTTGATAGGCTTTATAGATTGCATCGGGCAAAGCACATAGTTCTACAAAACGTGCTACTTCTTCAAAATCTTCTGTATATGGATATTGACCGTTGCTGAATACATATACTTTGATACGATTATTATTTTTCTTTTCATTATTAAGCTGCTTGATAATTTCGATACTATCTTCAATAAATAAATCATCATAAACAATCACCATTTGTGTTTTGGTATTGCCGTAAACCGCTATTTCAGATTGCTTCGTTCCTTGCAATAACTGGACAGAAGTGTAACAATCTTCTTTGATACACAACAACTCCGTAGCTAACCTTGTGAGCTCTTTTTTGTTTTTTAACGATTTGGTACGGCTTACATATTCACTCTTGAAATACCTTAAATTGTTGTTTTTTAAACCTTCAACTGCGTCTCCTTTTGAATTTTCATAACCTTCAATCACTCGTTTGTTTCGTTCATAGGTTACTTCTTCACAAATATTATTTTCATTATTCGTTACCAAAATACATTTACGATTACCACCATCTATATTATTTAACGCCATCGTTGTGTGAAGCGTTGTACCTGAACCTGCAAAGAAATCCAGAATTGTATAAGGCTTTTTATTATCTGTTGTAAGTTTTAATATTCTATCTATAAGCTTAAGAGGTTTAACTGTTTCGAATGGTCTTTCATTTTCGTGTAAAACTTCTTTTAACTCTCTTTTTGCATCTTGAGTATGTCCTACTTCTTGATATGTCCATAAAGACATAGCTACAACACCATCTCTTACTTCAGATAAAAACCTTTTTATCCTCGGTACACCTTTACCATCTTTACCAAACCATATTCTATTATCACGAATAAACTCTTCATATCTGTCTTTTGTCAATAGCCAACATCTGCCAGATGGAGGAGTTACAATTCTACCTGCTGGTGTTATTATCTCATAAAGTTTTTCTTTAATTGCTGGGCCAACAGAAAAGTTATCTGATTGCCAAACACCTCTAGGGTCATTGTCTGGATTTTTATAAAGTGATGTAGCTTCTTCACTTCGCGGTAATTTATTTAATTCTAAAGTTGCAAACTCTTGTTTACAATAAATCAAAATAAAATCGTGGTTTTGAGATATTGTCTTTTTTAAATTTATGGGCGCATATGATCTCTGCCAAACAATGTTACCTACAAAATTCATTTCGGTAAATATTTCATCACAAAGCAATTTTAGCGTTGCTTGTTCATAATCATCAATAGAAATAAAAATAATTCCTTTTTCAGAAAGTAATCGTTTTGCAATTCGCAATCTTTTGTCCATAAAAGAAAGCCATTTACTATGACGGTAACTGTCTTCTTTATCTACAAAAGTATCGTTGTACTTGAAATCTTTGTTTCCTGTGTTATAAGGAGGATCAATGTATATTAAATCTATTTTGCCTTCGTGAGTAAAGGTTAATGCAGTAAGAGCGTGTAGGTTGTCGCCTTCAATCAAAATATGGTTTGGGCTATCCTCTCCATTGATAATTGCTTTGTCTTTTACTTCTTTTAAAACTGGTAAGTTATCTCGTAATTGTTCCTCAACATCTTCGGGTTTGTCTTCCCAAACTAAACCGTATTTTTTCTTGGTGTTTACTAGGTTTATCAAATAAGCACGTTCGTCTTGAGATACACCGTCTAGTTTTTTTATTTTAGAGATTAGGTCTTGTTTGTTCATTGTTAATTTTCAATTATATCTTCTATTGTATCAATAAGTGTTTCAGGCAAAATTTCTGGAACTTCTAATGTTGGAATTGTTTCTACATTTTGTAATTGTCGTTGTATTGCTCTAGTTCTTGTTCCAGCCACTTGGTCTAATTGACCTAATCCAGTTTGGATATTTTTCTGTGCTTTTTCTAATAAACCACCAAAATTTCCAAATTCTTTTTTAACGGCACTTAATACATTCCATACTTCGCTACTTCTTTTTTGTAATGATAGTGTTCTAAAGCCCATTTGCAAACTATTCAAAATAGCCATCAGAGTTGTTGGTCCAGCCACGGTGATTTTGTATTGGTCTCGCAACTGATCTACCAATGCACTTCGTCTTATTACTTCGGCATAGATACTTTCAAAAGGAAGAAACATAATGGCAAAGTCAGTTGTATTGGGTGGGTCAATGTATTTGTCGCTAATATCTTTTGCCATTTTACGAATAGTAGTTTCTAAATTTTTAGTTGCTGCTTCAATCTCTTCTGGAATGGCATTTTCATAAGCATTGATTAAATGCTCGTAGGTATCTTTTGGGAATTTAGCATCAATAGGTAAATATACTATGCTGTTTTCGTCTTCGCTTTTGCCTGGAAGTTTAATTGCAAACTCGACACTATCGCTACTGCCTTTTTTAGTTTTAACATTGGCTTCGTACTGATTGGGCGCCAAGATTTGTTCCAGTAGCATTGCCAACTGAACTTCTCCAACGCCACCACGCAATTTTACATTGCTCAATACTTTTTTCAATCCACCAACATCAGCTGCAATGGTTTGCATTTCGCCCAATCCTTTTTGGACTTCAATCAATTGCTTACCAACGGTTTCAAAACTTTGTCCAAGTCGTTCACTTAATGTTTTTTCTAATTTTTCTTCTACCGTAACTCGTATGCTTTCCAGTTTTTTTTCTGTATTAACAATAAGTTCATTTTGTCTTTTCTCCAATTCTTCAAATTTTGATTTTTGCAAATCATTGAAGGAAACAATGTTTTTATCAAATG
>JAYVHB010000101.1:0-13750 GCA_043771555.1 Flavobacterium sp. | reverse complement strand
AACTTCTGCATGGTAATCACTTGGGAAAAGCGGACGCAATACACGGTCAACTAATCTCATGGTTAGCACTTCGTTGTCACTTGGACGTGCTTCTCTTTTGAAGAAACCTCCAGGAAAACGTCCTGCTGCTGCAAATTTTTCACGATAATCTACCGTCAACGGTAAAAAATCAATTCCCGCAGTTGCTTTTCTTGAGGATACTACTGTTCCTAAAATAACAGTTTTACCAATTCTAACTACTACAGATCCGTCAGCTTGTTTGGCCAAACGTCCTGTCTCGATTGTGATGTTTCTGCCATCACCTAAATCGATTTTTTCTACAAATAATTGTGGAATCATAAATTTTTCCTTTTTTAATTTTACATTGGTTTTTTGCCTGTCAGCAAATAGTTGTGTGTGTCCCGCTTTAGCGGATTGTTTTTTCCGATAGTAAGTCGGATTGTAGTTGTTGTATTCCAATGAAAAACCAAACTTTTTTTAATGTTAACCCTATCAGGGTTTTAAACCCTGATAGGGTTGGGGCTAAATAAAAAAAGAGGCACTTGCGCACCTCTTTATATATGTATTATTTTCTAATACCTAATTCTTTGATAATCTCACGGTAACGATTGATTTCTGTTTTCTTCAAGTAATCAAGAAGTGCTCTTCTTTTTCCTACTAGCAAAACTAGTGATCTTTCGGTGTTGTAATCGTGACGATTTTTTTTAAGATGCTCTGTCAAGTGTGAAATTCTGAAAGTGAATAAGGCGATTTGAGATTCAGATTTTCCTGTGTTTTCTGCTTTCCCTCCGTGTTTAGCGAAAATTTCCGCTTTTACTTCTTTAGTTAAGTACATTTTAATATTATTTAAATGATTATTATGTATGAATTTGGTTTTTCCTAATTCGAGTGCAAAAGTAGGAATTATTTATTGAATATGCATTATGAACCTCGAATTATTTTATTCGTGGTTTGCTAATATGTTTTGCAAAGCACTTATATCTTTTTCTGTATTGAAAACGTTTATCGAAATTCTTATAGATTTTCCTCGTAAGGAAACATAAACATTGTTTGTTTCTAGATCGTTAAGCAAGTTTTTAATGTCAATAGTTGCTGGTAAAGCTATCCCAAATAGGTGCTTACTGCGATACTCCGATTCTTCGATAGTATAACTGCTGTTTTCTAAAAATGAAATTAAGGGTTTGCTTAAATTTTCGGCATAGCTAGAAATATTATTTATGCCCCAATCTAGTAGTTGTTTTAAACTTTCGTTGAACATTGGCAATAAAATAAAATTACTGTATTGTCCAACATTGTAGCGGTTTGCGCCTTCGCGGTACTCGGTGGTATAATTGGTAAGTGATGTGAAGTCTTCTGCGTTAGCTCGATTTAGCCATGATTCTTCCAATGGAGTTCCGTTGTCGAAACGACTGCCATAGTAAGCAAAGCCAATGCTATATGGACCTAGAAGCCATTTGTAGGCTGCGCAAACCAGCGCATCGATATGGCATTTTTGCACATCGATTGGAACGGCTCCAACAGATTGGGTGCCGTCGACGATGAAAACTACATTATTTTCGCGACATTTTTGTCCTATTTTTTCTAGGTCGAAACGGGTTCCATCTGTCCAGTGTACTGATGATATTAATAGTACAGTGGTATCTGTAGTGATGTTTTTTAGAATTTCGACATTCCAATTACGACCTTTGGTATTGGTATTTGTAGGTTCGGCAATAATTTGGAGTTCTTTTTGGTTGTTTCGGCACCATTTTTCGATTTCGTTATAGCCACTCGGAAATTCGTTACCTATAACCAGCGCTTTAGTGCCATTGTCGAGTGGTAAATTGGCAACGGCATTTGCCAGACCATAGCTTGCCGATGGTATTATAGCTATGTTATTTGGATCTGCATTTATGAGTTTTGCAATATCTTGGTTTGTGGCTTGTGCTGTTTCGAAAAAATGTATGGGTTTTACAAGAAACGGATTTCGTTTTCGCTGCATTCCTTCTACACCTGCTTCTTCGACTGATTTTAATAGTGGCGACATGTAGGCGCAATTGAGATAATGTGCTTGGTCGTCGAGTTGAAAAAGGTGTTTTTGTGTGGTCATTTATTGGTTTTTGGTTTGGTGTTTAGTTGCGATTGGCGAAGCCAATCGCAACAGCACGTTTCTATTTTGGTTTCAACGATTTTATTATCTTGAATTTGTTTGGAATCGCGTGAAGGACAGAAGCGGCATCCTTTGCTGTTGCGATTTGCGAAGCTAATCGCAACAGCAAAGATACAGCGGATGGCCTGACCCTTTTCGGGTCACGCCCAAAAAATATTAAAACAATTTGGCGACTTCTTGATTGACGAATTCCAAAAACGTTTCGTCATCTTTCGTAAAAGGATCCAAAACATTAGAATCGATATCGATTTGACCAATATTGACGCCATTGACAAAAAGTGGCACCACAATCTCTGATTTTACGGTGAAACTACACGCAATATAGTTGTCTTGCGCAGCGACATCGGGCACCACAAAATTTTGGTTAGAAACGGCTACTTGCCCACAAATTCCCTTGCCAAAAGGGATTTCGGTGTGATCAGTCGGTGCGCCCACATAGGGGCCGAGATGAAGGGTTTGGGTGTCGTGATTGGCAAAATAATAGCCAACCCAAGTGTAGTAACTTATGTTTTGTTCTAGTAACTGGCAAATTTGGTAGAGTTTCTCGTCGCGAGTAATGGCATCGTTGGTTGTAATTTTTGTTATTTCGGGTTGTAGTTTGGCAAAATCCATGAAAAAAAATATTTTGTCAAAAGTATTTCTTTTTGATTGCTTAATTTATATAAATTTGTTAAAAATTTTAATCTCGAGATTTGAAGAATTTGTATCGTCAGTTTAAGCCTTTTATGCTTTTTCTAGGAAAATTTTTGTTGAGTTATTTGGTGCTCACTTTTATTTATCAATGGTATTTAAACCAATTTATAGCAGCAATATTTGAGGTTGATGGTTTTACAAAAATAGTAGCTAACCAAACTGAAGGTATTATGAAACTCTTTGGTTGTGATGCTTTTGTCGAAAAAAATTCTCAAGAAGCAAGTGTCAATCTTTTTTATAATCAAAAATGGGTTGCGCGCATCGTAGAAGGTTGTAATGCATTGAGTATTATTATTTTGTTTATTAGTTTTGTGATTTCTTTTTCTGGAAAAATAAAAACTACTACTTTGTTTATCTTGGCGGGAAGTTTGCTTATTCATGCTATAAATGTTGTTCGAATTGCACTTTTGGCGGTTTTAATCTATAATTATCCAATGTATGAATCGTTTTTGCATGGTGTATTATTTCCATTAATTATTTATGGGTTTGTGTTTTTCTTGTGGGTTTTTTGGGTTAATAATTTTTCGAAATATGCTTCAAAATCTTCTAAATAATAAATTTAAAGTTTTGCAAGTTAGTCTACTTGTGATTTTGCTTGCGCTAATTCGGGGTTTTGAAAACGAGTTGTTTTACGACCCTTTTTTGAATTATTATAAGTCAGAAAACAATAATGGATATCCTATGTATGATTCGCTCGAACTTTTCGGGAATATTTTTTTTAGGTATTTTCTCAATACGATTATCTCATTGGCAATTTTGTTTCTTATTTTTTCTGAAATGGCAATCGTAAAATTTTCGGCACTTTTGTATATTGGTTTTTTTGTTGTTTTGACGTTGCTTTTTTATCTTTATTTAAATTTTTTCGACGAAAGTCATAAGATGATTTTGTTTTATATTCGACGGTTTTTAATACAACCTATTTTTTTATTGCTTTTTATTCCTGGATATTATTATCAGAAAAAAGTTAAATAAAAGGTTCCGTCAATTTGTTTTTGAATGAAAAAAGTACCAAACCAACTTTCGATTTAATTTTGAATCGATCAAACAAGGCAGATCTATAACCATCAATTGATTTTACAGAAAGCTCCATTTGTTTTGCCATTTGGTCATAAGTAAGTTCGTTTTCGTTGCAAACTAGCGTTAGAAATTCGAGTTCACGATCTGACAATTCGATACTGGCTTTCGGATTACTCGAGTTTTTATCTTCATAATTTCGGACACGTTTCAGAATTTCAGAAACGTTGTTATAACCAATTTTTACGATGTTGTCTATAGCATATTTCAGGTCATGTGCCGTACAGTTTTTGTGCAAAAATCCTCTGGCGCCATGCGTGTAGGCTTCGTTGATTATGTTTTCGTCAAAGTGTTGGGTTAGCAGCAATACTTTATATTCTTCATCTTCTTTTTTTTCAAGTATTTTGAGTACTTCTATGCCGTTAAGGTTTGGCATCGAGTAGTCTAATATGTAAATATTGGCAGGATTTTCTAAGGGCAAAGCTCCTAGAAAATCGGCACCACTTTCAAACTCGTGTATGATTTTATAATTGCCTAATTTTTCTAGAAGATCTTTCAAACCTTGGCGTACAATTTTGTGGTCATCGATAATGCAAATGCTAGTTTTAGTCATGTATTTCTCTAATAGGGTAGTTGCAAATATACAATTGCTAGTTGTTGTTAAAAACAGGAAAAACCCTAATTGGTAAAATATTTTCCCTAATTTTCTGAAATCGAAATTGTGGTGCCAACATTAATTTGTGAGTTTATATCTAAAGTAAAATTTAGTATCGAAGCTCGTTTTTTCATATTAATCAATCCGTTGCTTGTAGTCATGGTGGCACTATCAAAACCAACGCCGTTATCTTTAATTTCTATTTTGAAAGCTGGACTACAACAAATTGTTATTGTAACTTTGGTTGCTTTGGCATGTTTCAGAATATTGTTTATGGCTTCTTGATACATCCTGAAAATTACAATTTGAAGCTCACTCGACAGTTTTAAATTTTGATCTAAGATTTCTAAATGAATTGTAAAGTTTTTATTTTTTTTGAGCCTATCCACATCTTGTTTTATGGCATCGAGCAAACCGTTTTTTTCGAGCCAATTGGTATTGAGTGAGTGGCTAATTTCTCGAAGCGATCGTGATAAATGTGAGACCGACCCTGAAATTACATTAATATTTTTTATCTGCTCTGGAAAATCAAGTTTGAGGTTTTCGAGCTGAAAGTTAATCACTGTAAGTTGCTGTCCAGCATCGTCATGCAAATCTTCAGATACCGATGTTAGTAGTTGCTCTTGGGTTTCTAAAATAGAAGTGTTTAGTGTTTTTTGAAACTCGATTTCTTTTTGGTTGTGCTCTTTTATTTTTTTGATGTAGATACGAAGTAGTATTATGCAAAATACAATTGCAAAACCAATAAATAAAATACTTAAAAGGATACCTCTAACAATTTCATCAGACATGTTTTTTCTTTTCTAAGTATATAAAATATAAAATAAAACCATAATAAATGAAATTTGAGAAAAAGCTAATTACAGTGTATAAACCAATTCCGAATAGCATTTTATTCAAAACAATGCTGTTATAACTATTAAAATTTAGAATAAGACTTAAAGAAAACAGCAACAATATTGGACTCAGTACTAAAATGAAATTTGTTGTTTTAAAAAAAGTAAAATGTTCATTTTTAATAATTAATAGCAACTCCTTTAATAAAAGTACAATATAAACCATTGCGCCAACAGTAAATGTAAGTGTATTAAATTTGTTTATTCCTTCAAAAAATGACATATTTAGAAATGAAAAAAATAAATAAACAATCATAGAAATAAGGATTGATTTTTTTTCAGAAAATATTTTATATAAAATCAAAATCCATAATGAATGATGAATTATAGCAACAAATGTTGAGGTTAGCGCAATTTTAACTTTATAGTACAATAATATTGGTGCGACTATTTCGTTAATTGTCGAAAATAACACAATTATAAACAAGACATTATGAATATAACTTTTACTATTTTTAAAGATTGCTAAAATAATAAAAGTAAAAAAAATTAAAATTTTTATGTAATTTGAGTTATCAATAAAAAATTTTAACATAAAATCAAATTATGCTTTTAATGAGTTGTATCATTCTGTAAAGAGGATTTTCATTTAATGGTCTATCTGTAAAATCATACAAAACGACTGATGCTTTGTTGTCAACATAAAATGCTAAACTAGGATTGTTTGGGTCGCCAACTTTTGTGAAATAAATTTTCGTACTACCAACAATACCTGTATCATTAAGTCTAATGCTTTTGAATAATGGAATAGAAAAACACCTTGGTTTGGTTGTGAAATTGGGTGTTTTTGTAAGTCTAAATTCATTCATAGTTTTTGAAGTGTCTAATACGCTTGTTAGATAGTTCTCGTAACAATCGGCACCTGACAAAGCTTCAATTTCGCTAAATGTTAACGGTGCATATTTTACATTGGACAATTTACTCCAATACTTTTTTAGAGCATTATTGCTAGCCACAGTATCTGCGAAAGTATGAAAAGCTGCGACTTTTTTCAGTAAATTTTCGTCTTTACATATTAGGTAGCCACAATCTTTCAAGACCAACGAAAGTTCTACAGGATCTAAAGTACTCGGGTCTTTACTTAAAAGTTCGGTAATTTTTGTTGCGCAAATTAAGGGTTGCATTGGCTGTCTTTTTTCGTCATATTTATTATAAGACCAATATCCAGCAAAAAGAATAACAATGATAAATACTAGTGGCAAAAATCTTTTCATAATTATAATCTTTAAGTTGTTGTTAAATAAAAATCTGAAATAAAACGTTTTGCTAAAGTATTAAAATTTTCTTAAAAAACAATGAACTGCCTGATTTTAATTTAATTAGGAAAAATACTTTCTCCAATTAGGGTTTTTCCTATTGTGGCGAGTTGAGTTTGTGAGTAGTTTTGAAATGTTAAAAAAATCTAAAAATATTTTATTATGAAAAAAGTAATATTAACATTTCTTTGCCTAGTATTCTTTAATTGTAGTGTTAAAACATTAATTTCCGAAAATGAATACAAAGTTAAAGGAATTACCCTCAAGGGTGACAGTAGGATAACCTATGTGAAATATGATGTCCTAAATAAAAGGACATACACCTTAAGCGAACCACCACCTGATGCAATTTTAGAAAAAGCTACAAAACTTGCAAATTCTCTAACTTTAAAAAATGAAACTTCTAAAACTGATTTAGCTACAGACCAAAAAGTAGAACTTGCTTCCAAAGTGATTTCATTAGGCGAAAGATCTGTTGCTGTAAATATCTTGCGAGATGCTCTTTTCAGACTTAGCGAAATGAATGTAAATAATTCCAATGTCAAACTTGAAGATAGCTATAAGGTTTTGTTTGACAGTATTTTAAGTGTCTCTAAACAAATAGCATTGGCTGATAAAGCAAAAGCTGAAGCGCAAAAAATAGAAGCGGAAGTAAAAAAAATAAATAGTCTAGGGGTAGCAGATTTAGAAACACAAGCTTTTGAACAATTAATAAGTAAAGAGTTAGAAAAAGCAAAAATTTCTTTTGAAAAAGCCTATCAGATATATCCAACATATTATAACATAAAGGAAATAAAAGACTTATTATCCGATTATGATGACGATACTATAAAAATGGAGGAATGGAATAGCATTTATAAAAAAATAGTTGAGCAATTTTCTTGGAAAATGCCAAAAGAAACCAAAGATAAATTCAAAAAATTAATAAACTAAAAAAAATTATATCATGAAAATTTTTCACAAAACAATCCTAGTTCTCCTAATCTCAAATTTTGGTTTCCCGCAATCAAGTAAAATAATACATAATAAAGATGGTCTTAGCGTCATTTATTTATTATCAAAAATTGGAAATCAATTAAATTCTGAATCTGGAACAAATTTTACAAAATACAATCTTCATTTAATTGTTAAAAATTCAAGTTCAAAATATTGGGCTTATAATGCCATAAATAGTATTAATTCTAAAAATATAAAAAGTGGAATAGTAAATAGTAATGATGAACGTTTTATGCGAAATGGCGGATTTAGCACAATTGACCATTTTTGTATTGAAGATAATTGCGTTGATTTTCCTAGATATAACAGTGTTGCTGCACCACATCAAGTAATTTGCCCAAGTGGCATCCAAGAATGCGAAAAAACATTTTTATACCCTACTGATGTAGCTGGCGAGCCTGAAATTGAATGGACAAGTTGGGGATTTGTAGAAATGTTGAACAATGATGAAAACAATAAACAAAACACTATTTCATCCAAAAGTAAAATTGGTCAACCTAACAAAGTAATCTCAAAAACAACTCAAATTGCGGATCGAAGTTTTGCTTATAAAGGAATAGGAGTTAGAAATCTTCTAGATTTAAGAAAATTATTAACCCAATTTATCGAAGCTAATACAGTTGTTCCAAAAATAGCAAATTATGCTGGTGATCGATTTGTAATCAATTTTGGAGTCAACGAGAACGGAAAAATTGTTGACGCTATAGCTTACGGAAAATATCCAGAATTAAATGATGCAGCAATAAAAGCATTACAACTTTCTGAAAAAGATTGGACTATAGAAATTAAGGACGGAAAAAAAGTTTCAAATACAATGGGCACATCAGTAGGTTTTGCAGTTGCTTGTGGTGCTCGTTAAACAAATACATAAAAATATGAAAACATTAAAAATAGCTGTTTTAACATTATCAATATTTTTTGCAAGTTGTAATTCTTTGTTTGTTAATGAAAAAAATACAACAGAAAATCAAATTACAGCAAAAAATATTAATGTTGAAGTAAAAGCCAACGAAGTCAATGTTGTCAATTTAAAATTTGATAATTTTGCCGCAAGCTTTAGAGTAGAATATACAAAAACTGGAATCGAACCTAATCGAGATTTCAATGTGAGCATGACAAATAATCTTGTCAATAACAAACAAATACTTATAGATTTCTCTGGGAATGGTCAAAATATAAAAAAGTATATCGTCGACCAAGAAGTTGATAATATGTCGTTTACTGAAACAGGTTACGTTTTTCTTAATGGTAAAAGTAGTGCCGATTATAACACAACCTTTGTCAATTCATTTCCCTTTAACGAAAGTAGTTATGCATTGTTTAAAATTTTCAATATGTCAACAAAAGAAGAAATTTATGGTTGGTTGAATTTTACAATAACAACTGATACAATTACTTTTCATAAGATGGTATATTCTAATGAGATTCTAACTGAAATAAATGATTAACAATTTTAAAAGTTTATAACTCTAATACCATTTATAAACCAATAAAAATCCGTAAAAATCATCAAATAATTTCTCTTGATTTTTTCATGTGAAAATTTAGTTGAATTTTAATTCATTAATTAGACCAAAAGCAAACAAATTATATCGAAATTACTATGATATAAAAAAAAAGTACCTAGCATTTTATGTTTTTTGTTAGTTTTGAAACTGTTCTGAAAAGAGCAGTTTTTTTATAACATCATTTTAAGAAATTTATAATCGTTTTAGTTAACTTTGCATAATGATTTTCAGAAAACTCATAAATGTGCTTTTAGCCTTATTCTTGTTGGTTTCCAACACAGGATTGTCTTTCAACGTGCATTATTGTGAAGATACGATTGCTTCAATTACACTTTTTTCTAACGAAAAAGCCTTTGAAATAGAAAAAAATTGCTGTGGCGAAGTCGAAGAAGAATCCAATTGTTGTCATAACAAAATCATTAAATCCGAATCAAAATCGGATCAGATTGCTTTAAAATTTTATGATTTTGAACTTTCCGAAGCGGTTTTTTGGGTAAATTATTTCACATTACCTATTTTTTGTATTACTAACTTTAAGGCAATAAAAATTATAAATTATTGTTTTAACGCCAATGCGCCGCCTATTTTTGTGCGCAATTGCCAACGTATTTTTTATGCCTAAATTTATAAAGTAAGACTCGAAAATTTTTCGTTTTTTCTAACTTTATAAATTACTAATGAAAAAAATCACCTTTATTTTTATATTTTTTTGCACGTTTTCAGCAATGGCGCAAGATACTTTGCAAGTCGTAAAAGTGCAAGCCACACGAGACAAACTTCAAAAATCATTACTCAAAACCGCCAATACAACCGTAATTACAAGTAAAGAATTGCTCAAAGCAGCCTGTTGCAACTTGGCCGAAAGTTTTGAAACCAATCCGTCCATCGATGTAAGTTTTTCCGATGCCTTGACAGGAACCAAACAAATTAAAATGCTGGGACTTACCAGTCCGTATTTGATGATTACCGAAGAAAACATTCCTTCGGTTCGTGGAGCTTCGCAAGTATACGGATTGTCCTTTACGCCCGGAACTTGGGTCGAAAGTATTCAGATTACCAAAGGCGCAGGAAGCGTTGTGAATGGCTACGAAAGTATTTCGGGACAAATAAATACCGAACTTTTGAAACCCTTAAAAGACAATCGGTTTTTCTTGAACGCCTATGCATCGACCGATTCGCGCTACGAGATAAACACGCATGCCAACCATAAGTTTTCGCCCAAGCTGGCCACCAGTTTTTATTTTCATGGCAATACCCGAATTGCAAAACTCGATTTTAATGACGATGATTTTCTAGATTCGCCGTTAGGCAAACAAGTAAATTTTACTAATCGTTGGCAATATGCAAATCCAGAAACGGGTTGGGTTAGTTTTTTAAATTTCAAATATTTGAAAGACCAGAAACAAACAGGAATGATTGATTTTAATCCCTATTTTGATAAATTAACTACCAACCATTGGGGATCCGAAATAAAAACAAATAGACTTGATGTTTCCTCCAAGATTGGTTATGTCTTCAAGGATATGCCCTATCAAAGCATTGGCTTTCAGAACGCTTTTAATAGGCACGACCAGCAATCGTATTTTGGTTTAAATACTTATGATATCAAGCAACAAAGTTATTTTTCAAACTTGATTTTCAATTCGATCATCAACAATACCTATCATAAATTTTCGACAGGTTTGAACTTTGCTTACGATAAGTATGAAGAATTTGTAAATAGAACTGATGTTGGTAGAGCAGATTATTCTGCAGGTGCTTTTTTTGAATATGCGTTCGATAATTCGGAAAAACTAAGTTATACGATTGGCGGTCGTGTTGATGCGCACAACAGATTGGGTGTTTTTTTTACGCCTAGATTTCACTTGCGCTACAATCCTTCAGAAAAATCAGTTTTTCGATTTTCAGCGGGACGAGGCAAACGAACTGCCAATATTTATGCCGAGAACCAACCGCTTTTTGCCAGTTCTCGTGTCATGAAAGTGCAAGATTTTTCAGGAAATTTGTTAAACCAAAATGCAAAGTTTGCCTATGGTTTAGCTCCAGAAATTGCATGGAATTATGGCGTTAGTTACACGCACAATTTTTATATTTTTAACAAAAAAGCCAATGCTACTCTAGATTTTTATCGAACCGATTTTCAGAATCAAGTGGTAGTCGATTTGTACAGCTCGCCTCAAAAAGCCTTGTTTTATAATCTTGACGGTAAGTCGGTTGCCAACAGCTTGCAACTCGAGTTCAACTCGCAAATTATCGAGCATTTCAATATGCGATCAGCCTACAAATATTATGATATTTCAACCGATTATATTTCGGGAAATGCGCAAAATCCATTGCAAGCTAAGCATCGTTTTTTCGGAAATTTAGAATACGAAAGTCATCGTAATGATGAAGGTCAAAACTGGAAGTTGGATGCCACAATAAACTGGATTGGTGCTCAAAAATTACCTTTTACAGCTTCAAATCCTGCCAAAGATCGTTTGCCTGAATTTTCTAATTCCTATTCGACGTTAACGGTACAAGCGACGTTAATTTTTTCAAAAACATTTGAAGTGTACTTCGGAGCAGAAAATCTAACCAATATTCGACAAGACAAAGCTATTTTGGGCACAGACAATCCTTTTGGCTCAAATTTTGATGCGTCGATTGTGTATCAACCTATTTTTGGTCAGGCGTTTTATGGCGGATTGCGTTTTAAGATAGAGTAGGAGTTAAAAGCAATTTCAATATCAAAAATCAATTTCAATATAAAAATCAATTTCAAAATTTTAAATACATAGATTCATAGAAAAATAGGATAATAAGTCGCTTCGCTCTTCAAAGAAAATGGAGTTATGTTAAATTTTAATTTCTCTATCAATTCTTTTTCAGTTTCATGGTCTATGCTTCTATGTGTTTTTAAAGAAATTATAAAAGTAAATTTTAAAAAATAAAAATAAAATGAAAAAATTAATCTTAGTAATAACGCTACTTTTTATTGGGTTTTCGTCACAATCGCAAGAAGTAAAAAAGAAAAAAAATACCAAAGCAACAATTGAAGTAAAAGGAAATTGTGGCATGTGCCAAAAACGAATTGAGAAAGCAGCAATGACCGTAAAAGGTGTAAAATCAGCTTCATGGGATGTTGATAGTCTTCAACTTTCTTTAATTTTTAACGAACAAAAATGTTCTGTTTTAGATGTAAAAAAAGCGGTTGCAACAGTTGGTCATGATACCGATGCTGTGAAAGCTTCTAAAGAAGTATATGACAATTTACATGGATGTTGCCAATACGAAAGAAAATAACAAAAATTTAATTGCTTGCGATTGTATTTATAATTACTTTCACAAAATAATATTAACTGCAAATTTTTGATATGGAGAATTTTGATTGGAAACAGCTATTTAACCCAGAATTTTATATTCTTTTGGAGTTTGGTGGTGTAAAAATCGGATTAATAGTCATACTCTTTATTGTATTTGCTGAAACCGGGTTGCTAGCTGGTTTTTTTCTTCCAGGCGATAGTCTGCTGTTTTTAGCTGGAATTTACAGCAAAACATTAATGCAACAAATATCCTTAGGAAATGACTTTATTAATGTTGTAGTTCTTGCTACATTGGTAGGTTTTGCAGGAATAATTGGCAATACGTTTGGGTATTGGTTTGGTGCCAAAAGTGGTAAATTTCTTTTTTCTCGCCAGGATAATTTCTTTTTCAAGAAAAAGTACTTGTACGACGCTCAGGAATTTTTCGAAAAATATGGAAGTAAAGCTGTAATATTTGCTCGATTTATCCCAATAGTTAGAACTTTTGTGCCCGTTATAGCTGGCATTGTATCTATGGAAAAAAAGAAATACATGTTCTTTAATATTGTAGGTTCGTTTTTATGGTCGTTTACAATGATTTTTGCTGGACATTATTTGTATGCCTTTTTTTTAGAAAAATTTCAAATCGACCTAAAGCATTACATCGAGTATATCGTTATCGGGATTGTACTAGTAACAACGCTTCCTGTTATTTTAAAATTTTTGAAAAAGAAAGTGCATTTGGAGGATTAGGGTAAAGCTTTAAAATTTATAAAATCCGTCTTGAAAATTTTCATGGCGGATTTTTTATTGATAAAACGTAAATCATAGTCTACTAATTTTTGTTTCAATAAAATTGAAAAAAGAATACGACTTTTGATATAGGTGTATATTTACACCACTAAATCTTATTTATCATGTCAAGACAGAGTATCACATTAGCCAATCAAAACGATGAATGGTTGAAACTACAAGTAGTAAACGAGGAGTTTACTAGCAAAAGTGAAGTTGTAAATTATTTAATTCAACAAGCAAGAAAACAAGAGGATTACTATGAATTTGTGAGAATGAAAATAGAGCTTGGCGAAAAAAGTGGACGTGCAAAAAAACAAACAAAAGAAGAAATATTAGCGGAATTCAAAAATAAATTAAATGTATAGCTATTATTTAACTGAAAAAGCTCATGAAAATTTATTTAGAATGACACTATCCTAAAAAGTGTGTAAGTTAAAAATATAGGGGTTTGACTTTTAATTAAAGTTGAACCCTTTTTTCAAAAATAGTTAAGAACTGGTTGAG
>JAYVHB010000100.1:0-5604 GCA_043771555.1 Flavobacterium sp. | reverse complement strand
TACTTTTTTATTTTCATCATTTTTTCGGGTGTATGAAACAGGATTTAGGTTTTTAATAAAATCCAATCCCAAATTACTTTTTTGAATGTCTGATTTCCAACGGCTATCAGAAGTTATAGTCCAAGCGACTTGCACGCCTGCATAAGTAATTTGATTATTTCCTATTCGGACTTGGTTGTTGCCAGTTGCGGTCGGCACTTGTGCCCCATAACCAATTGCGGTATTATTATCACCAGTTGAAATTAAATTACCTGCAGCATAGCCGATGCCACAATTTCTCTCACCAAGATTTCCAAATAATGCTTGAAATCCAACAGCAACATTATCATTACCTGAAATATTTCCACTCAATGTTAACTGACCTACTGCAACATTATTTTCACCTGTAGTATTACTATTTAAACTGTAATAACCGATCGAAGTATTTTTTCTTCCAGTTGTATTCGATCTATTAGACCCGTATCCAATTGCTGTATTTTGAACACCTGTACTTGACTGTAAAGATTGCCAACCAATAGAGAGATTATCGTCATTTAATTTACCATAGAAAATGCCGTTTCTTTTAAAAACAACATCTTGATTGTTTGTTGTACCAATAAAATCTGTTGCTGTTGCAGTGTTTCCTATTTTGCTCCAAGAACTTGGGCTGTTTGTTGCTGTTACAGCTGTTGTTGCGTTAATTGCATTAGTTGCATTTACGGCATTGGTAGCATTAATGGCGTTGGTAGCATTGATAGCATTAGTAGCTAAAACAGCCGTTGCCGCAGTTTTCGCATTCAAAGCAAACGGCACACTCAACAATTGGCTAGTTGCAGTTATAGAATAACTTGTGCCACCCGCTGGGTCAGTGTCGGTTTTTACAAAATAAGGCCCGTTTGCCCAGTCTATGGATGCAAAATTGCCTGAAACGACCGTTCCACCACCAATTTCTATCGAAACCAAACCATTGGCATTAGTCGTTGGGCTGTGGGTTTCAACATAAACCGATGTTCCTAATGCTGTTGCTTTATTTATACTCACTCGCATTCCAACCAAAGTATTGGAGACTTGAACATTGTTGGCATTTCGAACAACGGCTTGGTAACTCATTTTGTTGGGTGCTTGGGCATTCGCAGAAAATAGAGAAAAGAAAATAGAAAATAGAAGTATTGTTTTTGCGAAATTTTTTAATGTTGTTTTCATAATTTTTATTGGTTTTAGTTATTTTTAATTAATTCGTTCAAAAATTTTTCGTTGTCCGTTGCCTGTAAACATCATTTTGTTGTTTTCGACATAATATTGAATGGGTGCTTTTTGGTTACTTTTTGGGTCAACAAGCCACAATTGATCGCCTTCGGTGTACCATTCGCCATAATTTTTTTCGCCTTCACCACTATTAGCCGAAATATCCGAAGTACCACCGCCACTTTTTCCTGACCAATTGGCAACGGTTCCATCACTGTTGAAAAGCATAAAATAATCGGTAGAAACCGAAAAGCGGTATTCGCCCGAACCCGAACTGTAAATTTCGGTGTTGCGCCACAAACCAATAACCGATGGGTCTAAGGTGTTATTTTTTGAAGTTTTTTTGGTTGGGTTTTCTGTATTAGCTTTTTGCATTTCGATGGTAATAACTTGCCCACCAAATGCGGTTAAATCAATCTCGATATTCATTATTGAAGCTACCATTTTGGCTTTAAACGGAAATTCTTGTGCTGTTTCATCGTCGGTTATGGTGCCAGAACAAGTTTGCTGATTGCTTACGCCTATAAGTTGCCCCGTTTTGCCATTTATAGAAAATGTGCCACTAACATCTTGATTATTACTTTTTATATTAGCAACGCAAGCCAAACCATTTTGAGTGCCCGAAAAACTGCCTTCGAAAATATTTTTTGACAAAGTTGTTTCCGTAGTTTCTTCCGTTTTTAATATGTTTTTCGATGTTGGTAAAGATTCATTTATCGTATCAATTGATCCAGCTTCTTTTTTTTCATTACTAAAACCACAAGAAAACATTAGCAAACACCAACTGGTTAGCAGAAAATATTGGAAATTTTTCACGATTGCTTTTTTTAAAGATTAATATTTTTTGGAATACAGATAACGCTGATTTAGCGGATTATCACAGATCTTTGTTGGTTTTTGTTATTGCAATTGATTTTTGAAATTGTCATTGCTTTTTTGTAATTATTAGTCTATAACTATTTTACGGATTTTGTGGTTGCTTGAATCTGCAACATATAAATCTCCGTTTGCATCTATTGTTATTCCCGCAGGATTATTAAATCTTGCAACATTTCCAGAACCATTAACAAAACCAAATGTGCTTCCTGCAACAGTACTAACAAAACCAGTTGGAGTAATTTTTCTAATTTTATGACTGAAAAAATCTGCAACAAATAGATTTCCATTTGCATCAATACAAATTCCAGCTGGTGTTTTAAACTGTGCTAATGTCCCTTGTCCGTCAGCAAAACCATTTAACCCTCCAGCAAAAGTGCTTACTAAACCAGTTGGTGTAATTTTTCTTATTTTATCATTCTCAGAATCTGCAATATATAAATTACCAGAAGTATCTATTGTAATGTTATATGGATAGTCAAATTGAGCTGTACTTCCTTGCCCTTCGGCAAATCCTTCTGTACTTCCAGCAATAGTAGTAACTACTCCAGTTGGAGTTACTTTTCTTATTTTATGATTGTTAGAATCTGTAACATATAAATTTCCTGTCGCATCTATACAAATGCCTGAAGGTAGATTAAATTGAGCTGCATTGCCCTGTCCATTAGCAAAACCATTTAAACCTCCAGCCAAAGTGCTAACTGAGCCACTAGGAGTAATTTTTCTTATTTTATAATTAGTCTCATCAGTAACATATAAATTTCCCGAAGCATCAATAGTGATTCCAAGAGGTTGACTAAATTGTGCCGCTATACCCTGACCTTCAGCAAAACCTTGCGTACTTCCTGCGAAAGTACTTACCAAACCTAGTGGTGTTATCTTTCTTATTTTATGATTATTATAGTCTGCTACATAAATATTTCCCGTTGCATCTGTAGTTAGATTAAATGGTCTATTAAATTGTGCTGCCGTACCTTGTCCATTTGCAGAACCAGATGTACTTCCAGCAATGGTACTTACTTCAACTGTGTCTATATAAGTAAAAACGGTGCTTTCTTGCGAGAAGCCACCAACGGTTACTTTTATATTGCCCGTTGCCGATTTTGGTGGTATGGTTACCGTAAGTTGTGTTGTGCTGGCTTGTATCACTGGGCACACTTTGCCATTTAGGGTTACTGTGTTGCTGGCTGCGTTGCCACTAAACCCCTTTCCTGTAATTACAACAGTGGTATTTTTTGCGCCTGTGTTTGGTCCAAAACTCGATATTTCTATTGGGTTTTCGGCAACTGGTGGCGTTGGTGTTGTGTCTTCGTCTTTAGAGCAAGAGGCTACTATAACGAACAAACAAACTGCGAAGATTTTTTTTAAGGTTTTCATTAGATATATTTTAAAGATTATTTTTTAAAGATTGATTTTTGAAATTGTCATTGAAACTGCTGTTCTCTAATCAAAAGTTATTTTTTTGATTTTGTGGTTATTTGTGTCTGCAACATATAAATTACCTGAAGAGTCTATAGCAACCCCAGAAGGGGAATTAAATAAAATGCCATCACCAGAATTTGCTCCAGCAATAGTTGACACAATACCTGAGGGAGTAATTTTTTTTATTTTATGACTTCCAGTAACTGCAACATATAGGTTGTTATTTGAATCAATACAGATCCCTTTAGGATTTGTAAAATTTCCTCCATCATTTGTAAAAACTGAAACATTCCCACTTGGAGTTATCTTTCTTAGATTGCCACCAGATCCTGCATCAGTGACGAACAGATTCCCTGAAACATCTTGAACAATTCCATTTAAATCACCAAAATTGTTATTTGTATCATCTGCAATAATTGTTACAATACCAGTTGGAGAAACTTTTTTTACCTTATTTTGATTTGAACTATTAAAGTACACATTACCTATTACATCAACTATCAAATCTGTTGGTCTAGCAGCAATTAGAGAACCACTTGAATCGTTACCACTTATTATTGATGTAATTAATCCATCAGGGGTAATTTTTTTTATTTTTTGATTAAACGTGTCAGCAACATAAATGTTTCCAGCAACATCAATTGTAATTCCAAACGGTAAACTTAATAATCCCTCACCTGTTGTTCCGCCAGCGAAAGTCGTAATTACTCCATTTGGTGTAATTTTTTTTATTTTATTATTTGATTTATCTGCAATATATAAGTTTCCTTGGTTATCTAATACAACATCCATGGGAGAATTAAACCTTCCTAATCCAGAATTACTATCGCCCTGTGTACCATCACCTGCAATTGTAGTTACTGTTGTAGTTACTACAAAATCAAAAACAATACTTTCTGCATTGTTGTTGCCAACTGTTACTTTTATTTTGCCTGTTCCAGCTGCTGGAGGAATTATAATATTAAGTTGTGTTGCTGTTGCACTAGTAATTGTGCAAGGTTTTCCGTTTATAGTAACCGTGTTACTGGAAGCATTTGGGTTAAAACCAATTCCAGTTAACAAAACTGCTGTTCCTTTTGCACCGCCAGATGGTGTTATTGACGAAATGGCTACTGGGTTTACAACAACTGGTGGCGTTGGTGCCGGATTGTCGTCTTTAGAGCAAGAAGCTACAGCAAACATAATAAGGCTTACGAATATTAAAATTGAATTTTTCATGATGTTTTTTTTAAAGATTAATTTTTTTGGAACGCTGATTTAGCAGATTATTACTGATTTTTGAAATTGATTTTTGAAATTGAAATTGGCTTTCTTCAGGAAATGATTGTCTATTCTTCGTAAGTAATCATTATTCTGTATGGTTTATTCAAAATTAAAGACGAATTGGTTGCACTATTTTGAACAATTATTGAAGTTGTGTTTATGATAAAATTAAATTCATAACCAGTACCACTATATGATGCAGGAACAAATATGCCAGGACTGTATTCTACCAAAACAGTTGCAGATATTATCTTTGTAGAATCTAGATTATGATTAAAAGATACCTGAGCACCTTGAGTTGCTGCTGTACTTCCTAGTGTTTTCTTAACTTTTATCGCTGGAGCACCAAAGCCAAGTTTAGTAAATCCATTAACTTCGAGTTTAGAGGATGGCGATTGTGTTCCAACACCAACATTTCCGTTTGCTGCAACGGTAAGTTGTGGGGCGGCAGCTGTAGTAAAAACTATATTTCCTGTAGGATTTGACGTAGGGATTCCAATTTCAAAGTCATTGGAATTTCCAAGTGTTGACCCAATGTATCCACGTTGATTGGCGCCTTCGTAAAGTTCTACTTTCATTCCATCTCCTCCAGCAATTCGCAATGGATTGATAGAAGTCGATATAATATTGGTTATTCCAGTAGCATTAGTATTTAGAATGTTGTTAGTTCCTGTCCATTTATTATCGGCACTTGCCATTGCATACGGCACACTCAACAACTGGCTTGTTCCAGTTATAGAATAACTTGTGCCACCTGCTGGATCGGTGTCGGTTTTTATAAAATAAGGCCCGTTTGCCCAATCTATGGTTGCAAAATTG
>JAYVHB010000099.1:0-17322 GCA_043771555.1 Flavobacterium sp. | reverse complement strand
ATACAATTTGGCAACTTGGTTTTGCTTATCAATTTATACTATTTCAAAGATACGTAAATCATATATTTTTAATCATTGTAAAGATATGAGCCCCGATTGAAGCAAGTATCCTTTTTTGCAAAAAAAGATACTGCGAAAAGCGGGAAAATGGTTGGTTGATACTGCCCAAGCCATTTGCTTCAAAATATTTAAACGCCGAACTCGACCACAACGTTTTGTGATGTTGGCACGGCTTGGCAACTTAGTATTAATCCTTTGGCAACTTCTGCTTCGTCGAGTGCATAATTGACTTTCATTTCGACGGTTCCTGAGATGATTTTGCATCGGCAAGTGCAACAAACACCGCCTTTACAGGCAAATGGCAAATCGGCTCCTGCGGCCATCGCACTGTCGAGAATGTTGTCGAACTCATCATTCATTGTGAAATGAAATTCTTTGCCGCCATCAATAATCGTGACTTCGGTTCCTTCTATTTTTTGTTCTACTAATTTTTTTATTCGCTCTTTATCTGAGTCGGAAGTTGCTGTTGTGAATAGCTCGAAATGGATTTTTTCTTTTTCTAAACCCGCATTTACGAGTTCGTCACGAATCAAGAAAATCATTTCTTGTGGACCACAAATGTAACATTCGTCGGTATTTGGAATGTCGATGATTGATTTGCTTAGTGTTTGAATTTTTTCTGAAGTGAATCGTCCATTTAATAATTCGATATTTCGGAATTCTTTAGTTAGGAAATGAAAGATTTCAAAACGACCGAAATATTTGTTTTTCAGCAATTCTATTTCTTCCTTAAAGACAATTGATTTTACAGTTCGATTGAGATAAAACAATTTGAAAGTTGCGTTTGGTTCGGTTTCTAACTGGTTTTTTATAATCGAAAAAATGGGCGTTATGCCGCTTCCTGCCGCAAATGCGATATAATTTTTGGTTTTGGTTGGATTGGTTTCTGAGAAAAATTTTCCTGTAGGCGGCATTAACTCGATTATGTCACCCGTTTTTACTTCATCATTTATATAGGTAGAAAATAATCCGCCATCAATTTTCTTTACGGCAACTTGCCACTTGTTTTCTGTTGGCGAGGAACATAGCGAATAAGATCTTCGGGCTTCATTATTGTCAATAATCGCCTTTAATGTTAGATATTGTCCAGATTTGTATTGAAAATCTGGCTGCAAATTTTCAGGGATATCAAAAGTAATTACCGAGCAATCTTTGGTTGCTTTGTAGATATCTTGTACTTTTATAGAATGAAATTTGGACATTTTTTGCTTTTACAATTCAACTAACACTTGTTAGTTTGTTATGCAAATTTAGTGATTTTTTTGATTGGTTACGAAAACGTTGTAATTTTTTTAAATTATTCCTTTTAATAAAATTGTAGACAAATCTTTTTTGAGTGTTTTTTCATTCAAACTTTTGGTTTTATCATACCATAAATATAGTGTTCGCAAGGTGGATAATGTTGAAAATATAATCACTTCGATATTAAGATTTAGAATTTCTTTATCAATAATTCCTTTTTTGAGAATATTTCTAAAATTTTGCTCATAGTCAGATCGCATTTTTATGAAGTAATTCAAATCTGAATTTTCGAGATGCATCCAATCGTTATTGAGGCAAGCCAATGCGTCTGGATTTCTTAGTGTGATTGTAATGTGCAAATCGATTACTTTTTCTATTTTTTGAACTGACGAAATATCTGACGATACGATTTGATTCATCGTATTGGTAAATTCTTCGGCAATTTCGATGATAATTAAAACCAGAATTTCTTGTTTGGACTTGATGTGGTTGTACAAACTTGCGGCTTTAATGTCCATAGCTTGTGCAATATCGCGCATGGTTACGGCCGAATAGCCTTTCTGTTTAAAAAGTTGTGCGGCAACGTTTATGATTTCTTGTTTACGATCTTGTTTCATTTATTAAGCCACAGATTAAAAAGATTTACACAGATTAAATAATCTTTTACAAATCTAAATTATTTTAGTTTGAAAGTTTACTTTTGCTAAAAATAAAAACTATGGGCTTATTAGATTTCTTAGGTTTTAATAAATCGAAAAAAATTGCAGAATTTATTGAAAACGGTGCAATAATCATTGATGTGCGATCGGCTGGTGAGTTTCAAAGCGGACATATTGAAGGTTCCAAAAATATTCCGCTAGATAAAATAGGTTCGAAAATTGCAGAAATTAAAAAACTCGGAAAACCAGTTATTGCTTGTTGCGCTAGTGGAATGAGAAGTGGCATCGCAACGGCTACACTAAAAAGCAATGGCATTGAAGTGATGAATGGTGGCGGCTGGATGAGTTTGGAAAGTAAACTTTAAAGTTTGAAATCGGTTTCTTTACCAACCGTATTGCCTTGATATTTTAATGTCCAGCCCATGGAATTGGTCAGAATTAATATTTTGGAAAGTTCGCTAATTAATCGATTTTTGGCATTGGCTTGTAAGGAAGATTTTTCGATTTTTTTTCTCAAATTTTCTTTAGCAATTTTGTTAATTTTGTTATAATCTTCGCCCGTAAATTCGTTGAATGTAGACGATTCGGTGTCGTAATATTTGATGTCGGGACTAATTTTTATTTCTTCTTTTGGGATATTGGTTATTGTAAGTATTTTGTTTTTTTCGTCGATATCATATTTCACTTGGCTCAAATCGAAGCCTACTGTTACATCTGCATTGATTACTACTATTGCTTTTTTATCGAAAGTAAAACCAGGAATTAGGGTTTCTTTTTTGTCTTTATAGGTAAGAACTTCGGCAAAATGACCTTCAGTAACCACCAGTTTACCTACATTTTTTATTTGCTGTTGAATTAAATTAGTGTCATATTCTATGGTTGAATTAGAATCGGACGAAGTGAAGAATTTATATCCAAAAAATAAAACTAATGCCGCAAGTGCAAGCATTATCCATTTTCTTACTTCGTTAAGTTTTCCAAAAAAGGAATAAGAATTTGTTGGTTGCGTAGTCATTTAAAATTTAATTTTTGGATATTTTGAGGCTAAAGTATTGATTTTTTTGTTTAAATTATTCAAAAACTTTTGATGACTTTCAGAACTTTTGTTAAAAGGTTTGTGGTGCAAGGCTCTCTGAATTTCACATATTTCATTCATTAGAGCAAATTCCTTTTCATCAACATAATTTTCAAAGAATTTTATCCAAATATAATCTATCGCTGCTTGAGAAGGATGCAACATATCATCGGCATAAAAACGATAATCACGAAGTTCGTCCATCATAATTTCGTAGGAAGGAAAGTAGTCCCCCTCCGCCCCCAAAGGGGGCACTTTTAATAATGAGTGAATTGCAGAGATCAAATGAGCTTTACTTACTTGATTTTCTACAAAACCATCTTTGATGTGCCGAACGGGTGAAATCGTGAAAATAAAATGACACTTTGGATTTATTTTTTGAATTAGTAAAATGGTATTTTGAATGGATTTTTCAATTATTTCAACTGAAAGTAGTTCTTTATCAAATTGATTTTGTGGCACTTTATGGCAATTGGCAACTATTTTGTCAGAATTTTTATTTCTATAAACCCAAGAAGTTCCGTAAGTAATAATGCAAAGTGAAAGTTCGAGTATTTGATTTTTAGTTTTTTCTAGAATTTGGTTTAGATTTTTTAGAAATTCCTCTTTGTTAGGACTGGATAATTGCGAATGAACGTCATAACAATGCCAACAATCGTTATGAAAAAAAATGTCTATTTCGGTAAATTTTTCTTGATTAACAATTCTAGAAACAATTTTTTCTATGGAAAATGGATTAAAAATAATTCCGAATGGATTAACTATGTTTTCGAATTTAAAGTAATCAAATTTCTTCGCCATGTTCTCGGCAAAACACGAACCAATAGACATAATTTTAGAATTATAATCTATTGGATTATCGGATTTCGATATTGGGATTGGCGTTGTGAAATTCATTTTATATATAATTTAATTCAAAAATATATAATACAAATCAATTTCTTGTACAAAATAAAAACTCTTTAATTATTTGTACTTTTGCAATTCCTAAAAACGCAACATGAAATTACTTTTTTTCTATCTTAAAAAACATAAAACACTTCTATTTTTCGCCTTACTGATGGCGGCAATAAATATCTGTTTCAGCTTATCAGACTCTATTATTACGGGGAAATTGATGCAAGATTGCGGTGTTGGTATTGCCAAATACAAGGGTGACGAAATAGGTTTTATCAAAACGGTCGCTTTTTGGCTTGGCTTGTCACTTGGTGCTTCTATGATCTCCCGATTAACCAAAAATTTTCAAGATTATTTTACCAATATTGTTATTCAACGCACTGGTGCCGAGATGTATACTGACGGCATAAAAAAATCGCTCGATTTACCCTACGAAGATTTTGAAGACCAACGTAGTGGCGAAACCCTGAGTCGATTGCAAAAAGTACGAACCGATTCCGAGAAGCTGATAACACTTTCTATATCATTAATTTTTCAGACGGTCGTAGGGTTTGTATTTGTGATCATTTATATTTCGAGGATTGATTATCGCATTTCGTTTATCTTTTTGATAGCTGCGCCAATTATAGCTATTTTGAGTTCGTTTTTAGGAAAAAAAATCAAAGCTATTTCTCGTAAAATTGTAGGTCAAACAACTGCATTGGCAGGCTCTACCACCGAAAGTTTACGAAACATAGAATTGGTGAAAAGTTTGGGATTAACCCAACAAGAAGAAGCCCGACTTAATACCAATACCCAAAAAATATTGGGTCTCGAGTTGCAAAAAATCAGGTTTATTAGAAGTTTGAGTTTTATTCAAGGTACAACAGTGCATTTTCTTAGAACGTGCGTAGTTTTTGCCTTGTATTATTTCTTGTTTGGCGATAAGATTTTGGTAGGCGATTTATTGACAATGGTGTTCTTTACTTTCTTTATTTTTGGTCCATTGCAAGAGTTGAGTTCCTTTATTATCGTGCAAAATGAAACCAAAGTTTCGTTAGAAAATTTCGAAAATTTATTGAACGCTAGATCAGAATTTAGACCTGAAAACCCAAAACCGATTTCGAAAATCGAGTCGTTACAATTTAACAATGTAAGTTTTCAACACAAATCGGCAAAGCATCCTGCGGTAGAAAACATCGATTTTCATATCAAAAAAGGCGAAACCGTTGCTTTTGTTGGGCCGTCGGGTTCGGGCAAAACTACTTTAGTGAAACTTTTGGTTGGACTTTATCCTCCAGCAATAGGAACTGTATTGTACAATGACATCAATTCTAAGGAAATTGACTTGCTCGATCTGCGCCAGCAACTCGGTTTTGTGACACAAGATGCGCAGTTATTTTCGGGTACGATTCGTGAGAATTTATTGTTTGTAAAACCCAATGCTTCCGATGAAGAATTACTTAATGTTTTAGATAGAGCGAGTTGCACCAACCTACTGAAACGTGCCGAAGATGGATTAAACTCTACGATTGGCGAAGGCGGTATTAAAGTTTCGGGTGGCGAAAAGCAACGATTGTCTATTGCAAGAGCCATTTTACGAAATCCAAATTTGTTGATTTTTGATGAAGCTACATCAGCTTTAGACTCAATTACCGAAGAAGAAATTAATGCTACGATAAGAAACATTTCTGACCAAAACCGAATTACAGTTTTGATTGCTCATAGATTATCTACGATTATGCATGCTGATAAAATATATGTACTTGAACAAGGCAAAATAATCGAGCAAGGCAAACATGAGGATTTACTTGTAGAAAAAGGTTTGTATTATGCGATGTGGAGGCAACAAATTGGAGAACGGAAGTAAATTATTTGAACAAATTTTTAACTATAAAATCATCTTTCTCTTCATTTGTTAATTTGATTTGAAACTTATCTTCAATTTGTTTAAAAAAGTCATTGATGTCATAACATACTTGAAATTGTTCTGCATCCACTAAGAATTTCTCGCTCAATGAATATTTCTGCACTTCTGGAATGTATTCTAATTGTAAACATTTACCATATTTTACTCTGATATAATCAAAAAAATCCTCAAAAATCATTTTAGGCTTATTTAGCTCACAGTTTCTCTCTAAATTTCTGCACACAATTATTAGTAAATTATGAAATATTTTCTCTACAAAAATTTTTAACTCTATTTTTTTTGTTAAATCATAAATTAAATTATTTCCATCTTCGCGTTTAATAAATCGTAGAACTAAATATTTCGTATGATTATCTCCGAAAAATTCATAATAATTATCTTCAACATATTGATATATCATTATTTTTAATTTATTTAGTTAATTTAATTCACTTAATATATTTCATTAATCTATTCCTCCAATCCCGACAAACTTATATCCGTCAAAAAAGATTTAACTTCTTCTTCGGTTGGTGGATTTGGGATTAAAAAAGTGACTTCTTCGGCATAGTTTATTCCAGCAAAATAACCAAGTTGTGCAATAAATTGTTTTTCAATAAACTCCTCTTTAAAGATTTCTTTTGCTTTGTTGGCAACATCTTTAAATGAATAATGAAACTTCAAAATAAAATATAAATCTAGATAATCTTTCCATTTTGCTCTTCGTCCAAGCGCAAAAGCTTTCATTGCGCCAAGGGTTAATAAATCGGGCATTTTTAAAAAACCTTTTACGTCAGAATTTAATGGAACTTGGTACGGGAATGAGAAAAAAGTAATTTTCACTCCGTAACTTAGCATGTTTATTTGGTTATAATCGGCAAAAGAAACTTTATAATCAATTGTTTTAAGCTTTGAGTAAACATCTTTTTTACGAATATTTTTTTCTTTAAATAAATCAAAATCAATGGATTCCCGATGCCCAATATGCAAGGCAATCGCAGTACCACCAACCAAATAATACTCTCTTTTGAATTGAGATAAAATTGGCAATAAATCGACTTGTTCTTTACTTAAAACTTCAAGATGCATATTTATTCGTTATTCGTCCCATTAAATCTAACATTTCAGGTAGATAATTCCCAATTTTTCTATCGGTGATTCCGTCGTAAACGGTTTTTAATTCTTGATAACCAATAATTTTTATTAAGTCTTTTACGTCTTGCCAAGTGCCATAATTGAAAATAAATTCCACCAAAACTTCATTCCCGATATTAGGAATGGCTTCTTTCTTGATGTACCAAAAAAGATGGGCGTTTTTTTCTATGAATTCGGCTCTTGACATTCAAAAAAAGTTATTTATTATTTCAAAAATACAAAAAAATTGGATCAAATCCTAACGTCCAGCCCAAAAAATGGGCACAAAATCAATAGTGTCGATTTTGCCACGTTTTGCTTCAGAATATACAATTGCATTTTCAATAGATGGATTTTTATTCAACAAATAATGCATACTTTTCAATGATCCGCTTTTGCCAGATTTTACTTCTATAGGTACAATTTTGTTTTCTTTTAAAATCACAAAATCAACTTCTGAACTCGCTCCAGATTCGGTTCTTGACCAATAAAAAGTTTTTTGCTCTGTTTGCGCTATCAATTGCTGTGCAACAAATTGTTCAGACAACATGCCTTTAAATGCGGCTGACAATTCTTTTTTTATGTATAAATTTTGGTAGTCTATATTACTTTTTCGGAGTAGTAATCCAACATCTAAGAAAAATAATTTGAACTGTTTTCCTGAAACCGTTAATGGCAAACTACCGACTGATACATTTTGAATACTAAATAACAATCTTGAGGTTCTAAGCACATCGACTCCTTTTTTGACAGTTGCACTCGAAAAACGTTGTGATAATTTGGTGTAAATAATTTGATTACCAATAAATTTTGTTCCATTTTCGAGAATGTCAAGCAAGCAATCCGCATTAATATTGGGCTGGTATTTTTTAAAATCTTGCTCATAACTATAAAGCAAATCATCCTGAATGGTCTTTATCCCTAATAAATCGTTAGTCTCTGTGAAATATTTTACACATTCGGGCATACCGCCAACAATGAGGTAGAGCATGAAATCGTTTTCAAAAAACGAATTAATATTGTCTGGAACTGCATCAAATGGCAAATCCAACAAACTAACCAAATTGTTTTTGTTGCGTGCTTTCAAAAACTCATAAAAGGTCATCGGATACAAATTCATTATTTCTACTCGACCAACAGGAAAAGGCTGATTTCTAAACTCAAAATCAAGCAATGAACCTGCAACTATTATGTGCAAGTCGGGCATGTCTTCATAAAAGTAACGCAAACAACCCAATGCCTCGGGACAAGATTGAATTTCGTCAATAAACAACAAATTTATTCCTGAAACTATAGTTGTGTTTAATGCTAAATTTAGCTCGAAAATAACTCTTTTTACATCAAAATCTGGTTTGAAAATTTCATGTAAATTTTTACTTTTTTCAAGATTAATTTCAATCAAATTTTCATTGAAATGCGTAGCTCCAAAATGTCTAATCAACCAAGATTTACCAACTTGCCTTGCGCCATTAACAATCAATGGTTTTCGGGTTGGTTTATTTTTCCAGTTAATTAGATGATTTATTTTTTCTCTATACATGTAATTATTTTAAAAAAAATTATGCTACAAATATACAGTTTCTAAATTATAATTTAAAATAAATACTATAATTTTAAACTAATAATTTAAAATAAATACCATAATTTTAAAGCAATGCTATAAAATAAATGCCATAAAGCTAAAAAAAGCAACTTAAAAAATAGTTTAAGTTGCTTTTTTATATATCTAAAAATAAAATTTTTACTTCACAAAACCAACTACTTTCTCCAAAGCTTCCTTGATTCCATTTACATTTTTTCCTTTTCCAGAAGCGAAAAAAGCTTGTCCGCCGCCATTTCCGTCAATGTACTTTCCTAATTCTCGGATTACGTTTCCTGCATTTAGATTTTTGGAAGCAACCAATTCTTTGGAAATATAACAATGAATGTTTGGAGCATTATCTTCAACAGAAGCCAAAAACACAAACGAATTTGGTTTCGAACTTCCTAAAGCTTGAGCCAAATCTTTAGTGGAAGCCATTGACAAATCTACTTGCTTTGCCAAAAATTTAATTCCGTTTACTTCTGTAAAATCGTTAACCAAATTAGTCGCTAAACCTGATACTTTTTCCTGAAGTAATTGCTCAATTTGTTTTTTCAGTTTTGCGGTATCATCTTGCAAAGCCACAACCGATTTCAAGATATCTTGAGGATTTTTTAAGGCTTCTTTGATTTCAGACAATGTATTTTCTTGATTGATATAAAAATCTTTTACAGCATCACCAGTAATGGCTTCAATACGTCGAATTCCAGCAGCAACGGCACCTTCCGAAATGATTTTGAAATGCCAAATTTCTGACGTGTTTTTCACATGGATTCCGCCACAAAGTTCTTTGCTTTCGCCAAACTCAATCATGCGCACTGAATCGCCATATTTTTCGCCAAACAAAGCCATTGCGCCTTTGTCTAACGCTTCTTTTATTGGAATGTTTCGATGTTCTACAAGTTGCAACTGCGCTTCGATTTGTGCATTTACACTTGCTTCAACGTGACGTAATTGTTCGTCCGTAACTTTAGAAAAATGCGAAAAGTCAAATCGCAAATAAGTAGGATTTACCAAACTTCCTTTTTGCTCCACATGCGTTCCAAGAATGTTGCGCAAAGCCAAATGCATCAAGTGTGTAGCCGAATGATTTTTTGTTGTTGCCGTTCGCAAATCCGTATTAACTTTTGCAGAAAAACTACCGTTTATATTTTCAGGTAACCGTTTTGCAAAATGCAAAATCAAGTTATTTTCCTTTTTAGCGTCAATGATTTCGATGGTTTCTGCTTCAAAAGCCCCTCCTTTGGAGGGGTTGGGGAGGCTTGTGAGGCTTCCCTTATCGCCAACTTGTCCGCCGCCTTCTGGATAAAAAGGGGTGTTGTCTAAAACGATTTGGTACAAAACACCCTCTTTTTTGGAATCTACTTTTCGAATTCGGGTAATTTTTACTTCATTTTCAACTTTGTCATAACCCACGAAAGTTTCTACATTTCCTGGTATTAAAACCTTCCAATCTTCAGTCGAAACTTCCGAAGCAGATCGAGAACGTGCTTTTTGTTTTTGTAATTCGATTTCGAAATTTTCTTCATTATAAGTGTACCCTTTTTCTTTGAGAATTAAAGCTGTCAAATCTTTAGGAAAACCAAAAGTATCATACAACTCAAATGCTTTTTCGCCCGAAACTTCGTTGCCAGAAGTTTTTGCAATTACTGAATCTAATAATTGTAATCCTTGGTCTAAAGTTCGTAAAAACGAAGCTTCTTCTTCCCGAATAACATTAGTAACCAGTTGTTGTTGCGATTTTATTTCAGGGAAAAATTCGCCCATTTGGTTTGCCAAAACTTCTGCCAATTTATAAATAAATGGCTCTTTGGTGTCCAAAAATGTAAATCCGTAACGAATAGCACGACGCAAAATCCTTCTAATCACATAACCTGCGCCAGTATTGCTCGGTAATTGTCCGTCGGCAATGGCAAAAGCCACCGCACGAACATGATCTACAATAACACGGATGGCGATGTTGGTTTTGTTTTGAGTTTCTTCGCTATCGCTCAGAATGACATTATTGGTAGTATATGTAAAACCTGTAATTTGTTCTACTTTGGTAATTAATGGTGTGAAAACATCGGTGTCATAATTGGAAGTTACATTTTGTAATGCCATACACAAGCGCTCAAAACCCATACCCGTATCGACGTGTTGTGCTGGAAGTTTTTCTAAACTTCCATCGGCTTTTCGGTTGAATTCCATAAAAACGTTGTTCCAAATCTCGACTACTTGCGGATGATCGTTATTGACCAAACTTTTACCCGTAACTAATGCTTTTTCGGCATCAGTGCGAATATCTACATGAATTTCGGAACATGGTCCGCATGGTCCTTGATCGCCCATTTCCCAAAAATTGTCTTTTTTATTACCTAGAATTATGCGATCTTCATCGATCAATCCTTTCCAAATATCCCATGCTTCTTGATCGAAAGGTACGTTGTCTTCTTTGCTACCTTCAAAAACCGAAACGTATAAGTTTTCTTTCGGGATTTTATATACTTCGGTCAATAATTCCCATGCCCAAGCAATGGCTTCTTTCTTGAAATAATCGCCAAACGACCAGTTGCCCAACATCTCAAACATGGTGTGATGATAAGTATCAAACCCTACATCTTCCAAGTCATTATGTTTTCCTGAAACCCGAAGACATTTTTGGGTATCGGCAATTCGGGGCGATTTTGGCGTTCCGTTTCCTAGAAAAAATTCTTTGAACTGCGCCATTCCCGAATTGTTGAACATTAGGGTTGGATCGTCTTTGAGCACGATTGGTGCCGACGGAACGATTAAATGTCCTTTGGATTGGAAAAATTGCAGGTATTGTTTTCGGATTTCGGTAGATGTCATTATTGTTTTTATTACTTACTTGTATTGATAAAAAAGTTCAAATAGCTTGTCGCCTAGCCCTGATAGAAGTGAAAATCCTTTTCTTTTTTTCTTTAAAAAAGAAAAGATTAGAACGAATAGCAGGAACATGGAAAATAGATTTGCCAAAAGTTTCGCTCCTAATAATTAGGAAAGAATGAAACATTTCTTAATTTTGTTCGTATAACCATGAAAAGCGATTACAAAAATAGGATATTTATATAGATGTCGAAAGTAAAATATTATTACGATTCAGAAAAATTAGCTTACAAAAAGATAAAAACCCGAAAAACAACCAAATTTGGTTACGGAGTTTTGTTTTTGTTGACATCAGCCCTATTTGGCGGATTGTGTTTTTTGACGATGATGAATTTGCCATTTTTTGAAAGTCCGAAAGATAAAGTTTTATCCAGAGAACTAGAAAATTATAAGTTGCGGTATGCTATTTTGAATAAAAAAATTGATCAAATTGACGAAGTTTTGAGCGATATTGAAGATAGAGACAACAATTTGTACCGTCAGTTTTTTAATGCTACACCTATTCCGATAGAGCAACGCAAGGCAGGTTTTAAAATTGCTAATCGTTATAAAGAATTGGAAGGTTTTAATAATACGCAATTGGTAAAATCGACCACCGAACGTATGGATGTGTTGTCGAAAGAGTTGGCGATTCAATCCAAATCATTGGATCAGATTTTGGCTTTGGCGAAAGTAAAAGATAAATTATTGGTTTCTATTCCTGCGATTCAGCCCGTAAAAAATGAGGATTTGCGTCGTGTAGCTTCGGGTTTTGGTTATCGTAGCGATCCTTTTACCAAAGCTAGAAAGATGCACAAAGGCATGGATTTTACATCGGCAACGGGAACACCAATTTATGCTACTGGCGACGGATTGGTTTTGAAGGCCGACAATTCGCTATCGGGTTATGGCAATCATATTGAGATAAGTCATGGGTTTGGGTATTTGACTTTGTATGCGCACTTGAGTAGTTACAAAGCAAGAGCAGGACAACGCGTAAAACGTGGCGATGTTATAGGTTATGTAGGCAGCACAGGTAGAAGCCAAGCGCCACATTTGCATTATGAAGTGCATAAGGACGGGCAAGTAGTAAACCCAATTAATTTTTATTACGGAAATATTTCGGCAGCAGAATATGTTGCGATATCAAAAATCGCGAATCAAGAAAATCAATCGTACGATTAAGATTTTGGCTTGATTTATGAATACAAAAATTATGCAAATAGAATTATCAGCAGATAAAAGATACTTTAATATTGGCGAAATAGCCAAAGCGTTTGATGTAAATGCGTCTTTGATACGTTTTTGGGATAAAGAATTTGATATTCTTAAACCAAAGAAAAACGCCAAAGGCAACCGACAATTTACGCCAGAAGATGTCAAGAATTTACAATTGATTTATCACTTGGTTAAAGAACGAGGTTTTACTTTGGATGGTGCCAAAACGCACTTGAAAGAAGGTCAGAAAAAATCGTTAGACAAATATGACATCATCAATAAACTAGAAGAAATAAAAGCGACTTTGGTGAGTTTGAAAAATGAAATGTAAGCCCATCCAACCTTCCCAGAGGGAAGGCTATAAAAATAGAATTTAAAATATAAACAACTAAATAAACACAAACATTAAAAACTAGAAATTATGAGAAAATTTTTGCCATTAATTATCATTGGAGCTTTATTGCTAATTGGGTACAGCTACTTTAAAGGAATTAATAATACCGCGGTTACACTTGACCAATCGGTTAAGGAAAGTTTCGGAAACGTACAAACTTCGTACCAACGTAGAAATGACCTTATTGGGAATTTAGTGAAAACAGTACAAGGTGCAGCTGAATATGAAAAAGGAACCTTAACAGCCGTAATTGAAGCTAGAGCAAAAGCTACACAAATGACAATTGATCCTAGTAATATTACTCCAGAACAATTGGCAAAATTCACAGAAGCACAAGGCGGAATGAGCAGCGCATTATCACGATTATTGGTAACAGTAGAGCAATATCCAAGTTTGAAAGCCAATGAAAATTTCTTGAAATTACAAGACGAATTGGCAAGTACCGAAAATCAAATTCTTACCGCAAGAACACGTTATAACGAAGCTATAAAACCGTTTAACAATCATGTGAGTATTTTTCCTAACAGTATTTTTACAGGATGGTTTGGCTTTAAAGCAAAACCTTATTTCGAGGCTGTTGCAGGGGCAGACAAAGCGCCAAATGTTGAATTCAACTTTGACAAAAAAGAAACCAAGTAATGTCTAAAGTAGAAGATTTTTTAACTAAAGAAGAAGAAGCCGAAGTTGTAGAAGCTATTCGAATTGCTGAAAAAAATACTTCTGGAGAAATTCGGGTACATCTAGAAAAGAAAACTACCATTGCGCCACTTGATCGCGCAGTGGAAGTTTTTCATAAACTAGAAATGACAAATACTAAAGACCGCAACGGTGTTATTTTTTATGTTGCCGTAAAAAGCAAGCAATTTGCAATTTATGGCGATGAAAATATCAACAAAAAAGTAGGTGCAGATTTTTGGAATTCAACTCGAGATATTATGACCAATCATTTCAAAAAAGGCGAAAATAAATTGGCCTTAGTAAATGGTATTATAAAAGCTGGCGAGCAACTAAAGCATCATTTCCCTTACGAAAGTGATGATAAAAACGAACTTTCGGACGACATTTCCAACGAAATATCATTAGGATAAAACATGAAAAATTCAATTTTTAAAATTCCAAATTCCAATTGGTTGTTTATTTTTCCTTTAATGATGTTCGTTTTCGGAATAAATTCAGTTTTTGGGCAATTTAAAATTCCTGCTAAGCCCGATTTTCAGACTTCGGTTTATGATTATGCTAAAGTACTTTCGGAAGCCGAAAAGGAACTTTTGGAAGAAAAGCTCATTAAATATTCTGATTCCACAAGTACCCAAATTGTTTTTATATCTACGGAAACAATCAATGACGAAGACATCGGAATACTTACGCCACGTTGGGCGCAGGAATGGGGAATTGGCGACGCAAAGAAAGATAACGGTATTTTAATTTTACTTGCCAAACAAGAGCGAAAGCTATGGATTGCACCAGGTTATGGAGTTGAAGATCGCTTGGTAGCAGGAATTAATGGCGAAATTATTCGTAATATCATTATTCCGGAGTTTAAAGCGGGAAGTTTTTATAACGGACTCGACAAAGGCTCGGATGCGATTTTTGAAGTCTTAAAAGGAAAATACAAAGGCACAAGGCAAGAAAAACAAGAAGGAATTCCTTTATCTACCATATTATTTTTAATTTTTATTTTCATTGTAATTATGATGATTATGTCCAAAAACAATCGCGGTGGCAATTCAGGCAATCGTGGTGGCGGTGGAGGCCCTAGCCTACTCGACATGATTATCCTTAGCAATATGGGTAGAAGTGGCGGCGGAGGTTTTGGAGGTTCTTCTGGCGGTGGTTTTGGCGGCGGCGGTGGTGGATTTGGTGGCGGCTTTGGCGGTGGCGGATTCTCTGGAGGTGGCGCTGGAGGTGATTGGTAACTTACGAATTCTAACCGCAGATTTCAGAACGCGGTTTTATGACAAAAATGTTAGTTTTACAACAGAAATTATAGCTTAAAAAGGCGATTTCAAAATTTTGAAATCGCCTTTTTCTTTTTTGCATCTGACAGTCAAATCATTATCAATAAATATTTTTAAAAAATTTAACTTGCATTTCACAATTAACGTTGTATATTTGCACCGAAGATCGCGGGATAGAGCAGTAGGCAGCTCGTCGGGCTCATAACCCGAAGGTCACAGGTTCGAGTCCTGTTCCCGCTACTAGTTTTTTTAACAATGGATTGATTTTAAAGGTTTTAGAGAAATTTAAAACCTTTTTTTTATGTCAAAAAAATTGCAAAATATTATAAACACAATCGAGTTGATGCAAATAAAATTCTTTTTTTGAGCCTAAACATAGAATTACATCTCTTACCTGCATATTTGAGTTATAAATTAGAAATTGATTTATTGGAGTGATTTTTGTAGATTTGTTTAAAATTGTATCTATGCCAAAAATTTATGAATATTTAGGATTAATTTTTTATTTTTATTCTAATGAACACGAACCTATTCATGTTCACGTTACAATTGCAGAAAGAGAAAGTATATTTGAGTTAATTCTTGAAAACGGTTTGTTAAAAACTATACAAAAAAGAACAGCCAAAGGAAAAAAAGCATTATCAATCAAAGAAGAAAAAGATGCATTAATTTTTATCAACGAATATTATAAAAAAATCGTCGAAAAATGGATTAACTTTTTTATTTTAAAAAAAGCTGTGAAAGTTTCAAAAATAACACGAAAACTAAAATGAGAGCAATACCTATTTTGAATGCAGAATATATTGGTGCATTATCTATAAAAGTTTATTTTGAAGATAAAACAACTAGCATCATTAATATTGGAGATTTCATTGACAAAAATCCCCATCCACAATACAATAAATATTTGGAAGAAAAATATGCTAAAAAATTTAAAATAGAAAATGGAAATATTGTTTGGGGAGAAAACTGGGATTTAATTTTTCCGTTAGAACAAATATATAATGGCAAAATAAATTAAAAATTTGATTTTTTTTAAATTTATAAATCAAATCAATTTGATAAAATAACTGTAAAGTTAAAAAAAATTATTGCGAGGCTGAGTATGATTGGCAAACTCAACATCCAAAGGAAAAAGTTTGAGTTTTTTTCCCGCTACAAAGTTAAGCCATTCAGAAATGAGTGGCTTTTTTATTACCATAAAAATTTAGAAACTAATGACACATAAAGCAGGATTTGTAAACATTATTGGCAACCCAAACGTAGGTAAATCGACCTTAATGAATGCCTTTGTAGGAGAACGCTTGTCGATAATAACGTCAAAGGCGCAAACGACTCGGCATCGAATTTTGGGTATCGTGAATGGCGATGACTTTCAGTTGATCTTGTCAGATACGCCTGGAATCATCAAACCAGCCTACGAAATGCAAACTTCCATGATGAATTTTGTAAAATCGGCTTTTGAAGATGCGGATATCCTAATTTACATGGTCGAAATTGGCGAGCAAGACCTCAAGGACGAAGCATTTTTCAATAAAATAATTCATGCCACGATTCCAGTGTTGTTATTATTGAATAAAATTGACAATTCCGATCAGCAACAACTCGAAGAACAAGTTGCTTTTTGGACGGAGAAAGTACCAAATGCAGAAATTTTTCCGATTTCGGCATTACAAAATTTTAATGTTCCCGAAGTTTTTGCACGAATCATATCGCTATTGCCTGAATCTCCTGCCTATTACCCAAAAGATCAATTGACTGATAAACCCGAACGTTTTTTTGTAAACGAAACCATTCGAGAGAAAATCTTGCTCAATTATAGCAAAGAAATTCCCTATGCGGTTGAGATTGTTACTGAAGAGTTTTTTGAAGACGAAACTATTATCCGCATTCGATCCGTAATTATGGTGGAGCGCGATACTCAAAAAGGAATCATTATTGGTCACAAAGGTGCCGCTTTGAAGAAAGTTGGCGTTGACTCGCGCGCCGATTTGGAGAAATTTTTTGGAAAACAAATACATATCGAATTGTATGTAAAAGTCAACAAAAACTGGCGAAGCAATGCCAATATGTTGAAGCGATTTGGCTATAATCAATAATTTTTTTTGGGCGTGCCCCTATGGGTCGGGCTATCCATTCCCGCTTTTTATAAAAAAGCAAGAAAAATGCTTCTTTACAAAAGAGCTCCATTACTATCCCTCACGCAGCTCGATCGAAAACGAAAGTTCATCTTCAAAAACGATAATCCTCTAGGTACTATCTTAAGTTCCTATTTTTTATTGTTAATTTTTATATATTTGTTCTTAGCAGAGGGAATGCATACTGTGATATTTCGCTGAATGTATAT
>JAYVHB010000098.1:0-45503 GCA_043771555.1 Flavobacterium sp. | reverse complement strand
CTTCTGGATTCAGAATTGATTATCAATGATTACGCGCAACTAGTAGAAGCCGATATATACATTATATGTGTTTCTGATAATGCCATTACCGAAGTATCCTCGCAATTGCCTTTTCAGAACAGACTAGTGGTGCATACTTCAGGTAGTGTCGCTATGGAAGAATTGAGTAATCGCAACAGAAAAGGTGTTTTTTATCCTTTGCAAACTTTTTCGAAACTAAAAGAAATCGATTTTGCTAGAATTCCTATTTGTATCGAAACAGAAATAGAAAAAGATTTTTCAATTTTGGAAGCAGTTGCCACAGCAATTTCTGATAAATTTTATTCCATTTCGTCCAAACAACGTAAAGCACTTCATGTTTCGGCAGTGTTTGTATGCAATTTTGTAAATCACTTGTACCAAATAGGAAACGAAATTTGTTTAGAAAATAACATTTCGTTTGATATTTTGAAACCTTTGATTGAAGAAACCGCAAACAAAGTTAAAACACTTGCGCCAATTGAAGCTCAAACGGGACCAGCAATACGAAACGATACACAGACTATTAATTCACATTTGAATTTTCTAACCAACGAAAATCAAAAAGAAATTTATAAATTGCTAACCAAATCTATCATCGACAATGGCAAAAAGTTATAAAGAAATCATGAACGACATCACCACATTTATTTTTGATGTTGATGGTGTTTTGACCGACGGAACAGTTCATGTTTCTCCAACTGGCGAAATGCTTCGAACCATGCATATTCGAGATGGTTTTGCTATGAAGGCGGCCATAGAATGTGGTTATAATGTATGGATAATTTCTGGCGGAAGCAACGAAGGTGTTCGCATTCGGTTTCAAAATTTAGGACTTACAGAAATACATTTGGCTGCACCAGATAAAGTTTTGACTTTTAATAATTTGATAGAAAAATACAAAATAAACCCTGAAAATATTTTGTACATGGGCGATGATATTCCAGATTATCATGTTATGCAACTTGTTGGTTTGGCTAGTTGTCCTCAAGATGCAGTGCCAGAAATTAAAGTAATATCCAATTATATTTCGCACATCAATGGAGGGAAAGGTGCTGTTAGAGATGTTATTGAGCAAGTCATGAAAGTACAAGGAAAATGGAATACTTACTTTAATGGAAAGCATGATTGATTACCAATGATGAATTTTCATTACTATTCCCCTCCTTTGGAGGGGTGCCCACAGGGCGGGGTGGCAAAATACTAATTAAATGCAAAAAGAAATTCAAACTATCTTAAAAGGATTTCCAATCTATAGAAATTTTATCGAAAATCTACCTTATAATTTATCATTAAAGGAGAGAGCGAAGTCGAATCGAAAAGCAGGAAATTTTGCTGAAGTAGTGTTTTGGAAGCAAGTGCATAAAAAATCTTTTTGGAACATTGATTTCGATCGTCAAAGAGTTATTGGAAACTATATTGTTGATTTTTATGTCAAAACATTAGGATTAGTTGTAGAAATTGATGGTAATAGTCATAATGATAAAATAGAATATGATGAAAAAAGAGAAGATTTCTTAAAATCGTTTGGATTAAATATTTTTAGAGTTTCAGATTTTAGAGTAAAGCACGATTTAGATAATGTCATGAAAGAATTGGAAGATTATATTATTAATGAATATTCATGTCGTTAACTAGTATCTTACCACCCCACCCTGCGGGTACCCCTCCAAAGGAGGGGAATTAAAGAATAGTATCATCCAACTGCTTCCTTATAAACCTTCAAACATCGTTCCCTGGCCATTTTATGCTCTACAATAGGTTGCGGGTATTCTAAAGATTGCAACTCAGGAATCCATTTTTTTATGTATTTTAAATCTTTATCAAACTTTTTTATCTGCTCCGTAGGATTAAAAATTCTAAAATAAGGTGCTGCATCTACACCACTTCCTGCTGCCCATTGCCAATTCCCAACATTGCTTGACATCTCATAGTCTAGCAATTTATTAGCAAAATAAGCTTCGCCCCAACGCCAATCTATCAACAAATGTTTGCATAAAAAACTCGCAACAATCATTCGCACACGATTGTGCATGTGACCAGTGGCATTGAGTTCGCGCATGCCAGCATCTACAAATGGATATCCTGTTTTGCCTTCACACCATTTCTGAAACAAATCTTCATTATTATCCCAAACTATGGCATCATATTTTGGACGGAAACTTCCTGATTTGGTATGCGGAAAATGCCATAAAATTTGCATGAAAAACTCCCGCCAAATTAACTCTTTCAAGAAAGTTTCATTTTTGCTTTCAATGGCTTTGGCAACCATTTTTCGAATAGAAACAGCTCCAAATCGCAAGTGCGCTCCAAGATAAGATGTTTTATCTACAGACGGAAAATTTCTGGTAGCTTCATAATTATCAATTAATGAGGAAGAAATATCAAAATTTGGCACTCTAATTTGGGAAGTTTCGAAACCAATATCTTTTAGACTCAAAAATGGGTAATTATGATTTGAAATATTATCTAAATAATCTTCAGATTTAAAATTTTCTAAAATAGTATGTTTAAATTTTTCTTTCCATTTATTGCTGTACGGCGTGTACACCACATAAGGCAAACCATCGTCTTTGGTAACTTCCGATTTTTCGAAAATTACTTGATCTTTATAATTTTTTATCTCAATTCCATTGGCTTGCAAAAGCTCATAAATAGTCTTGTCGCGCTCGCGAGCGTAAGGTTCGTAGTCATGATTAAAGAAAACTTTTTCGATTTTATTTTCAGAAATAATTTGCTTCCAAATAATTTCTGGATTTCCATGAAAAATAGCTAGTGATTTTCCTTTTTCTTGAAGTTTGGTGTTTATTTTTTCAAGTAATTGATGAATAAAATTTACTCGTGAATCATCTTTGGACAATTGATTTAAAATTTTTTCATCAAAAATAAAAATCGGTAAAACTTCACTTTCGCTAGTTAATGATTCAAATAACCCTTTATTATCTTCTAGTCGCAAGTCACGTCGAAACCAAAATACATTCATAATTTATTATTTAAATTCGCCAAAAAGTTCCAGCAACTTGGCATTTCTGTAATTAAAAATCTCATTTATTTTTGGTGCTACCAAAAAAGGATGTACTAACTGACCAATAATGCCTAACGGAACAACATAATCTACACAATCTTCAACAGCTACGCCTCCAGGAATTGACCGAAAAAAATGCTTGTGATGCCACATCGAATAAGGTCCTGCAACTTGCTGATCTACAAAATAATCTTGGTTCTTGACTTGAGTAATCTCTGACACCCATTGCGTTTTTATACCAAAAAGCGGCGTAACCACATACTCAATTAATTGTCCTGCAAAAAGGGGTTTTTCAGCACCCGATTTAATTACAAAGCCCATATACTCGGGAGTTATTGTTTTCAAATTTTTGGGATTAGAAAAAAAATTCCAAGCTTCTTCTAAAGTTATTGGTAGCTTTTGAACTGCTGTTTTATTGTAAATTTTCACAATTTTAATTTTTGTAAAAATACATATTGTTTATCGATTTACGAAATTTATTAAACAAGAAAAAAATTGATTTAAGTAATAATTAACACATTAAATAAATTGTATTTGTATTTTTGAAAAAAAGATTTATTATGAAAAAAATTATTTTTGCTCTGGCAATGATTATTGCAAACTATGCTATTGAAGCGCAAGTAAAAACTCCTGCGCCCAGCCCAAAAGCAACTGTTAATCAAGTTATTGGATTGACAGATGTAACTGTAGAATACTCTCGCCCAAGCGCAAAAGGTAGAGTTGTCTTCGGAGATTTGGTAGCTTACGGAAAGCTATGGAGAACGGGTGCCAATCAAAACACAATGATTTCTTTTAGCGAAGATGTGATGATTGATGGAAAAACCTTAAAAAAAGGAAAATATGCATTGTTTGCTACTCCAAAAGCAGATGCTTGGGAAGTGATTTTCTATACAGATACAGACAATTGGGGAACACCAGAAGAATTTAGTGATGCAAAAGTGGCACTAAAAACTTCTGTAAAAACTGAAGTACTAACGCGTAATGTAGAAACATTTACTATTGGTTTTAACAATCTTGACAACAACTTTGGTCACCTTGAATTGTCTTGGGAAAAAACTTTAGTTGCCATAAAAATAGAAGTTCCAACTCAAAAAACTGCCATGGCTAGCATCGAAAAAACGTTGGCAGGTGCTTCATCTGGTGATTACTTTTCGGCAGCAAAATATTTTATGGATTCGAACGCAGATGCAAACAAGGCTTTAGAATATGTAAACAAAGCGATAAGTATGGTTGCTGTTGGTAAAGATATTCCGTTTTGGCACCAACGTTTGAAATCTTTAGTTCAAGCAAAACTTGGTGATAAAAAAGGTGCTATTGACACTGCAAAATTATCATTAGCTGGTGCAACCAAAGAAAAAAATGACGATTACGTTAAAATGAATAATGACAGTATTAAAGAATGGAGCAAAAAATAATTTTTGCTTACATAACTACAAAAACCTGCTAATCGCAGGTTTTTTTGTGTCACTTAATTTAGGGTTTTACTACTTTCTTTTGGAATAAATAATTGCAAAATCAAAGAAATCATAACCGTTAATAAAGCTCCAATAAAGTTTAGCCATAAAAAACTTACTACATCCAAATAATAAATATAAAAAATTGCCGATTGGCTTATCAATGCGCCCCAAAAGATAGCTTGCGCCTTAACATATTTAATATAAAAACCTACTAGAAAAATTCCTAGAACAGTTCCATAAAAAACTGATCCTACGATGTTTACCAATTGTATTAAATTTTCGAAAAGTGTTCCAAAACAAGCAAACAAAATAGCTATAATTCCCCAAACCAAAGTAAAAAACTTAGTCGCATTTACATAATGCTTGTCGGATTTTTGCGATACATTTCGTTTATATAAATCAACGGCCGTAGTTGCAGCCAAAGCATTCAAACCAGAAGCAGTAGATGACATTGCTGCCGACAATATTACTGCCAACAACAAGCCAATCAATCCTTTAGGCAAATAATTAAGAATAAAATGGATAAAAACGTAATCTTTATCATTCGTTTCCGATTTTGGATCGGCTTTAGAAATTAAATCTCTCGCTTCCTCTCGCAAATCGGTTTCTTTGTTTGAGATTCCAACCAATTCTTTTCGTAAAATAGGATTGTCATAATTTTGATTCAAATGATCGATATAAATCAAATTAATTTCCTTTTTCTCATCAGACAATTTCAAAAGTTTTGCTTCAAGCGCATTGTACTCGGTTTTATATTTGGTTTTTTCGACCATAATTTTATTGTTCGGATTAAAATTTAATGGCACTTCATTAAACTGAAAAAAAACAAAAACCATAACTCCAATCAACAATATAAAAAACTGCATCGGCACTTTCAAGAAACCATTCATGATCAATCCCATTTGACTTTCTCTGACTGATTTGCCCGACAAGTAGCGACCAACCTGCGATTGATCGGTACCAAAATAAGATAGCGCCAGAAAAAATCCACCTGTAATTCCGCTCCAAAACGTATAGCGCTCTTCGGGATCAAACGAAAAATCAAGAATATTCATCTTATCATTCGCACCAGCAATATGCATGGCATTGCCCAAAGTCATGTCGTTGGGTAACATTTTCAAAATCAAGAAAAAAGCAATAAACATTCCCGACATAATCACGAACATTTGCTGTTTTTGGGTAACATTAACCGCTTTTGTTCCGCCAGAAAACGTATAAATTATAACCAAAACTCCTATCACGATAATCATCAACGTCAAGTTCCAACCCAATAATGTAGACAAAATAATTGCTGGCGCATAAATCGTCAATCCAGTTCCCAATCCGCGCTGAATCAAGAATAATATTGAAGCTAAAGATCTGGTTTTCAGATCAAAACGTTGCTCCAAATATTCGTAAGCCGTGTATACTTTTAGTCGATGGTAAATAGGAATAAAAGTAACACAAATAACCACCATCGCTATAGGCAAACCAAAATAAAACTGCACAAAACCCATCCCGTCATGATACGCCTGTCCTGGCGTAGACAAAAATGTGATGGCACTCGCTTGCGTCGCCATCACAGACAACCCAACCGTCCACCAAGGCGTTTCCTTACTGCCCAAAATATATTCTTCTACATTTTTGCTGCCTTTGGTTTTATAAACACCATAAAACACTATAAACAAGAGCGTTACCGATAAAATTATCCAATCAAGTTGTTGCATCTACGAGTAAATTTGCATTAAAACAAAAAACAGAACAATATACAAAGCATTGATAACCAGCAGCCAAGTATAACTATTTTTCCAATTATAAGATTTTAGTTTCATATTTTTAATTTTTTAGGAGCTTTTCATTAGGCATTTTATTATCCATTTTCCTGCTCTCGCCTTTATCTTGTTCCACTTCGTTGCACAAGGATATCGGCTCGATCAGGGCTAGTCAAGTACAAAAGGCACTTTATAAACTTTTCTCCCTTTCCTTTGGAAAGGGCTGGGGATAGGCTTACTTTCCAACCGAAATCATGTTGGACAACAACCGAAATGCACCCGTAACTCCTTCTGGCAATTCTCTAAAAAAGCTTAAACCCGTATAAATATAAGTTCCTTTTCCGTATTTGGCGATCAATAATGCGCCTTTCTTTTCTTTTTCGCCTTTGTCATTGGCAGATAAAATCGCCGTAAAATTGGCATCGTACTCTGCAGGATAATACAAGCCTTGTTCTTGTTTCCAGCTTTCAAAATCTTTAGCAGTAATTTTATTAGGATAATTCAAAATAGGATGATTGGGTTCCAAAAACCTTACTTCAGCATTTTCTTCTGTAACACGATCCCGAGAAATTTTTAACGGAAATGGAGCCAACTCTTTGGTAACCAAATCATCTGTTGTATTGTATTGCACAATCATTGTTTTTCCGTTTTTTACAAAATCAAACAAAATTTGTTGTTTAAAAGCCAATTCTGTTACAATATTATAAGCTCTAATTCCAGTCATCACAACATCAAAATCTTTAAGTTTTTCCGTTGAGATATCCAACGGTTTGACAATCGTAACTTCATAACCCATTTGCGATAAACTTTTCGGAACCTCATCGCCAGCACCCATAATGTAGGCAATTTTTTCATTTTTGGTTTTTATATCCAATTTTATCGCTTTGGCTTCTGCAGGTTTCAGGACAATTTGCTTGTAGATATGATTGTAGTTGATATCAATTTGATTTCTATCAAAAACTTTATCAGATACACCAATAGTGATTTTACTTTTTATGACAACTTCACTTTCTTCTTTAGAGGGCATTACATTAAAAATCAATAGCTGCTCCTCGCCTTTTCTATCCAATTTTATATTCATTTCAGTTGGAGAAACTTTCCAACTATCTGGAACTTCAAGTTTTACTTTTCCTTGCAATAAGTCTTTTCCTGCTTTTATTTTTAACGAAATAGATTTGGTTTTATTAGAATTAAAAATATACACTTTTTCGGTAAACGAAGACGAAACTTGTGGCACAACATCCAGCGGTTGGTATACTTCGCCTTTTACATCATCCGTATATTTATAAACTACATTGCGCTCAAACGGAATGGTAATACCTTCAATAGCAACATAAAAAATAACTTTTATTTGCCTAATCACATCGGGAATTCCTATTTTATTTTGATCATCAACACGATACATTCCGTCAGTTCCTGTTTGCTTTAACCAATACGGATTTGTAAATTCAAAATCCAACGGAATTCGGATTTCTGCATTATCAGTTACCAGTTTATTGTTAACCAATTCTCTGGCAATTTCATAAGACCAACCTACTGGATTTGAAGACAATGAAATTAAACTCATGCTTACATTAGACCTGTTAATAGCTTCCAATTTGGCTTTTACAACACTTCCTGGATTTACTTCTTGCGTTTCTGAAACGGCCTCTAGATACAAGCCAGAACAAGCTGCAATTATTTTTTTTATTTCAGAAAGTTTAACTAATTTCCAATGTTCATCCTCCAATTTATCGATCAATTGATAGGCTTTTACCAAATCTTGTACCGATGCAGATGGATTTTTAAAATCAAAATTTTTCTCCACCAAAGTCATCAAATCAAAAATGGCTTTTCCGCCTTTTACTCGATTCCAAGAGGTATCAATACCATCAAAAATATTGGTTTTATCATTAGTTGGATCGCCTTTAAGAAATTCTAAATACTCACTTTCTTCGCCACGAGTTCCTGTACTTCCAAAACCTTGAGATTGATGACGACTTCTACTCAAAGCTGCAATTTCTTGATTGGATTTACCTAAATTATTATAGTAAACGCCAAGTTGGAACTGGTTGAGATTGGATTTGTCGGCTTTTTCAAATTTTTCTTTAGAGCCATAAAACCACCATGAGGTGTTGAAGAATATCCGTTTTGGTTGCCAAACGCTAGCCAATTGTAGTTGTTCTGGAAAAACAGTTGCATCATTGGCTTTATCAAAAGCTTCTATTCCTAAAATAGCAGAAGCCGTATGATGTCCGTGCGTAGTTCCTGATGTGCGATGATCAAAACGGTTAATAATTACGTCGGGCTGAAATTTTCTGATTGCCCAAACTACATCACTCAATACTTGATTTTTATCCCAAATTTGTAAGGTTTCATCTGGTGTTTTAGAATAGCCAAAATCGTTTGCTCGAGAAAAAAATTGCTCACCACCGTCAATTTTTCGTGCTTCAATGAGTTCTTGGGTTCGGATAACGCCCAATAATTCTCGAAGTTCTGATCCTATTAGATTTTGTCCGCCATCGCCACGCGTTAGCGACAAATAGGCTGTTCGAGCTTTCTTTTCGTTGGATAAATACGAAATTAATCTTGTATTTTCATCATCGGGATGTGCCGCAACATACAAAACAGAACCTAGAAAGTTGAGTTTTTGAATTTGATTATAAATTTCGGCGGAATTTAGTTTTTGAGGTTGCTGTGCTACAACAGCTATAGAAATAAAAAATAATAAAAAAGTACCTATTTTGTGCATTTTGAATCAATTTTGCAATAGCTTCAAAAGTAACAAAAATAATGGCTTGGTACTTGCTTTTTATTTTCTTTAACAAATTATAAATGTCCTGAATCTGATTTCTGACTAAAGTAATTGAGTTGGTGTTCGGCTACATATTTCCGAAACAAATTGACCAACGTTTCATAATATTTTTGAAGATTTTTACTATTAACTTCTGGACGAGAATCTATTGGAACCGAAATTGGCATTTCGTTAAGATACTTCGATAATTCAGGATAATTTTCTTGAATGACCATGGTAACTCTCAAAATTTTGGCGTTGATTTCTGCTTCGGTTTCCATAATATTCTGTTTCGAATTGTTTACAAAATTAGATGCTTTAAACTATAAAATGTGTTAAATGTGTCGTTTTATTTTACAAAAAAAACAGCACCTAAATGCTGTTTAATAGTTTAATCATCATGATGTGTGTTCTTGCCATGTTTGTTTTTTTTATGCTTCTTTTTTCCATGATTGTCATCACCATAATCTTCGCAATATCTTTTTTCGGGTTTACAATATTTCTTTTTGTGATAATGAAAATCATCAAACGGGCTTCTTCCATGATAATCGATAGCGATTCTCACTCCGTTATCAATATTGTAATCATTGCAATGCGAGGGTAAATAGGCAGATCTAACCCAACCTCGTGTGCTCATAAAAATAAAAACTCCTTCGCGATTGTCAAAATAAGCTTCTATTTCTGGCAAGTAATAATAGGAAACGTTGTCTTCGTAATAGTAATGATGGTTATTATAAGTTGGACGAGAACCCAAACTTACATTAAGTGAAAACTGAGCGTTTGCTTGATAAGTAAAAAGCAAAACTGTAGCAATAAGTAACATTTGAATCTTTTTCATAATCGGTGGATTTTAATTAGTTATTCTATAAAAATTCTTTGACTTATTTAAGAATTTCCAATAACTATACCAAAAAGTTTACGAATATGATTTTATAAAAATTTTAACAGAAAATTATAAACTTTTTCGGTTGGCAAACCTACCACATTGGTATAGGAACCTTCAATTTTTGAAATCCCGATGAGTCCAATCCATTCTTGAATTCCGTATGCTCCAGCTTTATCAAACGGTTTGTAATTGTCTAAATAATAACGAATTGCATTGTCAGAAAGTTCAGAAAACTTAACTTTAGTAACTTCATGAATCGTTTCTTGACTTTCATTTGTTTTGAAACAAACCGACGTAATTACTTCATGAGTTGTATCGGATAGCAACTTCAAAATACGGAAAGCATCGTCATAATCTTTCGGTTTTCCTAAAGCTTCATTGTTCAACCAAACTATGGTATCGCTGGTAATTAGCAATTCGTTTTTGGCAATTTCGCCTTCAAAAGCATTGGCTTTGAGCTCAGCAAGAAAATTGGTAATTTGTTCCGCTTGAAGATTTTCAGGATAAATTTCTTTAATGTCTTTGAGTCGGATTTCGAAATCGAGATCCAAATCTTTGAAAAATTGTTGTCGTCTTGGCGAACCCGATGCGAGAATAATTTTGCGTTTAGACATTGTGTTGAATATTATAATGAATAACGGTTACCGACATAATCCCGAAGAAAATAATCCATTTTAAAACTGTCGAAATAAACTTGAAATCCTTTTTTTCCTTGGCATTCCAAATTTTTACAGCACACAAAATCAATGGTGTCAAAACCAAAATTACGCCATAAAAAACGGCATAATACAACTCGTTTTGCATCAAATAACTATTTATGTACCAAAGCAATACAAAAACAGGAATCAACAATAATCCAAATACAAGTTTTGTAGTTTTCGAAATTCCTAACACTATTGGAAGGGTTTTCATTTCTTGCTCCGAATCACCTTTGATATCTTCACAATCTTTAACAATTTCACGAATAAAATTGATGATAAAAGCAAAAATGGCATAGTCTTTCAAAATACCAAACATAACAGACATGATTGGTCGGTTATCATCTGCCGTAGCTGGAAAAATATCAAAAAAAGCAATAATCAAAACGCTGAAACTCAATAAAAATGCCACAGCAATATTGCCTAAAAGCAGCATTTGTTTGAGGCTTGTGGCATAAAAATAAAGCAAAGCAGCAATGAAAATAAAAATGGTAAAAAATCCAGAACGATAAATTTGGTTGGAAAGTATAAAACCAATTATTACGCCAGTAATGGTCAAACCAGTATACAAATTGTAGGCTTTGGCTTCAGAGATGTGATTGCCAACAATACGTTTTGTAGGTTTGTTGTGGTCGTCGGTTTCTTGATCAAAAATATCGTTGATGACATAGCCGCCAGCTGCAATCAAAACGGTCGAAAGTACTAATAGACCGTATTGAAAATGGGTTAAAGCCAAGTCGATTTTTTGCAATTTCAGAAATCCGTAGCGGAAAACAAGTTGCATAAAAGCCAATAAAAGTAGGTTTTGGTAGCGAATGAGTTTTAGGTAGATCATTTTTTATTTTTTGCTTGACAAAAATAGTATATTTATTTTTGACCACAAATTTCACAAATTTTCACAAATTTAAAAATGAGAAAAACTAAATTGCTTTAATCTTTTCATAATTAAATTCCGAAAAATCAGCAATAACCATATCTGCCAAGCTATAATCTTGAAGTTTTGAATTCGGACTATCATAACCTATGCAATAAATTCCTGCCGATTTTGCCGCTTTAATGCCGTTGGTGCTGTCTTCGATAACGATGCAATTTTCTTTGGGTGTTTTCGATAAAAAAACGGCGTGATTAAAAATGGCTGGATCGGGTTTTGAGTTTTCAAAATCTTCGCCCGATATAATATGAGTAAAATATTGATGCAAGTTGAATCGATTAAAAATACGATTGATCGTCACTTTTGCCGAAGACGAAGCCAGTAACAATTGCATACCGTTTTTATGCAACTCTTTTATTAAATCTTCAACGCCAGCAAGCAAAAACAAATCTTCTTTTTTGTCGAAAGAATCATTAAAAAGTTGGCGTTTGGTGTTTATTAAATCTTCAATATTTTCTTTTAAATCAAAATGAGCGGTAAGTTTTTGATATACATTTCGAGTAGAATTTCCTGTAAACGAAGCATACATTTCTGGAGAAACATCAATTTTTAATAACTCGAAATGTTGCCGAAACGCATAATGATGCATAGGTTCGGTATCAACAATTACGCCATCCATATCGAAGATTACGGTTTGTGTCATTTGGATGTTAGTTTGTAAGTGGTTTTGTTTTTATCTCCTGCTTTTGTAATTAAACTCAATTCAATTCCTTTCTTTAAGTCTCTACTTGCTGTTGCTGAAGAGATATCTTTAAAGATATACATATAGTCATTTCTTTTAAATTCACTATTTGTAATTTCTAAAAAATACTCCAATCGATCAATGTCTGTTAAAGTTCTATTATTAAATTTGAGTAATTCAGACAATGCCTTATCAATAACTTCTAACATATACGTTATAAAAACTGTTGATTTTCCTTGTTTATCGCTTGTAGATAACGCCTTGTAATAGTCGTCTTGGTTTTGACTAATAATAGTTTCTATTGGTAAAAATTCAAAAACTGGATACTCATTCAACAAAATTACTGTTTGCCAAAGTCGCCCCATTCTACCATTTCCATCAAGAAACGGGTGAATAAATTCCATTTCATAATGAAAAACACACGCTTTTAATAAAGGTATTTCATGAATTTTTTTGAGGTAATCAAACAAATCTTTCATCAAAAAAGGAAGATTTTCAGCAGATGGCGCAAGATGTTTTAATTGAGAACCTTTTACAATACCAACGCTACCGGTTCTATATTTACCATTGTTTTCAACTAATCCTTGCATCAAAAGTCTATGCGCTTCAAGAAATGATTTTTCAGAATAGGGCTTATATAATTTTAATTTATCGTAAACATTAATTGCATTTATTACTTCTGCAATATCTTTTTGTGGTGCTAAAACACGTTTGTTTTCAATAATAGCAGTGATTTGAGCTTCTGTCAAAGTATTTCCTTCAATTTGTAAAGAAGAATGTATCGTTTTAATCCTATTCTGCTTTCTTAACTGTGGCGATTGTTTTACCAAATAAACTGCATTAATTTGACCTATTTTCTCTGAAATAGAGCTAATTAATTCAATTATTGATGTTGTAATTTCGTAAGGTGGCTTCATGATAGTATCATTTGATAGTATCAAAGGTATAAAAAACAAATTGAATTTACAATCTAACCCTCAAAACTCTCCTCCTTAAACCCTATCAAATACAACTTATCCTTCGCACGAGTAATCGCGGTATACAACCAACGAATATAATCACGATCGATGCCATCGGGCAAATACGGCTGTTCTACAAAAACGGTATTCCATTGTCCGCCTTGACTTTTATGACAGGTTATTGCATACGAAAACTTTACTTGCAAGGCATTGAAATATTCGTTTTCTTTTACTTTCTGAAATTGCTTAAACTTGGTTTCTCCTTCATAATCCTTCATGACTTCTTGATACAATCTGTTGGATTCGTCGTAGGTTAACGAGGGCGATTCGCTGGTGATTGTGTCCATCAAAAGTACGGTTTCTAGCGGAATTTGATTGGGATAATCGATCATTCGGATTTTGACTTTCGCAAACTTAAAACTATAAATTTCCATAAATCCAAAAATCTCTAAAACCTCAATTATATCGCCATTGGCAATAAACCCAGCTTCGTCTTTTTCTTTCAACCAGAAATAATTGTTTTTCACGACCATCAAAAAATCGCCTGTGGAAAGTTCGCTTTCTTTATCTAGAATTTTAGTGCGAATTTGCTGATTGTAGGCATTGGCACGCTTGTTACTTCGCACAATAAAAGCCGTATCTTCAATGCTATAATTGCTATATGCTTGGTTGATGGCATCTTGAATATCATAGCCATCGGTTAGTCGAACAATGTCTTTAAACCCTTTTAAGTTAAACTGAAAATCGGTGATAAAGGCTTCTTTCAAAATTTCGCGAAGTTGGGTCGCATTGTACAAAATCCCAGAGTTTTCCTCTTGCCGCATAACTTCATCGAGCTCGATGCTATGCACCGTTTTGTCATAATGCATGGCAAGAGTATCGGTTTCTAGCGCTGGACTCATTTCTAAATTGACAGGTGGCAACTGCGCTGTATCGCCTAGCAAAATCATCTTGCAATTGGAACCTGAATAGACATACGAAATCAAATCGTCAAGCAAACTTCCGTTTTCGTACATTTTAGAATCGGATGCCGAATCGGATATCATCGAAGCTTCATCGACAATAAAAATCGTGTTTTTATGTTTGTTTTGTTGCATCGTAAAAGCAACGCCACCACCAGAAGATTTCTTGGGAAAATAGATTTTTTTATGAATCGTAAATGCTGGTTTTTGCGAATAATTGGCAATTACTTTTGCGGCGCGACCTGTTGGTGCCAACAAAACATATTTTAGATTTATATAAATTAAGTTATTGACAATCGTAGAAATAACCGTTGTTTTTCCTGTTCCTGCATAACCTTTGAGCACAAAAATTTCGTCGGTGTTATTGTTGGTCACAAAAGCAGCAATTTGCTGAAAAAAAATATCCTGTTTAACCGTTGGATTAAAAGGAAAATTTTGAAGTAAAACGGAATAGAAGTTTTTCAAAGGTAAAAATCAAAAGTAGTTTGTGAAATGTAAAGATAGATTTTTTTCTTGATAAAAAATTTAAGGTTTGTTTAGGAAAATTAACTTAAAAAAAAGTTATGTTTGTGTAAAATGGAGATTTATGGAGTTTTATGGAAATGCCGAAGAATATTTGATGGTATCCGAAGAAAGTGCGTTGGAAACAAAAGTAATTAAAGATAATAATTCTAATGCATTAACCATTTTTTGGAATACAAAAACTGATACAACTATTTTAATAGACAACGTTACTTATGTCTTGAAAACGAATGAAATGGTGTTTCTTACCGAATTTCATAATGTGTCTTTAATGCCAAGTAATGATCTAAAAGTCATACAATTCAATCGCTATTTTTATTGTATTGACAACCATGATAGCGAAATTGGCTGTAAAGGAATTTTGTTTTTTGGGGCATCTCAAGTGCCAATAATAAAACTAAATGAAGAAAATAATCGAAAATTTGAAGTGCTTTGGGGTGTTTTTATTACCGAATTAAATTCTAAAGATGCGCTTCAAATAGATATGTTGCAAATGTTGTTGAAACGATTTCTAATTTTAGCAACTCGCATTTATAAAGAAGAAAATCGATTATTACACATGGATAACAGCCAAGTTGATGTGATTCGGAATTTCAGTTTTCTTGTAGAAGTACATTATAAAAACAAACATTCGGTGTCTGAATATGCCAATTTATTGAACAAACCTGCAAAATCGTTAACCAATTTGTTTGCCAATCATATTGACAAATCGCCTCTACAAATTATCCAAAACAGAATATTGCTCGAAGCCAAAAGAAAACTTTTAAACTCCGATTTGAGCATCAAAGAAACTGCTTTTGAACTTGGATTTGAAGACTTACAATCCTTCAGCCGTTTTTTTAAAAACAAACAAGGAATTTCTCCAAAAATGTTTCGAGAAAATAAGATTGAAGTTGTTTAAAGTAATTTTGACAACCAATTAGGTAAAAATGTCAATTCAAATTTTAAAGAATTATATCATATTTGTAATGAATTTAAAAGCAATACAAAATGAAAAAATTTACTTTTTTACTTCTAATAGCTATTTTTTCTAGCCAATTTCTAAAAGCACAATGCAATTCCAACGCAAGTGGTTTCGGAAACAATTCTAGCGTAGCAATGTATAATGTAGCTGGAAATGTACAAGTTGTTTTGAATGCCAACAATACAGTAACCGTAAATTTAATGTCAAATTTTGCAACAGCAGCTGGGCCTGATGTTCGAATATTTTTAGTAAATCGTGGCGCATTAACGGACGCTATGTTGAAAATGCCAGCGCAGTTTTTGGCAGCTCCAAAAATTGAAATGGGATTATCACCTGCTTCTGGTGCGGCATCTTTAACAAAACCAATTCCAACTGGCGCAAATATTGCACAATACACAACGGTTTATTTTTATTGTCAAGCTTTTAATCAATTTTGGGATTTTGGGACTATAACAACTCCTTTTTCAACTGCAAATTGTACTGTTTTAAGTAATTCAATCGTTACGAAAAACAACTTTTTGATGTATCCAAATCCAGCAATAAATAAACTGAATTTTGATTTTGAAAATGCTTCTGAAACTTACCAAATAAATATATTTTCGATGCTTGGAAGTTTAGTTTTGTCTAAAAAAGATGTTTCAGCAACTAATTCTGAAATTGCTATTAATGAATTGTCAAAAGGTGTTTATCAAATTGTATTGACAGATTCCAATAAAAATAATTTTACAAATAAGTTTGTTAAAAACTAGATTACTTCATTTTGTTTTATTTCTTGAAAAGTGTATCAAAAATGGTGCACTTTTCATTTTTTAGAAAACTGCTTTTTTACAATTTTTTCGGATGTTTTGTTCTGAACCGTATAATCATCGTCATTTATGCCGCCAGATTCTTCATGATTGTCGTACCATTTCCATAAAAAACCACCTGCAAACCAATCTTCTTTCCAAAATTGATTAAAAATTGCCGACAAAGCATTTTCTTGACTTTTCAAATTTACAACACGCGTTTTTGAATGATCCCATGGTTCGAGCGTTGCAAAATCTTTGCTTTGATAGCCAAACTCTGTAAAAATTATTTTTTTGTTGTGTTTTGAAGCTAACTTTTCAATTTCAGATTTTATAGGCTGCCAAGCTACTTCGATTGCTTTTATTGTTGGCGTTTTAGCTTTATCTAACGGAAAATAGGCGTCAATACCAATATAATCAAGCGCAGCAAGAAACGGAACCGACTTGTATGTATCCCAGTTTTCGGCATAAGTAATCTTGCCTGTATACTTTTTTTTGATTTTGATTATCAGTTTGTCCCAGTATTTTGGTCTTGCCGTGATAAAAACATTTAGTTCGGTACCAATACATAACATCTCGCACTTGCTAGTTTGTGCAATTTGAGCATAAAACAAAATAAATTTTTCGTAATTGTCTTCATAATTTTGCCAATCTTTTTCCGATTTCATTATAATATTACCGGTAAATCCGCCATTCGGAATCCAAATTTGCGGTTTCAGCATCAGCTTTATTTTCTTATTTTTGAATAACTCGACCGATTTTTCTATTCCTTCTTTTCGTTCGTTAATCCATTGTTTTTTGCTATTGAAAATAATTGAAGTATCGCTTTCTGTTTTCATAAATCCAAAAGGCATTAAGGTTACCCAATTGGCATTTACTCCAAGAACAGGTTCAATCGTTTGCAACTTTATTTCTCGATTGGAAGCCACAAAACTAATTCCGTTAATTTTATTTTGACCAAAATTATCTTGGCAAAAAAGGAAAGAAAACAGGATAAATAATACTATTTTTTTCATTTGAATTGCTTGTGTTAAAAATATTGACCGATACCAAAAACGATTCCGTTACTCGCATTTTTTGTGATTCCGAAACCATAATCCAGTCGGAAAATAGCATTAAAAATCGTTTTATGCATAAACCGAAGTCCAACGCCTGGATAGGCTCGCATATTTCTTTTATCAAAAAAATTATCAAATTGTTCGCCAGGTTGTCGCCAGGTTCCTGCATCAATAAACGCGTTGCCTTGAAGCACAAACCAGTTTTTTTCATAAAGCGTTTTTCTAAATTCAGAATTGATTACAATTGTACCCGTTCCTCGATCAATAATATTGCCTACACCTCTAATATTGAGATTATTATCTACTGAAAAAGGTGCGAAAGGTGTTTTGTCATTGCTAGACAAACCCAGTCGTAAACGATTAGCCCAATTGCCGTTGCGACCAAAACGTTTGAAGTACGAAAAATCATTCCAACCTATAATAAAACTAGGTTTTGAACCTTCTGTAGCCCTAACATATTGAAATGAAGAGGCAGATCGAAACCCGTTTACTAAATAATAATCGTATTGCAAATTGTCAAACAAATAATTCAATTTTATCAAATATTTGTCTATCGATACCGATTGTGGCACATTACTACTTGTGGCGCCATTTTGATATTGATACGCTTCGTTGAAATACGAAAAACCCAATTTGCACGAATTTCTATAATCTATTCGATAGGACGCACTCAAATCGCCAGAAGTGTTGATATATTGGTATCTAGCCTTAGTATTTTCAAAAAAAATAGGCTCTAAAGTTGCTAGTTTCTGGAAGCTTGTTTCCAGTCCGAGCTTGGAATTAAATAAAAAAGGTGAGGCATAACTCAACCCAAATGACGGCAAACCGTTGTATTGATAAAAACACCCAATAGTATTGTTTTTTCCAAGAAAATTGACATCATAAATCCCAACTCGATAAGCGGTTGTTTCCTCAGTAGACCATATTGATGTATTCGGAATTATCGAAAAATCCTCTACAATTGTAAAGATAACTTCTTGGTTTTGAATTTCATTCGAGATAATTTCAAAACTCACTTTGGAAATTCCGTTGAGGCGTGTCAATGCAGCAATGTCCTTATTTAGTTTAAGACTATCTACTTTTGTAGCAACTTTTGTCAAAATAAAATCGGTCATAAAAGGTACATCCATTTTTTTTATTCCTTTCCATTGAATGCGATCAATTTGATTTGATTGTCCATTCATTTTAAAAAAAATACTAATAAAAAAAACGAAAATGATTTTGTTCATGACTTAAATATAGAATTTCAAATATCTGTAAAAATAAATTATAAAGCGCTGAAAAGTGTAAAATTGATAACTAATTACGTCTTTTTGCTTACTAATTTTAGTATGTTTACGTCAATATTTGTAAATAAATTATTTTTAAATAATCCAAATCAAATCAACCTATGAGAATTTATTTTATTATTTTATTTTTCGGAATGGTACAACTTTCCAATGCACAAGATGTAACTGCTTTTTTTTCGAAAACAAATTCTTTTCTAAAAGAAAATATAGCTATTGGTAAAGTCGATTATCAGGCTATAAAAAAAGATCCAGCACTATTAAACGAAATTTTGGAAAATGCTTCCAAAATAGATTTGACCATAGAAAATGCAGCTACAACCAAAGCTTTTTGGATAAACGCCTATAATCTAAGCATGATAAAAGCTATTGTAGCAAAATATCCTGTAAAAACGCCTACAGATATTGCAGGTGTTTTTGATAAAAATACGCAATTGCTTGCTGGCAAAAAAATCACACTCAACGATATCGAAAACAAGATGTTACGAGCCAAATATAATGATGCCCGAATCCATTTTGTGCTGGTTTGCGGTGCTTTGGGTTGTCCTCCAATAATCAATGTTGCTTACCTGCCAACTACTCTCGATGAGCAACTAGATAAGCAAGCCAAACTTGCTTTGAACAATCCAAATTTTATAAAAGTGGATGGTAAAAAGGTGCAACTCTCGCAAATTTTTGAATGGTATAAAGAGGATTTCAAAAATAAAGAAATCGAATATATTAATACTTTTAGAACTTCAAAAATTGATGCAAAAGCAAAATTCACCTATTATACTTACGATTGGACATTGAATAAATCTAAATAATTTCGGATGAAGAACTTCAAAATTAATATATCAATAGTTGCTTTATTTATTGTAGCCTTTTCTAATGCCCAAACCGATAGTGTTTATGTAGAACAATCAAATATCCAGAATTATACACCTTCTAAATTATTAGAAAAAGGAAAAATTGACATGAAATGGTTTAATAACTTATATACACAAACCGAGCGAACTGATAAAGGCATAAAATCGACCGCGCCACGAGAAAATTATTTTACAACGTCATTGGAAGTTTTTACTGGCGTTACCAATAACAAAAAAATAAACGCAGGATTTATAGTTGAATATCGAGCAAATTCCTTTGCTGACCTAGCCGCTACGAGTGTTTTTAGTTTTAAAAACGAAACAGGAAAATCTCGAACTGGATTGGCAACATTCGCGCCTTCAATAAAAATTTCGCCTTTCAATAAACTTTCAAATTTTTCAATTCAAAGTTCGTTTTTTATTCCGTTGTTTAAAGAAGAAAGTAATGCTAACGGATTTCTGGCAGCAAAAAGTTACATTTGGCAAAACCGTTTTTTTTATGATTATACTTTTAGTGGAAGAAAGTTTCAACTATTCTCAGAGCTTGGCACCCGTTTTTTCTTTGGCGAAAAAGGAAAAGGCTACGCCAATAATAGTCTAGAATTGGCTCCGAGTGTTTTTGTTAGTTATTTCGCTTCTAGCAAATCTACCCTATTTACTTTTGTGCAACATGCGCAAGTGCTGGATTTAGGAAATAAATTCGAACAAAATTACACCGCAGCTGGATTGGGTGCAAAATATCAATTGTCAAAAACCTTAAATATTGAAACTATTTATAGTAAGTTTGTAAGAGGTGCAGATACTGGTTTGGGACAATCATTTAATTTGGGCTTGCGAGCCATTTTCTAACAACTTATGGAACATATTGTTATTATTGGAAACGGAATTTCGGGCGTAACTCTAGCACGGCATATCCGTAAATTATCCAATTTTAAAATTACAATAATATCGTCTGAAAGTGATTTTTTCTTTTCGAGAACTGCCTTAATGTATGTTTTTATGGGACATATGAAAATGGAACAAACCCAACCTTATGAAAATAATTTTTGGAAAAAAAACAAAATCGAACTAAAAAAAGCTTTCGTAAAACAAATAGATACTAACGCTAAAAAAGTAATTTTTGAAGATACTAGTTTTTTACATTTTGATAAATTAGTCATTGCAACAGGTTCTAAATCCAATAAATTTGGTTGGAAAGGTCAAGATTATAATGGAGCTGTAAGTTTATACCACAAACAAGATCTTGAAAAACTTGAACATTTAGCCAAAAATTGCAAAAGAGCCGTAGTCGTTGGTGGCGGATTGATTGGCATAGAACTAGTAGAAATGCTGTTGTCACGAAATATTCCAGTTACGTTTTTAGTACGAGAAAAAAGTTTTTGGTCTGGAGTTTTGCCTGCTGGCGAAAGCGAACTTATAAACAAACATATCCTAGAACATCATGTAGATTTGAGATTGGACACCAATATTGATGAAATTATTGCTGACGAAAATGGTAATGTAAAAGCAATTTTGACTGATAAAGGAGAAACGATAGCTTGCACTATTGTTGGGCTTACCGTTGGTGTATCTCCAAATGTAGATTTTCTGCAAGATTCAGGAATTGAATTGGGTCGTGGCGTAAAAGTGAATCGGTTTTTGGAAACCAATGTTCAGGATATTTATGCCATTGGCGATTGTGCAGAGCAGCACGAAGCTATAGGAAACCGCCGAAACATTGAAGCAGTTTGGTATACGGGACGTATGATGGGCGAAACTTTAGCACAAACTATTTGTGGTAATCGTATGACATACAACCCCGGACATTGGTTTAACTCAGCGAAGTTTTTTGATATTGAATACCAAACCTATGGCTGGGTTTTTGCAAATCCGAAAGAAAATGAAGCACAGTTTTATTGGGAACACAGTTCTAATAAAATTGCAATAAGAATTTCTTATGATAAAATTACCAACGAATTTTTAGGAATTAATACTTTCGGAATTAGAATGCGACACGAGTTTTTTGATTCGGTTTTGACCGAAAAAAAATCGGTCGATTATGTTATAGAAAATCTCAAAAAAGCCAACTTTGATCCTGAATTTTATAAAAGATATGAAACTGAAATTCAGGAAGAATTTCGACGTTTTAATTCCCAATCCAAAATCACAAACTAATGGCTACAACGAATCAAAATCTATCGATAGCAGCAAACGAAGCCACTGGATTGCAAACAAAACAAAAACTTGGATTAGCAATAGGTTTTGTTGGGCTTTTTATTTTACTATTGGCTTTTTTTAATGTTAATTTCCCCAATAAAACACTTTGGTTTTCGGTTTCAATTGTTTCCATTCTTGGCGGAATTGTATTGTTTGCAAATGCAACCTACTTGTATCGTCCAGAAGGTATTAGCAATAACGGTATTTTTCATAAAAGTCTAACAAACAAAGGAGTTTTTGCTTGGATTATTGGCATCATTCTTACTTCATTTTATGTGGCTTTATACTGGTTTCCGGCCTATTTGGGCTTGGGCGAAAATGGTAAAGCAAATTCGGGTATTATTGCTTTTTTTGATCCTTTTAGTTTGCTCATGAACGGCAAAGTAGCTAGCCAATGGTTTGTTTACGGTACGTTGTACACGGTTGCAATTTTGGGTTTGGGTTATAAATTTATATTGAAATACCGCCATAATAAGTACCAATTGGTTCGCACAATTTCGGTGATGTTTTTTCAGTTGGGTTTTGCATTTTTGATTCCCGAAATTCTCGAAAAACTAAATCCCGGAAAAGAATATTTCGCCAAAGATCTCAAAAATATGTGGCCGCTCAATTATTATTTTTTTAATGATTGGCACTTGAAAGGATTACTCAATGGCGGCAATCTTGGCATGTTTATGCTAGTATTTGGTATTGCCATGATTTTTATAATTTCGCCAATACTTACCTATTTTTATGGCAAACGTTGGTATTGTTCGTGGGTTTGCGGATGTGGCGGCTTGGCAGAAACGGCTGGCGATGCTTTTAGACAACTATCGAGTTCTACCCAAAAATCATGGAAAATAGAACGCTGGATGATTCATTCGGTTTTGGTTTTTTCTTTTGTGGTAACTATTGCCGTGATTTTTACATTTTTGACCAACAATCCCGAATTAAGTATCATTACTCGCAATCAATTTGTCTACGGAATTGTTGCTTTTCTGATTGTTTTTACAACTATTTTATACGTTTTCAAAAAAAATGATTTAGATACTGATGCTAAGTTTACGATTGGTTCACTGGTAGCAATTATCCTAATTTCGTTAGGAATCAATTTCTTTTCTGGAAGTTCCAATATTATGTTTGTAGATAGTTACAAATTGCGCGAATGGTATGGTTTTGCTATTGGTTCGGCATTTTCTGGTGTAATTGGTGTAGGCTTCTACCCTATTTTGGGCAACCGGGTTTGGTGCCGATTTGGTTGCCCAATGGCAGCAATTTTAGGCTTGCAACAACGTTTGTTTTCAAAATTTAGAATTACAACCAATGGCGGACAATGCATATCGTGTGGCAATTGCACGACGCATTGCGAAATGGGAATTGATGTGAGAAGTTATGCGCAAAAAGGCGAAAATATTGTGCGTTCGTCCTGCGTAGGATGTGGCATTTGCTCGGCGGTTTGTCCTCGTGGAGTGCTAAAATTGGAAAATGCTTCCGAAAAAGGAAGAATCAATTCAAATGATATTTTATTAGGAAATGATGTGAATCTTTTGGATTTGGTAAATCAGAAATAAACTGTGAATTCAATTCTAAAAAACTGGTACATCAGTAAAGCTAATGTAAAATTAGAGCGTTTACTAAAATTTTATAAACCAAACGAAATAATATTGGACATTGGTTCTGGAAATGGTGCATTGAATTTATTATTACAAAATAAAGCAATTAACATTACAGGACTGGATATAAAAAATAAATCGTTTTTTAAAGAAATTGAGGTTGTTGTTTATGATGGTAAAACGTTTCCTTTTCAAGATAAACAGTTCGAAACAGTTCAAATTATAACTGTTTTGCATCATATAAAAGAGCAAATACCAGTTATTAAAGAAGCAATTCGAGTTGGAAAACGAATCATTATTATGGAAGATATTTATGATAACATATTTCAAAAATATTTTACTTGGTATTGTGATAGTTTGAATAATTGGGAATTTATAGGGCATCCACATACGAATCGTAGTGATAAAGGTTGGCGCAAACTGTTTGTAGAAATGAATTTAGAAATTGAAAAAGTAGAATACTATACCTTTTTGTTATTTTTTAAACAAGTAACTTATGTTTTAAAAATTAAATGATGATTAAATTATTCATTTATTTCTTTCTTTCAACTTTCGTTATTTCAGAAGACAAAACCTATGTGAAAAATTACTATCCAAACAAAAAACTAAAAGAAGAAGGTTGGATTCTAAATAACAAAAAAACAGATTATTGGTTTTATTATTTCGAAAACGGTAACAAAAAAGAAGAAGGACATTATAAAAATAATCAAAAAACAAATTGGTGGCTTTTTTATGATGAAAATAAAAATATGACCAAAAAAAGTGAATACAAAAACGGAAAACCACATGGATTATCTATTCTATATATCAATGGACAAATCTCAAAAGCAGAAAAATACCATAATGGAAAAAAAATAAAAACTTGGACAACTTTGGAAGATTTTAAAAAAGACACTAATTAAAATGCCCATAATAAAAGTAATCATACCCGCCTATAACGAAGAAAAAGCCATTGCAAATGTAATTGCCGAAATTCCTGAAATTGTAAATGAAATTATAGTAATTAGCAATAACTCTACTGATAAAACTGAAGAAGTAGCCCGAAAAGCTGGTGCAATGGTACTTATAGAAAACAAAAAAGGCTACGGTTATGCTTGTCTCAAAGGAATGGAATATATTGCTTCGCAAGAAGTAAAACCTGATATTGTAGTTTTTCTTGATGGCGATTACTCCGATTATCCAGAAGAATTAACAACGCTTGTAGCACCAATCATAAACCAAAATATCGATTTTGTAATTGGCGCGCGAGCCGAACATCTTCGCGAGAAAGGTGCCATGACGCCACAACAAATATTCGGAAATTGGTTGGCGACTTTCTTGATGAAACTGTTTTTAAATGCTAAATTTACAGATTTAGGCCCTTTTCGAGCCATAAAATATGATACCTTATTGGCACTCAAAATGGAAGACAAAACATACGGTTGGACTGTCGAGATGCAACTAAAAGTGCTGAAACAAAATAGGACTTATCTCGAAATTCCTGTGCGGTATAAAAATCGTATTGGCGTTTCAAAAGTTTCAGGAACCATAAAAGGAACCATCATGGCAGGCATCAAAATAATTAGTTGGATCGTAAAATATACGTTTAAAAAATAATGAATACAAGCATCGCGATCGCAATCCTACTCATTTATAGTGTTTCTATATTTATTCTGTTTTTTTATAGTTTGGCGCAACTGAACTTACTTTTCAATTATATTTTCAATAAAAAAAAAATAGATAGTAACGATTTATTTGATTTCTCAAATTCTTCTCAAATTCCGAAAGTAACCATACAGCTTCCTATTTATAACGAAAAATATGTTGTAGAACGATTGCTCGAAAATATAGTACTTCTAGATTACCCAAAAGACAAACTCGAAATTCAAGTTCTCGATGACAGCACCGACGAAAGTGTACTTTTGACCAAAAATCTTGTCGACAATTACAAAAAACAAGGCATTGATATTGTCCATATAACTAGACAAATAAGAACAGGCTACAAGGCTGGCGCGCTCAAAGAAGGATTAGAAACCGCAAAAGGCGATTTTATTGCCATTTTCGATGCCGATTTTCTGCCTCAAAAAGACTGGTTGTACCAAACAATTCCGCACTTTAAAAACGAAAATGTTGGCGTGGTGCAAACCCGTTGGGGACATATAAATAGAGAGTATTCTGTACTTACAAAAATTCAGGCTTTTGCACTTGATGCACATTTTACTTTGGAGCAAACGGGTAGAAATAGCAAACAACATTGCATCAACTTTAATGGTACGGCTGGCGTTTGGCGCAAATCGTGTATTGTTGATGCGGGCAATTGGGAAGCTGATACACTAACCGAAGATTTGGATTTGAGTTATCGCGCGCAACTTCGCAAATGGAAATTTATCTATCTTGAAGATGTCGTTACACCAGCCGAGTTGCCTATGGTGCTTAGTGCCATGCGTTCGCAACAATTCAGGTGGAATAAAGGCGGTGCCGAAAACTTGAGAAGATTGGCTGTAAAAGTAAGTTGTTCAAATTTTTTATCAGTAAAATCTAAACTTCACGGCTTGTTTCATTTGTCCAATAGTAGTATGTTTTTATATGTATTTATTATGGCCATTTTGAGCGTTCCTATGATTTATATTAAAGATCGGTATCGGTTTTTGGAACTTTATTTTGATGTAATGTTGTTTTTTGTACTCACTACCATTATTTTTTTTACCTGCTATTGGTATTCGTACAAGAAAGTAATTGGTGGCGGGTTCAAAAATTTCATAAAGTTTATTGGATTGTTTTTTACTTTTTATACTATCGTGATGGGATTTTCATATCATAATTCGGTGGCAGTTCTCGAAGGATTATTTGGAAAGAAAAGTGCTTTTATTAGAACACCAAAATTTAATATGGAAGCCTTAAACAACAAGTGGTCTGATAACGTATATCTTAACAAAAATATTTCTAAAAGCACTATTATTGAGGCCCTACTTTTACTCTATTTTGGTTTTGGATTGTTCTTAGGCTTTAAGATGGGCGATTATACCAATATTCCGTTTCATTTGATGTTAACGCTAGGATATAGCTTTGTTTTTTTTAAGTCATTCCAAAAATAATGCGATGATTTTATCCGAAAAAATAAAAATATATGGTTGTCTTATTTTGAGCATTCTGCTTTATGTTTTTGTTTCGTTTGGTCTAGATCGAAGTGATTTTTATGTTTTGTTTTCCTGCTATACGTTTTTGTTTTTTTTCTACTATAAATTGATTCAAAATCCCGAAATCAATTTCAAATTTCTTGCCATTTCTAGTATTATTTTACGACTGAGTTTTGCTTGGAGTTTACCCAATTTATCGCAAGATTTTTACCGATTTATTTGGGATGGTCGTTTACTGGTGCAAGGCATAAACCCTTATATAAATTTACCCATAGATTTGATTGTAAATTCAAATTTTAAAATGAATCAAGCTAATGAGTTAGTGAGCAAAATGGGAAGTTTAAGTGCTAGTCATTTTTCTAATTATCCGCCAATAAATCAATTGTTTTTTGCGATAGCGGGTTTTTTATCAAACAATTCCATATTAGGTTCTGTACTTATTTTTCGCGCAATAATAATTCTTGCCGATCTCGGAACCTTATATTTTGGTCGAAAATTACTTCAAAATTTAGGACTTAATCCCAATCAATTATTTTGGTACTTACTCAATCCTTTAGTGATTTTAGAGCTTTCAGGAAGTCTTCACTTTGAAGGAGTTATGCTTTTTTTCTTGGTATGGAGTTTATATCTTTTACATAACGAAAAATGGAAAACTGCCGCATTTATTTTCGGAATTTCAGTAGGCGTCAAATTAATTCCACTGTTGTTTTTACCCTTACTTTATCAGAAATTAAAATTCAAAAAAACAGTAGTTTTTAGTACGATAGTTATTGTTTTGAACATCGCAACTTTTTCACCCTTTTTGTCCCATAAATTGATAACTAATTATTCGCAAACCATTGGGCTTTATTTTACCAATTTTGAGTTTAATGCCAGTTTATACTATATTGCACGAACCATTGGTTATAGTTTTCGTGGTTATAATGAAATACATATCATTGGCAAATACATTCCGCTTGTCGTGATTTTATTTGTTGTATTTTTAACTTTTTTTACCAAAGTAAAAACTACAATCGAACTTTTCAACGCCTTTTTGTTGGCAATAACCATTTATTATTTTACAGCAACTACAGTTCATCCTTGGTACATAACTACGCTGCTATTATTGACAGTTTTTACCAAATTCAAATATCCTTTTTATTGGAGTTATGTGTTGATTTTAAGCTACTTTGCCTATTCTAATGTCGTTTTTAAAGAAAATATGATTTTAATTTTTATTGAATATTTTGTTGTTTTTGTTTTTTTTGGATACGGAATCAAACAACGATTTTTTCAAAAAAATAAGTTTATTGTATGAATTTTAGGAACAATAAAAATGCAAATAATTCGATAAATAAAAATAGTTATTGTAAATTTACTTTTGAAAATTGAACTTCATGAAAAAAATCATTTTTTTGCTACTACTATCATTATCAGCGCAGTCGCAAACAAAAATAGACAACCTACTTCTCAAGCATAATAAAAAATTAGTGCCTTATATTGCTATTGAAGATTTCAAAAAATTAAAAAAATCCATTATTTTAGATACACGAGAGCAAAAAGAATTTGACATAAGTCATCTCGAAAATGCCTTTTGTATTGGTTATGATAAATTTGATTCTAAAAAAATAAAAGCCAAATATAAATCCTATCATGATACAATTATCGTATATTGCTCTGTAGGCATAAGAAGCGAAACTATAGGTTATAAGCTCAAAAAAATGGGTTACAAAAATGTTTTTAATCTCTATGGTGGCATTTTTGGTTGGAAAAACAACAATCAAAAAGTAATTGATAACAACAAAAAAGAAACCGATGATGTTCATACTTTTTCTAAAGAATGGAGTAGTTATTTAATCAAAGGAAATAAAATATTTTAAAACATGGAAAAAACATATTACGATCCTGCCGATCTTAAAAAATTTGGAAAAATATCCGATTGGAACGAAGCATTAGGTAGTAAATTTTTTGATTATTACGGAAAAGTTTTTGAAGAAGGTGCTTTGTCGGCTCGTGAAAAATCGTTGATCGCATTGGCAGTTTCTCATACCGTGCAATGCCCATATTGTATTGATGCATACACTGGCGACGGACTTAAACGTGGTATTACCAAAGAAGAAATGATGGAAGCCGTGCATGTGGCTGCAGCTATTCGTGGTGGCGCAACGCTTGTACATAGCGTTCAAATGATGAACAAATATGAAAAACTATCTATGTAAAATTGATAACTTTTAAGGTAAATTTGATTTTACTTTAAAATGTATTTCTACTATTTTTGAAACTATGTTATTAAAATCTTTGCAAGCCAGAGAAAATATTTTATCTCAAACCGAAAAACAACTAGAAATTCTATCTAACGGAATGTTCAAAAATGGTTCGTTGCCTACTTTTGCTACAAAAATAAAACAAACCAATCAGTTTCCGTTACGACCAAAAAAGATTGAAATTCTGCAAATAAATGTGGGTTATATGTGCAACCAAGTTTGCGCACATTGCCATGTAGATGCTGGTCCTGACCGAAAAGAAATTATGACAATAGAAACCATGCAACAAATATTGCAGGTTTTAAAAACAACACAGGTAAACACGCTTGATTTAACTGGTGGCGCGCCCGAAATGAATCCTAATTTTAGATGGTTTGTAGAAGAAGCTTCCAAAATTGGCGTGAAAGATTTTATTGTTCGATCTAATCTAACGATTATTTTAGCCAACAAAAAATACCACGATTTACCCAATTTTTTTGCCAAACACAACATTCATGTAGTTTCGTCTTTACCATTTTATAAAAGAGAAAAAACCGACAAGCAACGTGGCGATGGTGTTTTTGACAAATCGATAAAAGCCCTGCAAATGCTCAATGAAGTAGGTTATGGAAAAGAAGGAAGTAGTTTGAAATTGGATTTGGTTTACAATCCATCTGGTGCTTTTTTGCCAACCGATCAAGTCTTGCTAGAAGTCGATTTTAAAAAAGCGCTAAAAGAAGATTTCAATATCGAATTTCATAATTTATTTGCGATAACCAATTTGCCTATTTCTAGATTTTTGGATTATTTAATTGCTTCCGATAATTATGACGATTACATGTATGCTTTGGTTGAAGCCTATAATCCTGCGGCAGTTGCCAATGTAATGTGTACCAATACCATTTCGGTAAGCTGGGACGGCTTCTTGTATGATTGCGATTTTAATCAAATGTTAGGTTTGAAAGTAGCAACTACAGAAAAACACATTTCACAATTTAATGAAGAAAATTTAAGCAACCGAAACATTATTATATCACAACACTGCTATGGATGCACGGCTGGCGCAGGAAGTAGTTGTCAAGGAACCGTAGCGTAAATGAAAAATTTAATAATTGTATTTACTCGAAATCCTGAATTGGGCAAAGTAAAAACCCGATTGGCTGCAAGTATTGGAAACGAAAACGCTTTAGAAATTTATAAATACTTATTAAATCATACCAAAAACGTTCTTTTGAAAGTTGAAGCCGCTAAATTTGTTTTTTATTCGGAAGTAATCAATGAAAACGACATTTGGGACAATCAAATTTTCCAAAAAAAACTTCAAAAAGGCAACGATTTAGGCGAAAAAATGAAAAATGCTTTCGCAGAAGGATTTTCAGATGGATTTGAAAAAATTGTAATTGTAGGTTCCGATTTATTCGATTTGGAAACTTCTGATATTGAAACTGCGTTTGAAAGATTAGAAAAAAACGACGTTGTAATTGGTCCAGCCCAAGATGGTGGCTATTATTTATTGGGTTTAAAATATATGATTACAGCATTGTTTGAAAATAAAAACTGGAGCACCGAAACTGTTTTTCAAGAAACCATAAACGATATTAAAAATTTCAAATACAGTTTATTACAAACAAAAAATGACATCGACACGATTGATGATATTACAGAAATTTCTATTTTTCAAAAATATTTAAAAAAGTAATCTATGTAAATCTTTATAATCTGTGGCAAAAAATAAAAAATGACAAAAGAAACACTACAACTTACCACCGATTTTTTAATTGAAAAAGGATTCAACAATCCTGAAATAGGTATTATTTTAGGAACTGGATTAGGGCAATTAGTAAATCTTATTGCTATTGAAGCCGAAATAAATTATTCAGAAATTCCAAGTTTCCCAGTTTCAACGGTTGAGTTTCATTCGGGTAAATTGATTTTTGGCACTTTTGAAGGTAAAAAAGTCATCGTTATGCAAGGACGTTTTCATATTTATGAAGGCTATTCGGCTCAAGAAGTAACGTATCCAGTTCGAGTGATGAAAGAATTGGGTATCAAAAAACTCTTTGTTTCTAATGCTTCTGGTGCTATTAATTTGAATTTCAAAAAAGGCGAATTAATGCTAGTTGAAGATCATATAAACTTGCAAGGTGGTTCGCCCCTAGCCTTTGCAATAGTTTCCGATTTTGGCGAACGCTTCACAGATATGTGCGAACCTTACGATTTGAATTTGAGAAATCGAGCCATTGAAATTGCCAAACAAAACAACATTTCATTACATAAAGGTGTGTATTGTGCCGTTGTTGGACCACAACTCGAAACTAAAGCCGAATACCGAATGATAAAAATTATTGGTGCTGATGCTGTAGGAATGAGTACTGTGCCTGAAGTAATTGTTGCCAATCATTTGAATTTACCCGTTTTAGCTATTTCAGTATTAACTGACGAATGTAATCCTGACGATTTAAAACCTGTAAATATACCTGAAATTATAGCATTAGCGGGCAAAGCCGAACCTAATATGATAACTATTTTTAAAGAATTAATTAAAGTTTAAAATAACAATATCAATTGCAAAAAATCAATATCAATATTTAATTTTGAAATAAAAAAATGAGCTATTTAGACGCCACAAACGACTTATATAAAAATGCCGCACTAACGCCCGATGTTGGTTTGTGCTGTACTACTACTCCAATTTGGAAATTCCCAGGATTGGAAATTCCAATGATTATGCAAGAAATGAATTATGGTTGCGGCAGTACCATTTCAGCACAAGATTTAATCAATAATCCAAAAATACTGTATGTTGGCGTTGGCGGCGGAATGGAATTATTGCAATTTTCGTATTTTTCTCGTCAAAAAGCCGGCGTTATTGGTGTTGATGTAGTAGATGAAATGTTGGAAGCTTCTCGTCAGAATTTCTTAATTGCCGAACAGCAAAACGATTGGTTTAAAAGCGAATTTGTTGAACTCAAAAAAGGTGATGCATTAAATTTGCCTATCGAAAATGAAAGTATCGATGTGGCTGCACAAAACTGCTTGTTCAATATTTTTAAAACCGAAGATTTAACCAAAGCATTGCAAGAAATGTATCGGGTTTTAAAACCAAACGGACGACTAGTAATGAGCGATCCAACGTGCGAGCAACCTATGAATGATGCCTTGCGCAACGACGATCATTTGCGTGCTTTATGCCTTAGCGGAAGTATTCCGATTGCCGATTATATCAAAGCATTAACCGATGTTGGTTTTGGAACTATCGAGATTCGTGGACGTCGTCCGTATCGAATTTTAGATACTGTAAATTACCCAACAGACGAATTAATTTATATAGAAAGTATTGAAGTTTGCGCCATAAAAGATCCAATGCCTAGTGATGGACCTTGTGTTTTTACCGGAAAAGCAGCCATTTATTATGGAACAGAAAACCATTTTGATGATAAAAAAGGGCATATTTTATTAAAAAATCAGCCAATTGCGGTTTGCGATAAAACTGCGGCTGCTTTAGCATCTTTAAAAAGAGAAGATATTTTCGTTAGCGAAAGTACCTATCATTATAATGGCGGTGGTTGTTGTTAACATTCGAATATTTTTATTACTAATTTAATCATTACACATATGAAAAAGTTAAATTTAATTGTTTTAGTTGTTTTAATTTTTAGTCAACTTTCTTTCGGGCAAAGTCCTTGGACAAGAGAAAAAGGAAAATCTTATGTACAACTTGGGTTTTCGAGCATTTTTTTTGATAAGCTTGCTGATGTAGGCGGAAAAGAAAAAGATCTAGGTGGCGATTATACTGATGTAACCCTACAAGCCTATGCCGATTATGGTATTACCAACAAGCTTGAAGCCCAACTTGTTGTTCCGTTCAAATCTGTAGGATATAGTATAAAAAATTCTTCTACTTCTGAATCATTTTCTGGAATAGGAAACGTATCTTTGGGACTCAAATACAAGCTATTAGATTCAAAGTGGAAGCTAAGTTCTGGATTGCTGCTAACGCCAAAAACAAGTCAATATGATGCAAAATCTGGATTGAGTACTGGATTGAACGCTACAACAGCATTACCTTACATAACTATTGGTACAAGTAACGGAAAATGGTACTATTATGGAAATTTAGGGTACGGCTATATGACCAATGATTATTCTGATTTTATGCGACTTAATGCTGAAGTTGGTTATCAAATTATTGAAAAAGGGCATCTTATTTTTGCATTAGACACTCGAAATGTACTTATTAAAGAAAAAGCATATGATAATGATCTAAAACAGACCGTATCGTTTGGTGATAGAATAGAATATAATGCTTTTGGATTAAAATTTAATTACGAATTTTCTAAAGACAAATTTGGAGTAAATGCGGCTGGATATGGTGCTTTTGGAATAAAAAATGCTCCGCTTGCGCCTTCATTAAACGTTGGGCTTTACGCAAAATTATAAACATATAACTATGAATAAATATTTCGAAATAATCACAAATTCGTATTCAGGATATTTCAATTATTTGAAAAATGAACTGTTGTCTTTGCATATCGAAAATTACTTTTATGGATTAATTTTCATTTCGATTGCCGTTTTTGTTCTAGAAATACTTTTTCCTTGGCGAAAAAATCAAGCCATCATAAGAAAAGATTTTTGGCTAGATACTTTTTATATGTTCTTCAATTTCTTCTTGTTAAACCTAATTGTTCTTATCGCATTATCCAATGTAACAGAACAATTATTTACCGACTTTTTAGCAGTTTTTAATTTAAAACCAATTTCGTTGCAATTATTTAATTTTTCAAATTCGCCAAAAATTATCTCGCTTTTAGTCTTTTTTATAGTTGCCGATTTTGTGCAATGGAACACACACAGAATGTTGCACCGCGTGACTTTTTTATGGAATTTTCATAAAGTACATCATTCTGTAAAAGAAATGGGGTTTGCGGCACATCTTCGTTACCACTGGATGGAGCCAATCGTTTACAAAGCAATGTTGTATATTCCGCTAGCTATTATTGGAGGATTTACAATAAAAGATGTATTTATAGTGCATTTTTTTACAATAACTATTGGACATCTTAATCATGCCAATTTAGGTTGGGATTACGGATTTCTAAAATACATTTTCAATAACCCAAAAATGCACATTTGGCATCATGCTAGAGAAATGCCAAACAAATATGGCACAAACTTTGCCTTAACTTTATCAATATGGGATTATATTTTTAAAACAAATTACATCCCAAGCGATGGTCGCGATATTGAACTTGGGTTTGCTAATGATGAACAATTTCCGAAAGATTTTATAAGTCAAGAAACACATCCAATAAAATTTTAATACATGAAAAAAGTAGTTATTTTATTGTTTCTTGTTTGTGTAACTGGCTTTGCCCAAAAAATGGATTATAAAAATTATAATGCCTTTTTAAAAAAATATATTTCAGAAAATGGAAATGTAGATTATGATAAAATAAAAACAAACAAAGCCGAATTAGAAAAAATTATAAACGAATTTGATGCTACGCAACCAGTCAATAAAAACTGGCCTAAAAATGAAGAATTAGCCTATTTTATTAATGTTTATAATATTAATACCATAAAAATAGTGGTAGATAATTATCCTACCAAAAGTATAAAAGATATAAAAAATGCTTGGGATAAAAAGTTCATTCTTTCAGGAAAAGCATTGCTTTCGTTATCTGACGTAGAACATAAAATCTTGCGAAAAATGAATGAACCACGAATTCATTTTGCCATTAATTGTGCTTCTTTTTCTTGTCCAAAACTTGAAAATAAAGCTTTTGAACCTAAAATATTAGACAGTCAATTAGAAACCGCAACCAAGGCATTTATAAACGATAAAACTAAAAATATAATTTCTACAAAAGAAGTCCAACTGTCTGAAATATTCAATTGGTTTGGTAGCGATTTCAAAACAAAAAAAACTTCAATAATCGATTTTATAAATAAGTACTCCACTGTAAAAATCGACAAAAAAGCCAAAGTAAAGTATTTGGATTATAATTGGGATTTGAATAAATAATGACAATTTCAATTATTATTCCAGTTTTAAACGAAGAAAAAAGTATTTCAAAATTACTCGATTATTTGCTCGAAATTCAAAGTCTAGAATTTACAAACCAAATAATTGTTGTTGACGGTGGAAGCACAGATTCAACTTTAGATATTCTTAAAAATTATAGCACCATAAAAATAGTAACTTCTCAAAAAGGACGTGCTTTTCAAATGAATAAAGGTGCAAAAAATGCAACATCGCAAGTACTTTACTTTTTGCATTGTGATACCTTTCCGCCCAAAAAATTTGATGAATACATCATAAATCAAATCCAAAAAAGTAATTTATCGGGTTGTTTCAAGATGAAATTTGACAGCAATCATATTGTTTTAAAAGTATCGCAATGGTTTACACAATTTAATATACAAGCTTGTCGCGGTGGCGATCAATCGTTGTTTGCAGAAAAAAAATTGTTTGAAAAATTAAATGGATTTGATGAAAATCTCCTCATTTATGAAGATAACGAGTTCATAAAACGATTGTACAAAAATTCTAAATTTGTAGTCATTCAGAAATCGGTTACAACTTCGGCTAGAAAATATATTAAAAATGGTGTTTGGAAATTGCAATATCATTTTTTTGTGATCCACATTCAATATTGGTTGGGAAAAGACCAAGATTACTTGACTCAATATTATAAAAAAAATATAAATTAAAACTTAATTTAGTTTTAAAGTAATAGCAATTGGAGCAAAACAATATTTAATTCGCTTCAAGACTTTTGCAAAACTCACATCATAAACTAAAATTTTCTCCTAAATAGAACTTAATCAAAGCATTACTAAATAAAAACTCATATTTAGATTGAATGAAATTTGCTTGAGCTGTAAAAAAATTATCTTTTGTAAAAGACAAATCATTTATGGTAATCTTCCCCAAATTGTATTTTAACGATTCTGCTTCAAAAGTTTTTTGGGCAAAATCTAATGAGGTTTGAGCAGCTTCGTGCTTCTTTTTGGAGGCTTTTGCATTATTTAATGCCTTCAAAACCAAATTAGATACAGTATTTTTTTCGATTGAACTCTTTATTGTTGCTTGTTCAAAAAATAATTTGCTTTCTTTTATTTTTGATCGAGAATCAAATTGGTTAAAAATAGGAATTGATAAATTGAAGGCTAATCCGTAGTTTCGATTGATATTCAATTGTTCCTCAAAATTAAAATCCAAAGTACTGTCAGAATAGGATGAACCATATCCAAAATTAGCTCTCAAACTAGGCCAAACAGCCGCACGTCTTATAGCAATTGCCGTTTTTGCTTTTTGAACTTGTAATTTAGATAGCAGAAAAGTTGGATTTTTATCAAGGCTTTTACTCACAATATCCATTTCTTTTTGCTCTAAATTTATCATCCTAGCATTTTCATTAACCAAAGGATTCAAACGCAAATCGTCGTCTAATGGTATGTTTAACAACGATTTTAAATCGGTATAAGTTGCTAGAAGTACATTTTGAGTTGTTAGTAAATTTAATTCTTGATTGGCAATTTCTGACTTTACTTTAAAAACTTCGCTTTGCGAAACATAACCTGCATTAAATTTTAACACAATCAATTCTAATTGTTTAGCAGACGAAGTAAGTTGCTCCTTTATGGCTTTAATTATTTCTTCGGTATATAAAACGGTAATAAACTTTGACGCTATTTCAATTGTAATTTCGTTTTTTAGTTTGTTGTAAAGTGTTTTGTTAATTTCAATTTCTTGTTTGGATTGTTTTATAGTATTGATATTTAAAAATCCAGAAAAAAGATTCAAATTACTCGAAATATTTCCTGAGTACGACTTGAATTTTGTATCAATAAAACTATTCGTGTTTGGGTCGATTCCTCTGCCCCAAGAGTATCTATTTGAAGCATTTGCATTAAGAGTTGGTGCAAGTTTTAAATAATCAGTAGTGTGTTTAAGTGTTGCAATTTTTTCATTTATACTAACTTCCTTAAGAGATAAATTATTTTTATAAGCCATAAATAGGCAATCACTTAAAGTCATTTCGTCTTGCGCAAAAACAAAATTAGTAAGAAGAAAAAAAAGTGTTACAAAAATTGATCGTGATTTTAAATTCATAAAAGCTATTTATTCAACACTATTAAATAATTTTTTGATAATATAATGATACACTTTCATTTTTTCAATAATGATTTCGCCACGCAAAGTGTATCCAGCTTTCAGATTGATGTTCTTATTATATTTGGCTAAAGCAACAATACAGTAAAACTTTTTTTCAATATCTGAAGCAGAAACATAAGTGATTTTTCCTTTTACAGCTCCATATTTATAGTAATTATAGGAATCAAGTTTGAGGTTCACTTCTTGACCCTTTTTTACATAAATCAAATCTTTTTCGGGCAACTCAACTTTGGCATAAAACTTTTCGGTTTTTGGAGCAATAACTGTCAAGAGTTGGTCTTTGTTGACAATTTGAAGATTCTGTTTGTCATTAAAAATAGTAGAAATTGTTCCGTCAAATGGTGCCAGTACGATAAGTTTTCCCAATTCGTCCTTAAAATAGTTAAGGTTATATTTTTTATTTTCTATTTGAGATTGCAATTCTACAATTTCTTGTTTGTAGTTTAGCAATTGATTTTGAATTGATAACAAATTCATTTTCAAATCATTGTTGGTTTTCTGATAATTATTCGCAAGATTATTATAATCGTAGTTTTTTATTTTATAATTGGTAGCAATATCCGATTGCGACTTTATATCCTCATTTTTCTTTGTATTTTGTTCCGCTAATTCAATTTTAGAAATGGCACCTTTTGAAAACAAAATAGAATCATTCTTATAACGTTCAGAAAATGCTGCTGCTTGTTTTTTGGATATCACAATTTTGCTATTCAAATTACTAATTTCCTGCTCTGTTTTTTTCTTATCGGTTTTATAAATATTAGACTGAATTGTAACGAGTTGCTCGATTGCTTTTTTATGATCTTGAGAGCTCAAAATCAACTGATTAATAGTGTTTATCTTTTCTTGAAGTGTTTCTACATCGAGATTTGCAATGTCATAATCTATTTTGGTTTTGAGATTTTCTAGCACAAATAATGTATCTCCTTTTTTAACCTCTTGACCTTCTTTACTATTTATTTTGAGGATTTTAACTTCATTTGGTGCACTAATTTTTACTTGTGGATTACTAGAATAAATCGCACCTTGAGCAAAATCAACTGTATCATTTAGATTTAGAATGAAAAGTAATGCCACAAAAACTGCCACAAAAACTAGTAGTATTCGAAATAATAGATTGATAAATTGAATAGCCTTAGTGTTATTTAATACTGAGTTCTCCATCGATAATTTTATATTTTTTTGAAAAATAGATATTAATTATTGGTTCGTGCGAAATTATTATATACGATTTCGACTTGTCATAATTAATGAGTTTTTCGATTTTAAAACGACTTTCAACATCCATTCCAGAAAGCACTTCGTCCAATATAACTACTTCTGCATTAGACAGTAAAGCGCGCAACAAAAGTATCTTTTTTCGTTGACCTGTAGATAAATTTTTACCATTTTCACTAATCATAAATTGAAGTGCTTCTTCTTTCTGAGCTATAAAATCATAAAAATCGATTTTTTTGGCATACTCAATAATAACGCTATTGCTTATTTCTTTTCCTAGACAAATATTACCTTCAATTGTGTCATTAAACAAAATATCCTCGTTAGAAACCAACAAGATTTTATCTTTAATTTTTTCTATATCAAATAGTTGACTTATATTGTCGTTTATCAAAAAATCGCCCGAATTACTATTGTAAAGTCCTGTAAGAACTTTACTCAAGGTTGATTTTCCAGAACCATTTTGACCTTCAATTTTAATTTTTTCGCCAGCAGTGAGTTCAAAATTTAAGTTTTTAAGTATGGGCTGGTCAATAAAATAGCCAAAATTCAAATTGACAAGTGCTATTTTTTCAATCTTAAAATCTCTAATTCCTTTTCCTGATGCAGTTTTTATTTGTTCATTAAAATCGAGACTTCGCTTCAAGATAACCTCATTTTCTTGTAACGATAAATTTTCGTCCAAAATGCTTCGCAAAGAAGAAAAAACTTTGGAAGACAAAGCTATAAAAGTAATAATTTGTCCCAAAGATATAGCTTGACTAACGATGGCGATTTTGGTCAAAAAAACCATAATCAAGATCGATGAAATGATAATTAATATCGAAATTACTATTTTATTTACAATATCAATTCGACCATTTTTGAGTTGAATATTCAAATAACTTGAAATACCCGAATTAATTTTACTCGAATGGTATTGCTCTATTTTGAAACTTTTTATAACTTGTATACCTTCAATTTTTTCGATAATTTTAGATAAAAAATCAGCTTTACTAATGTATCGTATTCGTTCATTTTGCTTAATATTTGGCGTAATTATCTTGAACCAAACCCAGAACAAAACCATAACGATAAGCACGATTGTGGCTATTTGCCAATTGATATAAAATAAAATTCCCAGCGAATAAATAGACACGAATACATCGACCAAAATGCTGGTGAAAAAGCGCATGAAAAACGATTTTAGCTTTAAAGAATCGCTAACACGCTCAATCAAATCTCCTTTTTTGTATGAATTTATATAATGCAATGAAAATGTATTCATCTTTTTATCAAACGATTGCAAAAAATAATGATCCATCAAATTTCCTAAATGTATTGCGATATAAGTTTTATAGACCGATGTTGCCAGATCGAATAACTTATAGATTCCGATGCCAATTGCAAAAATCACTAACGTGTTAATGTTGTAGGAAGGCAACACATCGTCAATCAAAATCTGACTAATAAAGACTGTAAACTGTGCCGTTGTTGCTGAGAAAATAGCCGCAAAAATATAAATATACCAAAGCTTCTTGAACTGACCTAATTGCTCAAAAAGCAACCAATACACGTTTTTATTTTCTGTTTTCGGAAGTTCAATTTTCGGGTTTTCCTTTTTTGATTTTACAGTTAAAATAATTGGTGCTGTTATTTTTACATAATCCTGACTGTATTTTAACGATCTAAAATGCTTCGGAATTGTTGAAATTTCTTGATTTTTTAATAAATCTTGAAGAAAAGCTTTTTCTGCCTTTTCGTTTTTAAAACCAAAATTTTCCTTAATATAACTAAAGTAGGTAAGCTTATTGAAAAGCGTATGTGCATCAGTATCAATTATAACCTCATGGTATTTCAGCCCATATAGCTCCAAGTCTTTAGAACATAAAGCCACAATTTTTTCGTCGGTTGCCGCTAGATCCCAATAATTTTTACTGAAATAGGCATTCTTTTTGAGCTCTTGAACTGTGAGATAATAGGTTGCTCCTTTTTCTGGATCAAAAACTTTAAGTTTGTTTCCTTTTCGTTCATTTACAACTACATAGTGTAAGCCAGATTTGTTATGGATTGGCAAAATAAAAGGAAAAAGTGCATCGAGTGAAGTATTATTTCCTTGTATGTAATTAATATCTAGTAACTTATAATTTGCATCGCAATTATTGTGGTCAAAAAATAATTTTAGATCAATTAATCTCGACCCATTTTCGGCTAATGTAATCGTGTCTTCGATATATTTTCTACTGATATCGATATTAAAAATATTATAAATGGTTTTTACAACACTTATACCACAATCATTAGATTTCAATTGAGGATCGGTTTTTGCCATAAATAGTAATTGCTTTTGGGTTGCTTTTAATTTACAAATGTATCAGAAATTTTTAAAATTTTACGGTTTTTAAAAAATCTATATACATCTCGATACAAGAAGCATATCGATTATCGGGTTGAATTTGTAATGCCTTCCTAATGATGGCATCAACGGATTTATTGACAGCTATTTTTTCGGGAAACGCTCTTGTTAATATGTCATTTGCCATTTCACGCCAAGTGGTTTCTTGATTTTTCATAAATGGATTTTTACCTTTATATAAGGTATATAATATTAATCCCATTTGATACACCTCTGATTTTTTGGTTGCAATAGCATTAGAAAAATTATACGAATGAACATTTACCCTTTCCGGAGGCATATAATGTGTCACGCCACCTTTGTTATAAAATTGTTTTTCGGCATTTTTATTCCCATCATAAGAAAAACCAAAATCTATTAGAAATACTTTATTTCTTGGTGTTACCATGAAGTTTTTTCCATGAATATCACCATGAACAATATTTTTTTTGTGCAAATACGCAAGCGCATTAAGCAATTGAAGTGCAATGTGATTTTTATCTTTTCTTAAAAATTTTTTGGATTTTATTTTTTTAGACAAAGTTAACCCAGCAATAAAATCTATTTCAAAAAACAAATAATCATCATGAATTCCTTTTTGATGAAAATGACACACATTTTTATTTTTTGAAACCAATTCAGAAATTTTTATTTCCTGATTAAAAACCGCAAACGATTGATTAATTTTTGGATCGTTGCTAACCAAATTTATTTTATGAGCAAATAATTTTAAAACTACTTTTTTCTTTCGTTCTAGATTATAGGCTTTAAAAATTTGAATATATTTGTTATCTACTGCAATATATTCGTCAATACGATATTGGTTATACGTTTTTGAAATTTCAAAAACAGGATTGGGCATTTCTAATTTTGCTTGATCAAAAAGGGTTAAAACTCCTATTTTTATAAGTTCGTCAATAAAATTTTCTACTTTTTTTAATAAATCACTTTCAACTTTATTTTCAGAATTTAATAAAGTCTCGTCAATTACATCCTTTAAAAACCTAGGCGATTCAAACTTAGATAGGATAGTTGCAATCGTTTCATTAATCTTGTATGTTCTATTTTTTGAATTAACATACCATTCTGCATCAATATTTTGAATAGATGCAAAACTTGATAAAACAATTAGATTCATAATCTAGTGATGTATAACTAAAAAAAAGTTACCAAGAATTTCTTCTTGATAACTATCTATCTAAGTGTTTGTATGTCTTAGTTAATCGAAATTTCTTCAACAATTGGCTCAACTGTAGAAACAGAAGACATTGATGAAGCAGAAGATACTGAACTTACAGAATTACTGTGAGAACCATTATTGTTTTTCTTTTTTTTACATCTAGAACCTGCAACAATAAGTTCTAAATTTTCTAACGAAAGCTCTGAAGCTAATTTTTCTAATGTAATCATTGGGGATTAAATTTTTGTGTCCCATTAGGGCCTTGGACATTAAAACGACCTCAAATATGTAATTTATTACACAATCGAAAACAAATATACAAACATTGAATATTAACACAAAAATAATATTTATTTAACTTCTTGAAAATATTAAATTTTTCGATGAAATGCAAATAAAAACGCTAACCTGTAATAATTTTTAAATAAAATCTTACAGGTTAATTGTGTTGGTTTACAGATATTTACTATATAAAATAATTTCATACTTTTAAAATTAAATATTTTAAAACTCACTATTAAAAATTGAAATCAAATATGAAAATATTTTTTAACATATTCCAAAACTATTTATATTCAAAATAGAAAAATACAACGTATTATTATTTTTGTCTTCAAATATATTTTTAAATTGATTTTTTTATAATTAATTGCTTTTGTTTTTTGAAATTGTACATTTGTCGAGTATTGATAATAAAAATGAATAATAACAACATCATTAATAAAAGTTTTAGAAAATTAAATTTAATGGTTTCACAACTTGGTTTTACATTTTGTGAAATTGAGACTTTGAACAATAAAATTGTTTTTCACAAAGAAATAATTTTTGATAATCAAAATAAAACCAATACTACCGAAGAATTATTTATCAAATCATTAGCTGAAAACACTATTTTCACAGAACAATTTGATCAAATAAACGTAATTCACGACAACAATTTGTCTTGTTTTGTGCCAACGGCTTTATTTGATGAAAACGAATTAGGAAGTTACCTCCAATATAATGTAAAAGTTTTTGAAACCGACTTTTTTGCTGTCGATACCAACCAAAACTATCAATTTAATACTGTTTTTGTTCCTTATATAAATATTAATAATGTGTTGATCGACCAGTTTGGAAGTTTCGATTACCAACATTCGAGTTCGGTATTAGTTTCAAAACTATTGGGTATTTCAAAAAATATTGACGACAAAAAAATGTTTGTTCACATGCAATCCAATCATTTTGAGATTGTTGTTATCCAAAACCAAAAATTATTACTTTACAATTCTTTCGAATATAAAACACCCGAAGACGTTATTTATTATGTCCTTTTTACTGCCGAACAATTGCTTTTAAATCCAGAAAATTTCTTATTAGAATTTCTAGGAAAAATCGATTCAGAAAGTACTACCTACAAAATGGTTTATAAGTATGTTCGCAACGTTTCGCTTATGGATGTTAGTGATTTGCAAGCCAAAAATAATTGCTCCGAAGCCGAAAATCGGGAACATTTTATACTTTTCAATTCATGAGAATCATTTCAGGCAAATATAAAGGCCGCCGCATATCGCCACCAAAAAACTTGCCTGTTCGACCAACAACCGACATGAGCAAAGAAGCCTTGTTTAATGTCTTGAACAACCATTTCAACTTTAGCGAGCTTACTGTTTTAGATCTTTTTGCAGGTACAGGAAATATTAGTTTTGAGTTTGGATCGCGTGGTAGCGAGCGCATCACATCAGTAGATCAAGATTTTGGCTGTGTCAAATTTATAAAACAAACCGCCGATGAGTTTGATTTTCCTATTGCTGCTATCAAGAGTGATGTTTTTGGATATATCGACAAATGCAAAGCTAGTTACGACCTCATTTTTGCAGATCCGCCCTATGCGCTCGACCAAAAAACATTTGATAAATTGGTACTTACTATTTTCGAAAAAAACTTGCTCAACCAAGCAGGCATGATGGTTATAGAACATTCCAAATACACCAAAATGGAGCATTTAGAAAATTTTTCGTTCAAGAAAAGTTATGGTGGTTCGATTTTTTCATTTTTCGAATTTGGAAAGTTGGATGATGGAGAAGTTGAATCCGAAGTTAAGAATTAGTTTTTAATTTTTTTCTTTACAAAACTAAAATAATACTTCAATTCTAGTCCAATTGTTTGTTGGGTGTTGTAAGTGCCCTTTGTAAATTTTAAATTATTAACCGCATTTCCTAAATCTATATTTTGGAAAACTAAATTTAAAGCGAAGGATTGTGAGTTTTTTTCAGAAAAATTAAAATACAATCCTATTCCTATTCCTAAAGAATGTCGTATGTCAATAAATTTATCCGATTCCGATAGTTTCAAAGCAGCAAAACCTTTATTCTCAATATAATAAAATCCTTTTGCTTCTACTCTAGTGATATTGTAAATTGGAAATATTTGAAAAAGTCCTTCATTTAATTCAGAATCAAAATCCTCAAAAGTAATTTTAGGTGAAAAACTTATATTTTGTGCAATTACATTTCTTTCAAGTCTAGATATTTCTTTACCAAGTTCATTTTCTTCTGTTCTTGCGTTTAAACCTGCAAAGTAATAGGAAATTTCAACTTCTGGTTTTAACTTATAAAAAACTATAAATTCAATTCCTGCTCCCACGTTAACAGAGTTAAAATCGGCTCCTTTTGCTTTTAAATCAATTCCAACAGTGCCAAACCCACTAATTTTTTGAGAAAAACAAATAAATGATAAAAATAAAAAAAGGCACAGAAAAAAAGTTCTCATTTTTTTAACAACTTCTGTATTTTTTCTTCTAATCCCGTTGCATCAGTTGACCCAGAAATCGTTTCTACCAGTTCGCCTTTAGCATCATAAAAATACGTTTGCGGAATGGCGTTAATGCCATAATTGCTCAACGGTAAAGAGCTTTTTAGAATAGTTAACTGAAAACCTTTTTTGGCTTTAAAACCTGAGATTTTTGCAGCTTCTTCATCAGAAATCATCACGAAATTCACCTTTCCTGCATATTTCAATTTGGCATTTTCAAACTCAGGAAATTCGGCAACACAAGGCGCGCACCACGTTGCCCAAAAATTTAAAACCAGAGGTTTGCCATCAAGTAGTGTTTCAGATTCTAATTTGTTTCCTTGTAAATCTTCCATTTTTATTTCGTCCAAAGTTACATCTGGCGAGCCAGTAAGTTTGATAAAAGCGAAGATTCCCAAAGCAATTACAATCACAATTCCTGCCAAAAATCCTTTCCAAAAAAGTTTCTTATCCATCATTATTTTGTTTTAGTTATCAACAAATTAAATAACACATAGGCAACTGCAGCCAAACTTCCTGCACCAACAATAATTCCTACAACAAAACTTAAAATTTTCTTTCTCATATTTTCAGAAATTAAATTAAAAAAAGCAGACCTATAAGCCGGATTCTGTCCTCAATTTCTTGAAGCCTTATCATTTATCTAGGCTTGCAATTACTCACGAGCTCCATCTTTCTACCCTTCGGCAACGGGCGAGAAACCCTTAACTACCGATATACTTGAAATTTCACCGCATAGAGTTTACCTGGTTTCACTACAGCATTACCTGTACCTGCTTTCTGTTGCACTTGTCCTATCCACGCCCAAAAGCGTGACCGACGGGCGTTACCCGCTATGCTTCTCTGTGGTGTCCGGACTTTCCTACTCGTCCAAAAGACGAGTCGATAAGGCGATCTGCGGTGCAAATTTAGTATAATTAACATTGTTTCCAATATTTAGTCACTTCACTTTAACAACTCTTTTATAACCACTTAATAATAAAATAGTTACCTTTAATGATTAATGCGAATCAAGGGTTGAA
>JAYVHB010000097.1:0-45075 GCA_043771555.1 Flavobacterium sp. | reverse complement strand
AACAGTATAAGTAACTCCCAAGCTGTAAACTGGCAATTGGTTTAGTCTAAACCAAGCCAAAGATCTATCTAATACTTGAACTGCATTTGTAAGTGTATTCGTTACTTTATAACGGTAACCAGTAACACCTGTGAAAGCTGAAGTTCTAATATCTGTTGCTGTAGTAGCTAGCGTGCTACCACAAGTAGGACTAACTACAGATGCTAATGTATTTGGTGTTGTAACCAAACATGGAGCTCCGTAATATCCTAACCATACTCCCGCACGTTGCAACTCGACTTCTACAGAATAAGTTGTTGCATAATCGTAACTAGGTAACAAAGTAAGTCTAAACCAAACTACAGTTCTATCTATAGTTTGAACAGCATTGGTTGTTAAATTAGTTACTTTAAAACGATATCCTGTAGCACCTGAAACAGTACCAGCATTAACACTGTCATATATGTTAGTCAAAGTTTGACCACAAGTAACCGAGTTAAGAAATGTAGTTAATGGAGGAAAACCATTGTCTAATTGACCATCGCAATCGTTATCAATACCATCATAAGCAACTTCAGAAATACCTGGATTGATTGTTGCAACAGCATCATTACAATCTAAATTGTTAATAGCACTGCCTAAAATAGGCGCACAAGCAACAACCCCAACTGCGGCTGCACTACCATAACCATCTCCATCTGCATCAGTATAATATGTAACTGAAGGAACAGAAGAATAGTTAAAATCCAAATTAAATGTACCTTCTTGAGTTATTGAATATCCTTCAAGAACAACATAATAAGTTCCTGGAGTCAAAACTAAACCAGTAGTTATAGCAGTTGTAACACCATTAATTAATGAACCATTTAAAGTACCTGTAGCACAATCATCATCATCACTTACAATTGTTGCACCGGTAGCATCCAATAAGTGCATATAAGTGTCGGTAAGAAGACTTACAGGAACAGTTGGTAAACATGACCCAATAGTAAGATTATTACATAACTCAGTAATTTGAAACTTATAGAAAACATCTTTACCTGGACGTGCAAGTGCATTTCCTGGAGTTGATGTTGCAGTAAAGTTATCTTTGAAACAATTTGAACCAAGATTGTTACCTGCAACAGACAACGAAGAAGTAATTGGACCAAGATTAATCGCATCTGCAAAAGTACTACCAGGTGTAATTACACCAATACAAGGATCAGCCTGCGTAGTAAAACTAAATTCTGTACAAGTAGTATTTGTACCACCAGTGTTTACTGGAGCAATTCTCCAATAGTAAGTGGTACTAAACAATAAACCTGTAATGTTTGCAGATAATCCAGTAAGATTACCAATATTAGTTAAAGTACCACTTGTAGTACCAAAGAAAACATTATAAGAAACTGCTGCACCTTCTGTAGCAGTTAACGCTGGAGCTGCCCAAGAAATCGTTGCAGCACCAGATGTAATAACAACACCTGTAGCAGCATTAGCTGGAGAAACTGGCGTAGCACAACCTGGTGCGTTTGCCAAAGTTGTAAAAGCGAAAGGACCAGCCCAAGTGCTGTAAACACCAAGTGTAGCATCGCAAACTGCTCTTACATAATATTCGTATGGTGTAAATGCTGTTAAACCAGTAGCAGAATATGTTGCAGCTGTTGCAGCAACACCTGTTGTTGGCAAACCGCTGCCTGGGGCTTGTACAGCTACTTGCCAAGCAGTTTCAACACAACCAACTGTCCAACCTAAAGAAGCTGCTGTTGATGATGGTGTAGCTGTTAAAGAATTAGGTTTAGGACAAGCATCTGCAGCAGTAATTGTAATTAAATAATCTTCAACTTCACCATAAGTATTATTACCACATGGTGTTACTGCAGATCCAGCAATACTAAACATTGCTCTTACTCTTAATCTGTGCAATCCTACAGGAGGAGCACATGACAATACAATTGGAAAAGATGCTGAAGAGCCTAATACTCCAACTGCACCACTGCCCGTTACCGGCGTAGCAGTAAAACCAATTCTTTCTCCTGGATTAGCGAATACTCCATCATCATTATAATCTATCCAAGCTGCATAACTTTCAGCATATTGACCAGCAGATACTGTACATAAGTATGATCCACCTGCTTGTAATTCTGTAGTTAATAATGGATTAGAAGTATAATCAGAATACCCTAGAGTTCCACTTGGACATCCTGTACCTGAATCATTGATTAGTGTATTTAAAACAACTTTAGCAATAACGTCACCATCAGTACAACCTAGCGTAGTTGTTGGAGTGCAATATAATAAACTAGCACCTGTAGTAAACTGTTGCTCAGTACAACCAACAGCATCACCATTAGCATTTTTTGCAACAACTTTCCAGTAATAAGTTGTATTTGCAGCCAAAGTTGCTGGAGTATATGTAGTACCCAAAACGTTTGCAGCAAATGCTGGCGAGGTACTAGTACCAAAATAAACATCATAGCTCAACGGAGAACCTGTAGCGGCTGTCCATGATAAACCTACATTTCTAACAACACCTGTAGCTAAATTTGCTGGAACCAATACTGTAGCGCAGTTAGGAGGTAATACCGGAACTGGTGCAATAGAGAAATTATCAAAATCAAGATAATAATCGCCAGCAACCCAAGTAGCCAAAACTCTAACCATTACTGATTGTCCTGCATAAGTCGACAAAGAAATAGTTTTTCCTGCCCAAGTTAAAGCAGTTACATGATTTGTACTATTTACTGTTTCAATAGTTGTAAAAGTTCCACCACAATCGGTACTTACTTGAACTTGAAAATTACCCCAACCGGTTGCAGTAGCAGTAGCTGGATAGGAAGTAAAATCAACAATTCTGTAATCAAATTTAAGTTCGTCTGTTGCACCAAGAGGACCAACTGAAATAGTATTAAATTGACCTGTTGGAGCTGATGACCAAATATTTTTGTAAAGACCATTATTTGTTTTACCATGAGTAGCTGCAATAGTAAAACCTGTAGTGTTCCAACCTGCTGGTGCAGTTGTTGCAGCAGCAAAATCTTGAGTATAACCTGAAGCTACAGCAGGAGTTGCAATAACTTTTGGTGTAGCAGTAAAGCTATTGTTTCCCGCATTACCATCTCCTACAACTGTAACAGTCGCTGCAATATTGTGAGTACCACCAAGACTAAAACTAGCGTTTGGTGCAACCAATACATTCATTGATGCTCCAATTGCTAATGTTCCAGATGTTAAAGTAGCAGTTAATGATTGCGTAGAAGCACCTGATATTGCAATTGCAACAGTTGCATTATTTACTGCAAAATCAATTGCTGCAATTGTAGAGTTATTTTTAATTGTTACCGACAATGGCGCAGAAGCAGTAGCACAAGCACTTGACGGAATATTTAAAACCGCAGTAGCAGTCATGTCAATAGATGGTGGTGGTGGTGGTGTAAATTTATATACTGTTCCTGTTGCTGGTTTTGTAGCAATATTGGTAGTCGCAGTAGTACTGCTAACTGCTGGTGTTGCAACACTTGTAACGTTCAAATAACTTCCTGCTAAAGAACCGGTAGCTGACCCGATACCTATTGAGGCAGAACCTGTAGCTACAGCTCCAGCTTCTGATCTGTATACAAACTCAATTACGTTTGTAGTTTCATAAAGTTTAGTTTGAAAACTTATAACTGCAGTTGAAGAACTCCAAATCCACTCCCAGTTTCTCCACTCAACAGTCAAAACTCTGTTTGGAGCAGTTCCAGTTACTTGGTACCCTGCGTAGGATGGTCCGCCTGTAGTTGCAGCTCCATCTAAATCATCCCATAATGGTGCAATAATTGGTCTTGAAGTAGCATTAGCTGTGCTAAAATTATTTGTTGTCAAAGTAGCTGCCGAAGCATTAAAACTAATAAATCCGTTAGAACTCATTCTAAATTGAGTGTAAGGATTACCCTCGTATGTAAAGCTAAAACCAATAGGTTGTAATGTACTTATACCTGAATCTGCCTGTACAGCAGTTAACTGAGTAGCAGTACCACTCAAATTTGCATAAATTCCAGTTGTGTTTGTAAAGGTATAAGCAGATGCTTGTCCAAAAGAGGTTTGTCCTATAAATAGAGACATGATTATAAATAAACTTGCGAGCCACCATCGCGTGACCGCACTTGACTTGTTTGGCGAAGTGCCAAAAGCGTCAAACCTTTCATTTTTGGGGTTCGTATCCATACGCCATCCCAAAGAATTGTAATAATTTGTCATAAATTAATAAATTGGTTATTAAAAAAATTAGACGGTAAACATATCATTAAACTTTGAATTTATGTAAAATAATTATTAACAAATCGTTTAAAACTAATAATTTAACGACAAATGACATTAATTAAATACTTTATTATAAGAAAATTTAACTTAAATTTAAAATGATTTCACATTAATAAAAATATTTACCAATTTATGTGTAATAATTACTCGTTTACAAATGACATTTACAACAAGTTTTGAACATAATTAATTATAATTTGTATTCCTAAATTCTAAATACCAATACTTTGAGTTTTTAAAATCATGCCAACCGAAAATGTGATGATAAATCGAAATACTATATTAGTTTTAATTTCGTTATTGAATAACTAACTTGCAAACAAAAATTTGACTATGAATTCTATAAAAATACTTTGGGTTGACGACGAAATTGACATGCTCAAGCCTCATATTCTTTTTCTGGAAAAGAAAAATTATGAAGTTACTACTTGCAATAATGGTTTGGATGCCATAACAATTTTTGAAGAAGGTAATTTTGATATTGTTTTTCTTGACGAAAACATGCCTGGAATGAGCGGTTTGGAAACTTTACAGGAAATGAAAGAAAAAAAATCGGCTACTCCTATTATAATGATTACCAAAAGTGAAGAAGAGTATATCATGGAAGAGGCCATTGGCTCTAAAATTGCTGATTATTTGATAAAACCCGTAAATCCAAACCAAATATTACTAAGTTTAAAGAAAAATTTGGATCATTCTAGATTAATTTCTGAAAAAACAACTCTTGATTATCAAAAAGAATTTCGCAAAATTGCCATGGAAATGGCTCAAGTAAACTCGCACGAGGAATGGGTTGAGTGTTACAAAAAACTAATTTTTTGGGAATTAGAATTAGAAAATATTGAAGACCAAAGCATGATCGAAATTCTCGAATCACAAAAAGTAGAAGCAAATGCCCAATTCGGAAAATTTATAGAGCGCAACTATGAAGATTGGTATTTGCCAAAAGCCGATAAGCCAATCCTGTCGCACAATCTATTTCGAGAATTGGTCGTTCCAGAAATAACCAAAAAAGACAAGCCCATTTTGTTTGTTGTAATAGATAATTTGAGATATGACCAATGGAAAACGTTTGAAAACGTGGTAAACAACCATTACAAACTCGAAAAAGAAGTGCCTTACTATGCCATTTTGCCAACAGCAACGCAGTATGCAAGAAACGCAATTTTTTCAGGATTAACGCCTTTAGAAATGGAAAAACAGTTTCCGCAATATTGGAAAAATGATATAGAAGATGGTGGTAAAAACTTGTATGAAGCTGAATTTTTGACAGCACATCTCAAACGATTGGGGCTTAACATCAAACAAGAGTATTTTAAAATCACTAACCTTGCCAACGGAAAAAAACTAGCCGAAAATTTTAAAGGACTTAAAGATAATGATTTAGTAACTGTTGTTTACAACTTTGTGGATATGCTATCACACGCCAAAACCGAAATGGATGTGGTTAAAGAATTAGCATCAGACGATAAAGCCTACCGCTCTTTAACTGCAAGTTGGTTCAAAAATTCGCCTTTACTAGAAATTATTCAGCAAGCACAAAAAATGGGTTTCAAGTTAATACTCACCACCGATCATGGCACAATAAATGTAAAAAATCCATCAAAAGTAATTGGCGATAAAAACACAAGTCTTAATCTACGTTATAAAACAGGTAGAAGCCTATCATATGAAGATCGTGATGTTTATGCCGTAAAAGACCCAAAATCTATTGGATTGCCAACCATTAATATGAGTAGTTCGTATATATTTGCAAAAAATGATTACTTTTTGGCTTACGTCAATAACTACAATCACTATGTAAGCTATTATAAAAATAGTTATCAGCATGGCGGTATCTCATTAGAAGAAATGATTATTCCGTGTTTAGTCTTTAATCCAAAATAAAGAGTAATCAGTTTACAGATTTCAGTCATCAGTTTGTAGTAGTCCGTTTCTTAAAACTGTAATAAAATTTTAAAATATGACATTCGAATTTTCATTAAATCAAATAAGTGAAATTGTTTCTCAAATTATAGCTCAAAAACCCAATAAAACGATCCTTTTTAATGGAGAAATGGGCGCAGGAAAAACAACTTTAATCAATCAAATTTCAAAAACCTTAGGCGTTACAGATGCAACAGGAAGTCCTACTTTTTCGTTAGTAAACGAGTATAAAACTAGTGATAATCAAACCATTTATCATTTTGATTTGTACCGATTAAAATCAGAAAACGAAGCGTTAGATATGGGTATTGAAGATTACCTTTATTCAGGCAATTGGTGCTTCATAGAATGGCCTGAAAAAATCTCTAATTTAATTCCTATAAAACATTCTATCATCACTATTTCTTTACTCGAAAACGGAAACCGTCAACTTACTTTACGCTAATGAATAAAATTTCTGTAGACATCATTCCGTTTTCTGAAGAAAATATTTCTTGCATAAAAATTTTGAATGTAGCGTGGTTAGAAAAATACTTCGATGTAGAACCGTCAGACATTAATATGTTATCAAATCCAAAAGAAGAAATTCTTGACAAAGGCGGAAAAATATTTTATGCCAAATGTAATCATCAAATTGTAGGAACCGTCTCGTTATTAAAAATTGATGATGCAACTTTCGAATTGTCAAAAATGGCTGTATCCGAAAAATTTCAAGGATTCGGAATTGGAAAAGCTATGCTTGAATTTTGTATTTCTTTCGCTGAAGAAAATAAAATTTCAAAATTAATTTTGTTTTCAAATACGCTTTTAGTTCCAGCAATAACGATGTATAAGAAGTATGGTTTTTCAGAAATCGATCTAGGATCAAGCATTTATAAAAGATCGAATATCAAAATGGAAAGAAATATATAATTGCCTTTTGAAATTGAAATTGCTTTTTGATATTGCTATTGAAATAGTTTTTTGTAAATTGTGCCTCAAATTGAATTTCAAATGCCCATAAAAACTCCATTTTCTGCAGCACAATTAATGCCTCAAGAAGAAAAACTCGAGATTGCTCGTCATAAAAGTGACCTTTTTATTGGTGTTCCAAAAGAAACGAGCTATCAAGAACGACGCATTTGCCTCACTCCAGATGCGGTAAACTCGTTAACGTCTCACGGTCATCGTGTTATGATCGAAGCGGGAGCAGGCGAAAGTTCTAGTTATTCTGATAAAGAATATTCTGATGCTGGTGCAGAAGTCACTCAAGACACCAAAAAAGTATTTGGTTGCCCAATGCTTCTTAAGGTAGAGCCTGCAACGCTTCTCGAAATCGAAATGATGCAACCTGAAACGATTGTTATTTCGGCATTGCAAATCAAAACTCGCAAAAAAGATTATTTTGAAGCATTAACCAAAAAGAAAATCACTGCTTTGGCATTTGAATATATAAAAGACGAAGACGGAAGTTATCCTGCTGTTAAATCTTTAAGCGAAATAGCTGGAACAGCTTCTGTATTGGTTGCCGCCGAACTGATGATTAACAATCAAATTGGCAAAGGATTACTTTTCGGAAATATAACAGGTGTTCCCCCAACAGAAGTCGTTATTCTTGGAGCAGGAACTGTAGGCGAATTTGCTGCCAAAACCGCATTGGGATTGGGTGCAAGTGTCAAAATTTTTGATAATTCAATTACCAAATTACGCCGACTTCAAAACAACCTTAACCAACGCATTTTTACATCAACCATTCAACCCAAAGCATTATTAAAAGCTTTACGTCGCTGCGATGTTGCCATCGGTGCTATGCGTGGTAAAGACCGTTGTCCAGTTGTTGTTACAGAAACGATGGTCGAGCATATGAAAAAAGGAGCTGTAATCGTCGATGTAAGTATTGATACAGGAGGTTGTTTCGAAACATCAGAAATCACAACGCACGAAAAACCCACTTTTGTAAAAAATAATGTAGTGCATTATTGTGTTCCAAACATTCCTTCACGCTATTCCAAAACGGCGTCCTTGTCGATTAGCAATATCATAACTCCTTACCTACTTCAAATTGCAGAAGATGGTGGCATTGAAAGTGCCATTCGTTGCGATAAAGGTCTCAAAAACGGCGTGTATATGTACCATGGAATACTAACCAACAAAGCCATTGGCGATTGGTTTTCTATTTCATATAGCGATATTAATTTAATTGTTTTTTAGATTATATTTGCAAAAAAACTACAATGACTTTCAAATATAGATTTGCTTATTATTTACTAGGTTTTATTATTGGTTGCTTTTTTGTAGCGGCAGTTTTATCAGGAAAAGATACCCGTTGCAACTATTTTCCTAATGCCAGAGTTCTCAATGATCTGCGAAACAAACCTTTTGAATATTCAGAGCAAGCTTCAAAAATTCTTGCCGAAAGCTGGATAGATACTGTTGATATAAAAAATACGTTAACCTATGGCGATGTAGATTTTGATATGAGTAATGTTAAAATCCAAAACGGAAAAATTTATTTTGTAGAAGGAAAAACAACCAAAAACCAAGAAATTATGTTGGAAGTTGTAAATTATCCGTCAAAAGCAGTATTAAATGATATTCTAAAAAAATAAAATCCTGATTTTTACTAATTATAAAAAGTATGGCTTCAAATAAAATCATGTTAGGTTCAGAAGAATGGTGTGTTTTTCCTCAACTTGGAATTCCAGCCATCAAGGCTCGAGTAGATTCTGGTGCCAAAACTTCTGCCTTACACGCAATAAACATTGCGCCTTTTATAAAAAATGATTCCAATTGGGTAAAATTTGATATCAATCCAATTCAAAATAATCTCAAAACTGTAATTCATTGCGAAGCACCATTGGTAGACAAGCGCATCGTCAAGAGTTCTAGTGGTTTTCGGGAGCAACGTTATGTAATCAAAACAAACATAACACTTGGCGACGATGCTTGGGAAATAGAATTGACACTCACCAACAGAGATTCTATGGGTTTCCGAATGTTGTTAGGTCGCGAAGCGATGAGCGGACGAATTCTTGTAGATCCAGAACAAAAATACCTACTTGGACAAACCTCTACCGAAACCCTTAAAGCATTTTATGTAAATGCCGATCAAAATAAAAAAGGACTACGAATAGCAGTTCTTGCAAGTAATCCAGAACTTTATAGCAACCGCCGCATCATGGAAGCGGGCGAAATGCGCGGCCACCAAATGCAGTTTCTTTCCATAAAAGAGTGTTATATGAAACTCGATGCCGACCAGCCCGAGATTCATTATCGTGGCGGAAAAATCCTCGATAAGTTTGACGCCGTAATTCCTAGAATTCGACCAAGCATTACCTTCTACGGTTGTGCTGTAACCCGACAATTTGAAGCACTAAAAGTGTTTTGTCTCAACTCAGCCGCAGCCATAACCCAATCTCGAGACAAATTATATTCGCTGCAACTGCTTCTCAATCATGGCGTTGATATACCAACAACAGGATTTGCCAATTCGCCACTCGATACCGACGATCTTATAAAAATGGTTGGCGGACCACCACTAATCGTCAAATTACTCGAAGGCACACAAGGTAAGGGTGTTGTTCTTGCAGAAACCAAAAAAGCTGCCGAATCGGTAATAAATGCTTTCAAAAGTCTTAATGTTAATATCTTAGTTCAAGAATTTATAAAAGAAGCAGATGGCAAAGATTTGCGATTATTTGTCATTGATGGTAAAGTCGTAGCCGCCATTCAGCGTGAAGCTTTACCAGGCGAATTTCGAGCCAATATCCATCTAGGAGGTACAGCTTCAATCATCAAACCAACTATTGAAGAAAAGAAAATAGCCATCAAAGCCGCAAAAGCAATGGATTTGAAAGTCGCAGGCGTAGACATCATTCGCTCCAGTAAAGGTCCGCTCCTACTCGAAGTCAACTCATCGCCAGGTCTTGAAGGGATTGAGGGTGCAACCAACAAAGATATTGCTGGCGAAATGATTCAAGCCATCGAAAAAAACTTTATCCGTAAATAATAGTTCTATTTTTAGGAGCTATTCCAGCTTTCCGTTTCAAGCTTTTTCATTACAAACTATTTTTGTTTGTCATAAAAAGAGCTTCCGTTGGTCGCTTTTTTATAACTACAAAAATTAGTTTTCCATTTCAAAAGGCTTTTCACTTCAATCTGGGCTATAACCAAGATTTTCGCATATTGGTAGCTTAACATTCAATTTAATATTTGTATATTTGCTTGCAATTTAACTACAATTTCAAATTGCAATGAAAGCACATCTCAATAAAATCGTTGGCGAAGGACTTACCTATGACGACGTTCTGCTTATTCCAAATTACTCCCAAGTTTTACCACGAGAAGTTTCAATTCAATCCAGAATATCACGAAACATTACGCTAAACGTTCCAATCGTCTCTGCGGCTATGGACACCGTTACCGAAAGTGCCATGGCAATCGCAATGGCACAAGAAGGTGGCATAGGTGTTTTGCATAAAAATATGACTATTGAGCAACAAGCCGCCAAAGTTCGTAAAGTAAAACGTGCCGAATCAGGCATGATAATCGATCCAGTTACTTTGCCACTAACAGCAACCGTTGGCGATGCCAAAATGCTCATGAAAGAACACGGCATTGGCGGAATTCCTGTTGTGGATCTAAACGGAACGCTGAAAGGTATTGCCACAAACAGAGATTTGCGTTTCGAAAAAATAAATTCGCGTTCCATTCTCGAAATAATGACTTCCACAAACCTAATAACGGCAGCCGTTGGAACTACTTTACAAGAAGCTGAGGTAATACTTCAAAAAAATAAAATCGAAAAATTACCCGTTGTAGACGACAATTATAAATTAATAGGATTAATTACCTTCAGAGACATCACAAAACTAACCCAAAAACCAAACGCCAACAAAGACAAATTTGGTCGTTTGCGAGTAGCCGCAGCACTTGGCGTAACTGCCGATGCGGTTGATAGAGCTTCTGCCCTAGTCAATGCAGGTGTCGATGCCGTTATTATTGACACCGCTCACGGACACACAAAAGGTGTTGTCGATGTTTTAAAATTAGTGAAAGCAAAATTTCCAAATCTAGACGTTATTGTAGGTAATATCGCAACGGCAGAAGCTGCACTATATTTAGCCGAAAATGGTGCTGATGGTGTCAAAGTTGGGATTGGTCCAGGATCTATTTGTACAACACGAGTAGTTGCAGGCGTAGGTTTTCCTCAATTTTCTGCAGTTCTTGAAGTTGCAGCAGCACTCAAAGGAACTGGTATTCCTGTAATTGCCGATGGTGGAATACGTTATACTGGCGATATACCAAAAGCCATTGCTGCTGGTGCCGATTGTGTTATGTTAGGGTCATTACTTGCAGGAACCAAAGAATCACCTGGAGAAACCATCATTTTCGAAGGTCGAAAGTTCAAATCCTATCGTGGTATGGGCTCTATTGAAGCCATGCAAGAAGGATCAAAAGACCGCTATTTTCAAGATGTAGAAGACGATATTAAAAAACTAGTTCCAGAAGGAATTGTTGGTCGTGTTCCCTACAAAGGCGAACTCAACGAAAGTATGCAGCAATTCGTGGGCGGACTTCGAGCCGGAATGGGTTATTGCGGCGCCAAAGATATTGCAACACTTCAAGAAACAGGAAGATTTGTAAGAATTACAACTAGTGGTATTGGCGAAAGTCATCCACACAATGTAACAATTACTAAAGAAGCTCCGAATTATTCGAGATAAAAAATAAAATTATGAAAAAATCGATTTATATTTTAGTTTTTATATTATTATTTCTAAACAGTAATGCACAATGTTGGAAACTCGTTGAAGGAGCATTCCAACATTCAATAGGACTTACAGTTGACGGAAAACTATGGGGTTGGGGTTATAACCAATATGGGCAAATTGGTTCTCCTGCAGGTTCATCCAATAACACACCAACTCAAATAGGGTCAGCAACAAGCTGTGATACTTTTTCATCAAATTATTCACATACTTTAGCTTTAAGAACAACAGGAAGATTATGGGCTTTTGGACGAAACAATGTTGGTCTTTTAGGAAATGGCACTACTACAAATGGTGTAACACCATTACTAATAGGAACTGATACTTGGAAGGCGGTTGCCGCGGGTACAGACCATTCGCTTGGTATAAAAACAAATGGAACACTTTGGGGCTGGGGTGAAAACTCTTTTGGTGAAGTTGGCGATGGTACACAAACACAACGTTTAGTTCCTGTATTAGTAGATAGTGGAAATTGGAAACAAATAGAAGCTGGATTAAGACGATCAGTTGGAATTAAAGTAGATGGAACCTTATGGTCTTGGGGTCAAAGTACTCCTTCTGGAGGTTCTCAATTGATTAATAGCAATGTGCCTTTACAAATAGGCACAGATAATAACTGGAAAGAGGTTAGTATAAATTATGAGCATGTATTAGCCGTAAAAAATAATGGCACATTATGGGCTTGGGGTTTAAATTATCTTGGTGCAATAGGAAATGGTACTACTAATTATGTTTATAACCCTATACAAATTGGTACGGCAACAAATTGGAAACAAGCAGCAGCAGGTCGCTACAACTCGCTAGCTGTAAAAACAAATGGTACGCTTTGGGCATGGGGAAATAATGAAGATGGTCAGTTAGGAAATGGTACGCAGATTGATTCACTAATTCCAATTCAAATTGGTTCTCTTAATAATTGGGATTTTGTTAGTGCTTCTTACAGTCAATCTTTTGCAATAAAAAGCAATGGAAATCTATGGGCTTGGGGAAATAATAATTTCGGTTTTCTTGGAAATGGTACTAACACTAGTTCAAATATCCCTGTTTTTGTTACTTGTCCAACAACAATATTATCTAATGAAACTTTTGAAAATTCCAATTTCTCAGTATTTCCAAATCCAACAAATGATTTTATAACAATAAAATCGTACTTTATTGACTCAATAAAACAAATAAAAATAATAGATGTCTCAGGTAAAGTAATACTCAATAATCAAAATGATTTTGAAAATATAAATGTTTTAGATTTAAAATCTGGTTTGTTTTTTATTGAAATTAAATCTGAAAATGAAAAAACTACTTTTATAAAATTTATTAAACATTAAAAAGAGGACATCGAGCCACAATGGGTTACTGTGGTACAAAAGATATTGCAACACTTCAAGAAACAAGACGATTTGTTCGAATTACAACTAGTGGTACTGGCGAAAGTCTTCCTCATAATATAACGATTACTAAAGAAGATACTATTTATTCGAGATAATTTAAAATTGTTATCATCAAATAACTAAAATAATAAACTTAAAATTTTGTATTGATTTAAAAATTAAAAAATAATTTTTGTTGTTTCTACTTTCCCATTTAACAAAATTACTTTTACCAACAATACTTGATTTTGTTTATTCAAATCTAAAATAGTTAGATTATTTACGTTTATATTTTTTGAGTTAAATAATTCTCGTCCTAATAAGTCAAAAACGATCACTTTTTGAATAATTTCTTTAGTTGATTTAATTTTTATAACATTATTTATTGAAGAAACAATCAAATCATTATTAGCTACAAAAGTTGCATTCTCAAGCAATATGTTTTGAAAAACCAACTCGAACCGATTATTAAAAAGTCCAATTTCTGTAGAAAATGAATACGGTTGCATTTTCAAATCAGAAACGGTTTGTAGCAAGTTATCTTTCAAAAATACGTCTTGACTTCCTTCAAACAAACCTTCAACATGATCAATTGCAATGGTATAATTTCCAGAAAAATTTGTTTTAAAATGCAAAGGAAAAATATCAGAATTTAAGAAAGGTAAACCTTTATTTTGAATAATAAATTCGTCATTACCAATAATGGAACAAAGACGTAAAGCACTATCATCAACACCTTTTGCATCATAAGCTGCATCAAAACCATTGGTTGCAACATTCATATAGCCAACAAGCATTTGGCTAAAAGCATTGTCTGCACCGCTTAAATTCAACCAAATACGATCGCTAGGAATGGTGTTGTCCATCCTGAAAAATTGGTTGGAATTGTTTTTTTGTCTTAAAGTATTTGAAAAGGAAATTTTAGGATTGGCAATGTTTTTTGCTTCAACTAGAAACCCTTGTCCTACTTGAATACTTCCATTAGGAACTGGACTTGTTGGTGATGTCGTTGTTGCTCCACCTAGCGAGTATGTAGCATATGCAGTACCAGCCGCATTATTAGTTTTTCTCCAAAGATAAATTACTCCGTTTATTGATGTGGCATTTGAAGATAGTAAATCACCAGCATTTATAGTCGATGGATATGGATTTCCAACCAAATTAAAACTAGTGTTTACTCCCGAGTAAATTAGACTAACATTGATAGTTCCGTTATTTGGAATACCTGTAAAATTACTACTAAAAATAGTAGGCGTTGTTGGATGATTGTCAGGCATTCGTATTAAATATCCTTTTCCTGTTGAGAATGTGGTTGTTAAAGGATTTGTAACAACGCTATATAGATTAGTTGGAGTATCAAAATTATAAAAACGATTGTTTAGTGTTAGAGGTGAAAATTGCTTCAATGTTTGGGTTCCTGATACAGGCGAAGACCAATTCACATAATCCAATCGCATTAATGCAGAAGTTTCTCTATTGGAAGTTATGTTTCCTATATTGATAACATTTTCAACCTGTATCAAATTGGCATTATTTTGAATAGTTAAATTAGCCGTTGCATCAACATTTACTGCACCTTTTACTGTCAAATTATTTCCCGAATTTATAGTTACTTGTGCTGATCCTGTCACATTTAGAGCACAAGCTTTCAAATCATTGGTCGCAATATAATTTCCTGTAATTGTTGCCAAAACGTTATCATAAGGTCGACCGTTTGACCATGAAGTTCCGTTCCAAGTTGTTGTGATTTGTCCACAAGTTTGCGATTGATCTGGGGCGGCACAAATTTTCATGCTCCAACTATTTAAAGAACCTCCGTCTCCGTTAGCATTATCTATAACTTCTAATCTCCAAACTCCAGCAGAATTTAATCCGTTAAGCACAGATAAAGGTTGCGCTGGAATAATTGTGCCACTTATGGCAGGATTTGCATTGCAAGTAAAAATGCTACCAGCATCATCAAAAACAGCATTAATGTTTTGACCCGATCCACACTGATTATTTATTAATTGTACTATAGTTCCGTTTGGAGCAATGAGTCGTAATGCCACATCTGCTGTATAAGTATGGGTTATATTTGCCGTAACATTTATATCAAAAATAGAAATCCCACTGCCAACAGGAATAGTTATAGTTGAATTAATAGTATTTGGCGTTGCTGCAATTATAACAATTGGCGTGTCTGTGGAAGCAGGTGTTGAACAAAACGTTTGCTCTGTTGTAAATCGGTAAGCATCGCTAAACGTGCCAAAACAACCAGCATTTTTAGGTAAAACACGCCAAAAATAATTGGTCAAATCAGACAAACCTGTTACAGTATAACTATTTGTTGTAACATTCACATTTCTTATTGTGTTTGTAAATGTGTCTTCTGTTGCAACTTGAACATCATAATTAGTTGCAGAAGGATCACTATTCCAATTTAAAACTGATGTTGTTGATAATCCAAAAGCATTATTACTCGGAGTTGTTAATTGAATTGTTGCAAAAGAGGCGTTCAAAATTTCTAAATACATATTGACCGTTTTGGTAATAGCACCCGATGTTCCTGTTACTTGCAAAGTATAAAATCCGGGAACTGCCAATTGAGTATCTGCAATAGTGAGTACAACAGTTCCGTTTGCAGTTATTGTATTTTGAGAAAATGTGGCTGTTGATCCCGCTGGGTTTCCTATTACAGACAGATTTGTAGCATTTGAAAAGCCTAATAAAGTACTGTACTTCAAATCAAAACTAGTTGATGCGCCTTGACAAACTATCTTATTTTGTCCGCCAGCAACACCAGAAAATGCCAAACCGAAAGTAGCCACGGGATTTGCTATTGTAAAATTGGTATTTGAAACATCAAGAAAAATATGGTTGTTCCCACGAACTTGAATTCTATTTGTGGAACCAAGTGTATTAGGTACAGAAATAGTTTCTGAACCATCATTTGGTACTTTGCTAGCAAGCAAAACAGGAAAATCATTACCGCCATTTGATGACGAATAAATATCTACAAAATCACAATTAACTCCGTTAGCTGTCGTTCCTGCAACGTCCCAAGTAACCACTTCGTTTGAAGCTGGCACCCAAGAAACATTGGTGTTAGGTACAGTAATTGCAAATGGTCCCGCAGTTGCGTTTACCGTAACAGTCATATCGGTAAAAGCGGTTTGACCAACAGATATTGGTGCAACCGAACTATATAAAACATTATCTCTAACAGTCAATCGAAATTTTAAAGTTCGTGCTACAGAACTTAGTGCTTCAGAAAACAAACCTGTATCACCTCCTACTTGCAGAGTCGTTGCCGAATTGGCTAAAATAGAAGCTAACTTCGGAAAATATCTTGATGGAGAAGCAGTTGGTGCCCAAGATAAAAAATTTGGTCCTGTTGGTTTATTTAGTCTTGCAGGGCTATTGGCAGCCGTTTGTCCAGCACCATCATCATCTTGTTCCCAAGAATAAGTAAGCGAATCACCAGCATTAGCATCACTAGCTAAACCAGTGAGAACAAAAGGAGTACTTTTCGGAATTGTGTAGTTTGGCATTGCAGCAACTACTGGGGTAGCATTAATTCCTGCTAAAGATGTTGTAACAGGACATGATTTTGTTGCCAAATTTGCCTGAATTTGAGCAATTGATGTTTCATGAAAATACTCAATAGAATGTGCTGCAAGATCATAATTGGTAATTCCAGCATAACCCATAACTGTTATTCCAGAGCCAACTTCTTTATTGGTACCAGAACCTTCATTGTTATGAGAAAAAGTATGTGTTCCACCCAATTGATGCCCTACTTCATGTGCCACATAATCTATATCAAAACTATCGCCTTGCGGAATTCCGTTATTCGGAGAAGTTATACCTGCACCTTTATTTTTGTCGGTTGTACTTGCCGTATCATCTCTACATACACAGCCAATACAACCAGCATTACCACCACCACCCGTAGCACCAAACATATGACCAATATCATACGCTGCATTGTTAGCAGCTAATGTTGTTGCTGGCCCTGTCAACGAGGTACTAATAGTATTTTGCAATTGAGTATTCCAATTAGACAAAGGCAAACTATATGGGTCTGTTGCAGAATCATAATAAATTAAATTCAAAGAACTAGCAACAAGATTGAGATGCAAACCCAATTCTCTTTCATAAACGCCATTACATCGTGTAAGCGTTGCATTATAGGCCGCCAAAACTAATCCTGGTCCCGTTGTAGCTTGATTTATGGTATTTGCCCCAAAATAATTGGCATATTCTCCATTGCAAGATTGCGCCAATCGCATGGTTTTTACTTCGCCAGTATTTGATCTATTGGCAAAATTAGAAGTTTGAATTGTAACATTTCTATTCAAATTTTGTTCTTCGGTAGTACATGACCACGCAAGTTCTCCTTTTTTTCGTTGCGATTCAAAAACAGCATAGGCTTTATGATCTTCTGAATAGGCTTCAATAAATTCGCTTGGTTTATCAGTTCTAAAAACCATCGTTTGTATGCCATGTGGCGAAATACTCAACTTTAGCGTAGCATATCTATCGGTTATGCCTTTTCCAGAATAGGCTCTTATTTCTGGAAATTTAGCTTGCAATTCAGGCTCGAAATTTGAGGCTTCAATTACTTCAAAATCTTCCAAAGTTCCATTAACATTAGGCAACGAAATTAATATAGCTTTATTTGACAATCGATTGGCTGCAACAGCGAATAAAGTCTGTCGCATTGTTTCTTCATTCAAATCAAATAACTTAAAATCTTTAGGAAAGTTTTCTCTTTGTACAGCTTTGTTTTTGATAATAGAAACATCGGAAACAGGATGATTTTTCCAAACTGATTTATTTTGGGCGTAGCTTGTAAAAAAAGAATAAAATATTGAAAATGAAATAAATAGTAATCTTTTCATTGGTAGTAGGTTAGGTTTTAGAAACAAATGTAATAAATTAATTTTACCAATTACTATTTTCATAAAAAAGGAGCTCTATTTGAACTCCTTTTTTTTATTTAATTACCAAATCACAACACGATCTTTGTCGGATTGATGCATCTTGTCTCCCGACTTAATATTGAAAGTTTTATAAAATTCGGGAATATTACTCAAAGGGCCATTAATCCTGAATTTGGATGGCGAATGTACATCGGTCATTACCATTTGAGCTAAATATTCTTTGGTATTGTTAACCATCCAGGCATATCCATAAGACAAGAAATAACGTTGGTCTGGAGATAATCCGCTCAACTTCTGGTTACTTGTAAATTGTTTTGTTTTTTTGAAGGCTTCATAACCCATAACTACACCACCAAGATCGGCAATATTTTCGCCTTGTGTGTTCTCGCCATTTACATATTTATCATCTACCACAAGATATTTATTGAATTGCGAAACTATCAATGCCGTTTTTGCTTTAAATTTTTTCAAATCTTCTGGTGTCCACCAATTGTTAAGGTTCCCTTTTTCGTCATATTGACTTCCTTGATCGTCAAAACCATGTGTAATTTCGTGACCAAAAGTAGATCCGCCAATGATGCCATAAAGTACAGCATCGTCAGGCATTCGTCCTTCAAAACCTGGAACAATTATATTGCAAGCCGGCACACATATTTCGTTATTACTCGGATTGTAATAGGCGTTATAGGTTTGTGGGTACATGCCCCACTCATTTCTATCTACTGGTTTTCCGAATTTATCAATCATGTATTCAAATTCCCATTTATTGACAGCCATAATGTTTTTGCAATACGAACTTTTATCAATTGCAATCGAGCTCAAATCTTTCCATTTGTCTGGATAACCCACTTTCATGACAATTTTACTCAATTTATTCAGAGCTTTTACTTTTGAAGCTTCGCTCATCCAATCGAGTTTTTTGATATGATCTTCGTAAACGATTCGGATGTTATTTCCTATTTCAAGTAATTTTTCTTTAGACCCTTTCGGAAGATATTCGGCTACATATACTTGACCAATAAGTTCGCCTAACGAATCGTCGGTTTGTTGCACTACTTTTTTCCAACGTGGTTTTTGCACTTCAACGCCACTCATTACAGTAGAATAAAACTTGAAATTCTGATCTTCAAAATTTTTGCCTAAATATGAAGCATAATTGTTAACCAAATCCCATTTCAAATAGGTTTTCCAATCGTTTATTGTGTATGATTTTGTCATGCGATCTACTTGACGCAAAAATTCAGGTTGTGCTACGTTTACCGAATCGGGTTTGGCTATTCCCATTCCGACAAGCATTTTGTCCCAAGAAATATTAGTAGAAAGTGCGTTTAAATCGGAAACCGACATCTTATTATAATTTTTTATAGGATCTCGTAAGGCTTCCATTTTTCTGGATGCTTTGGCTAATTCGGTTTCAAATTTCATAATCGTTCCAGCAGAACTTGACGCGATTGTTGCATCTTGACCCATTAACTGAAACATAGCTTGCACATGTTTTATATATTCCGTTCTTATGGTTACTGTTTCTTTATCTGTATTGAAATAATAATTGCGTTCGCCCATTCCTAACCCACCTTGATAAAAATTCAAAATATTTTTAGAACTATTTTTTTCGTCTTGACCAACATAAAAACTAAATGCTGGCGAAGCTCCAATGGTATGCAAATGCGAAACCGTTGCTAAAATACTTGCAATGTCTTGACAAGCATCGATTTTAGCAAGTTCGTTTTTCAAAGGGTTGATTCCTGCTTTGTTTATAGTTATCGAATCCATTCCGGAAGCATAAAAATCGCCTATTTTTTGTTTGTTACTTCCTTTTTCTGTATCAGCCTCAGCCGATTTTTCACATATCGATTTTATCTGATTGTTGATGGTATCTTGAATCGTTCTGAAAATTCCGTTGCTACGCTCGGAACTCGGAATAGGATTTTTCTTGAACCAACCACCATTGGCATACATAAAAAAGTCATCCGCAGGATTTACTGTCGTATCTCGGTTGGTAACTAACGGATCAACGAAGGCAACTTCTCTTTTCTTACAACTCATTATGGTTGCAAAACTGATTATTATTAAAACTATTTTTGATGAAATTTTCATTTGATTTTTTTTGAGAATTAATAGGCTAAAAGTTCGTGTAAAGCCACTTCAAATCTAGATTTTGGTAAATATTGATCTTCAAGAGCTTTTGTAAACGGAATTGGACTGTCCAAACTCGCAACTCGCTTTACTGGTCCATCCAAGTATTCGAAACAATTTTCCATAATCATGGCTGATAAATCGCTGGCAATACCGCCAAACATAGAATCTTCTTGCAAAATTATTACTTTATTGGTTTTCTTTACCGAAGCGTAAATCGTTTCTGTGTCCAAAGGTTGTAAGGTTCGCAAATCAATAACATCGGCAGAAATTTCTGGGTTTTTTTCTAAAGTTTCCAACGCCCAATGCACCGCAGCTCCAAAGGAAATAACAGTAATTTGGTTTCCTTCTTTAACAACGGCTGCTTTTCCTAACGGAAGTGTATAATACTCTTTTGGAACTTCTTGATAAATACTTCTATATAATTGCTTGTGTTCAAAGAACATCACAGGATTAGGATCTTCAATTGAAGCGTTCAACAATCCTTTTGCATCATAAGGAAATGCTGGATAAACCACTTTCAAACCAGGTGTTTTGGTAAACCAAGCTTCGTTTGTTTGCGAATGAAATGGTCCCGCTTGAGTTCCGCCGCCACAAGGCATTCTTACCACAACATCGGCATTTTCTAACCAACGATAATGTGATTTTGCCAAAAGATTTACAATTGGGTTGAAACCCGTCGAAACGAAATCGGCAAATTGCATTTCAACAATTGCTTTATAACCATTGATAGACAATCCCATTCCTGCAGAAACGACAGCACTTTCACAAATTGGTGTGTTCAAAACTCGCTCTTTTCCGAAAGCTTCAACAAATCCGTCAGTAATTTTGAAAGCACCACCATACTCTGCAATATCTTGTCCCATGATTACCAAGTTTGAGTATTTTAACATGGATTGAGACAAACTTTGGGAAATGGCATCTATAAACCGAATTTTTTCTACTTCTTCGCTTGGCGTAATTTCTTTAAAATCAAAAGGTTTATACACGTCATTTAACTCGTCTTCATAAGTGGCGACAATTTCGGCTTCGGTGTTTGCCATCAGCAAATGATTATCAATTTCTGTTTTTATAGCTGCTTTAAATTCTTCATCTAAAGCTTCCGTAAGAATATTTTGCTTGGTCAAATAAGTTTTATAATTATCTACTGGATCTTTGGCAGCCCACATGTCCATCAATTCTTGAGGAACATATTTGGTTCCGCTTGCTTCCTCGTGTCCGCGCATACGGAAGGTTTTAAACTCCAATAAAACAGGTCTAGGATTGATTCGCATGGTTGCAACAATTTCTGAAATTTCGTTATAAACGTCCAAGATATTGTTTCCATCAATAATATGAGATTCCATACCGTAGCCAACACCTTTATCGGCTAAATTTTCGCAACGGTATTGCTCGTTTGTGGGTGTCGAAAGTCCGTAACCATTATTTTCAATAACAAATAACACGGGCAAATCCCAAACTGAAGCAATATTTAGTGCTTCATGAAAATCGCCTTCGGAAGTGGCGCCTTCTCCAGTAAAAACTGCCGTTACTTTCCCGTTTTTCTTTAATTTATTGGCTAAGGCAATTCCGTCGGCAACGCCCAATTGTGGACCAAGATGCGAAATCATTCCAACGATATTGAATTCTTGCGTTCCAAAATGAAAACTACGATCGCGCCCTTTGGTAAAACCACTCGCCTTGCCTTGCCACTGAGAAAAAAGTCTGTATAACGGGATATCACGACCTGTAAAAACACCAAGGTTTCGGTGCATAGGCAAAATATATTCGTCTTTGTCTAAAACTGCAGTTATTCCTACAGAAATCGCTTCTTGACCTATACCCGAAAACCATTTCGATACTTTTCCTTGACGAATCAAAATAAGCATTTTTTCTTCGATAAGTCTTGGTTTCAGTAGCTTTTTATATAATTCTAATAATTGATTGTCACTAAGATTTTTTCTTTCAAAATTCATTTTTGTAAGGTAACTATAGATTTGTTAAAATAATCTTCAAAAATATAAAAAAAATGCGGGATTGTCAGATTTTCTATCTTTTTTTTGATTTGTTGATAACTTTGCTTTTTTCAAATAAAAAATTATTTATATTTGTAATTGCTTGACTTTATTCAGGCAAAGTTATTAACAATAAAGTTTTAGTAAAATGCAAAACATTCCAAGTGTTGACTTGCGTGATTTCCTTTCGGGTAACCCGGAACGTAAACAAAAATTTGTAAATGAAATCGGAAAAGCTTTCGAAGAAATTGGCTTCGTGGCGTTGAAAGGTCATTTTTTGAATGATCAATTAGTAAGTGAATTGTATGGCGAAATCAGAAATTTTTTCTCCTTACCATTAGACACCAAATATGGCTATGAAATTCCAGGAATTGGTGGGCAACGTGGTTATGTTTCTTTCGGAAAAGAACATGCCAAGGGCAAAAAAGAAGGCGATTTGAAAGAGTTTTGGCACTTTGGCCAATATGTAGCTAAAGATTCCAAATACGCTTCTGAATATCCTGATAATGTAGAAGTTAAAGAATTACCAAGATTTAATGTTGTAGGAAAAGAAGCGTATCAAATGCTCGAAAAAACAGGGATTTCTGTATTGCAAGCATTGGCATTGCATTTAGGATTGGACGAACACTATTTTGATAAATATGGCTATGAAGGCAACTCGATTTTGAGACCTATTCATTATCCGCCAATTACTTCAGAACCTGAAAATGCTATTCGTGCTGCGGCTCATGGCGATATTAACTTGATTACCTTGTTAATGGGTGCGCAAGGCAAAGGATTGCAAGTGCAAAATCATGATGGTCAATGGATTGATGCTATGGCCGAACCAGACGAATTGGTAATAAACGTTGGCGATATGTTGTCAAGACATACCAACAATCGATTGAAATCAACGATTCATCAAGTAGTAAATCCACCAAGAGAATTGTGGGGAACTTCAAGATATTCGATTCCGTTTTTTATGCATCCAGTAAGCGATATGCGTCTTGATGTTTTAGAAAATTGTATTGATGCTGATAATCCTAAGAAATACGACGATATTTCGGCAGGAGAATTCTTGTACGAACGATTGGTCGATTTAGGATTGATCAAAAAGTAATATTTAATTATATGATTTTAAAGGCATTGAGTTCGCTTGATGTCTTTTTTGGTTTATGTGTGTTATTAATGGAACTGAAAAGGACACAGATATAAGAAATTAGAGAAATTTTTAAAATTATAATGATTTCTTAAATCTGCGTTCAAAAAATAAATGTCAAAATAGAAAAAATGAAAAATTTTCCACATCAAGAATTAACTAAATCATTAATTGGTATTTTTTATGATGTTTATAATGAACTAGGTTACGGGTTTCTTGAAAAAGTATATCACAACTCAATGCTTATAGAATTAAATAAAAGAGGATTTGAAATTGAAAGTCAAAAAAAAATAAACGTTTTTTACAAAAAAGAAATAGTTGGAGAATACATTCCCGATATCATTGTAAATAAATCAGTTATTGTAGAATTAAAATGTGTCGAACATATAGTTGATGGTCATGAATGTCAACTTTTAAATTACCTAAAAGCAACTGATTGCGAAGTAGGTTTACTACTAAATTTCGGAAAAGATCCCGAATTTATTAGAAAAATTTTTACGAATGATTTTAAAAAACATTATAAATAATAAATTTCAAAAAATTTCTGAAATCCGCGTTCCAAAAAAGTCATATACGTTTAATCCGCGTTCCAAAAGAAATAAAATTATGGACTTACAAGACCAACTAAAAAACCTTTTCCCAGATCACGAACCTGCTCCAGAAGAAGCAATTCAAGTAAAAGAACACCAATTATACGTTCAATCAGCACCTATGATTTGTAAGTTCGAAAAACGAAAAGGAAAAGCAACCACCATTATTGAAGGCTACGAAGGAAACGACGAAGATTTTAAGATACTTGCCAAAGAAATAAAAACCAAATTAAGTGTTGGCGGCACTTTCAAAGATGATTCCATTATTATTCAAGGTGATTATCGTGATAAAATAATGAAGCTTTTACAAGAAAAAGGATTCAAAACCAAGCGAGTTGGTGGATAGTTTTCAGCTTACAGTCGCAGTTTTCAGTAAAAAAAATAAAGAACCTTGTGAACTTCGTGAAAACCTTTGCGAACTTTGCGGTTAAAAAAATAAAAAATGATACAAGCATCAGAATTAATACTAAACCCCGACGGAAGCGTTTATCACCTAAACCTTCGTCCCGAAAATATTGCGCACGACATCATATTTGTTGGCGATCAGAATCGTGTGGAAAAAATCACACAAACTTTCGATTCGATAGAATTTTCTACTCAAAAAAGAGAATTTAAAACCCAAACCGGAACTTTAAAAGGCAAACGCATTACAGTAATGTCAACAGGAATTGGCCCAGACAATATTGATATCGTCATGAACGAACTCGATGCCTTAGTAAATATCAATCTAGAAACTAGAGAAATAAAAGAAAATCTTACGTCGTTGAACATTATCAGAATAGGAACTTCGGGTTCGTTGCAAGCCGATATTCCTGTAGATAGTTTTGTTTTGAGCAAATATGCCATTGGTTTAGACAACATGCTTCGCTCCTATTTGATTGATGCTGTTACCGAAACTGAAATGGAAAAAGCTTTCGAAAAACATACCAATTGGGATACTCGAAAAGGAAAACCCTATGCGATTGCTTGCTCCGAAACCTTAGAAAACAAAATTTTTACAGATCAAATGCACAAAGGAATAACAGGAACTTCTGGCGGATTTTACGGCCCACAAGGACGTGTTTTGCGTTTGAATATTCAAGATGAAAATTTGAATGACAAATTAGCGGATTTCAATTTTGATGAAAATAAAATTACGAATCTCGAAATGGAAACCGCAGCTATCTATGGTCTTGGTAAACTACTTGGACATAATTGTTTGTCGCTAAACGCCATCATTGCCAATCGTGCTTCGGGAACTTTTAGCTCCGATTCTTACAAAGCCGTTGATGAGTTGATTGCGTATACATTAGAAAAAATAATAAAATAAAAAGCAACACTAATTTGAGAAATTAGAGAAATTTTTAAAATTATTCTAATTTTTCAAATCTGTGTTCAAACTATAAATAATCATACTCAAAATAAAATCCATGAAAATCTGCGTTTTTGATTTATCAAATCCGTTTCATCCGCGTTCCAAAAAAATAAAAATGAATTTAATCCTAGAAACAGAACGACTTCTTCTTCGTCCATTTGAAAAATCAGATGCCGAAGCGCTATTCGATATGGACAAAAACCCAGAAGTACATAACTATTTATGGCAAAAACCATTAACTGATATTCGGGAAGTGTACGATTATATTGCCATGGTGCAACAGCAATATGTAGATCATAATATTGGGCGTTTTTCTACCATTATCAAAGAAACTGGCGAACTCATTGGCTGGACAGGAATAAAATATGTAACGGGTCATATCGAAAACGGAAATACCAATTTTTTCGACTATGGCTATCGGATCAACGAAAAATTTTCGAACAAAGGCTACGCCACCGAAGCCTCAAAAGCTTGGCTAGATTATGGCTTCAAAGAAATGCATATTGACAAGATGAATGCTTACACTCATGCCCAAAACGGAGCGTCTAATCATATTTTACAAAAAATAGGTTTTAGTTTTATGGAAGATTATCCAGATACTGATGGTATTTTATGGAAATGGTGGCAGCTTGAAAATAGTTTTAAGTAAACAGTTTTCTGTTAGCAAACATGAATAGTAAAAAAATTTTAACCTAGAACTCTATATTCTTTTTATGCCAAAGATTAAACAAAATAGCTCAGATTTTTTTTAATAAAATCTTTAAAATCCTTTAATGTGTGGCTAATTTAATTTAAAATATACTTATTGAATTAAAACTCTAAATAACCTTAGTGACTTAGTGCCTTCGCGTCAAAATCTATGAAAAAAATAAAAATCGCTGGCGTTCCTGAACATTTCAATTTGCCATGGCATTTGTGCATCGAAAATCAAGAATTCGAAGCAGAAAATATAAATTTGCAATGGACAAATGTTCCCGAAGGAACAGGCAAAATGTGCCAAATGCTTCGCAACGCCGAAACAGATATTGCAGTAATTCTCACCGAAGGAATCGTAAAAGACATCGTCGCTGGAAACGACAGTTCAATTGTACAAGTTTATGTCGAAAGTCCATTAGTTTGGGGAATTCATGTCGCTGCAAATTCCAATTTTTATCACTTATCTAATCTCGAAAACAAAAAATCCGCCATTTCTCGATTGGGTTCTGGTTCGCATTTAATGTCAATTGTCAACGCCAAAAATCAAGGTTGGGAAACCGATAATCTCGAATTCGAAATTGTAAATACCATCGATGGCGCTGTCGAAAGCTTAACTTCTGGAAAAGCCGATTATTTTATGTGGGAACGATTCATGACCAAACCACTAGTAGACCAAGGAATTTTCAGGAAGATTGGAGATTGCCCAACGCCTTGGCCATGTTTCGTGATTGCTGTTCGAAATGAAATTCTTAAAAATTCTTCAAATACTATTCGAACAATTTTAGAAATCATTAACAGAAGAACATCCCATTTCAAACAAATTCCAGCTATTGACCAACTTTTATCCAATCGATACAATCTAAAAATAGAAGATATTCACGATTGGTTATCAATAACCGAATGGTCTCAAAAAAATTTAACTCCAAAAACATTCGAAAAAATTCAAAATCAATTATTCGACCTTAAAATTATTGATAAAAAAGCTACTTTTGCAGACGTTGTAAAAGCAGTATAGCTTTTTCAAATCAAAGATGATAAACGAAACAACCCAAAAAGTACAACATATTTACTCCAAATTTCAAGTCAATAAACCTTGGGATACTATTATCATTTTCGTACTTAATATCCTTATCACAATACCCGTTTTCATCTTCGCGCATCAAACGTTACAAGATCCAAATTGGGTAATTCAACTTGACCGAATCTTACTTTTCATATTTATTTTAGTTGCTATCCAGTTCTTTTTAAGAGCCATGCGAAAAGTAATACTGATTGCTATTTTTTTCTACATCATATCGCTTTTTATTGGAACCGTTTTTGGTGGTTATGGTTTCGTTCGGGTTTCAGAAGATTATAAATACATGCTGTACAATATGTCGTACAACCCAAATCCTCAAGAGTTTATTATCTCTAAATTACTGCCATTTCCAAACAAAATCAGAACCATACAAGCCATTGAATTCGAAAATCCTCGAATTCGTGATTTTGCCATTGGAGCCACAATTCAAGATTTCAAAAACATAAAAGGATATAAAAAATACCGAACGATTATTCAGTGCTTTGCCGTTTTCAAGAAAATAAATTCGCAATGGAACTATGTTTCCGATCCAAAAAACAACAATTATATTGCCAAAGCCAGCGAATCGCTCAAATATTTATCGGGCGATTGCGACGATCATTCCATTTTGATGGCAGCCGCAGTAAAATCAATTGGCGGTACACCGCGACTCATTCATACAAATGCCCATATTTATCCCGAAATTTGCATTGGCGAAAAAGCCGATCTCGAAACGATCAATTATCTTATCAAAAAAGTGCTTTTCAAATCCGAAAGCAAATCAAAATCAATACATTACCATACCGACGAGTACAACCAAATCTGGATCAATCTCGACTACACCGCGCAATATCCCGGCGGTCCGTATCTTGAAGAAGAAATTCTTGGAGTTTTAACTTTAGAGTAGAAGACAATATTTATTTATTCAAAAGTTGTTTTCTTCTTTTGTAGCTCTTTAGAAATTCGCCTTTAGGTTTTCCGTCGTCGAAAGAGCTAAACTTAATTAAATTTCTTACTGCATTGCGAGCGTCATCATTTGTCCATTTTTCGTATTCAATTCTATAAATTCCAGAATATAATTCGGCTCGACCCGTTCCATGAAAACAATGAATTAAAATAGGATAATTGTCTTTTTTGTCCATGATCTTGTAAAAAGTGTCTAAATTTTTCTGATTTGGAATTTGATCCGATCCATTATTAAAGTATTTTACACCTTTAATTTTGGCAACCGCATTTTGTTCGGCTTTCAATTCAGATGGAATTTCAGGATTGTTTTCAAGATCAGCAGTTCCCGGAAAACGCAAATCTATTATCGATTTGATTTTATATTCTTTTACATAATCGGCAATTTCATTTGGCGGAATTACGCCCGATTTATATACTTTTCCATCCGTAATAATTTCAAAATTATGATTGATATGCATATCGTAAACGTATTTGCCTGCAACGATTAAAGCAATTGTGAAAATTACTATTCCTATTTTCTTTTTCATAATTTTAATTCTGAGAAGTCATGCGTTTATCCACAATTCTATTCATATAATCTTGATAGAAAGCTTTGCACGATATTTCTAGTTGCATCATTTCTTGATTTTTATTAGAAATCAGATTAGTGATTAAACCTTTATCGTTTTTATCATAAAAACCAATTGCTTTTTGGCCATCAAAAGTACAGATGTAATTTCCTTTCATAAATTGGGTAATATCACCAGTAGAATTGATCACAAACGGTTGGCTCATTTTTTTATCTACCAAGCTTCTACCCCAGCTTCTGAAAGGTTTTGGATAACCAATTAAATCTAAAATTGTAGGATAAATATCTATTTGTTGTGCCAAATCACCATCTACTCCAAGCAAATTACTGTTTTGCTTATAAAACAAAATTGGAACGGCAAATCGATTAATTTGTTTGTTATATTCATCATAAAAAACTTGATTTCCGTGATCTGCAACCATTACAAAAATAGTATTTTGAAACCAAGATTCTTTTTTTGCCGCATCAAAAAAACGTTTCAAAGCAAAATCGGTATATTCTACACATTTATGCATAGGAACGCCGCCTTCTTTAAACTTATTTTTATATTTTTCTGGGATTATATAAGGACTATGTGACGAAACCGTGAAAATTGATGCAAAAAATGGTGCTTTTTTAGTATCAATAGTTTTTTTCATAAACTGAAAAAATGGTTCGTCCCAAATTCCCCAAAAACCATCAAACTCTGAATCGTCATTAAACTCGGTGCGCCCATAATAATTGTCAATTCCTAGAATGTTACTAAATCCTAAAAAACCCATCGAACCGTTAGCAGCATTATGAAAAAAAGAAGTTTCATAACCTATATTTTCAAGTGTAGAAACCAATGATTCTATTTTTTGTTTCGGAAATGGTGATGAAGTAAAAGCATCCTTAAACGCCGGTATACCTGCTAGAACAGACGACATTCCGTGAATAGATTGCCTTCCATTGGCATAGGCATTAGTGAAAATTAAACTTTTTTGCGCTAACGAATCTATAAACGGTGTATGACTTTTATAATCTCTAATATTCATTTGTTTATTAAAGGCGCCAACATATTCGCGACCGTAACTTTCTAATATAAAAACCACAATATTGGGTTTTGTACTCGAATTATTTTTATACTGTTTAATTGGTTGAACTTTTTCGGTAATTATTTGTTCCGATATATCATTATAATTTGGTTTTTTGAAGCTATTGCTAAATAAAGTCCTAATAATTGCGAAAGGTGTATTTAGAACAATGTCGGAATGAGCAATTTTCTTCACATGCCTACTAGCATCCAACAAATTTATAGGTCGTGTTGATGTATTAAAATCGCCACCACGAATTCCGCCAATACAAAGCGTTGCAATTATTAGAAAAGCAACTGTCGAAAAACCAAAATAAACAATCTTATTATTAGGTTGAGACTGTAAAACTGTAACTTTTTTATAGAAATAAATCCAAAGTAAACATAACAAAATCAACAACCCAAAAACATGCCAATAATCTACCAAAAAGCTAAAAAACAATGCTGTTTTATTGGTTTCATTTTCAATAATATTTAACACAGCTGTTGTCGTACGAGCCATACTAAATTTATAATAAATAAAATCTATAAAATTGGTTGAAAAAGCTATAAAATTGGTTGAGAAATAAAGATAAAACAAAAATTTCTGATACTTTGTTGAAGTGTTTTTCCAGAAAGGTAAAATAGAAAAAACAATAAAAAGTAAATTTACATATAATATTGCAGTAGTATCAAAAGCCAAACCATAAAAAGCTAACGAAAAAAAATCTACTACCGAATCGACTTTTAGTATATCAGAATTATAAAAATAAAATAAAATTCTAGCTACAAAATAAAAAAAATAAGCAAGACCTAACCTATAAAAAAGAGCACTATATTCTGTAAATCTTGGAATTTTTAGCATTTTTTTAAAAGAGAAATTAATAAAGGCAAATTTACATATTTAAGCACAATTAAATTTAAAATAAAATAAAATTGTAGCATAAATTATTTTTTTCTAATTTGCAATAAAATTAAACAACCATAAATGACCACTATAACCAGACTTTTCGATTTTGCATATCATCAACTAGAAACCTACAATCTTCCAGATGCCTTGGTAACCAAGCAAGACGGCGTTTGGACAAAAACATCATCGCAAGAGTATATAGATAAAGGTAATACTATTTCGAGAGCATTATTACGAATAGGTGTGCAACCTAATGATAAAATTGCTGTTATCTCATCTAACAATCGAACCGAATGGCATATTATGGATGTTGGAATCTTGCAAACTGGAGCTCAAAACGTGCCTGTTTATCCCACAATAACCGAACAAGATTACGAATACATTTTAAATCATAGCGAGGCAAAATATTGTTTCGTATCTGATGATGAAGTGTTAGGTAAGCTAAATGCTATCAAACATAATGTGCCTAGCCTAAAAGAAATTTACGCTTTCAATACCATTGAAGGTTGCAAAAACTGGTCTGAACTACTACAATTAGGCGAAGATAAATCCAACCAAAATGAAGTAGAAACCAGAAAAAATAATGTAAAACCTCTGGACTTAGCCACCATAATTTACACCTCTGGAACTACCGGAAAACCAAAAGGTGTGATGCTTTCGCATAATAATATTGTATCCAACGTGTTGGACTCAGCGATCAGAATACCTTTTGAAGTAGGTACAGGACGCGCATTAAGTTTCCTGCCTATATGTCATATTTATGAGCGAATGTTAACCTATATATATCAATACATGGGCTGTGCCATTTATTTTGGTGAGTCTATCGAGAAAATATCTGACAACATAAAAGAGGTTCAACCTACTGTAATGACTGGTGTACCTAGGCTTATAGAAAAAGTATATGACAAGATTATTGCTAAAGGATCCGAACTTTCTGGTATCAAAAAGAAATTATTTTTCTGGGCTGTCGAGTTGGGTTTAAAATTTGAACCTTATGGTGCCAATGGTTTTTGGTATGAAACACAACTCAAAATCGCTCGAAAAATTATTTTCAGTAAATGGAAAGTAGGTTTAGGAGGAAAACTAGATCTTATTGTTAATGGTAGTGCAGCACTACAACCACGATTAGCAAGAGTATTTGCAGCAGCGCAAATCAATATTATGGAAGGTTACGGCTTGTCTGAAACTTCGCCAGTAATATCAGTAAACGAAATGAAAAATAAAGGCTTTAGAGTTGGTACTGTAGGTCGAGTTATAACCAATGTTGAAGTAAAAATAGCCGATGATGGCGAAATTTTATGCAAAGGTCCAAACGTGATGATGGGCTATTACAAAGACGATATACAAACTAATGAAGCCATAAAAAACGGCTATTTTCATACGGGTGACATTGGTGAAATAAGTGCTGATGGTTTTCTCAAAATTACCGATCGCAAAAAGGAAATGTTTAAAACTTCTGGAGGGAAATACATTGCACCACAAATGCTCGAAAACACAATGAAACAATCTCGTTTTATAGAGCAAATTATGGTTATTGGCGATGGTCAAAAAATGCCTGCCGCCTTCATACAACCAAGTTTTGAATTTATTAAAGAATGGGCAAAAATTCATAAAATAGAAATTGGAAATACAAATGAGGAAATAATAACCAATCAACAAGTCATAGACCGAATTCAACAAGAAATAGATGTAATTAACGAAAAATTTGGCAACTGGGAAAAAATCAAACGATTTGAACTCACACCCGATTTATGGACAGTTCCTGCTGGACATCTTACTCCAACCATGAAGCTAAAACGAAAAGTGGTTATGGAAAAATATTATGGCTTGTTCGAAAAAATATATAATTAAAATTTTATCTATTACCCAACTCAATCACCTCCAAATCACTAATTCTTTCGCCATCAATCACAAACCGTAGCATCGTTCTAACACCATGACTTCCAAAAATTCCGCAAGCACCAGGATTCATTTCCAAAAAATTGCGCTTTTTGTCAAACCCAACTTTCAAAACATGCGTATGGCCGCAAACAAATAGTTTCGGCGGATTCAAAGTCAATTCTTCTTTCAATTTTGGGTTAAAACTTCGAGGATTTGCGCCAATATGCGTGATCAGTACATCAACACCTTCACAAAAAAAACGGTTGTTTACGGGAAACAAAATCCGAACCGACTTGTCGTCAATATTGCCATAAACAGCGCGCAAAGGTTTGATTTTCTGTAAGCTATCCGTAATCTTTTGATCGCCAATATCTCCAGCATGCCAAACCTCGTCCGCAAGTTGCGCGTACTTCAAAATCGCATCGTCAATATGACTGTGCGTATCCGATAAAAGCAAAATTTTTTTCAAAATAATTGTAAATTCGTATTTGTCATTTCGACGTAGGAGAAATCTTTGGAGCCAATCCAGCTGTCATTCCAATCTTTTATTTTGTCACTTCGCAAGCTCAGGACAAAATAAAAGGATTTTCCCTTCCATCTGGGCTAGGGCATTTGCGCCAAAAATAAACAATCTAATCCTAAATAAAAACTACCAAACTTGGATAATTCAAATATACTTATTAACTACATTTGCAATTCTTAACTGAAGACTAAATACTGATAACTGCCTACTTAATAAATGCGCTATTTCATTCAACTTTCTTATAACGGAACCCATTATCACGGCTGGCAACAACAACCCAATGCTGTTTCAATACAAGAAACCCTCAACAAAGCGCTTTCTACAATCCTAAACACAACCATAGATTGTATGGGCGCAGGTCGCACCGATACTGGTGTTCATGCCCGGATGATGTATGCCCATTTCGATTACGATTCCGATATAAATGCGCCAACAATCCTCCATAAAATCAATTCGTTTCTTCCAAAAGACATTGCCGTTTTTAATATTATTCAAGTTTCAGACGAAGCGCATGCTCGTTTTGATGCCAAATCACGCACCTACGAGTATCATATCACAACCCAAAAAAATGTGTTTGAAGACGATTTCAGTTGGACATTACTACAAAAACTGAATCTCGATTTGATGAACCAAGCGGCAAGTTTGCTGCTAAACTATACCGATTTTGAATGTTTTTCAAAAGTGCATACAGATGTAGCCACATTCAATTGTAAAATACTCAAAGTCAATTGTGTACAAACCGAAAACAAAATTATTTTTACCATTTCAGCCGATCGGTTCCTGCGTAATATGGTGCGCGCTATTGTTGGCACCCTAATAAATGTTGGATTAGAAAAAGTAACTTTGCCCGAATTTATTGCCATAATTGAAAGTAAAGATCGCAAAAAGGCTGGTTTTTCAGTTCCTGCCAAAGGGTTGTTTCTCACGAATATTGAATATGAGTATTTAGATCTTGAGATAAGCGACAAAAAGATATGAGCTGAAAAATGAAGAGAAAAAAGACAAAAAAACAATTGAGATTTAAACCTAAATTTTAATATTTAAAATCTTAAATCTAATATTTAATAATGAAAGCCAAAGCATTCGACACCAACATATTCAAACGAATCCTGCACTTTACAAAACCCTACAAGAAAAGGTTTTATGGAGTGATTATATTTGCAATATCGTTGTCTGTTTTTTCGGCACTTCGTCCCTATTTACTTAAGCAAACCGTAGATGGTTACATCAAAACGCAAGATCAAACAGGACTTTTAAACTATATAATCCTGATGGCATTGGTTTTGATTCTGGAAGTAGTTTCCCAATTCTTCTTTGTCTATTGGGCCAATTGGCTCGGACAAGATATCGTGAAAGACATTCGTATCAAGTTGTTTCAGCACATGCTCAGTTTTAAAATGAAATATTATGACAATGCTCCTGTTGGACAATTAGTTACCCGTTCGGTGTCTGACTTAGAAGCCATCGCCAAAATTTTCAGTCAAGGACTTTTTATGATTATTAGCGATTTGATGAAAATGGTAGTCGTTTTGGGTTTTATGGGCTACATGAACTACAAACTTACTTGGATTGTAATAGTAGCTATGCCAGTTTTGGTGTTTTTTACTCGAATATTTCAGAAAAAAATGCAAGTTGCTTTCGAGGAAGTGCGAACTCAAATTGCCAATATGAATACCTTTGTGCAAGAACGAGTTACTGGAATGAAAATTGTACAACTCTTTAACAGAGAAGCTATTGAAGCCGAAAAATTTAGCGACATTAATGACAAACACAATAAAGCTTGGATCAAAACCATCTTGTACAACTCCATTTTTTTTCCAATTGCAGATATTATTTCGTCACTAACGCTAGGATTTGTGGTGCTTTATGGCGGATTTAAAATTTTGAATGGCGATACTTTTACCACTTTTGGCGACCTGTTTTCATATACTATGTTTATTGCCTTGCTTTTCAACCCGTTACGGCAAATAGCAGATAAGTTCAACGAAATGCAAATGGGAATGATTGCTGCCAACAGAGTTTTCGATATTTTGGACACCAAAGATCAAATTCAGGATAACGGAACTATTGAACCACCTATTTTTGAAGGAAATATTCGTTTCGAAAACGTTCGCTTTGGTTATCTCGAAAATGAAGAAGTTCTAAAAGGCATCAACTTCAATGTCAAAGCTGGCGAAACTATCGCTATTGTTGGCGCAACTGGTGCCGGAAAATCTACAATTATCAATTTGCTCAATCGTTTTTACGAAATCAATTCTGGAAGTATTTATATTGATAATCATAATGTTAACGACTATTCGCTTTCGTCAATTCGGAAACAAATAGCCGTTGTTTTACAAGATGGTTTCTTGTTTGCCGATACTATTCTGAATAATATTACACTCAATAATCCCGAAATTACTAAAGAAATTGTGATTGTTGCCGCCAAAAAAATAGGAATTCATGATTTTATATTAAGTTTGCCAGACGGATATGAATATAATGTAAAAGAACGTGGCGTCATGCTATCGTCAGGACAACGCCAATTGATTGCTTTTTTGCGAGCTTATGTAAGCAATCCAAGTATTTTGATTTTGGATGAAGCCACTTCGTCTATCGATTCGTATAGCGAAGAACTGATTCAAAATGCCACCGAAACCATAACCAAAGATAGAACTTCAATTGTTATTGCCCACCGATTGGCAACCATCGTCAATGCTGATAAAATTATTGTGATGGACAAAGGATTGATTATTGAAGAAGGTAATCATAATGCATTAATACAAAAATCAGACGGTTATTATAAAAAATTATACGATTCGCAGTTTGCAGTCGAAGTTTCAATTTAAAATATTTTAGAATATGTCATTTACACTTGCAATTTCAGAACACAAAGAATCCTTAAAAACCAATAACTGGTTAAAATCGTTTATTGTATTTTTTTCAATATGTTGGATCAATTCCTTTGTAGGAAATACCGATACGGCAAACTGGTTTCTAGAAAATACTTTGGTTTTTCTGTTTTTAGGTTTTCTGATTTTTAGTTATAAAAAATTCATTTTCAGCGATTTGAGCTACTTGCTTATTTGTGTTTATTTATGCCTGCATGTGTATGGTTCCAAATATACTTATGCCGAAAATCCGTTTGGATACTGGCTCAAAGATGCTTTAGACTTATCTAGAAATCAGTATGATCGTATTGTGCATTTTAGCTTTGGGTTTCTGCTCGCCTACCCGATGCGCGAACTTTTTTTGCGTTGGCTTAAATTTCCAACTTGGGTAGCTTGGACACTTCCCATAGAAATTACCTTGTCGGTAAGTGGTTTTTACGAGTTAATCGAATGGGCTGTTGCAGATATTTTTTTCAAGGCACAAGGCGATGCCTATCTGGGTTCGCAAGGCGATATTTGGGATGCCCAAAAAGATATGTTTTTGGCGTTTATAGGAGCAATTATAGCAACTACCATAGTTTCTGTTATTAAAAAATTAGCCAGTTATTGAAATGAAATTCGAAAAAGTAACCGCAAAAGTTCATGATTTTCACTTGCAAGGACGAACCATCGAGTGTGCGCATTGGTTGCTAAAAAAATACAATCTCGAAACCGAAAATTTAAAAGCCATCGAACTTCGAGAAGTTGCAAAACCCGATTTTATATTAATGACTACCGAAGGCAACTTTGGCGAACCGCAAGTGCTTCGGATTCCTGAAAATACGTTCGAATTTCCGCTTCCGCTGATGCTAGCCTTGTTCAAACACGAAATGGTGCATGTGCGCCAAAAAACTGTTTTCCCGTTTGTTGAAGACAAAGACGAACGCGAATGGCAAGCTTATTTCGACATGAATTTTCATAGTGTTTTCTCTGAAATTTGTGAGTTATCAACTTTTCACAAACTATTTTTTGCCAAAAAAGGATTGGAATATTATGTTCGAATGGGCGAAAATTCGGCTTTGCAAATTAAATATTTCGACCAAAAAATAGCCGTTGACAACTTGATTGCATCTTTAGAACAAATTTAATTTAGAATTTAAAATAATTCCTTAAATTCGCTAACAGAAAAAATGTACATACAAACAACATTATGAAATACGATATTATAGTTTTAGGAAGTGGTCCAGGCGGATATGTAACCGCAATTAGAGCATCACAACTAGGTTTTAAAGTGGCAGTAATCGAAAAAGAAAGTCTTGGTGGCGTTTGTCTCAATTGGGGTTGCATTCCAACTAAAGCGTTACTTAAGTCAGCTCAAGTATTTGATTATTTGAAACATGCGTCAGATTATGGTTTAATAATAAAAGAATACGACAAAGATTTTAATGCGGTAGTAAATCGTTCAAGAACCGTTGCTGCCGATATGAGTAAAGGTGTTCAGTTCTTAATGAAAAAAAATAAAATTGATGTCATAGATGGTTTTGGTAAACTCAAACCAGGTAAAAAAATTGATGTTACAGACGCCACTAATAAAGTAACCGAATATTCGGCAGATCATATCATTATTGCTACAGGATCTCGATCAAGAGAGTTGCCTTCTTTACCACAAGACGGCGTAAAAGTTATAGGTTACCGACAAGCGATGACTTTACCAAGCCAACCAAAATCGATGATTATTGTAGGTTCTGGAGCCATTGGTATTGAGTTTGCTCATTTTTATAATGCGATGGGAACCGATGTAACTATCGTAGAATTTATGCCAAACATTGTGCCTGTAGAAGACGAAGATATCTCCAAACAAATGGAACGCTCTATGAAAAAAGCAGGAGTGAAAATCATGACATCTTCATCCGTAGAACGAATAGATACTTCTGGAAATGGCGTAAAAGCATTTGTAAAAACAGCAAAAGGCGAAGAAGTTTTGGAAGCCGATATTTTACTTTCGGCAGTTGGAATAAAAACAAATATTGAAAATATAGGTCTTGAAGAAGTTGGTATTGCAACCGATAAAGACAAGATTTTGGTTAACACTTTTTCGCAAACCAATATTCCGGGTTATTACGCAATTGGCGATGTTACGCCCGGGCAATCTTTGGCGCACGTTGCTTCTGCTGAAGGGATTAATTGTGTCGAAAAAATTGCAGGAATGCATGTAGATGCTATTGATTATGGAAACGTTCCGGGTTGTACCTATGCTACGCCAGAAATTGCTTCGGTAGGTTTGACCGAAAAACAAGCACGCGAAAAAGGATATGAATTGAAAATCGGGAAATTTCCGTTTTCAGCATCTGGAAAAGCAAAAGCATCAGGCACGCCCGACGGATTTGTAAAAGTAATTTTTGATGCCAAATACGGCGAATGGCTGGGTTGCCACATGATTGGCGCAGGCGTTACCGACATGATTGCTGAAGCTATTGTTGCCCGAAAACTAGAAACTACAGGTCACGAAATTTTAAAAACCATACATCCGCACCCAACCATGAGCGAAGCCGTTATGGAAGCGGTTGCCGATGCCTATGGCGAAGTGATTCATTTGTAACGTCTTTATCAAAGAAATTTATCCGTTTAGTGCTAACTCAACGGATTTTTTTTTAAAAGATAACTAAGACTAAAAAGAATAGTTTAATTACAAAATGCAACTTATGGAAATTTATGATTTGCCTGCAGATAAAAAAATCATTCTCTTTGATGGCGTTTGTAATTTATGTAATGCTTCGGTACAATTTGTTATAAAACATGACCAAAAAGATGTTTTTAGGTTTGTAGCAATACAATCAGATTTGGGTTTTAAAATTATAAAACACATTGGTATAGCCAATCAAAATATTGATAGTGTTGTGCTTTACGAACCTCAAATAGCTTATTATTACAAATCAGATGCTGTTTTGCAAATTGCAAAAAACTTAGGTGGTATTTTTCATTTTGGGGCTATTTTTAAAATTTTGCCTACTGGATTACGAAACCTACTTTATGATCTTGTAGCCAAAAATAGGTACAAATGGTTTGGTAAACAAAAAACTTGTATGTTGCCCTCAAATGAGCTGGAAGTTAAGTTTTTGACATAAAAAAATCCTCAATTTCTTGAGGATTTAGTTTGTAAATAAAAAACTGAAATTTAGTTTTTCATAATTTTCTTGATGGCAACACCATTTTCAGAGGTAATTTTTAACATGTAAACACCTGATGATAATTCAGAAATATTAATGTTTGCTTCGTTTACATTACCAGTTTTTACAGTTTTTACAACACGACCATTGATGTCTGTCATTTCAATATTTGAAATTGAAGCGTTTTTGGATGATACAGTTATAAAATTATTGGCAGGGTTTGGTGTTACAGAAATATTTACACTTCCATCAAAAGATTCAACAGCCAATGCGGGCGTTATACAAACTACAGTTCTTGCACGATTTGTATCTTGTGATCCACAAAACTCATCTGTATGAATATAATATCTTATCACACCAGAAGCTGCAGGAGTATATACTACTGAACCAGCACCTTGTGCAACGATTACAGGTACAGCAGGTGCTACAGGATTAGTTGCAATCTTGATATAATCTGCAAAATTAGAAGTTTCAAAAGTATAAGTATTACCTGCCACTACATTTACTCTAGCATATTCGCCAGCATAAGCATCTGTAACAATAGTATTTACAGCAACACCATTACAAACTGGAACTGTATAAGTTGCTGTGGGATATAGAGCACCTATTGTACAATCTGGAGCATTTGTAAAGGTTTGGGTAGTAAAAGTAAAATAAGGTGTACAACCAACTGCATCTCCAGTTGCATTAGTTGCTAATGCTTGCCAATAATAAGTTGTGTTTGATAAAAGACCTGTAATATTTACTCCAGTTGAAGTAGCTGCTAAAGTACCTAAAACAGGAAGTGGGGCAGCAATATTTGGACCAAATTTAATTTTAATTCCAGTTGCAGCTGTTCCACCAACGGGCAAAGTCCAAGAAAGTGGTACAGAATTGTTAGTTACATTAACGACAACATTTGTAGCTAAATCTGCGGGAGCAACTTGAGTTGTACAATTGGGAACTTGAGCATTTACTGCTAAACTCAGTGATAATGATAATAATAGTAATAATTTTTTCATAATAATGTTTTTAAAAGTTTTTGTAAAAGTAAAAATATTTTTTTTAAAATACTACTCTTTTTCCCATTTTCCTACAACGCTTGTCGCAAGTGCATTCCCTAACACATTAGTTGCACTACGAAACATATCGCAAAAATGATCTATTGGTAATATCAAAGCGATGCCTTCCACGGGAATGTCAAACATGCCACAAGTGGCGGCTACCACAACTAAACTTGCTCGTGGTACGCCTGCAATACCTTTGCTGGTAAGCATTAAAACCAATAACATGGTCATTTGGGTTGGAATATCCAAATGAATTCCTGATGCTTGTGCTATAAAAATACTGGCAAAAGTCATGTACATCATGCTTCCGTCTAGATTGAAAGAATAACCCAAAGGCAACATGAACGAGACAATCTTGTCTTTCACACCAAAACGCTCTAACTCTTCTGTTAGTTTTGGGAAAACAGCTTCGGAGCTTGTAGTTCCAAAAGCTATAACCAATGGACTTATGATATGTTGCAATAAGGTTTTCATTCGAGATCCTAAAAACAAAAATCCTACCGCCAACAAGAAAAACCATAACGAACCTATTCCTACCAGAAAGGAACCAAAAAACTTGGCATAGGTTAATAATAAATCATTTACATCTTTTATGGCAAAAACGCCTGCAATAGCACCAAATACTCCGATGGGTGCAAACTTCATGACGTAGTTGACCATTTTGAGAATTATATGTGATGTTTTGTCAAGTGCCGAAACGACAGGTTTTACATAATCGCCTATGGATGCCGCTGCCAATCCAAAAAATATAGAGAAAATAACGATTTGTAAAATCTCGTTGGTTGCCATAGCTTCCACAATACTTTTTGGAATGATATGCTCAATGAAATTTTGTGCCGAGAAATTTTGGGTTTTATCGGTTACTTCGGCAGCGGTTATTGGGTCGATATCTATTAATTTTAGTCCGACGCCTGGTTCGAAAAAATTAACCCAAAACATCCCTATTAATAAGGAAATAAAAGATGCTGTAAAAAACCATCCCATTGCTTTGCCGCCTATTCGTCCTACCGATTTGATATCGCCTAGTTTTGCAATGCCGACAACTAAAGTCGTAAATACCAATGGCGAGATTATCATTTGCACCAATCGTATGAATATGGTTGCCAACATTTTGATATAGCCGCTAAAGGTTTTGGCTTGGGCAACATCGTAGTTTTTATGAATAAAAATACCAAGCAAAGCACCAAGCAACATGGCTATTAAAATTTGTGTGGTTAGGTTGGCAAAAATGGATTTTTTGGTTTCGGATTTTGTTTCTGTTGAAAACATTGTAGGTTGTTTGAGTTATGTTGGTTTTTAGCCCCGATAGAAACGGAAATCCTTTTTTTGAGCGGCGAAGCAAGCGAAAAAAAAGATTGCAGTGGATAGCGGGATTAGCTCCTAAAAAAAATTAATACATTTTGTTAAGTAAATAAAAATCGGCAAGTACGAGTGCGGCCATAGCTTCTACAATAGGAACGGCTCTTGGAACTACGCAGGGATCGTGGCGGCCTTTGCCTTGTTGGGCAACGATTTGATTGGTATTGGTTAGTACGTCTTGTGTTTGAATTAAGGTGGCTACTGGTTTGAAAGCTACTCGGAAGTAAATATCCATTCCGTTGCTGATGCCGCCTTGTATGCCTCCTGAATTGTTGGTTTTGGTGGTTTCGTTTTGGTTGTAAAGGTCATTGTGCTGGCTTCCTTTCATGGTTGCAGCCTGAAAACCGCTTCCATATTCGAAGCCTTTAACAGCGTTTATAGACAACATGGCTTTACCCAACTCGGCATGTAACTTGTCGAAAACGGGTTCGCCAAGACCAATTGGTACATTTTGAATAACACAAGTTATGATTCCGCCAACGGTATCGCCTTGTTTCTTAATTTCCTTAATATGGTTTTCCATTTTATCTGCAGTAGCAGCATCGGGACAGCGTACATCGTTGGTTTCTGTTAAAGTAAAATCGAGTTCTTGATAAGGTTTTTCGAGATTGATTTCACCAACTGCCGATACAAATGCATTGATTTTGATTTCTGGCAACATTTGTTTTGCAATAGCTCCTGCCACTACTCTACTAGCTGTTTCGCGGGCCGAACTGCGACCGCCACCGCGATAATCTCGAATTCCGTATTTGCGCTCATACACCAAGTCGGCATGGCTTGGACGATAGGAATCTTTTATATGTGAATAATCATTGGATTTCTGATTGGTATTTGGGATAATAAAACCTATAGGAGTTCCAGTGGTTTTGCCTTCAAATATGCCTGATAAAAATTGTACTTCGTCGTTTTCTTTTCGTTGGGTAACTATTTGCGATTGACCTGGTTTACGGCGATCCATTTCCAATTGAATGGCTTCAAAATTGAGTTTGATATTGGGTGGACAACCGTCAATAATACCGCCAAGTGCCTCGCCATGCGATTCGCCAAATGTAGTTAGTCTGAAAAGTGTTCCGTAGCTATTACCAGCCATTGCTATTAGTTTGAAACAAATATAGATTTTTTTTGGATTGTTCGATTATTTGAAGATTAGATTTTTTGATTTACTAACAAAAAAAAAATATATTACAATAAAATGCATCATTTAAAGTTATCTTTGTACAAATAAAAAAAAATTATTATGAGAAAAGTAATGCTAATTTTAATGCCTCTTATTGCATTGTCAGTAAACTTGTATGCACAAGATTTGTCAAAAAATGCAATTGGTTTGCGATTGGGCAGTAATGATGGTTTTGGTGCCGAAATTTCGTACCAACGTGCTATAAAAAATGACAAGCGATTGGAGTTTGATTTGGGCTGGCGCACTTCTAGAGACATTGCCGCATTGAAACTTACCGGAATTCATCAATGGGTTTGGGATATTGATAATGGATTTAATTGGTACGCTGGCGTTGGTGGTGGTTTTGGAACGTGGAGATTTGATAAAAAAGGCTTCGGAAAAGATTCTGGAACGATTTTATTTGTAGCTGGCGATTTGGGTATTGAATATAATTTTGATATTCCGTTGCAGGTTTCGCTTGACTTACGTCCCGAACTGTATTTTAACTCCAGTAATTATAGAAACGATAATTTTGGTCCCGATATCGCTTTGGGTGTTCGCTATAAATTTAACTAAACAAAAAATCCTGATTAGTCAGGATTTTTTATTTAAAAATAAGTTCTTTTTTCGAATTTATTTTTACAATCATAAACGGATATGGCATCACATCTATAACTGGCATCTGTTTTTGAGGTGTATTTTCTTGTGTGTAAATTATAATATTTTTATCTGTTTCTTCAATTTTTGAAATCGAAATGGTATAGCCATCTGAAGGTTTTTCGCCAAGATTAAGAATTACGAAATTGCAGGTTTTTAAATCGGAAGCTTTTATTTTATTTTTTAAATTATCATCTGTTAGCAACATTTTTATTTCACTTTCTTCTGATAAAATTTCGAAAAAACGAATTGGAGCACCACCAGCTTTTTCTTGTATTAATACTTCATATAAAGCACTCGAACTATTTTTATTTGAAGTAGTTGCGCATGAAATTAAGAATAAATTTACAAAGATAAAAACTATTTTTTTCATGATTTGTTTTTTAAGGCATCTTGATATAATGCTTCATAAATTGGCAAAATGTTTTTGATATCAAATTTGTTAGCTATAGATAACGCGTTTTCTTTGAATTTATTTAAAGTCGATTCGTCTTGTAGAATTTTCAATGCATTTGCTGCCATTTCTTCAATATTACCTACGTTACTCAAATAGCCTGATTGTCCATCAAAATTTACTTCGGGTAAACCTCCAGAATTACTAGAAATTACAGGAACTGACCATGCCATTGCCTCGAGTGCAGCTAGACCAAAACTTTCGGTTTCTGAAGGTAATAGAAATAAATCGGAATAACTCAAGATTTTATCAATCTCGTTGCTGTTTCCAAAGAAAATGACCTTGTCTTGAATTCCGAGTTTGTGACACAAATTTTCGGCTTTTTCTTTTTCGGGACCATCACCTACCATCATGAGTTTTGCGGGAATCGCTTTCTGGATCAAATTGAAAATACCAATTACATTTGGAATTCGTTTTACTTTTCTGAAATTACTGATGTGTGTAATAATTCGTTCTTCCGGTTTTGCCATTATAGAACGTTCGCAAGTAATGGTCGATTCGTTACGAACTTTTTCTAACTCGATAAAATTAGGAATGACATGAATTTCCTTTTTTATATGGAATAATTTGAGTGTGTCGTCTTTGAGACTTTGCGAAACCGATGTCACCACATCCGATTTATTAATGCTAAACGTTACTGCGGTTTTGTAATTTGGATGATTGCCTACCAAAGTAATATCAGTGCCGTGCAACGTGGTAACCATTGGTATATGAATTCCTTCGTCTTTTAGCATTTGCTTTGCCATATAACCCGCATAGGCGTGCGGAATGGCATAATGTACATGCAACAATTCAATTTTATACAACTTGACCATATCGACAAGTTTGCTCGAAAGTGCTAGCTCGTAGGGTTGGTAATGAAACAAGGCATACTCAGGCACATTTACTTCATGGTAGTGGACATTTGGGTTGAGTAATGCCAAGCGTACGGGTTGTCTGTAGGTTATAAAATGGATTTCGTGACCTCGATTGGCAAGTTCCAGACCTAATTCTGTAGCAACGACACCGCTTCCGCCAAAGGTTGGATAACAAACAATTGCAATTTTCATTGATTTATTTTAAAAATACGAAATTACTTAATTTTAAATTTGAAAATAGTAAACTTTAGTTAAAAATAATTATTTAAAGAAACCTTCAAAACCAATTGCGACAAAATAAGCAGCTCCAGCTGCTATTAATCCTATTGCTGTAACTTTTACTGCGCCTTTTAGTGGGTTTTGACCTGTAACTTTGGCTTTGAAATAGCCAAAAAAGAACAAACAAATAGTTGTAATTAGTAAAGATGTTTTTAAACCTTGGCTTGGCGTATC
>JAYVHB010000096.1:0-2535 GCA_043771555.1 Flavobacterium sp. | reverse complement strand
TGGATAAAATATAGTCAGGAGCTTCACGATCTCCAATATACTTTAGTGTTGTTAGAGCGTTCCAACTAAATCCTTGCGGATTGCCTTTGTGTAAACTAGAACTCATCGAACCACCTTTGCCGTTAGAATCATAATTAAAAATCGTTTTGCCAAAAAGTGTATCAACTCTAGAAACAATTGGATCGATAATAACCAAACCACCGACTGCATCGCCACTATACTGCAAGCCCGAAGCTCCTTTGATTATGGTTATTTTTCCAGCAGAATTTATATCAAAATTAGGTGCGTGCTCCGTTCCCCATTCTTGATCCTCGATACGCACATTATTGCTCAAAACCAAAACTCGACTTCCGTACAACCCATTTATTATAGGTTTTACGATAGTACTTCCTGTTTTTATACTCGAAACTCCTGCCACTTCTTTTAGAACATCACCCAGCGATTGGCTACTATATTTTTCGATAATATCCGCTTTTATGTTTTTTTCTAAAACCGACTTAATGATAGTTTTTTCGGTATTACTAAGCGAAATCTCTTTAAGATTGGTTGTGTTTGGCTTCAAAACAAAATTTAATTTGATATCGCTAACTAGGTTAATAACGGTATCTACAGATTGAAAGCCAACATACGACACATGAATTTTAGTCATACCATTAGATATGTTTATAATTTTATATTCACCGTTAGAATCACTTGAAACCGTCTTGAAACCTATATGAATATGGGTTCCGACAAGAGTTTTTTGATTTTGAGAAATTGTTTTGCCAATAATTGTGTGTTGTGAAAATCCATTAACACAATACACAAAAACAAACAAAATAATAAAAAATATTTTGCGCATTATTTGTGTTTAAAAGTTTTAAACAAACCGTTTTTAAGATATTGAAAACGATTTGGTTACTAAAAATTTAAACTAATGGAGGTGCACGAAGTGCGAAGAGACTTCCTTTAAAAAGAATCGAAATTTCTTTGAAATAGGTAAAATTATAACTAATAAAAAGTTGTAATTTATTGATATCAAAAACAAAAAAATCTGAAGATTTGTAGGCACTAAAAGAATACTCACAAACAAAACAATTTTCGAAATTGTTGTGCGAATGTGTTAAATAACTTCCTTCTTTATGGTGTTCATGTTCACAAACTTGTTGTGATATTAGTTGGAACAAATGGTCATACGAATGCACCGACTGAAAAAGTATGGTGAACAATACTATTCCAGCAAAAATAAAATTAAATGGATTATTTTTAGCTTTCATGCATTGCAAATATAATAAACGATAACTTAAAATACTTAAAAGCCCAAAAAAAATATTAAAAATTTAGATAATTTAATACTTTATGAATTGATACAATAAATTAAAAGAACAGGTTTCGAGTAAATTCTAAATTTGTACCTTTGCTAAAATATCAAAGATTAATGTTTACAGAATTAGATTTTATTTGTCAGGACACAAACCAAATAGTTGGTGGTGGTAATTTTGAATGGAGTGCACCAAGTAACATAGCCTTGGTTAAATATTGGGGCAAAAAAAAGAATCAAATCCCAGCTAATCCGTCGATAAGTTTAACGTTAAATAGTTGCAAAACAATCACTAAATTTGGTTTTAAAAAAAGATTAAAATCCAATAATTTTGAATTTGAGTTACTATTTGAAGGACAGCCAAAACCAGAGTTTAGACCAAAAATTCAAAAATTTTTGGAACGAATTGCAATTTATTGTCCTTTTTTGTTCGATTATAGTTTACATATCGATACCCAAAACACGTTTCCTCACAGCTCGGGCATTGCTTCGTCGGCATCGGGCATGGCGGCATTGTCGGTTAATATTATGAGTTTAGAAAGGTTGTTGTTTCCAAACATAACCGACGAATATTTTTTGGCAAAAGCATCCTTTTTGGCACGATTGGGTTCTGGCAGTGCCTGCAGAAGCATAACAGGACAAGTAGTTTGTTGGGGCAAAAACGATACTATTGCAAAAAGTAACGATTTATATGGAGTCCTATTTGATGCAAAAATTGCTAATTGTTTCGAGAATTATCAAGACACAATTTTGTTGGTGGATAAGGGCGAAAAACAAGTTTCGAGTACATTAGGACACGATTTAATGATTGGGCATCCTTTTGCCGAAAGGCGGTTTGAACAAGCACACGATAATTTGGCAGCTTTAAAAACAGTTTTGCAAACTGGCAATTTGCAACAATTTATGGCTATTGTAGAGAGCGAGGCACTAACATTGCATGCAATGATGATGACTTCGATGCCATACTTTATATTAATGAAACCCAATACTTTGGAGATTATTAACAAAATTTGGAAATTTAGAACACAAACCCAAATACCCGTTTGTTTTACGCTCGATGCAGGAGCAAATGTCCATGTTTTATACCCATTTGTGGATAAACTAAAAGTTATGCAATTTATTAAGGACGAATTAGTTGGACATTGCCAAAATGGTCAGTATATTTGTGACCAGATTGGAAATGGAAGTATTAAAATTGTATAATCATGGATATTCAATTAGAAAAGTTAAGTTTA
>JAYVHB010000095.1:0-5902 GCA_043771555.1 Flavobacterium sp. | reverse complement strand
AACAGTTTTAATAACTAATGCACCTAAATCATCTGCACGAACTGATGATAAACTGCCTTGATAACTTCCTATTGGAGTTCGAACTCCGTCTATGATGTAAGCCTCCCCAACACCTCCAAAGGAGGGGCTTTTTGAATTTGGATTGCTAGATATATTATCAATCATTTTTTTAATTTAATTTCTACTTTTTTTCAATACATTTACTTTTTTAGCCCCGATTGAAGTGAAAATCCTTTTCTTTTTTTTCTTTAAAAAAAGAAAAGATTGAAACGGAAAGCGGGAATTGCCATCACTGAAAATGCCCAAGCCATTCGCTCCTAAAAAAACTATTCTTCCCAATCTTTATTGGTTCTATAAACTACGCCTTTGAAAAGCGCTACCAATTCATCGCCTCGTTTTACTTCAATTATATTAAATCCAAGTTTATTATTTACTTTTTCGATTACACTTTCTGCTACCAAATAATCACCCTCATTTACAGCTTCGATATGGTTAATCGAGGTTTCGATGGAAACCGCGAATTTCCCGTGTGTGTTGGAAGCGAATCCAAAAGCGGTGTCGGCTAGACTGTATGTAATTCCGCCGTGGGCTTTGCTCATACTGTTAAGCATTTCTTTACGAACGGTCATGGCGACTTTACATCGGCCAATTTCACATTCGAGAATTTCTATACCAAGCCATTGACTGTAATTGTCTTGCGAAAGCATTTTATATGGTATTTTTGTTCCTATCATTTTTTTCTTAACCACAAAGAGCACAAAGATTTCACTAAGTTCACTAAGTTTTATTTTAAATTAGACCTCAAATTTTTTGTTTAGTCTATTCATTTTTCGCAAAATTGGGCTGCAACGATAACGATCTTCGTGGTATTCGTTGTACAAATCATCTAATTTATTTACAACCCAATTAATCCCTAGTTCGTTAGCCCAAGCAAGTAATCCTTTGGGGTAATTTACGCCTTTGGTCATGGCATTGTCTATGTCTTTTGCGGAAGCAATATTCAAAAATAAGGCATCGGCTGCTTCGTTGATGAGCATAACGATTATTCTGTCGAAAATTTGTTTTGGTTTTTCGCTGGTTTGGTTTGAATTTGACATTTCTTTTGAATAATCATAAAAACCTCGACCTGATTTTCTACCCAAAAATCCAGCTTCAACCAATCGCTTTTGAGTGAATGAAGGTTTGTATCTTGGATCGAAATAAAACGCTGTAAAAATAGTTTCGGTAACGGTGTAATTTACATCGTGACCTATGAAATCCATTAATTCGAATGGTCCCATTTTGAAATTTCCAACGGTTTTCATTGCATTATCGATAGTTTGGAAATCGGTAAATCCTTCTTCGTACATTCGAATTGCTTCGCTGTAAAATGGTCGTGCTACTCGGTTTACGATAAAGCCTGGAGTATCTTTCGTTACTGCGACCACTTTTTTCCAATCGGAAATAATTTGTGTTGTTTTTTGCAGGATTTCGTTGCTTGTTTGAATTGCTGGAATGACCTCGACCAACTGCATTAATGGTGCTGGATTGAAGAAATGTATTCCGATTACTCGTTCTGATTTTTGACAAGAAGCTGCAATTGATGTTATGGATAATGATGATGTGTTGGATGCTAAAATGCAACTTTTGGAAACTATTTTCTCTAAATCTGAAAATAATTTTTGTTTGATTTCTAAATTTTCGATGATTGCTTCGATAACTAAATCTGCATCAGATAATTCGTTTAAATTATTAATGTAGGAAATGTTATGTTGGATTCGAGATTTTTCATCAACATTTATTTTGCCCTTTTCGACTAGTTTTGTTAAAGTATTTTCAAGATTGGTTTTGCTTTTTGATAAAGCGTCATTATTGGTATCGAAAAGTTTTACAGCACAACCCGAAGTTGCTGCAACTTGTGCGATGCCGCTTCCCATTGTTCCTGAACCGATTATTGTTACGTTCATAGTTGTTTTTTAACCACAAAGTGCACAAAGTTTTCACAAAGTACACAAAGTTTGAAATTTAGTTTCCTTTAAAAATTGGTTTTCTTTTTTCTACAAAAGCAGTTACACCTTCTTTATAATCGTTGGTATCACTAGCTTGGATTTGCAAATCAGATTCTAATTGCAATTGTTGTTCAAGATTATTAGTAATTGATTGATTCATTAATTTTTTAATTAAACCTAATGCTTTTGTTGGCATATTTGCTAATGTATTTGCCATTTTCAGAACTTCATCTTCGAAAATATCGGCTTGAAAATATTTGTATATCATTCCTAAACTTTCGGCTTCTTGTGCTGTGACTTTATCGCCTAACATCATCAATGCAGTTGCTTTTTGCATTCCGATTAATCTTGGCAAGAAAAATGTTCCTGCGCTGTCTGGAATTAATCCAATTTTGCTAAATGCTTGGATAAAACTGGCATTTTCAGAAGCCAAAACAATATCGCAAGCTAAAGCAATATTAGCTCCAGCTCCAGCGGCAACGCCATTTACAGCGGCAATAATTGGCTTTTCGATAGTTCGGATTTTGGTAATGATTGGATTGTAATGATCGTCAAGAATTTTTCGAAAACCAGGATTTAATTCTGGATTGGTAATTTCGCCAATGTCTTGACCAGCGCAAAATGCTTTTCCGTTTCCGGTGATTATAATGGCTCTGATGTTGTTATCGTTGGCACAAATATCTAAAGTGTCTTGCATTAGAAATGCCATTTCTTGATTGAAACTATTGAAGACATCTGGTCGATTTAAATTAATAAATGCGATTTGGTTTTCTATTTTTAAAAGTATTGAACTCATTTAAAAGGTTTAAAAGTTTAAAGGTTTAAAAGTTTAATTTTCAAACCAAGTTTAATTTTTATTTCAGGCATTTGAAATAATCAAAAGGTTCTAGGCAATCTTCGCATTGAAAAAAGGCTTTGCAAGCTGTAGAACCAAATTGACTTACTAATTTTGTATTCAATGACTTACACTGCGGACATTTAACTACTTTTTTATTTCCTAATAAGGCATCTTTATCGGCTTCTGGCTCGAGTGGCGATGCGATTCCGTATTTTTCGAGTGCTAATCTTCCTGTTGGTGTTATCCAATCGGTTGTCCAAGCAGGTGCTAAAACTAATTTTATTTTTGCTTCAAATCCTTCATTTGCGAATGCTTTTTTGATGTCTTCGCCAATTACGTCCATTGCGGGGCAACCACTATAAGTTGGCGTTATGGTAACTTCTACAATATTATTAATTACTTCGTATGAACGTACTACTCCCATTTCCATGATGGATAAAACGGGAATTTCTGGATCGGAAACCGATTTTAATATATCTTTTATTTGAACTGTTTTTGTCATTTATAATTTTAAACCATTGAGAAATTAAGTTTCATTAAGTTTTGCTAACTGAAAACTGTGACTGAATACTTTTTTTACCAACTCATATTTGGGAAACTGCGTTGCATGTATTGCATATCGGCTAACAAATACCCCATGTGCTCGCTATGAATTCCGAGTTTTCCACCTTTTTGAAAATATTTTGATTCGGGTGTTTGTAATGTTGCTTCGTCTAAAATATCTGTTATTTTTTTATAATAAATTTCTTTTAATTTAGTAACGTCAACACCAATTCCTTGTTTTACCATTTCAATATCGACCTCGGTTTGATGAAATAATTCGTCTGTGAAAGTCCATAAATCATTGATTGCATTTTGCATTTTCTCTTTACTTTCATCCGTTCCATCACCTAACCGAATAATCCAATCTGATGAAAAACGCACATGATAGGTTACTTCTTTAATACTTTTTTTAGCAATTGCTTGTAAGATTTCATCTTTAGAATTTTGTAACTCATTTAATAATAACAAATGATAAACATCAAACAAAAACTGTCTTGTTATTGAATAGGCAAAATCAGTATTTGGCTGTTCAACCAACAAAATATTGCGATATTCTCGTTCGTTTCTTAAAAATGCAATCGTGTCTTCGGTTACGTTTACGTCACCAGAAAGTTGGGCTGTATATTGAAAATAACTTCGCACTTGACCTAACAAATCTAGTGCGATGTTGGTCATTGCAATATCGGTTTCTAGAATTGGTCCGTGACCGCAAAGTTCGCCAAGACGTTGCCCGAGAATTAATGGATTGTCGGCAATTCCGAGAATGTATTGGATTAGATTATTGTTCATTTTTTTTGCCACAAATTACACAAATTAACACAAATTTTTTGCCACAGATTTCATAGATTCTCAAAGATTTCACTTGATTATTTATGAATAGTTGGAGATTCAAAGTGTTTAATGGATTAGATTATTATTCATTTTTTTTACCACAAATTTCACAATTTAACAAAATTTTTTTGCTAGATATTTTTAAAATTGAAACATTAAGTTTACATATGCTTCAACTCGTCGGGCAGTTCGTAGAATGTTGGATGGCGATAGACTTTATCGTTGGCTGGTTCAAAAAGTTCGGCGGAATGTTCTGGATTTGATGCTGTGATTTGTGTTGATGGAACAACCCAAATGCTAACACCTTCCATTCGTCTGGTGTAAACATCACGCGCATTTTCGAGCGCCATTGTGGCATCACTTGCGTGCAAACTTCCGCAATGACGGTGTTCTAACCCGTTTTTTGATCTCACAAATACTTCGTATAAAGGCCAGTTTTTCATAGTGTTAAGAGCCCATCCCCGACCCTTCCCAAAGGGAAGGGAGGTAAGATAGTTATTAAATTAAACTGCAATTTTAAGTTCATTTTGGAAACTCCCTCCCTCTGGGAGGGTTGGGGTGGGCTTTTTTTTCTCGGCATGAGCCATTGCTGCATCTCGAACCCATTTCCCATTGTTCCAAGCATTTTTGCGAGCATCGAGACGGATTTTATTACAAGGCCCATGACCTTTTACTACTTGCCAAAATTCGTCCCAATTCATTTCTCCAAAATCATATCGTTTGGTCGTTTCGTTCCATTTTAGATTTGGATCTGGAATTGTCAAACCAATCATTTCGGCTTGCGGAACGGTTTGGTCTACAAATTGTTGACGCAATTCATCATTGGTTTTGCGTTTCAATTTCCATTTCATTGATTGTTCGGTGTGGACTGATTCGGCATCGGTTGGCCCAAGCATCATGAGTGATGGCCACCACCAACGGTTGAGTGCATCTTGTGCCATGTCTTTTTGTTCCTGCGAACCATTTGCTAAGGTCATCATAATGTCAAAACCTTGGCGTTGGTGAAAACTTTCTTCTTTGCAAACCCGCACCATTGCTCTTGCATATGGTCCAAATGAAGTTGCTGTTAACGGCACTTGATTGATTATTGCTGCGCCATCGACCAGCCAACCAATGGCGCCCATGTCTGCCCAGGTTACGGTTGGATAATTGAAAATACTTGAATATTTTGCTTTTCCTGAATGCAATTGTTCGTACAATTCTTCGCGAGAGATTCCGAGTGTTTCGCAGGCAGAATATAGGTACAATCCGTGTCCTGCCTCGTCTTGGACTTTGGCTAAAAGTGATACTTTTCGTCGCAATGATGGCGCACGAGTTATCCAATTGCCTTCGGGCAACATACCAACTATTTCGGAATGTGCGTGTTGAGAAATTTGACGAATGTGCGTTTGACGGTATTTTTCGGGCATCCAATCTTTGGGCTCGATTTTTTCGTCTCTTGCAATTCTTGCATCAAATTGTGCTTCTAAACTTTTGATTTCGTGTTCTGACATAATTTCTACAAATTAGTTTTTATTTTTTTGCCACAGATTTCACAGATTACCACAGATTTTTTTGTGTTTTCATAATGTAACCATTGCAAGTATTCTATTCGTTAATCTTTTAGGTACTATCTTAAGTTCCTATTTTTTATTGTTAATTTTTATATATTTGTTCTTAGCAGAGGGAATGCATACTGTGATATTTCGCTGAATGTATATCT
>JAYVHB010000094.1:0-16920 GCA_043771555.1 Flavobacterium sp. | reverse complement strand
AAGTGTTTTGAGTCCATTTATTAACGAGAATTGACTCAGTTCTCGACGTGCTTACTTTTCAATTCGACTTGCTGTCAAAACCAGTCGACCCCTTTTTTTTAGTTTGCAGTTTGCAGTTTGCAAATATAACACATTTTTTAGTTTTTTTCTATAAAATAATGTGTTATATCTTAATTATGGCAACTTAATTCTGAGATCTTAATTCTGATTTTTTGATAACTGAGACTGATAACTGAGACTGCCTTCTGCATACTGCAATCTATTCTTCTTCTTCAACCTCAAAAGGATAATCGCCAAATAAAGGTGCTAATTTTCTTATGGCATATACATTTCGTGTCATTTTGTTGGACAAAGCAATAATGGTCACTTTTTCTTTCTTTAACGTAACATACGACGACGTATTGCCGTGCCACCAACCATTATGAAAGTAATATTTTTGTCCTGTTGGCCATTCGATCATGCGTATTCCGAGTCCGTAGTTTTTGGTGCCATCTTTTTCGTAACTGTAGCCTTTGTAGATTTTTTTTACGAGTTCAGGATTCAAAAAAGTACTGGCATTAATGGCTTGATCGAATTTTAACAAATCTCTCGGTGTCGAAAAAATGTTTTTATCGCCATAAATTCCGTCCAAAAACTCGTATTCAAATTTGGACGTATCTTGTCGATAAGATGCTACGGCTGTTTCTTTATCGTTATTAATATCAAAAACATAGGTGTTTTCCATTTGCAATGCTTTGAAAATCATTCGGTTCATTGCTTCTTTATAGCTGGTTTTAGTTATTTTTTCGATGATCAAAGCCAGCATGGCATAATTGGTATTACAATAATTGAAATGGGTGTTGGTAGGAAAATCCAAACCAATTTTTTTAATAGTAAAAAGATTTAAAATATCTTGATTGGTTAGCATTTTGCTTTTGTCCCAAACTTTTTTATCCGAAGTAAAATAGGCGTAGTTGCTCAAACCAGCACGATGATTTAACAACGATTCGACCGTTACTTTTGGATACGGAAAATTGTCTAGTAAAGTGTTGACTTTTTGATCTAAACGTATTTTTCTAGCATCTATAAGAAGCAAAATTGCCGTTGCCGTAAACACTTTTGTTACCGATGCAATATGTATTGGAGTATTTGGAGTTATAGCTTCTTTGGATTCAAAATTGGCGATTCCGTTGTATTGTTCGTGAATAATTTGACCATTTCTGGCGATTAAAAAGCTCAAATTATCATCGTCGTTTTTCCAATATTTAGTACAAAAAGCTTCGGCATGCGCCTTCACGGCAAGACTATATTTTGTTGATAATTTTGGAAGTTTATCGGTCGATGGTTTTATAAAAGGCAAGCTTTCTTTGTAAATAAAAACTTTTTCGGCTGGATTATTTTCGTTTTTTCCGCATGCAAAAAATAAAATAATATATATAAGGACTAATTTTGTTTTCAAAATAAATAAATTCGATTGTAAGCAAATATAGTATTTATCAAACCCATCGAAATTGACTTGAGATAATAAGTTTTCAAGAAGTTGTAACAAATTTTTGTTAATTTACTGAAATTCAGATTTCTAAAACAATATTTATTTACTTCAAAAAAATTTTGAAAACGATGTAGTAAAAAACTACTTTTGTACCCGATATAAAAAAAAGCATCAAAAATGAATTTCGGAATAATAAAAGAACGTAAAAATCCACCTGATAGACGCGTAGTTTTTTCGCCAACTGCCTTGAAACAAATGAAAAGTCAACATTCGGAAGCGATAATAAACGTTGAAAGTTCGGATATTCGTATTTTTTCGGATGCACAATACAGCGATTTAGGTCTTGACGTTGTAACTGATATGAGCGATTGCGATGTGCTTTTTGGTGTAAAAGAAGTTCCTGTTGAGGCACTGATTCCGAATAAAAAATATTTTTTCTTTTCGCATACAATCAAGAAACAAGTGCATAATTTGAAATTATTGCAAGCCGTTTTAGCAAAAAATATCGAATTATACGATCATGAAACCATTGTTGATGCTAATAATAAACGACTAATAGGTTTTGGTCGTTATGCAGGAATCGTTGGTGCTTATAACGGCTTGAGAGCTTTTGGTGCCAAGTTTGAATTATTTAATATCCCTAAGGCCGAAACTTTAGCTGGCAAAGACGAATTAATTGCAAAACTAAAACGTCAAACCTTACCCAACATAAAAATTGTGTTAACTGGAAGCGGCAAAGTAGGCATGGGCGCCAAAGAAATTCTAGATGGCATAAAAATAAAAGAAGTTTCGACCGACAATTTTCTGAATAAAATTTATTCGCAACCCGTTTATACCCAAATTGATGTCTTGGAATACAACAAACGTATCGATGGTCAAGTTTTAGATAAAAACGATTTTTATAAAAATCCAACAGAATATATTTCTGATTTTGAACGATTTACTAAAGTTTCTGATATTTTTATGGCAGGACATTTTCATGCCAACGAATCGCCAGACATTCTAACTCGTGCGATGTTACAAGCTCCAGATTGCAAAATAAAAGTGGTTGCCGATATTTCGTGTGATGTAGACGGCCCAATTGCTTGCACCATAAAAGCATCGACAATTGCCGATCCGTTTTTTGGGTATTTACCAAGTACTAATGCCGAAGTTTCTTATATGCATCCTGGAGCAATCGTGGTGATGAGTGTAGACAATTTACCTTGTGAGTTGCCAAAAGACGCCAGCGAAGGCTTTGGAGAAATGTTTATGGAACACGTTATTCCTGCTTTTTTCAACAACGATAAAGACGGAATTCTACAAAGAGCCAAAATGACGGATAACGGAAAACTAACCGAACGATTTGCTTATCTTCAAGACTACGTTGATGGAAAATAACGTTACGCAAACGTTGGAATTTCTTGCCAATTTCTCGTCAGAAATCGATTTCGTTAATAACTTATTCGCATTTTGTAAGGTTTAAATTGAGATAAATGTACATTTATAAAAAATTACTTTTTATGAAAAATATATATTTTGCTTTTACTTTATTAGTTTCAATAGTTGTAAATTCCCAAAATGTACAATCGGTTTCAAAAGACATTTCGTTAGATTTTAAACTTTCAAAAACGGGACAACCTACTTATTCTGTTACTTATAAAGGTAAAAAGGTCGTTTTAGAAAGTACTTTGGGACTAAAACTTAAAGACAAACGAAATTTGGATTCTAATTTCGAAATTGATTCGGTAAAAAATTCAACTTTCAACGAAAGTTGGCAACCAGTTCTTGGCGAACAAGCAACTATTAGAAATCAATATAATGAGCTTCTAATTGCTTTACATCAGCAAGAAAACAACATTAAGCTCAATATTATTTTTAGAGTTTTTGATCATGGAATTGCTTTTCGATATGATTTTCCAACTCAAAAAGAATTGAATTATTTTATTATTGCTGACGAACTTTCGCAATTTAATCTTACCGAAAATAATAAAACTTTTTGGATTCCGGGAGATTTTGACAGTAACGAATATGCCTACTTGGAAACCAAAATTTCCGAGATTGATAACGACAAAATCGATTTGAATAACGGCATAGGTTTCAAATCTATTGCATCAAAATATACTGTGCAATCGCCGTTAATGATGAAGTCGCCATCAAATATATATATGAATATTTTTGAAGCGGCAGTGGTTAATTATCCAGTTATGCATCTAGATGTTGATGTCGCTAATTACAAGTTTACGTCTCGTTTGGTTCCTAATGCTATTGGCGATAAAGCCTATTTGCAAACGCCTTGTGTTTCGCCTTGGCGCACTATTATGATGAGTGATAACGCACGAGATATTGTAAGTTCCAAAATGATTTTTAACTTAAACGAACCATGTAAGATAAAAGAAGTATCGTACATAAAACCAATGAAGTATGTGGGGATTTGGTGGGAAATGCATGTTGGAAAATCGACTTGGGACTATGCTGGTTCTCAAAATGCTCAAAACTCGTTGACACAAGATTTAATTCCGTCAGGAAAACACGGAGCTAACACTACAAACACTAAACGCTATATTGATTTTGCAGCCAAGCATGGTTTTGATGGTGTTCTTGTTGAAGGCTGGAACACGGGTTGGGAAGACTGGTTTGGCAACTGGAAAGAAGATGTTTTCGATTTTGTAACGCCTTATCCCGATTATAATTTGCAAGAAATTAATGATTATGCAAAGGAAAAAGGTGTAAAAATGATCATGCATCATGAAACTTCAGGATCGGTGGCTAATTATGAGCGACATCTAGATCGTTCGCTAGAATTAATGAAAAAATACAATTATCCAGCTGCCAAAACAGGTTATGTAGGCAAGATTATTCCTCGTGGCGAGTTTCATGATGGACAATCCATGGTGAATCATTTCAACTTTGTAGCACGTCGTTTTGCCGATTACGGATTTATGGTCAATTCTCACGAAAGTTCTCGTCCAACAGGTTATAACAGAACGTACCCTAATTATATTGCTGCAGAAGCATCTCGTGGTAATGAGTTTAATGCTTGGAGTTCGGGCAATCCGCCAATGCACGAAACAATTTTGCCTTTTACAAGACTACTTGGCGGGCCAATGGATTATACGCCCGGAATTTTTGAAATCAAAATGAATATTTACGGTAAAGATAAGAAGGAGCAAGTCCATACAACATTGGCGAAACAATTGGCACTGTATGTAACGATGTATTCACCGTTACAAATGGCTGCCGATTTGCCTGAGAATTATGAAAAATATATGGATGCTTTTCAGTTTATAAAAGATGTCGCCGTCGATTGGGACGTAAGTAACTATTTAGAAGCTGAACCGGGCGATTATTTGACAGTAGCTCGAAAAGCTAAAGGAAAAGAAACTTGGTTTTTGGGTGCAATAACCGATGAAAATGCAAGAACTTCAGAAATTAAATTAGACTTTCTAAAACCAAATAAAAAGTATAAAGCAATTATTTATCAAGATGGAAAAACGGCTGATTGGAAAAACAATCCAATGAGTTATGATATTAAAAAAATGGAAGTAACTTCGAAATCAAAAATTAAACTTGTTTTAGCAGCTGGTGGTGGCACTGCCATTAGTTTTGAAATAGTAAAATAATTAATGAAATATTTTTTTATTTTAATTAATGTATGTAAATTTGCTTTTCAATGAATGTAAAAATACACATTATGAATAAACCAGTCAAAAATTACGAAGAAAGAGAAGAACAAATTAGCTATGTTTCAGAGCCTATGGCTATGTATTTGCCTACAAGTTTTGAAAAAAGTAGTGTCTTGGACAACTTAGCTCAAAACTCTAAAGATTTATTTACAAAAGTGATTGCAAATACTGGTTTAACAATAAAAACACTCGCTGAAAACATTTTTGAAATAACGCCAAAAACTTTCATAAAATACAAAAACAATTCTACAAAGTTACCTTCAAGAATTGCTGAGTTGGCCATTGAATTGAGTACTTTGTATGAGCTTGGAACTATCGTATTTGGGAGTACAAGTATTTTTAACGAATGGCTAGATAAAGAAAATATTTTTTTTGGCAACCAGCAACCAGCGACTTTTTTAAATACTTCTACAGGAATTCATTTAATTTTTGAAGAATTAAAGCGCATTGAGTTTGGTGCCACTGCCTAATGGAAGTTTTTAGGATTGTACATCGTAAATGGTCATCTAGGCTCATGGCTTCGGGGTACGCGGCGAGATGGAACTCCAATGGGATGTTTGTGATTTATAGTGCTCAAAATGCTTCGTTGGCTTGTTTAGAAAATTTAGTGCATCGTAATGGAGTAGGACTTGATAGTGATTTCATGTTACTTACGATTGCTATCGAAGATTCGGTTTCTAGATTAGAAATAAATTTGGAAAACTTACCAATTGGCTGGAGTAATGCTACTGAAAAAGGGCATTTACTCTGTAGAAAAATTGGTGATGATTGGCTCAAAAATCAACAGTCTGGATTATTGACAGTTCCTTCTGCCATTATTGCTAATGAAAAAAATATATTAATTAATCCAAATCATAAGGATTTTGAAAAAATAAGTATTACAATTGTACAACCTTTTGCTTTCGATAAACGATTGCGATAAAACAACTAATCAATTTTAAAACCAAACTATGAATTCAGAACAAACCAAAACCAATTATCCAGCACTGTATACCCTAATTACCGTATTTTTCTTCTGGGGTTTTATCGCTGCTGGAAACAGTATTTTTATTCCTTTTTGTAAAAGTTATTTCTCTTTAGATCAATTTCAATCGCAGTTAGTCGATTTTGCTTTTTATACTGCGTATTATATTGGTGCTTTATTATTATTTGCTTTAGGCGATATGTCTGGAAAAGATATTGTAGGAAAATGGGGTTATAAGAAGAGTATCGTTTACGGACTTCTTTTTTCAGCACTTGGAGCTGCAGCCATGATTATAGCTGTTGAAGCCAATGTGTATGCTGGGATGTTGTTTGGATTGTTTATTGTGGCACTAGGATTTTCATTACAACAAACAGCTGCCAATCCTTTTGCGATTTTACTTGGCGATCCAAAAACAGGAACCAGTCGTGTCAATCTTGGTGGCGGTATCAATTCTTTCGGAACAACGATTGGCCCAATTGTAGTGGCTTTGGCTTTGTTTGGATCGGCGGCTTCGGTTACAGATGAGCAAATAAAATTAATGGAGTTGAATAAAGTTGTGATACTGTATGTAGGCGTTGGTTTACTTTTTATAGCAGCAGCGGCGATGTTCTATTTTTCGAAAAAAGTGCCTAGCGGAATTTCAGACGAACCAATGGAAAAAGCAAACAAAGCGTTACGAACATTGGTAATTATGACTGTTTTGTTGGCCGTAATGTTTACACCCGTTTTTAGCAGTTATAAAAGCGATGAAGCTATTAGAATTGAGACTTTGAACAAAGAAAACGAAACTATTCGGTACGATTTGTCACGAACAAGCTACATCGCTGGTTCTCCGGCTTTAAAGCAAATTGATGACAAATTAAATGCTAATGATGCCGAAGTTAAAGCCTTAATCGAGCCGCTAGAAAAATCTAGAATGTTATGGTTAACAGGTGCTTTGCTAGTGGTAGTTGGCGGAATCTTGTTATCTTATTTTTCTGCTCAAAAAAAATCAGAAGGTTGGGGAGCTATGCAATATCCGCAGTTGGTTTTGGGTATGTTGGCAATTTTTACTTATGTAGGCGTAGAAGTTGCTATTGGAAGTAACTTAGGCGAACTGTTGAAACTTCCAGATTTTGGCAGCATGGCATCATCTGATATTGCTCCATATATTTCTATGTATTGGGGAAGTTTAATGATTGGTCGTTGGGCAGGAGCCATCAGCGTTTTTAATCTGAAAGGAAGTTCTAAAACGATGGCTTTAATAATTGTACCATTAATTGCTTTCGGGATCATTTTGGGTGTCAATATTCTTTCTGGAAAAGACATGAAACCTTTGTATTACTATGTTTTCTGTGTTTTGATTCAAATTGGTGCTTTCTTCTTAAGTAAAGATAAACCTGCAAGAACATTGATGATTTTTGGATCTTTCGGAATTATTGCGATGCTAATCGGATTGTTTTCAACTGGAATGGTAGCCATTTATGCGTTTTTGGCAGGCGGATTGGCTTGTAGCATTATGTGGCCAGCAATTTTTAGTTTGTCAGTCATCGGATTAGGAAAATATACGTCACAAGGTGCTGCTTTCTTAGTAATGATGATTTTGGGCGGAGGCATTATTCCGCCATTGCAAGGGAAATTGTCAGATATCATTGGAATTCACCAATCGTATATCGTTGCAGTAGTTTGTTTTGGCTATTTAACACTTTTTGCCTTTTTGGTAAAAGGAATTCTTTTGAAACAAAACATTGATGTCGATGCGATAGAAGTAGAAGCCGGACATTAATTTATTTCTGAATAAATAAAAGACCTTTTGGAGCATATTTTCAAAAGGTTTTTTTAATTTTGTATTAGAATGAAAACAAAAGCAAGCAGATTATTTAATGAGTTTTTCGAAAGTGAAAAAGCTGGCGGAATACTATTGATTTTGGCAACCTTATTTTCGCTGCTATTGGCAAACTCTCCTTTTCAAATAGATTATGTCTCGTTTTTAGAAACAAAATTTCAAAATCATTCTATTTCCCACTGGATTAATGATGGATTGATGACATTTTTTTTTCTATTAATAGGTTTAGAGCTAGAACGTGAACTATATCATGGCGAATTAGCTACATTAAAAAAAGCTTCTTTTCCAATTTTTGCTGCAATTGGCGGCATGATTTTTCCAGCTCTTTTTTTTCTTTTTTTTAATTTCGGAAAAATTACACAAGCAGGCTCAGGAATACCAATGGCAACCGATATTGCTTTTGCAATAGGAATTTTGTCACTTTTAGGAAAAAATGTACCAATATCCTTAAAAATTCTGTTGACGGCACTTGCCGTTATTGATGATTTGGGTGCGGTAATCATCATTGCTGTTTTTTATACCCAAACCATTTCGATGCTATATTTGGCGTGTGCTTTCTTTACATTAGGAATTTTATTCGTTTTTAACAGATTGAAAATCCATAATTTTTTTCCTTATCTTATTGGTGGAATAATTCTATGGTATTTTATGTTGCAATCTGGAGTTCATGCCACAATTTCTGGAGTTTTATTGGCTTTTGTAATACCGTTTGGCGACGGAAGCAAAACCACTATTTCGTATCGTTTGCAACACTTTTTACACAAACCAGTTGCTTTTTTGATTTTGCCTTTATTTGCCATTGCAAACACTGCTATTGTACTCGAATCAAATTTTCATAATTATTTTTTTGATAATCTAAGCGTTGGAATCATCACTGGATTGCTTTTAGGAAAGCCAATGGGCATTTTTTTGTTTTCTTTTTTTGGTGTTTCGTTAGGTCTTTGCACGTTGCCTCACGACTTGAATTGGCGTAACATTTTAGGAATAGGTTTTCTTGGCGGCATAGGCTTCACTATGTCAATTTTTATAACACTTTTGGCTTTTGACAATCTAGGTTTAGTAACAACCTCCAAAATTGCAATACTCTTTGGTTCGTGTCTAGCAGGGTTTATTGGGTTTATTGTTCTAAAAGTGAGTTTAAAAAGCTCTTAATTCTTATTAAAAGTTAAATTTTCGTAATTTCATACCTGTTTTATGGTATAAAAATGAGTGTTTTATTAAAAAAACGTATTTTTGCACACTACTACATAATATAATTGACATGGAAACTATCATTAAAAAAACTGCTTTAAAAAAGAAAGTCGTTAAAAAGAAAAAACGCAAAAAGAAATTTATTGACAAGGTTAAAGTTATCAAAAATCAAGTAAAATTTTATCCAAACGAAGAATTTCGTGAGGTAGTTTTGAACGAATCTTTGAAACTGAAATATGCTATTTCTAATAAAGGTCGATTGATAAGTTTTTCGACCGATATGCAATTAGGAAGATTATTATCTGGTGGATTTCAGGATGGTTATAAAATAATTCGTTATTCAATTAATACAGGTGAGAAACTATCCTATAAATATAACTTCTTTTACAAATTAGTTGCCGAAGCATTTTTACATAAAGAGTCAGAAGAACAAACTTATGTTTTGCATCTAGATTATGTTCGTGATAATGATGATGTCAAAAATTTGAAATGGGCAACAAGAGAAGAAATGTTAGCACATAGCAACAAAAGTCCTCATGTTCAAGCCGCTAGAGCCAAATTTGTATCCGAAAAATTAGGGTCAAAAGCAGTTGCCAAAGTAACTTCTACACAAGTAATGCGTATCAAAAAAATGTTAGCCCGACCAGATCTTAAAACAAGAAAAACCATCATTGCCAAACAATTTGGGATCACAACCATGCAATTGCGACGAATAGAAACGGGCGAAAATTGGGACTATATAAAAGTTTAGATAATTAAATTTGAATTTAAAACAACTCCTTAACTTCATTATTTATATAAGATAAAGCAATTGAAGTAGTTGATACTTTATCTAGCGAATCATTTAAAATAGTTTCTCTGAGCTTATCTGCCGAATCAATTTTTTCGCTCATGTTGGTTTTTCGAATCATTTGAATAGTAGCATTTTTTGCTGTTTTTACAATTGTCCAACAATCTTCAGAAACATAAATTTGTTGCGATAAATTATGATCAAATTCCTGTTCTATTTGAGCTATAATATAATTTTCATAGTCGTTTTTATCTTTTGAGATTGGTGCCACACGAATCAACAATTTAGGTGGATTTATTCGTTCTAGAAAAAGTGACAATCTTTCGTATGCCTGCAGTCTTAACGGCAATGCTTGTTTTTGATTTTCTTTTTGTAACAACCAACGGCGCGTGTTTTTTTGATCATTAAAATGAGAATTGAATAAATAGTAAGCTACTACGCCAGTAATTATTGAAGGAATTGTGTAGGCTATAATTTCTAAAATTTTGTTTTCCATTTTTTTAATTTTAAACAAAAATAGAATATAAGTTGATAATTCACAATAAATATAATTGTAATAAAGCATCGGTAAACGTATTTTTGTAAAAATTCAATATCATAATGCAAAAATATATTTCGCAACTCAATGAAGCCCAACAAGAACCCGTTCTGCAAAAAGACGGGCCAATGATAATTATTGCTGGTGCTGGATCTGGGAAAACTCGTGTACTTACCATCAGAATTGCTTATTTAATGAGTTTGGGAGTCGATTCTTTTTCGATTTTAGCACTAACATTTACCAATAAAGCGGCTCGAGAAATGAAAAAACGTATTTCAGATATAGTAGGGAGTGCAGAAGCCAAAAATCTTTGGATGGGCACTTTTCACTCTGTTTTTGCACGAATTTTACGTTCTGAAGCCGATAAATTAGGTTATCCATCTAATTTCACAATTTATGATTCTCAAGATTCATTGCGATGTATTTCTGGAATCATTAAAGAAATGCAATTGGACCGGGATATTTACAAACCCAAACAAATTTTAAGTCGTATTTCTTCTTATAAAAACTCCCTGATAACTGTAAAAGCTTATCATAATAATCCCGAATTGCAAGAGGCCGACGCCATGTCTAAGAAACCACGTTTGGGCGAAATATATCAAAATTATGTCGAGCGTTGTTTCAAATCTGGTGCAATGGATTTTGACGATTTATTATTAAAAACGAACGAGTTACTCAATAGATTTCCAGATGTTTTGGCTAAATATCAAAACCGTTTCAGATATATTCTTGTTGATGAGTACCAAGATACAAATCACTCGCAGTATTTGATTGTAAGGGCTTTATCTGATAAATTTCAGAACATTTGCGTTGTTGGTGATGATGCTCAAAGTATTTATGCTTTTCGGGGCGCGAATATCAATAATATTTTGAATTTTCAAAAAGATTATGAAAATGTAAAGACTTATAGGCTTGAACAAAATTATAGATCAACTAAAAATATTGTTGAAGCTGCCAACAATATCATCGATAAAAACAAAACCAAACTCGAAAAAATTGTTTGGACCGCCAACGACTATGGCAACAAGATAAAAGTAAATAGAAGCATTACCGATAGCGAAGAAGGTAGGTTTGTAGCTGGTACTATTTGGGAGCAAAAAATCACTAATCAGTTGATGAACAATCAGTTTGCTATTTTATATCGTACCAATGCACAATCGCGTGCAATGGAAGATGCCTTACGAAAACGCGATATTCCGTACCGTATTTATGGTGGATTATCTTTTTATCAACGTAAAGAAATCAAGGATGTATTGTGTTACTTGCGATTGGTAATAAATCCTAAAGATGAAGAAGCATTGGTTCGTGTCATAAATTATCCAGCAAGAGGAATTGGCGATACCACCATAGAAAAACTAACAATTGCAGCCAATCATTACAAGCGATCGGTTTTTGAAGTAATGCAAAATATTGATAAAATTGATTTGAAATTGAACTCAGGAACAAAACAAAAATTACAAGATTTTGTTACCATGATTCAGAGTTTTCAAGTTATTAATCAAAATCAAGATGCCTTTGTAGTAGCTGATCATGTGGCAAAAAAAACAGGAATGATTCAAGAATTAAAAAAAGATGCAACTCCAGAAGGCATCGCTCGTATTGAGAATATCGAAGAATTACTAAATGGTATTAAAGATTTTACCGAAGGTCAAATAGAAATTGATGGAGCTCGTGGTGCTTTGTCAGAATTTATGGAAGATGTTGCCCTTGCTACTGATCTGGACAACGATACAGGCGATGATGATCGAGTAGCTTTAATGACCATACATTTAGCAAAAGGATTAGAGTTTCCTAACGTATTTATTGTAGGACTTGAGGAAGATTTATTTCCGAGTGCTATGAGTCTCAATACCCGAAGTGAACTTGAAGAAGAGCGTCGATTGTTTTATGTTGCCCTAACTAGAGCCGAAAATCAGGCCTATCTTTGTTATGCACAATCTCGATACCGATGGGGAAAACTAACTGACAGTGAGCCTTCTCGTTTTATAAATGAAATTGATAGTCAATATCTAGAATATTTATCTGTTGAAGAAACCAACTATCGATACAAACCAATGATAGACTCTGATATTTTTGGCGATATTGACAAATCCAAATTGAGATTAGCAAAGCCAGTAGGAGGAACGCCACCAAAATATATAACTGACAACGAACCCAAATCAGATATCAATATCAGAAAATTGAAACCAGTTTCTAGTAATTCTGGAAACTTAAATTTATTTGATGATAAACTGGCTTCTGGAAATATTGTCATGCACGAACGATTTGGTAAAGGACAAATTCTTAATCTGGAAGGAGCAGGAGCCGATAAAAAAGCAGAAATAAAGTTTGAAGTTGGCGGAATCAAAAAATTACTACTTCGTTTTGCTAAGCTTGATGTGATAGGTTAGAAAATGTATATTAAAATTAATTATCATGCAAAACAATCAAATTTTAGCCAATAGATTTCGAGAAGTACTTCTGAACGGAACTTGGATAGCAAATACAAACTTCAAAGATCAATTAACAAATATGGATTGGAAAGTGCCACAAAGAAACTACCAAACTTAAATACAATTGCAGATTTATCGCAGCACATACATTATTATATTGCAGGAATAAATGTTGTTTGTATGGGTGGAACACTTGAGATTAAAGACAAATTTAGTTTTGATTTTGAACCTATTACTTCGCAAAAAGATTGGGAAGATTTTTTATCAAAATTTTGGAATGATTCTGAAAAATTTGCAATACTTGTAGAAAGCATGTCACCAGAAACATTACACAATTTTTTTAGTGAAGAAAAGTATGGTTCCTATTTTCGTAATATTGATGCCATGATAGAGCACAGTTATTATCATCTAGGACAAATTGTGCTAATTAAAAAAATGATAAACTAGTAAGTACTACAGTTTCAATCTAATAAAATTCACCAAACTTGTGTAAGCATTTAATTGATCTTGTGCCGCCCAATTTCCGTGACCACCATTATACAGCTTAAACTCGTTATAGACACCAAGCTGATTGAGTTTTTCGTGTAAAGATTGTCCTTGAGTTGTTGGTATTAACGGATCAGCATTTCCATAAATCAAAATAGTAGCTGGAGAAGCCGATGTAGCTTTATATAAAGGACTCAATTGCTCAAAATAGGTAGGATTATCATTATAGTTTACGCCAGTTAATGCAAAATAATTTGCGATCCAAGCAGGATTATTGATATAGCTACTGTCTTTAAAATTTGTTGGACCAACAATACTAGCAACCATTTTAATATTGTTATCTGTATTGTTAGTATAACTCTGAAGTAACGATAAATGCCCGCCAGCACTCACTCCTATAAAACCAAAATTATCCGAAATTTCATGTTTTCCGTTTTTTAAAGCAAGAAATACGGCATTTACATCATTAATTTGCATCGGAAAAGCATAATTACCTTGCGACGCTAGTCGATAATTTATATTTGCAATTGCATATTCTGGCAAGTTTTGTTTTATGATTGGTACTAAATAATCCATATTGGTTTTATCGCCTTCAATCCAACCGCCACCATGAACTAAAATTAAAGTTTTTGTTTTAGTCTCTGATCTATTAGCTGGAAGATACAAATCAAAAACTTGCTGATTATTTGTACCATAACTAACATTTAATTTGGTTTCTTCTGCTAATGGAGCGCTATTTGTGGTAGTTTCATTTTTAGAATCACATGATATAAGAAATAAGAAAAGTAAAATCAAAAAAACAAATTTTGTTTTCATAGCTTTAGTATATTTGTAAAACAACGCAAAAATAGTAGTTTTACTATTTCAGAATCACTTTTTAACACTTTTATGGCTCAATTTTTAAAAATATATGAAGACAAACCCAATGAAGCAGCAATAAAAAAAGTTGTTGAAGTGTTAAAAAATGGTGGACTTGTAATTTATCCAACCGATACAGTTTATGGTCTGGGTTGTGATATAACCAATACCAAAGCATTAGAAAGAATCGCCAAAATAAAAGGAATCAAGTTAGAAAAAGCTAATTTTTCGTTTATTTGTTATGATTTGAGTAATTTATCTGATTATGTAAAACAAATTGATACGGCAACTTTCAAAATCCTTAAACGTGCTTTGCCAGGTCCTTATACATTTATTTTGCCAGGAAACAATAACCTTCCGAAGGAGTTTAAGAAAAAAACTACCGTCGGAATTAGAATCCCAGACAACTCAATTGCACTAGAAATTGTTAATCAACTAGGTAATCCAATTGTATCTACCTCTATTCATGATGAAGATGAAGTCTTGGAGTATCTAACAGATCCTGAATTGATTTTTGAAAAATGGCAAAACCTTGTAGATTTGGTTATTGATGGAGGTTATGGAGATAATATTGCGTCCACAATTATTGACTTATCAGGTTTTGAACCCATTGTAGTTCGAGAAGGTAAGGGAAGTTTGGATATTTTGTGAAATAATAAAAAAATCCGAAACTTTCATTTCGGATTTTCTGCGGAGAAAGAGGGATTTGTTTTCCGTTTCTAAACCGTTGATATATAGATTTTTAAATTCTATTCCTAAACTAGGGTCTCTATTATGCACCTGCTTTTTGCATTGCAAAACTTCGATTAACTTATAGTACAAATATAGTTATATTTTTAGACTTAACGAAGTATTTATAAAGAAAACATTATCAAAAAATGAACTGGTTAATAGTCTGGTTGGCACATTTCTAAAGTTTAATTTTTAGTAATGTTATTTTTCATTTCTAACCAATTATCAAAGGTTCTACTTGCTCATATTTTAAACTGGTGTAGTTGCAAAACTCCTCGACTGATACAAACTCATTTTCAAGTTTGTTAAGCTCTGTTCTAATCTTTTGCAACAATCTAATGCTTTGTCGATAACTCTTTCCAGTAATGCGTTGTATGTCCTTTGGGTAGATGCATAATCTCTTATTTTCTGTTTTCATACATTATCTATGCCTTTGACTAGGCTTTGACTTACTTTAAAACCCTACAATCCAAATTTTTGTATTGTGCAAAATTAGAAAAAAAATCCTTTGTTTAATAATCTGCAATTTAAGACTATTTGAGAGGTTCATATTCTGCCATTTAAGGTCATTTATGCCATTTACGTCATAAAGTGTCGTATTGGTTAGGTACTACTTTTTTATTCTGTTTTATTCGCTAAAATTTGCTTCGAAATCAATCAAATAATGTTGCAACAGAAAGATGATTTAGGCAATTTATTAATCTAAATTTTAGAAATTATGGCAAGACAGAAAGGCATAATTAAACTGAAAGGTACTGTCGGAGGCATTACTTTTTACAAAACGCAAGACGGACATTTGGCTCGTGAAAAAGGTGGCGTAGACGCCAGTCGAATCAAAAACGATCCTGCATTTCAAAGAACCCGTGAAAACGGTTCTGAATTTGGTCGAGCCGGAACGGCTGGACGAGTATTGCGGACAGCAATTCGAGGTTTGCTTTTGAATTCTGCGGATAACCGAATGGTTAGCCGATTGACTCAAGCAATGACCAAAGTAATTCAAGCCGATGCCACTAGCATTCGAGGCGAACGAAATGTAATTGATGGCGAAGCCGAACTTTTGGATGGATTTGAATTCAATATTCGAGGAAAACTCGGGACTAGTTTGTACGCGCCATTTGTACCAACAATAGACCGTGTTACTGGACAAATAAAAGTGGTTATTCCGTCTTTTGTTCCTGCTAATATGATTGCTGCACCATCTGGAACAACGCATTATAAAATTATTTCGGCTGGTGCTGAAATCGATTTTGGTGCTGAAACTTTTGTTGCTCCAACTTCGGCAAGTGCTGTTTTACCTTGGGGAATTGCTCCTTCAGTTGCAATAACACAAACCAATACGGTAACTCCTGCGAGTACAAAACCATTGTTTTTGATGCTTGGAATTGAGTTTTATCAGCAAGTGAATGGCACAATGTACCCATTAAAAAATGGCGCGTTTAATCCTTTGGCAATTGCTAAAGTGAGCGGATTGTAAGATGGTTTTAGAACTATCAAGAACTTATTTCCCCGACGGAACTAATGGGAAACTCGAATGCGAAGGCAAACTCATTTGTTTAACAATTGAATTGCCTTACAAGAATAACGAAACGAAAGTTTCCTGCATTCCCGAAGGGAAATATTTTATAAAAAAGAGATACAGCAAGAAATTTCAATGGCATTTGGAGGTTTTGGATGTAAAAAATAGAAGTTTGATTCTATTTCATCCTGCCAATAATGCTATGCAAGAATTGAATGGCTGTATTGCTCCAGTCACGAAATTTTCTGGTCTTGGTTTAGGACTTCAATCTCGAAATGCGTTTGCTAAATTGAAAAATTTAGTGTTTAAAGTTTTAGATTTGGACGAGGAAGTTTCGATAATTATTAAATCAGATTCCCAAATGGGAATGACAAAAAAATAAACTTATGAATATCATAAAAAGAGTAAAATCGCCCACTCCGAAGTTTTTTAAAGTGCTTCGAAACATCGGA
>JAYVHB010000093.1:0-2122 GCA_043771555.1 Flavobacterium sp. | reverse complement strand
AAATATTTCAACTTTTTCTTTTTTTTACAAAGATAAAAAAAGTTTCTAAATTTAGAAACTTTTTAGCGTTTATTTTTTTCGAAGATGACGCACAACGTCTCGTGGCTTGCAGAAGTTGGGGATTTGGTTAGCCTAAACTTTCGGTAAATCACTAACTACAAAAGTACAAAACAATGTGTAAAGTCAAGACCAAAACCCCAATTTTTGCAAACCGCTGTTAGTGGCAGGCAAAATATTTATTCCTCTGTTCCATCTCCATCGACATCACCTTGATAATATTGGTCAATATATTCCAATTGATTATTTACTAATTGTTCAAGACCGTTTTCATAACTTTCATATTCTGTAAATTCAGTTTCATTATCTTCTTCTCCATCATTATTGTGGTCTTCACTTTCTGATGAAAATTCATAATTACCATCTTGGTCTGCATCTTGGCCGTTTATTGTAATTACTTCCACATCATCTCTTTCTCCTTCACTTTCATCAAGCACTTTTATATTTTTTTCTGTAAATAAATCTTTGACAAAGTTTATTGCTCTTTCCTTAACTTCTCCGATTATTATTGGTGCAATCCATTTTAATACAATTCCAACTAGTGGGAATAAAACTCCGTTTTTTTGTTTATAAAGTTTGCCATTAATTACTATTATTGAATTTTCCTTTTGTGTTTCAATTTTTACTGGGTTTGAGTAAACATTTGAAATTGTTAAACTGCAAATTAAAAGTAATGTGATAATTTTTTTCATTTTATTTAGTTTTAGTATTGGTTTTTATTTGTAAAAATATGGATCAGCTTCATTTCCGCTATTGCTCGGATAATAGAAATGCATTTTTTTTGAATATATTTCCGAAAATTGGTAGTCAACATTTAAACCTCTTTCACTATCTGGAGCTCGAAGAGTTTCTTGAGTATTTGGCTGAACATTTGTAAACTGTAACTCTTCTGTTTTAAAATACTCACCATTTTCTTTTATGTAACCAACTTGCACATTTGCATTATTAATCACATAATCGGTATTATTTGTAAATGTTATTTCAAGATTGTAAATACCACCAAGGTCACTATATTCATATTGATTTCTTGAAAGTGTTAAGTATTTTTGAAAATTATTTCTGTAATTCATATTTTTTTGAGTTAATGCAGAATTTGCATTTTCTTTTTCATACGCTGCTGAATTGACTTCATAATTTGCATCTGCAGCTTCAGCGGCAGATGCATCAGGATTAGCAGACCTTGAGTAATCATCATACGAGTTACCACTAGCCATAAATAATAGTAATGCCCCAAATAAAAGAACTCCAATTATAATCAAATTCCTTTTGATATTACTTTTCGGTTCTGATTTAATTTCATTTATATTGGATTGTTGACCTTCTACGGATTTTTTGATTGGTTCGTCTTGGTTTTTAAAAATTGGTGGCTGAGAAGAAACATTTATTTGACTTGGGATTTCATATTTAGGCGGAACACTGTTATTTGGAAGTATAGATTTTAAATCTTCGACTTTTTCAGCAGTTGTCCAATTTTCTATTCCTTCATACCAAATTGGAGTGTCCTTTTTTATATTAACTTGTTTTAATTGTTCAATGTCTAATGGACCTTCTTGATTTTGTCCATTCATTATATAGAATTTTTTCATTTATTATTAATTTTAATTTATGTTTCTTTTTATTCTGATGTTTCTCGCGAGGATTGCTTGCCACTAACGTCTCGTGGCTTGGCGTCAGGAACGGCTTGGAACGCACAAACTATCGAGTTTGCCAAATCTATCCAAGTACACACAATGTTGCGAGCAAGCCGATAGCCGTTCTTGCGCCAAACCGCTGTTGTGCGAGGTTTTTTATACTAACAATTTAATTCTTACACTATGAATGAAAAAATAATATGTTCCGCAGTTTGGTATCCTGATATTATTCTGCAAAAAGTAATTCCACATTCTGTTTTACCAATCAATTGCGACCGTGGTTTAGTTTTCTGTGGACATCGACATGCTCAATGTATTTACACAAAATGTTCTGTTACAGGTTGGCGTGATGGAGAAAAAGAAAGTGGCGAAAATATTCAAGGATTTTTAACCAATAAAAACAATTTTGTTACTCGTGAGGAAGCTTTGATAAT
>JAYVHB010000092.1:0-2143 GCA_043771555.1 Flavobacterium sp. | reverse complement strand
TCTATTACAACTTCGCAACTTTTTTGGCACCAAAAACACAATATCGGTTCCATCAACATTTATACCGCTGGCGGAAAGTTAAGTTTCGATTTAGCAAATTTCGAAATACTATCACAAAAAATAAATTGGTGGTTATACAACATCGAAAAATCCCAAAAACAAGGCATTTAAATCTCTAAACTAAACTTATGAAACATTGGATACAAGCAGCACGACTTCGAACATTGCCACTATCTGTGTCCGGAATCATCGTCGGTAGCATGTACGCACTTGCCAATCCTACAAACGAAATCCTTACACCAACCCAAGTTTTTAACTGGCGATTATTTGGTTTTGCAATCCTAACAACACTCGGATTACAAATCTTGTCGAACTTTGCAAACGACTATGGCGACGGTATCAAAGGTACTGATAACGACGATAGAGTTGGACCACAGAGAGCTATACAAAGTGGTGTTATTTCGCCAAAACAAATGAAAAATGCCATAATAATCACAGCATTTTTAACTCTAATGGCAGCAATTTTCCTTATATATTTTGCCTTCGGAAAAACCAATTTTGTCTATTCTTTATTATTTTTAGTATTAGGTATTTTAGCCATAATATCTGCAATTCGTTACACGGTTGGCAACACAGCTTATGGATATCGTGGTTTTGGTGATTTATTTGTTTTTATATTTTTTGGATTAGTAAGCACAATCGGAGTCAATTTTTTGTACTCCAAACAACTCGATTGGCTTTTGTTTTTGCCAGCCACAGCCATCGGATTGCTTAGTGTTGGAGTGCTAAATCTCAATAATATGCGCGACGAAATGTCCGACACCAAAGCCGGCAAAAACACAATTGTAGTCAAAATCGGTGGTGACAAGGCTAAAATTTACCATTATTGTTTAGTTACAACAGCCATGGTTTTGGTAACTATTTTTGCGATTTATTTCGATTTGCACAACGATGCAAACCCAAACAAAATAAATTTCGATATGTATTTTTTCTTAATAATATTCGTTCCATTAATTATACATCTAAAAACCGTTTCGCAAAATACCATTCCCAAATTACTCGATCCCGAACTCAAAAAATTAGCCTTATCCACATTTGCATTAGCCATATTATTATCGCTTTCTATGATATATTTATTTTCTGACATTTTTGTAAATGCTTAATTTTTTTGGAGCTATTCCAGCTTTTCGTTCCAAGTCCTCCAGTTTAGTGCAGTATTTTTTGGAACCAAAAAGAGCTTTCCGCTTCGGCGAATCGCTTTTTTATTTGCGAAATACTAGCCCCAAACTGTCCGGGCTTTTTACTACAATCTGGGCTAAAGCAGTTTTAGTTATTAAGATGTTTTATTAATTTTTAAAATAAATTCATATATAAAAATTTTGAATCTTAATAAATCCTAACAATTAACTAAAATTTACCAATTTTTAAAAAATCAAAAGGTGGTCTAAAATTTGATTACATAACAACAAATCAATTCAATAATGACAAATAAAATCATATTCCTATTATTAACAACATTTGTAAGTTTTGCCCAACCAGATGGTTATTGGGACAAAGAGCGAATAACTAATCAACAAATAGTGGTTTCGGCAGGCGACAAAATCACTGTTGCTTCCGAGGATTTTCCTATAGGAACCACCGAAATATTATATCGTATCACGCTGCTTGACGAAAACCAAGAGCTGTCAAGTAGTTTAGTTTCGCTATTAAAATCGATTCCAGATCCTTTCGGAATAGGCAAAGGTTCGGCAGGAGCAGTATTCTTAATGTCCAAAGTTGCAGGCAACGATAAGTGCAAATACGGAATTTTCGCTACCCAAGAACTAGCAAACAATTACCAAAAAACTGGCAATATTACAAAAGCTTGTCAATTTCAAAGCGAGCCTTTATCCAAAGATGCTAAACTATTATCAATAAACAAATCATTGTGTTTAAAGGAACAAACCCAAAAATTATGGTTCGGTTTCGAAAGCAAAAATTGGTTGCTAAACCAAAAAATTGTACTCGAAATCGTTCCATGGATAGACAATAAACTCAGTCGTGGTTGGAACGTAAATAATAAAAAAACAACAATTGAAATTCTCAAAAAACTAGATTTAGATTTAAAGCTCAGTAATCCAGAGTTTTATTGTCTTGCAATTCT
>JAYVHB010000091.1:0-109739 GCA_043771555.1 Flavobacterium sp. | reverse complement strand
AACGTCTCGTGGCTTGGCGTCAGTTGGGGATTTGGTTAGCCAAATGTATAAATTAATGACCGAACTTCAAAGCACAAAACCAACTTTAAAGTTCGCCTAAAACCCCAATTGCGCCAAACCGCTGTTAGGCGATCGCCCTTATTTTCACAATGTTTTTATTCAACTAATTGCCCTACTTTATTTACTACTTTGTATTCTAAATTCTCAAATTCGTTGAAATGTGCTTTTCCACATTTTATTTTCTGTTGCTCGTCTAAAGTTAGTTTTGATAAATCAACTTGTGCTGTTCCAGTATCTTTTGTTTCTGCAACAAAATATATTTTCTTTTCGTCTTCAAAAACTATTGCCCAATCTGGATTATAATTTCCAATTGGCGTTGGAATTTTAAACCAATTTGGTAGTTTAAAATAGAATTTTATTTGGTCGCTTGTTTCACAATCTTGAGCAAAACGACTTTCAACTCCTGAATCTAACGGTACAAAATCTTCGTAAATTGTTTTAGTGTTTTCGGTTACTTTATATGAAAAAGCATTTAGATAAATTTCTAATTCTTGTGCTTCAAATAATGCCATTTCATATTCTGAACCGCCAATTTTTTGATATTTAATTCCGTCAATCATAACGCTGTAAAGTGTTCGCTTGATTGCTTGAGAAGTTAAATCTAAAAATAATTGCGGATTTACTAAAATATCCTCAATTCTTTCAGATTTATTTAAAATTTCTTGAATTGTTGAACGAGTTAATTCGGTCTTGCTTTGAATATAACCCAAAACATCAGGAATTTTCCAAGAATATCCTCCATATGATTCAACTTTTTCACCAACATAATAAGTTCCAACTCCTTCGTTGGTCATTGTTATTCCAGTTTTTGTTGAGCGAATTGATGGTGCTTTTATTTCAGTTATATCTTTAACGGCTTTAGCCGATAAAGTTATTAAATCGTTTGTGTTGTAATCAACTCGATAAGTTGTTTTACTTTTTATTTTCTCCCAAATCTCTAAAAATTTTGGGTCGGCTTCAAAACCTTTACGATATTTTATTTGTGTTCTATCTTGCGTTTTTTTAATTCTTCCTGTAAATGAAACTCCGCAATCTTCTTCGATTTCTTTTTGCAATGCTTTTGCAAAATCGTCATAACTTTCGTTAGCAATTACAGTTAGTCGGTTTATGTTTTGGTCATAAGTTCTTTTTCCTGTTTGGTCAACTGCCAAACGCAAACCTCGACCAATTTCTTGACGTTTTTTAATTTCTGATTTTGTTTCGTTTAATGTGCAAATCTGAAAAACATTTGGATTATCCCAACCCTCACGAAGTGCAGAATGTGAAAAAATGAAACGCAAAGAGTTATCTAAATTCAATAATTTTTCTTTCTCTTTCATTATTAAACTATAAGTATCATCGTCGGCTTTTGTTTCGCCGTTAGTGTCTTTCATTTTACCTTTGCTATCTGCTGAAAAATAACCGTTGTGCGTTTCGTCTAAACTAAATTTATTTAAACTTTTGTACATTGGTTTTGAAATGTATTCTTGGTAAATCTCTTCAAACCAAAGTGCAAATTTTCCTTTTATAGCGTTTCCGTTTGAATCATAACTTCTATAATTTGCAACTCTGTCAATGAAAAATAATGATAAAACTTTTATGCCTAATTTGTTAAGTTTTAGTTCTTTTCTTAAATGCTCTTCGATGGTTTTTTGAATTTGCATTTTCATTATTTCATCTGTCATTCCGCCTTGGCTGTCGCCTTTGTATAACATATTTCCGTTGGATAACATTATACTTTGGTCGCTTGCATCAATTTCTTCAATCAAATAACCGTCTTTGTAAATTTCTCTTTCGTTAGAAAGTTTGTACAAATCATCTCCAACTTTTACTGTTATTGATTTCTTTTTTACACCACCATTTTCGTTGCTATTTATTGCAACTTTTGCTGTTATTTTTGTTTTGGTTGCTGTTATAGATTCTACCGAAACAAAAGCATCGTTAAAAGCGTTTTCTTCGATGATTGAATCGACTTCAATTTGTTTTACTAATCCTAAATCGTATGCTTTTACTGGATTTAAACTATATGTTAAGTTGTATTTGTTTTTGTGAGTTGCCGAATATCTAAAGGCGCAAAGCGGATTTAAGTCATTTATGGCTTTTTGTCGCTTTTCGGTTTCCATATTTTGTGGCTCGTCTACAATAACAATCGGGTTTGTTGCTTGAATAAATTCTATGGGTTTTTGACCGTTTAATTTATCGTTTGGTTTATTGATAATGTTTTCGTCTTTGGCGAAAGAATCAATATTTATTACCAAAACTTCGATATTGTTTGTAGTTGCAAAACCACGCAAAGTCGAAACTTTGGTACTGTCGTACATTTGAAAATTTAAAGGAACATTGTCATATAAATTTTGAAAATGTTCGTGTGTTATTTCTAAATTTTTTAAAACGCCTTCTCTAATTGCAATTGAAGGAACAACAATAACAAATTTTTTAAAACCGTACAATTTATTTAGTTCATAAATGGTTCGCAAATAAACATAGGTTTTTCCTGTTCCTGTTTCCATTTCTACAGAAAAATTTAAACCATCAAGTTCATTTGAAGTTTTTATTTCGTTACTTTCTTGAATAGTTTTTAGGTTTTCAAAAATTTGCAATTCTGATAAAACAAGGTTGTTGCTAACTCCGTTTATTAGATTTAACTTTCCTTCTTCTTCAAGTCGAAATTCAAAAACTGAATCTTCCAAAGGTTGTCCTTCAAACAAATCGGTAATTGATTTGATTGCATCTTGCTGAAATTGTAAATTGGATTCAAACGTTAATTTCATAATTATATCGTTTTAAATTCAATTTCGGCATCACGCATTTGCAAAACCGTGTTGGTTTTAAGTTGGTCGTTTTCTTTGAAAAGTTTGTCAAGCGCAATTACTTTTTTTGGTTTTTCGGCAATAACATTTTCTACAATTTCTTGCGAAGTTTTTTCGAGTAACAAAATAAGTTCACCATTATTAATTACAAAATATTCGTTTCGTTTTTCAATTTTGCTGTTTAAATCTTTACCACTTTTTAACAGTAATTCATAAACCATATTCTCGATGGTTGCAATTTCTGCAATTGGGTCAACAAAAAGATTTATTTGTTCAGAAAGTGCTTTTATATCTTTGCCTTGTATTTGTTGCCAAACTTTAAAATTACTCTCTGCAAGTTTTAGAACTTTGAAACCCAAATCTAATTTTTTAATTTCTATTTTTTCAAATTCAAGTTTCGATTTATTATTTTCGAGTTCAGATTTTAATTCATTATTGATTTTATTTTTAACTCTTCTAATTCTTTCTTTGCTTATTTCTGCAATTGTTTTGTATCCTGCTTTGAATGCCTCACTTTTTTCATCGCACAACTCGGGCATTTGTACACAAATATATTTTCTATTTCCACCATCGCTTTTATTCAATTCGATTACTGCTTGGGCAGTTGTCCCAGAACCTGAAAAGAAATCGAGAATTATATCTTCATTTTGGGTTGCTATTTTTAAAAAATGATTTATTAAATCAACTGGTTTAGGTGTGTCAAAATATGATTTATTATCAAATAATTGTTTTAATTGTCTCATTGCACTATCGCTAGAACCATGATTATCTAGTATGTTTGGCTGTGCAGAAGTTGTGTCTTTATCTTCAAAATCATAAATTTTTAATAATATTTTTTCTCCATCAAAAATGAATCTATTATTTGTTTCTAATTTTCTCGCAGTTTCCTCGCCTATTTGCCAGCGTTTTCCTTCACGTGGTCTTTTACCAAGTATTTCAAAAATCATTGTATCTCTGTAATAACTACCTTCGTTTTTCTTTTCGATTACCGTAGTTCTATAATACCCTAAACTATCATTTAAGTTATATTTTCTATCAGAGGACAAAAATATTCTTTGATTTAATTTAAAGTTAATTGATTTTTTATAACATAAAGTATTGTCGAAAATGCTTGAAACTTCTGCTCCTTCTACATTAGAAGTAGTTCCCTTTTTTTTCCAAATAAAATTTGAAAGAAAATTCTCTTCCCCAAAAATTTCATTCATCATCAATCGAAGATTATGTACCTCATTATCATCAATAGATACAAAAATAACTCCGTCTTGTTTTAATAAATTTTTTGCTAAATACAATCTTGGCATCATCATATTTAACCAATTGCTGTGGTATTGTCCGTTTTCTTTACTGTTTTTACGAAACATCCCATCTTTGGTCATATAGCCTTCTTCGTCTTTGTCGCCAACACGTTTTTCGTATTCTGCAATAGTTTCAGAAAACTTGTCAGGATATATAAATGAGTCGCTACCAGTGTTGTATGGTGGGTCAATATAAATCATTTTTACCTTGCCAAAGTAACTTTTTTGTAGCACTTTCAAAACTTCAAGGTTTTCTCCTTCAATAAAAATATTTTCGGTTTCATCAAAGTTTATGCTTTCGTCTTTTGCAGGAATCAATGTTTTTGTTGTTGGCGTTTGCAAAACCTTAAAAGCATCGCTTTTTCCTGCCCAATTCAGTACATAACGTTCGTTACTAAAGTTTACATCTTCGCCAAGAGTTGCTTTGAGTTTTTCCCAATCAATTTTGCCTTCTGCAAACACTTCAGGCAGAAGCAATTGCAATGCTTTTAATTTTTCTTCTTGCGGTGTTAAACTTAATCCGTCCATATTTTATTTTCTATCAAAAATTTTCAATCGCAAAGTTAAATTTTTATCACAATTATTTGCAACATAATTTAGACAAAATGAATTTTAATTTTTTGGGGTGGTGGGTGGGCTTGGTAAGTATTAACACAAAAAATATTCTGTTAATTTTAGTTTTTGGCTTCTTTTTTACTCCGTTGCTCACGGGTGTCGCCTAACTCATATATATCAGCCATTGGTTAGATTAAACCAACTAATTTTGGTTGGCTTTGTGCCATAAAATAGCTTTGTTAAAGTCAAATATATACATTTTTTTTTATAAATCATCAAATGGGCTTTTTATTTGTTGCAAGTTTTTGATGCTCACATGGGTATAAATTTCAGTGGTTTTGCTACTGCTATGTCCCAGTAGTTCTTGTATATAACGCAAATCGGTGCCGCTTTCTAGTAGGTGCGTGGCATAACTGTGTCGCAACCAATGCAAACTCACGGGTTTGGTAATTTTAGTTTTATCAAGTGCTTGCTTCAACACGTTTGATAAACTTCGTTCGTCGTACTTTTCATTTTCAAATCGACCTTCAAACAGCCAAGCTTTTGGTTTAAAAACTACATAATACTCGCGAAGCAACGCCAAAATTTTGGACGACAATGGTGCAATTCGATCTTTTTTTCCTTTAGATTGCCTTATGATTACAATATTTCTATGCGAATCAATATCGCTCAATTTCAAGTTTAGTAATTCACTTCGTCTCAATCCACAACTATATATTAGAGACAGCATCGTTTTGTGCTTCAGGTTACTATGTGCTTCTAGTATTTTTTTTACTTCGGCTTTACTCAACACATTTGGTAAGATTTTTTCTCTTCTTGGACGATGAATTTTTTCTATTTCAATACTTTTCTCCTTTATAGTGCTATAATATAGTTTTATGGCATTCACAATTTGATTTTGATAGGAAGTCGACAGTTTATTTTTATTTATATAGTCGTTGTTGTATAATATGATGTCGTCATTATTTATCAGTTTGGCCTCTTTTTGATTAAAAAATATGAAAAAAGAACGTAAAGCTTCCGTGTAGGTTTTAATTGTATTATCGCTGTAACGTTTGGAAATTAGATATTTTTTAAATTTTTCTATTTCTTCGATTCCATCAGTCGACGGAAGATTAATGGGTATTCTGAATCGAATTAAATTTTCAGAAGTAAAGGGCACATGCCACAATCGCAGGGTTTGGCTCCATCTTGATCCTTCTACTTTTTTTATTCGGTCTATTAGTTCATATTTTCTTTCAAAATATACGGCAATTCGTTTTTCTCCTCTATGGCTTATAAGTTTGGCTTCCCAGTTCATGGCAGATAATTTATACCACTAAGGTATAAAAAATATTTTAATTGTAATTATTTTTTATATGATTTGAGGTTTTCATTATTTATTTTGAACAAATTCCAATGCTTCCAGACTTACGGTGGAAGTAAAAACGCCATAGTTGACAACGGCTTTCGTCTTTTCAATTTTGTCTATTGTACCAATAGCTTTGCCATCAAACATGCGCACACGATCACCAATTTTCAAGATTACTATAGGTTTTTCGGGAACAAGATTGGCTTTTATTTTCTTTTCTTTCTTTTCAACCCGAATTTCTGCCACTTTTACTTCCACTTCTTTCTGGATGATTTTTTCTTTTTCTTTTTTGATAATAATTTCTTTAACCGAAGCTTTTCGGCGTTTGGAATTGTCCATTTCTACAATTTTCAGAAACTCAGACAACAATTCTTTTTTATTTTTATTATTAAAATACTTTTCCGAAATGGCATCAACTTTCTGACCTATATAAATCAGTTTCTGGTTGCTATCATACAATTCTTGATAACTTTCCAGCTTTTCTTTAATTTTTACATTGATGGTTTCCATCTTGCGTCCTTCTTCGCGTGCTTTCGATTCTTCTTCTTTGAGCGTTTGCGATGTTTTTTCCATTTTGGAACGTTCCTTTTGCATGTTTGCAATCGTCTTGTCAAAACGTACTTTGCCTGTTTCGATTTTCTTTTTGGCGCGATTGATAAGTCCAAACGGAATGCCGTTTTTTTGTGCTACTTCAAAAGTAAATGAACTTCCTGCTTGACCCAAAGCCAATTTGTACATAGGTTCTAAAGTACGTTCGTCAAACAGCATATTGGCATTGGTAGCATACGGCAACTCGTTGGCCAAAATTTTAAGGTTAGAATAATGAGTTGTAATAATTCCGAAAGCTTCTCGATGGTAAAATTCTTCTAAGAAAATTTCTGCCAAAGCACCACCCAAATCAGGATCTGATCCTGTACCGAATTCATCGATCAAAAACATGGTTTTGGCATTGCACTTTTTCAAAAAGTAGTTCATGTTTTTGAGACGGTAACTATAGGTACTCAAATGATTTTCAATAGATTGATTGTCGCCAATATCGGTCAAAATGCGATCAAAAAGAAACGTTTCGCTGCGTTCATGAACCGGAATCAAAATGCCCGATTGCAACATCAATTGCAATAATCCAACGGTTTTGAGCGAAATGGTTTTTCCACCAGCATTAGGACCAGAAATTACGATAATGCGATTTTTTTGATCCAAATCGATGGTTTGCGGATGCGTAATTTCTTTTTTCTCGTTATTGGTCAAAAGCAAAATAGGGTGGAAGGCATCTCGAAAAAACAACCTTCTATTTTCTGTAATTTCAGGAAGAATTCCGTTTATTTTTCGAGCATATTTTGCTTTGGAAGCTACAACATCAATATCGCTCAAAAAATCTTGGTATTTGATTATCAAAGGCAAAAAATGACGAATGGCATTGGTCAATTGCTTCAAAATTCGCTGAATTTCTTCTTTTTCTTCGTATTCCAAATTACTCAACTCACGCGAGTATTGTAAGGTAGTTTCTGGCTCAATATAGGCAATACTTCCTGTTTTGGAGTTGCCCATTATCGAGCCTTTTACTTTGCGTCTATACATGGCTAAAACGGCCAAAACCCTACGATTATTGACAAAACTTTCCTTGATGTCGTCCAAATATCCAAGCGAGTTATAATGCGACATCGCAATACCGAAACTATTGTTTACTTTGCCTCGAACAACACCCATGTCACGACGAATATTGAGTAAATCGGGCGATGCATTGTCTTTGACCTCACCATATTTGTCCAAAACATCTTCAATCATGTTGATGATGTCTTTAGTTATTTCGACTTGCAAACCTCTAGAATTCAGATTGGGATAATACTCGTCGAATTTTTTTAGAAAATTTAAAAGAAAATTTGAAGTTGTCGATATAGCCGAAATTTTACGAAAACTCCCAACTTCAAGAAAACTGTCTTCGATGGCAAGAAATTTTATTTCGTGCGAGATAGTATCAAATCCGTGATTGGGAATCGCATTATTGTTTTCAAAAGATGATCGGTATTCTGAAGTTTGTAACAACGCTTTCATCAAGCTTTCTTTGTCCTTGAAAGGTATAATTTCTAAAGCTTTTTGAGCACCAATCTCAGTATTGCAACTTGCCGAAATGGTTTCGAGCACGGTTGGAAATTGTAAATCTTGTAAGGTTTTTTCCGTAATAGATATCATTATTATATTTGGATGTATGCTCCAAAGTTACAAAGTTTAGCAAATATAAACTTATTATATTTGTAAAAAAATAACGAATGTTTGCCATAAAAAACACTTCTTGGAAAACGATGCTGCAACAAGAATTTGAAAAACCGTATTTTCAGAAATTATTACTTGATGTTGAAGCTGAATATAAAAACGGAGTTTGTTATCCGCCAAAAGAATTGATTTTTAATGCGTTTGAGTTTTGTGACTTTGCCAATTTGAAGGTAGTAATTATTGGTCAAGACCCTTATCATGGCGAAGGCGAAGCCAATGGATTGTCTTTTTCTGTAAATGATGGCGTGAAGATTCCACCCAGTTTGCGCAATATTTTTAGAGAAATAAATACAGATTTTGATTCTATTTTTGAACCGTCTTCGGGCAATTTAAATCGTTGGGCAAAGCAAGGCGTTTTGTTGTTAAACAATTCGTTGACCGTAAGAAAGGATTTACCTAATAGCCACAAACATTTGGATTGGAGTAACTTTACCGATGCAGTGATTGATTTAATTTCGAAAGAAAAACAAGCTGTTGTCTTCTTACTTTGGGGAAATTTTGCTCAAAATAAAGGTTCTAAAATCGATAAATTAAAACATTTGATTTTGAAAAGTGGACATCCATCGCCAATGAGTGCCAATCAAGGCAAATGGTTTGGTAATAAACATTTTAGTAAAACAAATGATTATTTAAAATCTAATGGATTGAAAATAATTAATTGGTAAACAATTATTTAAGAGCCAAAAGATTAAAATAGCTTTAATTTATTTTTTAGTAAACTTTTTAACTTCTGTAAAATCAGCAGATTTTAGTTCAATAATATACATTCCTGCTGCTAATTTTTCGGTATTAATTTCTTGAAAGCCCGACTTATTGTTTTGACTAAAAATTAATTGTCCTTGCAAGTTGTAAATGGCAATTGCATAATTATTTTTTGTAGTATTGATATTTAAAAAATCACTCGCTGGGTTCGGATAAATACTAAATTGCGAAACAGATGTATTAGTTTTTTTTAGTGTGTTATTTTGTAAAATATTTATTTTAAAATCGTCAAAATAAAAACCATCTTGATTTTCAAAACCATCAGATTTAAACTGAAAACGAACCTTTATTGTTTGGCCAACATAATCACTTAAATTTATTTCTTCAGTAACCCAACTGCTTTGTATGCCGTCATACACAGGAAACGATCCTTGAAAACCAGATCCTTTATTGGTATATTTTCCGCATTGTGTTACCCAAGTTGCTCCATTGTTTGTCGAAACTTGAAAAACAACATAGTCGAAGTTATCTTCCAATTCCCATTTTGCTTCAAAACTTATTTTTGCACCTGGAACAGAAGTCAAATCAATTGGGTTATTAAATACGATCGTTTTAGTTTGATTGGGCAAGTAAATTGCATTTGGAGAATCTGTAATTGAGGTAGAAGGCGATACAAAAGCTTCTGTTGTTGTGCTCCAAGGCAATGCAGATGAAGTCCAATTTGGAGCTACTGTCGAGCAATCATTGGTTAAAATTGTTTGAAAATCGCCAAATTTCTTGGTCACAAGTGTTTTTTCAATAGTTTGTCCATTGTTTACAAGCAACTCATAAACTATCGAGTCGCCCGAGGTTGTTCCTGATGCCAATCCAATATCAATAGAACCAGAAACTGTAGCTATAGTTGCCATTCCATTGCTTGTAAAAGGTGCCCCAACAGTGGTAATATTTGCTGAAATTGGATTTACAGAAACCGTATAATTTCCAGTTGTAAGTAAGCCATAGTGAGTAAGGTCAAATAAAGCAGGAAATACAGCGTTTATTCCTATAAATTCAGGTGCATTATCAACAGCAATCCCAAGATTCAATAACATTTTTGCCGAATTCAAATTGGTAAACATCATTTGATTACAAAGTGTAATAATCTGGCTTGATGCTGGCCAAAAAGACGAACCTATTTCTGGAGTAAACGCATAAATTTTAGAATGATTAAAGGTTTGTCCATACATCCAATCGTCAGAATCTCCTGATGCAGCATACAATGAAGAAGCAATTTCATTAGTATAGCCACTTTCCTTAACCAAAAATTTAGAAATTTTATTAAAAAGAGCCTCGTCTGGACTTGGAACATTCAATTCGTAACCATAAGGATATAAAAGAAGATTACTAAAAGTATGGGCATTCAATGCAATTGTAAAATTATGACTTTCTACAAAACTTTTTATATTTTGATTTTCTGCTTCAGAAAAAGGAGCTGTTCCAGGATAGGTTTCTGTTGCTGAGCCACCAACACCTGTTGTATTCCAGATACTTTGAGCTTGGTCTCCATTAATCCAATAATCATAATTTCGGTTATTGTCAACGCCAAAAGTTCCATCGCCATTTATACGTCTGTTTTTACGCCAATTACCGCCACCGTTGGGGTTGGTTGTTCCGTTATGCACATAACCATCAGCATTTAGAACTGGAATAAAATACATTTCAGTGTTATCTACAATATTTTTTACTGCATTGTTGGTTTCATAATTTTCTAACAAATACCACATGTAGAAAATTGTTTGCATCATCGATATTGGTTCTCTAGCATGATGAATTGCCGTATACAAAGCTTGCGGTCTAGCATTAATTAATTGCGGATTTGTAGTGATTTTTGCCCATTGAATTGCTCTTCCTTCTGTAGTTAAAACACTACTTACATCTGCACGTGCAGAAATTAAATTTGGATAAAGTGTACGCATATCATCCAATTCTTGCAACATTTGCGCATAGGTTAGGTAGCCACCCATAGTTCCTAAATTGAAATTTGCAGGAGTTGTATAGGTTGTTGCAGGTCCATTACAGTTTATGTTGTCAGGACTTGCTTGTTGAGGATTTTTGTTTTGGTCTACATAAAATTTCGAAACATCATCAATTTCGATAGTTACTGTACAGCCTATGTTTCTAGCTATTTGAAGTTCTGTTTCAGAAAAATCAGAAGTTATCCAATAGCCTTTTTTATGAATTCCGTGATCTAATGCAACACCAGATTCTTCCAGTTTTTTATAATTGGCTGAAGTAGTATAAGTGATTTTTGCTCTGTGATTTTTTTCCGATACGGGTTGTGCAAGTACTGAAAACGGAATTAGAATAATAAAAAGTAAAACTATTTTTTTCATCTTTAATTTTAAATAATATGTAACAAATATATTACTTTTTCTCAATCCATAAACGTGCATTAACAAAAGCTTCTAACCAAGGCGAAACTTCATCAGTTCTATCTTTTGGATAATACGCCCAATTCCAAGGAAAAGTTGAACGTTCAATATGTGGCATCATCACCAAATGACGGCCTGTTTTGTCGCACATCATAGCGGTGTTATAATCACTTCCGTTGGGGTTGGCTGGATAGGTTTCATACGCATATTTAGAAACAATATTGTAGTTTTCTTCAGGCATTGGCAAGTTGAATTTTCCTTCGCCATGAGAAACCCAAACACCCAAAGTTGCTCCTTCAAACGATGATAACATTACCGAATTATTTTTTTGAATAGTTACTGAGGTGAAAATACTTTCGTGTTTTCGACTGTCGTTATGCAACATTTTTCCATGAATTTCATGTTCTGGATTTATGATTTCTAATTCCATAAACAACTGGCAACCATTGCAAATTCCGACTGATAAAGTATCATTACGTTTCAAGAAATTATCCAACGCTGTTTTTGCTTTTTCGTTATATAAAAATGCACCTGCCCAACCTTTGGCTGAACCCAAAACATCTGAATTCGAAAAACCACCAACAGCACCAATAAACTGAATATCCTCTAAGGTTTCTCGACCCGAAATCAAGTCGGTCATGTGCACATCTTTGACATCAAATCCTGCTAAATACATGGCATTTGCCATTTCACGTTCCGAATTGCTTCCTTTTTCGCGAATAATGGCTGCCTTTGGTCGTTTCTTATTTGTCATTCTGAGGAACGAAGAATCTCCCGTAAAATTACTTGGAAAAGTATATTCTAATGAATGATTAGGAAAATTTTCATATCGTTCTAATGATTTTCCGTTTTTGCATTGTTTTTGATCTAAATAAAAAGAAGTTTCAAACCATTTTTCTCTCAAATCCGAAATCTGAAACTTAAAAGCATTAATTTTTAACTCATTCGAAGTATCAACATTTCCTAATTTATAAATTTCTAATCCTTCAAATGCTTTTTCGAAATGAGCATCGTTTTTGGCTTGCAGCACAATTCCAATATTTTCTGAAAATAGAATTTTGACAATATCTTTTTCTTTGAAATTATTAAATGAAAGTGTTGCACCTAGATTATTATCTGCAAAACACATTTCTAGCAAAGTAGTAATCAATCCGCCACTTCCGATGTCATGACCTGCCAAAATTTGATTGTCTAAAATTAATTTTTGAATGGTATTAAAAGCATTTTTAAAGAAATTTGCATCTTTAATCGTTGGAGTTTCGTTACCAATTTTATTCTGAATTTGTGCAAACGAACTTCCTCCCAATTTAAAATCGTCTTGTGACAAATTAATATAATAAATTGATCCGCCATTCTTTTGAAGAACTGGCTCGACAACTTTTGTAATATCTGTACAATTTCCGCCAGCCGAAATAATCACGGTTCCTGGTGCAATTACATCGCCATCGGGATATTTTTGTTTCATTGAAAGCGAATCTTTTCCTGTCGGAATATTGATTCCCAATTCGATTGCAAATTCGGAACAGGCTTCAACAGCTTCATATAATCTTGCATCTTCGCCTTCATTTTTACAAGCCCACATCCAATTGGCAGAAAGCGAAATTCCTTTGATTCCGTCTTTTATTGGTGCAAAAACAATGTTTGATAAGGCTTCACCAATGGCATTTCGACTACCAGATTTTGGGTCAATCAATGCCGAAATAGGAGCGTGCCCGATGGAAGTTGCCACGCCTTCTTTTCCTTGAAAATCGAGTGCCATAACGCCAACATTGTTCAAAGGTAATTGCAAAGGTCCAACACATTGCTGTTTGGCAACTTTTCCGCCGACGCATCTGTCAACTTTATTGGTCAACCAATCTTTGCAGGCAACGGCCTCGAGTCGCAACATTTGTTCTAAAGCAGGAATTTCGGTAAATCCAAATTCGTTAGTTGAAATTTCTATGTTGGTATCGATTTCAGCATAATTTCTTTGAATAGTTTTGTCGTTCATGACTACTTTTGGCGAACTTCCAAACATATCTTCCAAAGCAAAATCCATTGGTTGATCGCCAGTTTTTTCGCTTTTGAAAGTAAATCTATTATCATTGGTCACATCGCCAACTTGATACATTGGCGCACGTTCACGATCGGCAATTTTTTGCAATAAATCGATATTTTCTTTGCCAATAACCAATCCCATGCGTTCTTGGCTTTCGTTTCCGATAATTTCTTTTGCGGATAATGTTGGATCTCCAACAGGCAATTTGTCTAGGTTTATCAATCCGCCAGTTTCTTCGACAAGTTCAGAAAGACAATTCAAATGTCCGCCTGCACCGTGATCGTGAATAGAAATTATTGGATTTATGTCGCTTTCAACAAAGGCACGAATGGCATTTGCAGCCCGTTTTTGCATTTCTGGGTTCGATCGTTGAATTGCGTTCAACTCAATTCCCGATCCAAAAGCTCCCGTATCGGCTGATGAAACTGCTGCGCCACCCATTCCGATTCTATAATTTTCGCCACCAAGAATTACAATTTTGTCGCCTACTGAAGGTTTCTTTTTTATGGCTTGGTTTAGTTTTCCGTAACCAATTCCGCCCGCTTGCATGATGACTTTGTCGTAGCCCAATTTTCTTAAATCCATAACCCTATCAGGGTTTTGAACCCTGATAGGGTTTGTACTTGATTCTGAATGTTCAAAAGTCAAAACAGAACCAGTAATCAATGGCTGTCCAAATTTATTTCCAAAATCAGAAGCTCCGTTTGAGGCTTTTATTAAAATATCCATTGGAGTTTGGTACAACCATTTTCTTTCTGGAAAGGCTTTTTCCCAATTTCGATCGGAATTTTCGCCAAGCAATCGAGAATAAGATGTCATATATACCGCAGTTCCAGCCAATGGCAACGAACCTTGTCCGCCAGCCAATCGATCACGAATTTCTCCGCCAGATCCTGTTGCTGCGCCATTAAAAGGCTCTACGGTTGTCGGGAAATTATGTGTTTCGGCTTTTAAAGAAATTACAGATTCGAATTCCTTAACTTCATAAAAATCTGGTTTGTCGGCCGTTTTTGGGGCAAATTGTTGCACTTTTGGACCTTTTACAAAAGCTACATTATCTTTGTAAGCCGAAACGATATCGTTTGGATTTTCTGAGGATGTTTTTTTAATCATTTTGAACAATGACGATTCTTTTTCGATGCCATCAATAACGAAAGTTCCGTTGAAAATCTTGTGACGGCAATGCTCTGAATTGACTTGCGAGAATCCAAAAACTTCAGAATCGGTTAGTTTTCGATTTAGTTTTTTGGATAAATTATCTAAATAATCAACTTCTTCCTGACTCAAAGCCAAACCTTCTTTTTGGTTGTATTCGGCAATATTGTCAATCTCTATAATTGCTTCTGGAAAAGTATTAATTTTAAAAATATCTTGATTTAATTCAGCATATTTTTCCGAAAGCATTGGGTCAAATCCCGAAGTTTCGGGAGAAAAATTTTTTTGAATTTGAAAAAATTCTTCAATTCTGATAATTCCAGAGATTCCCATATTTTGAGTAATTTCGACTGCATTGGTACTCCAAGGCGTAATCATTGCGGCTCGAGGTCCAATAAAAAAATCCGTTCCAACAGCTGTAAAAACGGATTTTTCTATTTGATTTGCATCTGCAAAAAGCCAATTTAGCTTTGAAATGGTTTCTAGCGATAATTGCTCTAGCGTGTAAACCGCAAAAATGGTATTAGTTTTGTTTCCGAAAAACGAAATCATAGTGTTGTAAATTGTAGTTATGCAAATTTAAGGTTAAATCAGTAATACACAAAAAACAGTTGTAAGTAATTGTAAACAATTATAAATTTTTAATTCACTGTTATAGTAACAGTTGCAATATTACTCAATGTTGGACAGGAACCTGAGTACTTTATTCTATATTGGATAGTGTAAGTTCCAGTAATTGTTCCGAAAGGACTTACAAACCCATTTGATGAAACTTTAAATCCACCATTGGTGGGAATTGGATTAGTTGAAAATGGTATTTGTTCTGTCGAAATGTTCAAATTATTTAATGGAATTGTAGCACTGTTAAAGATATCATTATCCAATAAGTTAACTTTCCTGCTATCACTACTATAATTTACAGTGTCATTATTAGCAACAATATTTGGAATTGGAGTATTACAAACATTAATTGTAACAGTTCCAACAGAGCAGTTATTTGGACATGAAATCGAACAAATTTTATAAGTTAGTGTGTAAATTCCATATGGTACTGTTGCTGAAACCGAAATATTTCCTGAAGTTGTATTTAAAGTTATACCTGGATTGCTTGAACTGAGCATTGTTATTGAAACAATTGAATTATTCACTGGTAAATTATTAAATTTATCATTTGATAAAATATTTTGATTTGATGAATTTCCAGTTTGTAAGCTTATTATATCATTATTTGCAATAATAGTATTGTTACAACTTACCATTTGAAAGCTAAAAATTGCTGTATATGAAGGTAAACATAAGCCTAATTGAAATAATTGGTTGCTTCCAGTTGTCCATAATGTATTATCATTTTTTATTCCAAATGTAGCTGATGATCCACTAATTGACTTCCAATTTGTATCTGTACCAGTTTGTGTTGGTATTGGTGTTACTGAAGTTACAGTAGATCCATTGCCAAACACCCCCTGTGTTTCTTCCCCAACACCAAAGAGTTCCATCAGTTTTAAGTGCTAAAGAATGATCCATTTGCGCTCCATTAATTGATTTCCAATTTGAGGCAGTACCAATTTGAATTGGTATATTTTTATTAATTATCGTGCCATCTCCTAATTGTGAATATTGATTTTTGCCCCAAGCCCATAAACTTCCATTTGTTTTTAATGCTAGACAAAAATATGCTCCAGCAGAAATAGTTTTCCAATTTGTATCTGTTCCAATTTGAGTGGGTAAAGTTAAACTAGTATTAGTACCATTTCCTAATTGACCAAAAAAGTTATCACCACAACTCCATAAGGTTCCATTTGTTTTTAACGCAATAAAATGACTATCTCCAACAGAAATCGATGACCAGTTTGTTGATGTACCAACTTGTGTTGGAACATTTGAAATTGAATTATAATAGAATGATGATGAAGTATTTGATGACCACCACCATAAAGTTCCATCTTTTTTAATTGCTACAGCAAGTCTATCACCAGCAGAAATAGTTTTCCAATTTGTTTCAATTCCAATTTGAGTAGGATATATTAGGTCTACCGTTGCAGGGTGACCTAAATTGCCATAGTTGCCGTTTCTTCCCCATGACCAGATTGTTCCATTGGTCTTTAGTGCAATTGTATAATCTGGTCCAGTTGAAACCTCACTCCAGTCTGTGTCACTGTTTACAGGTGTTGGGACGCTTTCTTGAGTTGTAACATTCGGAATACCTAAATTATCCCCTATTAAAGTTCCCCATCTCCAAAGCGTACCATCAGTCTTTATAGCTTTGGTTTGAAAATAATTCTGAGATACACTCTTCCAGCATTGGCTACTTACTTTAGATATTGCAAATAGCATGAAAATAAAAATAATTTTTTTAGTCTTAATTACAATTGATTTTTTTTGACTTTTCATAATAATAGATTTTTAATTATTTCCAAATATAAAAATAAATTCAATAATAGGAGTATAGTCCCATAATATATTTTTTGCATAATTTCATTTTGTGTATGGCAAATTACACAGATAAAACATTTTTAATAAAGTTTGGATCTAATTTAAAAAAAATTAGGGAACAAAAATCTGTTACTCAAGCCCAACTTGCAATAGACTGTAATTTTGATGTTTCTGTAATCAGCAGAATTGAAAGAGGAGCTGTAAATACATCACTGTCAAATCTAAAACTTATTGCTAGCTCTTTAAATATTAAAATTTTTGAACTTTTCGATTTTGAAGGTTAGGGTATTGATATTTGTTAATTTTTATTTAAGGTAATACGATATAAGCCCCAATGTCGTAATTTAATAACAATGGATTTAAAATATCTGGAAAATTACTTGATGGATTTCCTCCATTGTAAGCTCCAGAATCGGTTGTTAAAATATTTAATTGGTTTTTATTAATATTTTTAAATTTTGGATCAATATTTTTTTTATTATTAAATTGATTGTTTGTTCCATTTATGAAATTATAAATATTTTTATTAAAAATTGGGTTTGTAGAACTAAACCTGAACAAACAATATTTGAAATTTGGTATAAATTGTTCACCAACTATATCTAATAAAATTTCGCTTTGATTTGAACCATAGATTATTGAACTATCAAATTTTGCAGATATTGGGACAGGGATATCATCAGCATCGTCAATATAATTATTCAAAATAACTGCAACTTGCGTTGTACTCGGCCAATCATTATTAAACGTACAATGAGTAAAATCATAACTTCCGCCAAGTGTTCCTGCAAAACAGGCTTGTCCAGCCGAATTCATGACAAGATTAACCCCAGTAATATCTGCCTGTCGCGCCAAAATTCCAAAATTGGAACAATCGTAAATTTGCGAATTTTTTATTTCTAAATTTGGAAAACTTGTTGAATCAGATTTTGGTAAAACAAACAAACCTACACTAGCGTTTTTGAGCGTTAAGTAATTAATTTTATTGGCATTTGCCGAAAATATAAAAACAGCGCCCCATTGTCCAGGAACATTTTCATAAATGGGTTCTAGACGGTCACCTTCAAAAGTGACTTCTCTGCGATTGGTAATAATTCCTTCGGAATTAAATTGATTTATTTTTCCTTGAATATCAATTTTAGCACCATTATCTACAATTAAAGTTGCACCATAATGAAAATATACTTGAGCACCAGCCTCTACGATAAGCGTTTTTCCATTAGGAACAACGGCATTTCCATAAATCACATACGGTTTGTCTTTATTCCAAATAAGCTCTGCACCAGTTAGTGTATGACCTATAAATGGATTATCGTCTTCATCAACAAAACCTGCAATATTCATTGTTTCGTATAATAAAGGGTCTAAAGTTCGGTTGGGTTTTATAAAACAAGCATCACGAACCAATGTAACCAAATCGACACTTTGCTCGTTGGTGCCAACATCAAATAGTATTTTATCTTCGTAAGTAAATTCTAGTAAACTTGGTGTTTCGTCAAAAGTTGTTTCAATGAAAATAAACAAACTATCGTTGGCAAGAAGTTCTACGTTTTCAAATTTTTTACCCAAATTATCACTTCGACCATCAACCATTAGTCGGTATTTTGAAGCCGGGTTTTTAAGTTGAATTACTGGAATTTTTATATCGTCTTTACTTCGATTATATACTTTTAGTTGATATGTACTCGAACTTATTTGACTAAAAATGGTATCCAAATAAACAGTTTCTTCAGAAAACTCTAATTTTCCTGAACTCGGGATGGTATCAAAATCGGTTCTACACGAAGTTAAACATAGCAAACCGAAAGAAAAAAAAATAAAAATTGAATAACGCATGTGTTGCTTTTTAATTTTGGTAAAAATAGTAATTTTTATGAAAGGATTATTAGATTTTTAGATGTTTAGATTTCTAGAAATTTATTACTTCAAACGGAAAATAATTAATTTTAGTATTTTAGAATTCTAACAATCAAAAAATCGAAAATTCATTTTTTTTTAAATAATTTTACAAAAAATATCATAATGACTTTCGATAAAGAAAAAATGCTGCATTTGTGCAATGAATGGTCTAAAAACACCTTGATGGAAACCCTTGAAATTAAGTATATTGATGCTGGGGAAGATTTTCTGACCGCTACAATGCCCGTAAACTCTAGAGTGCATCAACCCATGGGATTATTACATGGTGGCGCAAGTGTGGCGTTGGCCGAAAGTGTTGGAAGTGCCGCCTCAATCATGTTTGTAAATCCCGAAAAAAGCGAAGTTCGTGGTATTGAAATATCGGCTAACCATCTTAAGGCCAAGAAAGAAGGAATTGTAACTGCAACTGCAAGAATCGTTCATAAAGGCGCGAGTATTCATCTTTGGGAAATAAAAATTGTGGACGAAAACCAAAAATTGATTTCGCTTTGCAAACTAACCAACATGATTTTACCAAGAAAAGAGCGATGAGCGAGTTGTTTCATAAAGTAAAAATTCAGTTTGAAAAAAAATTGCCTTTTGCAGTGTATTGCAAACCCAATTCGGGGAAAATGATTGCGCTTTTGCAACACGACAATTCGTTTCAAAATGTGAATGAAACCAATATCAAAGGTTTTATTTTTACTTCGTTTGACGGAAAAAAATCCTGCTTGATTCCAAAAAATTTATCCAATACCATTGTAGAAAAAGTGGACGAAACAACGTTTTTTGTTCAGAAAAAACGAAAAGTAGAAATTAACGAAAATGACAAATTAAATTTTGAAAATCTAGTTGAAAAAGGCGTTGAAGCAATAAAAAATAAAAAATTCGAGAAAGTTGTTTTGTCAAGAAACGAAATTGTTTCAATCAGAAAATTCGATTTGGAAACTACTTTTTTCAATTTGATTCAGAATTACGAATCGGCTTTCAAATATTGTTTTTATCATCCCGAAATCGGACTTTGGATGGGCGCAACACCCGAGCAATTTCTTAAAGTGGATAATGATGTAATAAAAACCGTAGCTTTGGCAGGAACACAATTGTTTCCCGAAAAAATACCAATAAAATGGGAGCAAAAAGAAAGTAACGAACAACAAATTGTGACTGATTTTATAGTTAATAGTCTGCAACGATTTGTATATGGCGTTACTATTTCGAATCCTGTAACGCAACGAGCAGGCAATTTGGTACATCTCAAATCGACTATTGAAGCCAAAATGAACTCCATTTTTGATCTCGATAAAATCATCGAAGCTTTGCATCCAACACCAGCAGTTTGTGGCTTTCCGAAAGAAAAAGCCGAAAAATTTATAAAAGAAAACGAAGGTTATGATCGGGAATTTTATACAGGTTTTTTGGGTGAATGGAATCATGATTTCTTAACTTGGGAAAACCATAAGTTTGATTTATTTGTAAATTTGCGTTGCATGAAAATCGATTATGATTCGAAAATCGAAATCACAAAAGCAAAAATATATGTAGGTTGTGGCATTACAGAAGAAAGTAATCCAGAAAAAGAGTTTTTGGAAACCGTAAATAAATCCATGACCATGAAGAAGGTTTTGTAAAAATTCAAATTCAATGTCAAATTCAAAAATCAAATTCAAAAATCAAATTCAATTTCAAAAAAATCCGTTTTAATCCGCGTTGGAACATCCTTTAAATCTGCGTTCCTTTAAAATCAAATTCAATATCAAAAAAAATCCTTTAAATCCTCGTTCCAATAAAATTAATAAAATAAATACACAAATATGAAACTAGACATATTAGCCTTTGGTGCACATCCTGATGATGTAGAATTAGGTTGTGGCGGAACGATAGCCAAAGAAATTTCGTTGGGCAAAAAAGTAGGAGTTATCGATTTGACTCGTGGCGAACTTGGTACTCGCGGTTCGGCAGCAATTCGAGATATAGAAGCTGCAAATGCTGCGAAAATTCTAGGTATTTCTATTAGAGAAAATCTTAACATGCGTGATGGTTTTTTTGTAAATGACGAAAAACACCAACTCGAAATCATTAAAATGATTCGGAAATACCAACCTGAAATTGTGCTTTGCAATGCGGTAGACGATCGCCATATAGACCATTCCAAAGGCAGTAGTTTGGTTTCGGACGCCTGTTTTTTGTCGGGTTTACGAAAAATAGAAACTATTCTTAATAATGAAAACCAAGAAGCTTGGCGTCCAAAACTAGTATATCATTACATCCAATGGAAAAATATAAAACCTGATTTTATTGTTGATATTTCGGGGTTTAATGAGAAAAGGGTAGAAGCTATATTGGCATATTCATCGCAATTTTATGATCCAAATTCTTTCGAGCCAGAAACGTTGATTGCTACCAAAAATTTCCTAGAAAGTTTGAGTTATCGTCAGCAAGATTTCGGACGATTAATCGGCACCGAATTTGCCGAAGGATTTACAGTCGAAAGACCATTGGCAGTGAATAGTTTAGATAATTTGATATAATTTTTTTCGTTTTTATTTGTAACAATTACATAAAACACTATATTTGCACCCGTATTTATACATGGTGGTTGTAGCTCAGCTGGTTAGAGCGCTGGTTTGTGGTGCCGGAAGTCGCCGGTTCGAACCCGGTCATCCACCCTTAATACAAAAGCTCCGAAGTGATTCGGAGCTTTTTTTATACATATATAATGTTTAAACAATCTCCGCGCTCAAACCAGCTTCCAAAAGCAACGAACATTTAGGTTTAAGTTCTTCAAACGAACCTGTTTTTACAGTACATTTTCCTTTGTAATGAACCAGAATAGCACATTGTTCCGCTTGTTCTGCGGTATGTTCACAAACAATCATCAAGGTTTCAATCACATGGTCAAACGTATTGACATCATCATTAAAAAGTACAATTTCGTTATTAATTGCAACTTCTTCTAAAGTTAAAACTTCTTCTTGATATTTTTCTATGGTATTCATATTATCCAAAAAACTAATTTTTATTATATTTTAATGAAACCCAATTGTTTCGCTTCAACTGGTTTACAAATTTCAAGCCATTTTCTTCGCATGAAGCATTTATAAACGGAATATCCTCCATGTAAAAACCACTAAAAAGGATAGTTCCGCCACTTGAAAGGCAATTTGTATAGGCTTTCATATCAGCAAGAAGAATATTTCTGTTGATATTAGCAATAATCAAATCATATTTTTTGCCTTCCAACAAAGCTGCATCGCCTTCATAAACAGTAATTTGGCTGCAATTATTGCGTTCTGCATTTTCAATTGAGTTTAAGTAGCACCAATTATCAATATCGATGGCATCAATTGGCTTTGCGCCTTTCATTTCGGCCAAAATTGCCAAAATTGCAGTGCCGCAACCCATATCTAAAGTTTTCAAACCTGTAACGTCCATCGCTAACAAATGCTGAATCATCATGTGCGTCGTTTCGTGATGACCGGTTCCAAAACTCATTTTAGGTTCAATAATAATATCATATTCAGCATCGGTTTTAGTATGAAAAGGCGCGCGAACATGACAATTTCCGTCCACATCAATTGGCTCGAAATTTTTTTCCCATTCCTCGTTCCAATTTACCTGATCGATTTCTTCAATACGGTACGAAATCGTAAACTCGGGCGAATTCAAAATATAAATATCCTCCAAAACATCTTCGCTCCAAAGATCTTTCTGAATATAAGCTATAATTCCAAAATCAGATTCTACAAAGCTTTCAAAGGGTTTTTCACCCAATTCGGCAATTAAAATTTCCGATCCTAACTCTTTCGGTTCAACAGTAAAATGATATCCTAAATAGATGTTTGACATTCTTATTTTTTTATTACTAATTTATACTGAGCTTGCCGAAGTATGGGCGTTCCCTTCGGTCGGGCTTTCCGCTATATCTTTTGTTTCACTTTCGTTGCACAAAAGGATGCCGCTTCAATCCCTAACGCAAACTCGCGCCTAATTCAACCTCCAAGTTTTTTTGCAACTTGTGCATTACTTTATCAATTTGTTCGTCAGTTAATGTTTTCGTCACGTCCTGAATTGTAAAACTCACGGCGTACGATTTCTTTCCGTCAGGAAGATTTTTACCTTGGTATACATCAAACAAATCTATTTCTTTTAACAACACTTTTTCCGATTGGCGAGCAATTTTATAAATGGCATCAAAGGAAACTGCATCATCTAATAATAGCGATAAATCTCTTCGAACTTCTGGATATTTAGGAATTTCAGTAAACTTAATTTTATTCGAAATCATCTTCAAAACCAAGTTCCAATTAAAATCGGCATACAAAACGTCTTGTTTAATATCAAAATGTTTCAGAATCGTTTTTTTTACAGTTCCAAATTCAACCAAAATATCATTTCCTACCGCAAGTGCAATTCCTTCTGCAAAAACATCATTTTCTAATGGCAAATGCTGTATCTTGATAATTCCTAATCTACTTAAAATGGAATTAATATAACCTTTAAACAAGAAAAAATCGGATGGTTTTTCAGGATTTGTCCACGATTCTTGGTTACTGTTTCCAGTTGCAAAAAGCGATAAATGCTTTTTTTCTTCAAATCCATTCAAATATTTATGGTAGGTTTTCCCAAATTCAAACAATTTTAAATCAGCATTTTTTCTGTTTATGTTGTACGAAACAGCTTCTAATCCAGAAAATAACAACGATTGTCGCATTGTTGCCAAGTCCTGACTCAACGGGTTGAGCATGGTAACGTTGTGTTCTTCTTTCAATAAATTGGACAATTTTGCATATGCTGCAGTAGTAAGTGAATTGGCCATCATTTCATTAAATCCTTGCGAGTTGAGTTGGTTGGCAACAATATTCTGTACTTTATAATCTTCGGTTCTCGATGAGTTGGCAACCGTCGCATTGATTTTTTTAGTAAAATTGATGTTGTTGTAACCGTAAACTCTCAGTATTTCTTCGATTACATCAATTTCGCGCTGCACATCAACACGATACGCAGGAACTGTCAATCCCAAACCAGCATCGGTAACGCTATTTACTTTTATTTCGAGCGATGCCAAAATATTTTTGATAATGGCTTTTGGTAATTCTTGACCAATAAGCTTTGTTGTTTTTTCAAAATTCAAGAAAACAGGAAAATCTTCAATCTTTTTTGGATAAAGGTCAATCAAATCCATTGTGATTTCCCCACCAGCTACTTCTTGAATTAACAACGCAGCACGTTTAAGCGCATATTCGGTTATCGAAGGATCTATTCCACGCTCAAAACGAAAGGAAGCATCGGTGCTCAACGTATGTCTTTTGGCTGTTTTACGAATACTAACTGGATTAAAATAAGCACTTTCGAGGAAAATATTGGTTGTATTATCAGAAATTCCAGAATTTTTACCACCAAAAACACCAGCTATACAAAGCGGTCCTTTTTCGTCGCAGATCATCAAATCGTCTTCATGTAAAGTTCTTTCGACTTCGTCAAGCGTCGTAAATTTTGTTCCTGAAGGCAATGTTTTTACTATTACTTTCCCCGAAATTTTAGAAGCATCAAAAGCATGAAGCGGTTGACCAAGATCATGCATAACATAATTGGTAACGTCTACGATATTATTTTTTGGATTGATTCCAATGGATTTTAAGCGGTTTTGCAACCAATCTGGTGATGGTTTAACGGTAATTCCAGAAATGGTAACGCCACAATAACGAGGAGCTAGCTTGGCATCTTCAACGTTAATATCAATTTTTAAGGTGCGTTTGTCTACCCTAAAATTACTTACTGATGGTGTTATAAACTCCACGGTTACGCCACTTTGTAATAATCCTGCACGAAGATCTCGAGCTGTTCCCAAATGGCTCATAGCATCAGCTCGATTGGGTGTGAGTCCAATTTCGAAAATCTCATCATTTTCTACTTGAAAAACTGTTGCTACAGAAGTTCCAGGTTGTAGTTTTTCGTCAAGAACCATAATGCCCTCATGGCTAGTTCCTAATCCTAGTTCGTCTTCGGCACAAATCATCCCGAAGCTTTCCATATCTCTAATTTTCCCTTTTTTTATCTGGAAAGGATTTCCTTCTTTATCGTATAATGTTGTCCCAATGGTTGCAACAGGTACTTTTTGTCCTGCGGCTACATTACTTGCGCCGCATACAATTTGTACAGGAGTTTCTAAACCAATATCTACGGTGGTAACTTTCAAACGATCGGCATTTGGGTGTTGCTCGCAGGTAAGTACATGTCCAACGACAATCCCTTCTAATCCACCTTTTATGGATTGGTATTTGTCGACAATTTCAACTTCAAGACCCAAATCGGTGAGTAAAGCTGCGGTTTCGTCGGATTTCCAATCAATTTTAATGAATTGTTTGAGCCAATTATAGGATATTTTCATTTTTTATTTTTTTCAAGAATGCAAAGTTAGGGATTTCATGTTCAATTTCAAAAATCAATTTCAATACCAATAGATCGAGCCAAAAATCAACTTCAATTTCAATAAAAATTCCAATGTAGAGGTACTACATTGGAATTTTTCGTAATTGAAAATTGAAAATTTGTACTTGATTTACTCCTTCACGAACTTTCCGTTCCAGTTGCCCTTATCAGTAACCAAGGTTACTTGATACACGCCATTGGCATAACTTGTGGTGTTTATGGTTAGCTCGTTTTTACCAGAAGTACTAATATCTTTTTCTTCTATAATTTGCCCTAGTAAATTGGTAATTTTATAGTTGTAGCCTTTTAAGCCGCGATTTTCTGGAAATTTTAGGTTGAGGATACCCTTGGTAGGATTAGGATATAATGAAATTTGGCTTTTATAATCGTCTACGGTTTCTACTGCCAAGTTGGTGACATTTATATTGAGGTTTGCCGTTACGGTCGTGCCGCACTCGTTGGTCATGGTGCAAGTGTATAAACCCGTATCGCTGGTGGTCACACTTGGTAAGTTGAGGATGCCTGTTGTTTGTGCTGACAATACTGTGGTACCTTTTTTCCAGACATAGGTGGTGGCGTTGGTATTTTGTATGTTATAAGTAAAGGTACTGCCTACCGCTGGTGCGAAGGTATTGACTATAATTTCTTGGTAGGAAGGTTTACGGCATATTTCGATGAAAGGTTCTGTTGGCGAAATGTTAAATAATGCACTACCAAACGGTAAACTAGGATTCTCATAATTGTTTGTTATAGTTTGATTGGTTATTGAATTATAAAAAAAAGGTTGACCACTCAAAACCGACTGATTATAATTAAAATTTCCGACAATAAGACCATTTGTCAATTTTGTTAATGAAACTGGACCAGGAGTAGCAGTTAACAAAGGGTAATCTGATACACAATCCAATTTTTTGACAATAGTATTTGTCGATGGTGTATACTCAAAAATTGTACCGAATGGAGACGACTCGCCTAACGAATTTATTCCTGAGCCACCTGCAATGCAAACTCCGAGTAGTTTATCATTACTAGCATCAATCAAGTCGTAAGGATAAAAGCCTAAATTTGGGCCATCAAAAACAATTTTTTTAGTAAAAACATTATTTGTAATGTTAAGTTCAAATATTGTACCGTAACCACTAAGATTAGGTCCAACAGCACTACCACCACCTTCTGTAATACCATATAGTTTGCCTGGTGCACCCTCTATGAGACCTGTGATTGGTCTTATTCCAAAGGCAACAGGATTGCAAAAGAAATCAAATATCATACTTACAGTATTTGTTTGCAAGTTTACTTTAAAAAGTCCGCCCGAACCATAACCACTAATGTTATTGAATTGACAATAACTATCTTTTGTAGTACCATATAAATTGCCATTCGATGCTTTCATTAATTTACCAGCAACAAACTTATTTTCTGTTGTTCCTGTACAAAATGTCAGCACATCTGTAGCGATATTTATATAAAACACTCTATTTCCAATAGCACTATATATTTTGCCAGGAATTGGTTCAATGAAGCCAATAAATTTTGGTAAATTTGTTGCTTCATTTTGATTATAATAATGTATAACTTTGTATTTACTCAATATCAAATCATACTCATACAAAACACCAAATCCATTTTCTCCATTAGCGCCTATCTCACCAATAATACCCCCAAACGAACACATCCCATATAGTTTGCCATTAGAGGCTTGAAAAAGTTTTCCTTTTGGATACTTCCCATTTATTCCGTCAAACGAATGAACAGCTACACCATTCATGGCATTTATATCAAATTTAGCAATGGTTCCAAAGCCATTTAAAATACTCACGTTATCTCTTGAAACAGTCCAAAGTTCTTTTTGCGCAAAACAACTTGCGAAGCCTATCCATATAAAAAAAATAATTTTTTTCATAATTTTATTAATTACTTAGTCAGTATTTTAAGTTATCGAAGGTACAAAAAAAATAAAGTTAAAAGATTGTAAAAAAAGAAGGTTTTGAGCCATGCTCAAAACCTTCTATAAAAATTTATTTAATAATAATTTGTTGTGTTTCCGTTATGCCGTCTATATCTAAAATTAGATTGTAAACACCTACTGGTAAACCATTTTTCTCAACAGTATTTTCTCCTTTGGTTAGTGCATAAAAACCAATTTCCTTTCCATTCAGATCAAATAAGATCGCCTTTGCATTGACAGTTTCTTTGTCTAGTTTTATAACAAAGCTACCGTTACTCGGGTTTGGATACACCGAGATTTCTTTGATAGTATCTTTTATACCACCACTGCTAGTATTAGTTTGTCGTGCAATTCCATGTGTTCCTTTTATTGCTTTTATAGCGACAGGACATCCTCCACCGCCTGGGGTTACTATACAATAAATATCTGTGGAAGGAAGTGGTATCGCTGTAGCACCGAATAAGGTCAATTGATTTGCGCTAGGGCTAAACGAAACATTTGGATTTGCATTTGGAAAAGGTATAGCCACCAATTGGCTTAGGTTTGTTATTGTTGCTGGCCCGTGATACCATAAATAACTTGTGCCTGCTGGCTGCGTATTTACACGATAAACATCACTACCACCAGCAGAGATGTCATAAGATGGAAATCCTATTGCCCATGCAGCAGTACCTGCCGCAATAGTGAAGGAAGCTGTTGGCGTACTGCTTGCTGACCCGCAAATTGGTACTTGTGGCGCAGGAAGTAAAGGTAAAACTCCATTATGAGTTACAGTGATCGTGTAAGTACCCGTTGCTCCAGTAGTTGGAAACGTAATTGTACCTGTTGCACCTGAAATAACAATTGTTGGCGCTGTTGCTCCTATCAAACCCGCTGGATTACTGGTAACTGTGTAAGTACCGAAATTTTGAGCGTTGGTTATTGTTAATGTCTTTGTACCAATTATACCCGCTGTAAAGCAGCCAGCAGAAAGTGTGACACCAGTTGGAGCTACAGGATTATAATTAACAGTAAAACCATTTGTACCGCCACTTCTACATCCAGATACAACCCCACTGTTTGTTACAGTCGCATAAATAGACAAAGCCGCACTTGTAGCTGTGCCTCCAGGCAATAAGGTTATTGAAGGTACAGAAGAAGGATTTACGCTACCACCAGCAAGTGTCCAACCTGCGGGTATGCCCCATTGGTAAGTAGGAACACTTAACGAAGTAACCGTAATTGGTGTACATGTAAAAGTAACAGGGAAACCGCTGTTGCGTATCACACAAGATGGCGAAGTTCCAGCAACTGGTAACGATGCAGCAGTTGTGAAGGAAGGAGTGGGTGGTCTTACATCAATAGTGAAATTGACCGAACCCGCACAAGGAGCTGCCGACGTAGCCGTAAGTGTATAACGACCTGCTGCCGACGTTGTAGGCGCAATTATGTTTACAGTATTAGCCTGTGCGCCAGTGCCATTAGTAAGTTGTAAACCAACTGGGCTACTCGTCCAACTCACTGCATTGAGGTTGGCAACAGAAGATAAGGCATAATTATTGGCCGCTCCTCCTTGTGATATACAGCTCGGTCCCGCAATACCAAATGTTGCAGATTGCACAAAAGTACGTTTAATATTGTAGGTATAAGTAACAGGCAAACATCCTGCATTATTATTAATGATTAAAGTTAATATTCCAGGATTGTTATCGCCATTTTTGTTCAGCACCCAATTGCCAGGAGTACCTGTTACAGTCCATAAGTTACCCACATTAGACCAAGTGTAAGTATATGTTGATACAAAAGCTGGACTACCTGAAAAAGTTAACGGCACTGTATTAACACTCGTGTCAACACATAAATTAGTAATTGATAAAACTGGTTTTTGAGGCAATATATTTAAATTTTTTGTATTACAATTAGAATAAACTGTTGCACCGACGGGATCAGGTCCTGGGCCACTTGGTATTGTATTAGCATTTAACTTACCAATACAACATTTTAGTACCGTACCAAGAGGTAAAGTGGTTGGTGTAAAAGTAATCGAGCTGTTATCGGCTGAGTAATAGTTAGAGTTCAACACAATAGCAACGCTACCCAATCCACTCCAATAATAGCTATCAAAACCTATAGCATCACCTGCATTGTCACTGGCAACCTGGTCCACAGAGTAGGTTACAGGAAATCCTAGGTCAATACATGCTGGCCCTACAATTGGTGGTGCAGTTGTAAAAGTCTTAAAAATATCGAACGTTACGTTATAGCTATAAACACAAAGCCCAACAGTAAAACTATAACCAACAGATACCCTACCTTTACTTCTTGCCAGAGCATAATTGGTGGCTTCAGAGGGTCTGCCTTTTTTATTATAACTCATTATCGTTGCTGTTAGTCCATCGGCAGGTTGTGTAGGTGCGCCATAAAACGGAGCTACAGAGGTGTTTGATAAATCACCTAACAAACTCCATTTTATTGCAGAGCCTACTACACCGCCCGCAGGAGGTATAAAAGTAAAAGTACCACCATTAGGTAATACGTCATCAGGCATACCAACAATTCCACCTGGCCCGACTTTTCCGCCAGCACCCAAAACACCGCCAACAACGCCAGGTCCAACTTCAATAACATTACAGTTGGTTGGTACTTGCACCAACCCATTTTGCGCAAACCCAAAGCTTGCGCCAAACAAAACAACTGCCAGTAGGAGTTGTGTTTTAAAAATTCTATACAATTTTGTCATTTTAATATTATTTTGGTTTATAAAAAGTGTAGGAAGAAAAAATGATTGGGTCAACTCCTTTTCTGCGTGGTGCGAGCTGTTACACAAACGGTCTTCTTCTTGATCTTTTTTTGTAATAAACCAAATAGGTATGATGTCGCTAAATTTGCGAACTGCGAAATGCGAAATGCGAACTGCGAACTGCGAACTGCGAACTGCGAACTGCGAACATACTTTTATTTTAGTCAAGTAAAGTTAGTTAAAAAAATCTTACAAAAAAATTAATAACGTTAATTTTTTATGATTTATTTACAAAGCAAGGTTTTATTTTTATTAAAAAGAATACCATAAACAAGGTATATTTTTGCTTTTTTTTCTAAAAAATTAATTACTTCAAACGTAAAACTTTTTTTGGGATATTTTAGCGTCAATGAGCCGTTGCCTTGTACGAGTTACTGGTTGCTTGTTTTGAGTGAGTGAGTAGGTTTTTTGTTTTACCGAGAAGGCACTATGGCGCAAAGGATTTTTTTCTGGATTAGATATGTTGCTTTTATGTTGCGATTTGTCCTTCGACAGGTTCAGGATGACAAATCGCAACGCTACCTCACGAATCCTTTCGTGTGGCTACAATAAATAAACTTTCTTAAAAATCATAATTAACTATCTTATCATTTTAAAAGTAGAAATTTTAGCCTTTATATTAAAAATACCACACGAAAGGATTCGTGCGTGAGCGGCGCAAAGGATTTTTTTTCTGTTGTAGATATTTTGCTTTTCTATTGCGATTTGTCCTTCGACAGGCTCACAAATCGCAACAGCACGTTTGTTTAGTTTTTGGTTATTTTCGAAAATCATTCAGTTATTTTAAGCTCGCGTGAAGGACAGTAGCGGCATCCTTTGTTGTTGCGATTTGTCCTTCGACAGGCTCAGGATGACAAATCGCAACAAGAAAGATATAGCGTATGGCCTGACCTCTGGAGCTTGCGGAAGTAGGGCACGCCCAAATAAATTAAATTTTTAACTTATATAATTCCAGATATTTTTCTTTTTGGTCATTTCTATAAAAACGCTTCGTAGGGTTTGATGTTCGGGTTTTTCCATTGGTGCATCGTCTTTTAGGAGTTTAATAGCATGATAACGAGCCAATTGGAGGATGTCTTTGTCCCGAACCAAATCGGCAATTTGTAGGTTGAGTACACCACTTTGTTGCTTGCCCATTAAGTCGCCAGGCCCACGAAGTTTGAGATCTACTTCGGCAATCTCGAAACCATCATTGGTAGCAACCATCGTTTCCATTCGGGTTTTGCTATCGTTAGATAATTTGTGAGATGTCATCAAGATGCAATAACTTTGATCGGCACCACGTCCCACACGACCTCGCAATTGGTGCAGTTGCGACAAGCCAAATCGTTCGGCACTTTCTACGATCATTACACTTGCATTTGGGATGTTTACGCCCACTTCTATAACGGTTGTGGCGACCATAATATTGGTTTTTCCGTCTGCAAAACGTTTCATTTCGGCATCTTTATCTGCTGGTTTCATTTTGCCATGAAGGATAGAAATGGCATATTGTGGCAAGGGAAAATCTCTAGAAATACTTTCGTAACCGTCCATTAGATCTTTGAAATCCATTTTTTCGGATTCTTGTATTAGTGGATAAACGATATAAATTTGCCTTCCTAAAGCGATTTCGTCACGAATAAATTTCCAAACTTTCAGTCGGTTACTATCAAATCGATGCACGGTTTGTATTGGTTTTCGTCCAGGCGGCAGCTCGTCAATTACTGAAATATCCAAATCGCCGTATAAACTCATGGCTAAGGTTCTCGGAATAGGCGTTGCCGTCATGACCAAAACGTGTGGCGGAACTATACTTTCCTTGTTTTCCTCTCCTTCGGAGGGGCTAGGGGAGGATTTTTTCCACAATTTGGAACGTTGCTCTACACCAAAACGATGTTGCTCATCGATTACCGCCAAGCCCAAGTTTTTGAATTGTACTTTGTCTTCCAGTAAAGCATGGGTTCCAATAAGTATATTTAAACTTCCATTTTCAAGCGCTTCATGAATGATTTTTCGGTCTTTGGTTTTGACCGATCCTGTCAATAATTTAATATTTATATGTAGCGATGATGCCAGCTCTGAAAGACCATTAAAGTGTTGGTTGGCTAATATTTCGGTTGGTGCCATCAAGCAAGCCTGAAAACCATTATCTAGCGCAATAAGCATGCTCATAAACGCCACAATTGTTTTGCCCGATCCAACATCGCCTTGCAAAAGTCGGTTCATTTGGGCGTTACTTCCCATATCATTTCGGATTTCTTTGATAACTCGTTTTTGAGCATTTGTTAGGTCAAAAGGCAAATTATTATTGAAAAAATCATTAAAATAGGGTCCGATTTTATCAAACGTAAAACCTTTTATTTTGTGTTTTCGGATTAAGTTTTTGGTAATTAATTGCAATTGAATAAAGAATAATTCTTCAAATTTTAATCTAAATTGTGCTTTTGCTAACAAATCTTGACTTTTAGGGAAATGTATGTTGAATAACGCCGAATTTTTTGAAATCAATTTCAATTCTTCAATGAGATAATTCGGAATCGTTTCTGAGAAAATGGCACCAGTTTCCAGAAACAATTGTTGCATCATTTTATTAACAACTCGGTTGGTAATGCCTCGATTTGTTAATGTTTCGGTAGAAGGATATACGGGTTGCATTGCGGATCGAAGGCTTTGTTTATGATCTTCTAGCGCTTCAATTTCGGGATGTGACATGCTGTATTGATTTCCGTAAAGTGCACATTTTCCAAACATTACAGCAACTTCATTTAGTTTCAAACTTTCTTTTATCCATTTAATGCCTTGAAACCAGTTGAGCTCCATTTGACCTGTTTCGTCAACAAAAGTGGCGACCAATCGTTTTTGGTTTTTACCATATTCGACTGTTTTTATATGAATAATTTTCCCGATAATTTGAACTTCTGATGTGCTGTTTTGGAGTTCGTTAATTTTATAATATCGGGTTCTATCGATGTATCTATTTGGGAAAAAATTGACCAAATCGCCATAACAAAAAACGCCTAATTCTTTTCGCAACAGCGTTCCTCGAGCAGGACCAACGCCTTTGAGGTATTCTATTGGAGTTTGAAGTAGGTTTTGCATCGTTTAAATTTTAACCAAAAAGCGAAGATAGATTTTTAATCATAATTTTAAAAATCCTTGCGTATCTTTGTTTTTATCAAACAACGAATATGCGTTACTTTTTTATTTTATTTTTTTATATTTCGATTTTCGGTCAGCAAAATTCTAAAGTTGATTTTACAAAATGCAATGCGATTGTCAAACCAAATTTTTCTGAGAAATCAATTTCAGGCAACGTTTCATATAGTTTTAAAGTGAATTCTGTGCTCGATACCATTAGAATTGATGCTGTAAAAATGACTTTTGATACTGTAAAAATAAATAACAAAGTAGTAAATTTCAAAAATTCGGGCAAGCAACTTTTACTATTTGAAGGATTCAAAAAAGGCAGTAATAAATTGACTTTTAGTTATAATGCAACTCCAAAACAAGCTTTGTATTTTGTCGGAAAAAATGAAAATTTCCAAATTTGGACACAAGGACAAGGCAAATATACAAGTCATTGGCTGCCATGTTTTGATGATGTGAACGAGAAAATAGTTTTTGGATTAGAAATCGTTTTTGATAAAGAAAAGAATGTTATTTCTAATGGTAAATTGACCAAAAGCAGTTTGAATGGAAATTTAAAAACTTGGACGTTCCAAATGAAGCAAGCCATGTCGTCGTATTTATTAATGTTTGCCATTGGTGATTTTCAATCAAAAACAATAAAATCAAAATCTGGAATTCCGTTAGATTTGTATCTAGAAAAAGAAGATTTTTCGAAATTTGATTATACCTATATATATACCAAAGAAATTTTTGATTTTTTAGAAGCCCAAATAGGAGTGAAGTATCCTTGGCAAATTTACAAGCAAGTTCCCGTTCGCGATTTTTTGTATGCCGGAATGGAAAACACTTCGGCAACTATTTTTTCGAGAGATTTTGTTGTAGATTCAATAGCATATAATGATCGCAATTATGTAAACATCAATGCACACGAGTTGGCGCACCAATGGTTTGGCGATCTGGTCACTGCAAACTCAAGTAAGCATCATTGGCTTCAAGAAGGATTTGCCACCTATTATGCTTTATTGGCAGAAAAACATGTTTTTGGTGAAGATTATTTTTATGATAAGTTGTATGAAAATGCTTTGCAATTGGACGAAGCCTCGAAAACAGATTTGATTCCGATTTTGAATGAAAAAGCAAGTTCGCTAACGTTTTATCAAAAAGGTGCGATTGCATTATTTTATTTAGAAAATCAAATAGGCAAAAAAAACTTCCGAAAAGCGGTAAAATCATATTTAAAGAAATATAAATTCAAAAATGTTGAAACAGACGATTTTCTGAATGAAATAAAAAAAAATTCTGATTTTGATACGGATAAATTTAAAATAGATTGGTTGGAAAGTTCAAAATTCGAAATAAATAGAATCAATACACTTCTGATCAAAAATAAATCAATTGAAAAACTATTAGAAATAAAGAAGTTACAAAAAACGGTCTTGAAAGATAAAAAAGAAGTTTTTGAAGCGATTTTAAAATCTGATTACTATACTAATTGTAAAGAAGAAATTATTTATCAACTGGAAAACGAAAAGTTTGAAGATAAATCAAAGTTATTGCAGCTTGCAATGCAAATCAATGATTTGAAAGTGCGACAAGCCGTTGCTAAAACACTGATTGAAATTCCGTTGGAGTTTAAAGTAGACTACGAATCGTTATTAAATGATGCTTCTTATGTAACCAAAAAACTTAGCTTGACTAGACTAATAAATAATTTTCCTGAAGATGAATCGATTTATTTAGAAAAAGCGAATCGGTTTTCAAAAAGCAATCTCGATTTTAGAATTTTATTTTTAGGGCTTTTTATTTCTTCAAAAAATACAAAAGAAGAAATAAAGTCTAGTTGTTGGAAAGAATTGAAGACCTATACAAGTTCTAGTTATGAAAATACAATCCGGCAAGAAGCACTTACAATTGCTTTAGCTTTAAATTCTGACGACACACAAGTTTTACAAAATCTAGTAAATGGAGTTTTAAGTCCAAAATGGCAATTTTCTAAATTTTGTAAAGAAAAAATACGCTTACTTCTTAAGACTGAAAAACATCAAATATTATTTAAATCCTTGCTAATAACTTTAGAGAATAACGAACAAATCGTCTTAAAAAAGTTGTTTTGAGACTTTTTTAATCCTATTTATTTTGTAAGATTTCTTCTTTTTATTTTTTTTTGTAAAGATAATATGTTAATTTGTGTATTTCGTCGTTAATATATGGCAAATACCGAAAAATTATAGTTTGTAGTACTTGTTAGCATTATTTTTGCAATTCAAATCCCAAAACTATTACTAACTTATTAAATTTAAATTTATGAAATTAAACAAACTTTCTCTTTTAGGTTTCGCACTTGTTATTTTATTATTTTCCAATTGTACAAAAAATGAAGATGCATCTTTAGTAGATGTAAATGCAAATTTTGACCTTGGTAAAACTGTAAGCAGATCTTTTAAAGGAACTGTAGTTGATCAAAATAATGTTGCATTGTCTAATGTTACTGTAACTATGAATGGAAAATCTGTTGTAACAGATGCAAACGGTGTTTTTGTTATGAGCAATATTTCTGTTAAAGAGCGTTTCGCATACATGGTTGCCACTAAGCAAGGATTTTTTGACGGATCAAGAACCATGATGACGCATAATGGATTAAATACTCTAAAAATAATGATGGTTCCTGCTAACGTAACTAAAACTATCCAAACAGGAGTTGTTAGCACAGTAGTTCTAGGGAATACATCAGTTCAATTTGATGGATCTTTTTCTACAGAATTAGGAGCTATATACACGGGAGCAGTTAAAGTTTACATGATGGACATGCCTGCAAATGATCCTAATGTGTTTTCTATAATGCCTGGTTCACTTTTAGCAGTTGACGCACAAGGCGAATACAGAGGGTTAGAAACTTTTGGAATGGTAAATGTAGAATTGAAAGGTTCAAACAACCAGAAATTACAATTAACTACTGGTCATAATGCAAAGATAACAATGAATATTGTTAGCGGTAAACTAGAAGTAGCTCCAAATCAAATACCAATGTGGTTTTTTGATGAAGCAAACGGATTGTGGAAAGAAGAAGGTTTTTCTACCAAAGTTGGTAACCAATATGTGGGTAATGTATCCCATTTTACTCGTTGGAATAATGATTGGGCATTTACAGTAGCTCAATTAATAGTAACTGCTAAAAATGATGATGGTACACCAGTAAACAATGTTCGTTGTGAAATTTTCAGACCAAGTGTTACTGGAACACCAGATCATTGGAATGTTCCATTAATCTCTCTAGGAGTTACAAGTCCAAATGGTACTTTGTCTGCGGGAGTTCCAATTAATGAAGGTTTCATTTTTAGAGCTTATGATCCTATAACAGGAGTACTTGTATTCGAAGAACCGTTACCAGCATCATCTGCAATGGTTCGAAATGTTGACATTGTTTTTGGTTCTATAAACAGACCAGCAGGAAACTAATTTTTAAGTTATTTTATATATTATAAGACCTTTCATTTTGAGAGGTCTTATTTTTTTTTAAAACCATTTTGTAAGATAACTACTAGTCAAAAAATAAACAAAAAGCGTATTTCGTCGATGTTTTTTGTTATGTGACGAATTGTTTAGGCACAACATCTGATTTATAATACATTTGTATAATATAAACAACTCAAATTTATTAAACAATTAAATTATTATTATGAAATTAAATAAACTTACCCTACTAGGTTTTGCAATTGCAACTTTGATTTTCTCTAATTGCAGCAAAAATGAAGATTCAATTATTGAAACTAATGCTAAATTCGATTTAGGAAAATCTGTAAATAGAACATTTAAAGGAATTGTTGTTGATCAAAACAGTAATCCAATAACAAATGCAACTGTAAAACTTAATGGAATATCAGTTACTACAGATGTAAATGGTGTTTTTACTTATAATAATGTTTCAGTGTTAGAGCGTTTTGCTTATTTTATAACTGAAAAAACAGGTTTCATCAATGGTTCAAGAACATTAATGACACATGAAGGTTTAAATTCATTAAAAATTATGATGTTGCCAGAAACAGTTGTCGCTACAATCGCTTCAGGAACAACAAAACTGGTAGCACTTCCAAATGGGGTTAAAGTAACTTTTGACGGTTCATTCATGAAACAAGATGGTTCAACATACAGCGGGAACGTTAAAGTTATTATGAATCACTTAGATACTACTGATAAAAATGTATTTGACAAAATGCCAGGTACTTTATTAGCTTTAAACACTCAAGGAGATTATAGAGGTCTTGAATCTTATGGTATGATCAATGTTGAACTAAAAGGTACAAATAACGAAAAATTACAAATAGCAACTGGGCATAAAGCAAATGTTGAATTGCCTATAGCAACAAACCAATTAGATACTGCACCATCAAGAATTCCATTATGGCATTTTGACGAAGTTGCTGGTATCTGGAAAGAAGAAGGATTTTCAACTCGTGTAGGTTCTGCATACAAAGGTGAAGTTTCTCATTTTTCTTGGTGGAATAATGATGATGCTTATGTTGTTGCAACTCTTAATGTAACTGTTATGAACGATGATGGTACTCCAGTAAATAATGTAAGAATAACAATAAACAGATTCGCAGGTAGTACAGGTGATATACTTATGGATTTGGGTGTTACTAATTCAAACGGTAAGTTGAGTTCACCAATTCCAATCAATGAGCAATTAATTTTCAAAGCATATGATGCTACAGGAACTTTGATTGATATTAGAACATTAGCTTCTTCAAGTGCATTAGTTAGAAATGAAGTTGTAACTCTTGGATCTATAAATAGACCAAGTGGCAACTAATCTATAAATGTAATTTAAAAAAAAAACCGTTCTACAACAGAACGGTTTTTTTTTGTGAATCAATTTATTCGAAAACTGATTTTAAGTTATACAAGGTTTTACCTATTCCATTCTATTTTTCTAGAGAAATACATTACGGCGGCTAGTATGGCAAATAAGCCTAAGCTACCAACCAATAAAGCATAATCTTCTAGTTGAATTATTACAAATATAAAAGTATACAACACGGTCAATGAAATACCAATAAACATCGGAAACTTTTTGTTTTTCAAAATCGAAATCGAATATAAAGTTATTAAAGTAATTACCGAAATTCCAGCAATAGCGTAGGCTAGCGTAAAACTAGAATGTTCTGTTATCGCAATCAGTAAAGTATAAAATAAAATCAAAGCAATACCTATCATTGTATAATTGAAAATATGAATATTGATTTTACTAATGGACTGAATCAAAAAGAAAATCAAAAATGTCAAGGCGATAACCAAAAAGCCATATTTGGAAGCACGCTCGTTTTGTTGGTATTCATCCACAGTTTCTATAAGTTTGACGCCAAACGAAAATTCATTTAAAATAGGAAGTTTTGATAGATGTTGTTGTGAAAAACTTCGGTTGATATCCAATATTTTCCAATCGGCATTAAACCCTTTTTCTGAGATTTTTTTGGTCGTGTCGTTGGCGGCAAACATTCCCATAAAACTTGGCGACTGCCAATCTGATTTGATATTTACATAAGTCATTTTTCCGATAGGAATAAAGGTAATGCTGTTGCTACCATTATATTTCATTGAAAAATCAAAATCTATTTTAGCATTTGCTTCTAATAGTTTATGATCAAAATTACTAGTTTCCAAGGTGCCATAAAACGTATCTTCTTCGTCTGATTTTGATTCAAAATCAAATTCCTGCTTGTTGAGGCTTATTTTTAAATCACTTTTAATACTTTTCAAGTTGGTTGTTTTGACAATAATTGAAGCTTTATCCCAAAGGATGTCTTCTGGCTTAATTCCTAATTTCTCAAAATTTGGCGTATCAAAAAAACCGTCAAAGTTCATATTAGCTGTAAAAACTACATTATTATAAATACCTCTTTTAAGTGATGTATTCTTTTTTACATCCGATTTATTTTTGAGTTCTTCTGGAAAAAAATAAGCATTTTCAATACTTGCATAACGCTCAATGCGAGAAACTTTGGTCTTCTCATCTACAATTGTAGTTTCACTAAATGATTTGTACGGAATTTTTAATATAGGTCCGTAAAATTCGACATCTTTTCCCCAAAGTTCCGATACTTCATTGACCACTTCTTTTTGGCGTATACTTCGTTCTCGAATTAAGTCTTGCACGAAGAAAAGCGGAATTAACAATACTAAAGTTAGCAAGCCAACCAATATCATTTTGGCCGTTGCAGATTGAAAAAAACTAAATTTTTGGGTAACTTGATTTTCTTGATTTTCCATGAGATTTGATTTTTAAGTGGTTAATTTTAAATGATTTAATTTTATAAACTAACACGAATTTCATTATTTTCTTCGTGCTAAATTTAGGATTTTTATTTATTTAAGCTTTGGTTTAAATAGTTTATTAATTTTTCAAATGGCTATGAAATCTATATAAAGCAAAGCTCTTCTATACTATTATTTTTTATGAATCTATGTGTTTCAATAGTTTTTGTTTGAATAAATCACATTAATTATTGAATTTATATGTGTTCTGTATTGTTGCAATAGGTAGCAAAAGCATTTTCGAGAAATCCAGATAATGAAATTGATGTGCCGTTTTTCCTTTTTGAAATTGATTTTTGAAATACGAAAATCGAGTAGGATAGAAGCAAGTTCCCGACAAGATTACGAGATACATATACAAACTTCTTTTCCCATTGCCGAAAAGATAATATTGCATCCCGATTTCTTCAGAAACTGAAACGCCTGTGTTCGTAAGTACATGAACAACATCGTGATCTTCGAGTTGTGGTTGTATCTCGAAATTGTATTTTATCAAGAAACAACCCAAATGAAATCCTAATGTTTCTTGTGGCATCGCCAATAATTGGTTCTTTTGAATTTCCCATGGTTTATTTTTTTTAAATAATTTTTGATACGGTTTTTTAGATAATTCATACATTTTTTCGACAAGTAAGTCTTTCATATTTTATTTTAAAGTTTAAAGTACTTTGAAATTCAAAGTGATTGATTAAAAAAAAGGTTACATTTTGGATATTAATTTTTCAAGTGCTTCGATATGTGCAGCAAAAGCTTTTTTGCCTTCTAGGGTTGCGCTGTATTTGGTATTTGGTTTTTTACCTATAAATTGTTTTTCTATAAATATATAATTTTCCAATTCCAACGCTTTGGTATGTGATGCCAAGTTGCCATCGGTTACGCCTAATAATTCTTTGAGCATATTAAAATCGGCACTTTCGTTTACCATCAATACCGACATAATCCCCAAACGAATTCGGTGATCAAAGGCTTTGTTTATATTTTGAATGATGGTTTTCAATTTTTTTATCTGAATTCTAAATTCCGCATTCTTACATCTGAAATCTATTTTCTAAAGTCATATTTATAATGCATCACACTTCCATAAATGATATGACATATCCCAAATCCTAAAACCCAAAAATACAATCCATATCCCGAAAATTCTACTGCAATTAGCCCTAAAACAATCATGGTAATACCCAAATAATGAACATCTCGAAACGTATACTTACTAGCATTAACGCAAGCCAATCCATAAAACAATAAGGTTACAGGCGCAATTAATCCATAAAAACCATTTTTTAACAGCAAAAAAGAAAAAACACCACCTGTTATTAAAGGAATACAAAAATTAACCATCAGTTTTTTGGAAGTAGCGTTCCATACTTTTTCATTTTGTTTTTTTGCTTTTCTAATTGTCAAAAAATAAGCCGTTGCAACTGAAGCTATCAAAACCAAAAGCGCTACAATCAAAATTTTCTTGAACGTTAAACTTTCTAGAGTTATATTGTAGTTTTGATGATTCTCTATTAAAGTATTGGCAACAAAAGCACCTATTAAGGCATATACTCCAGCCAAAATTCCCGACAAACCGCTTAGGGATATAAACTGCGAGGAGTTTTCCATCATTTTTTTGATATGCTGAATGTCTTCTATATAATTTTTTGATTCCATATTAAAGTACTTTGAATTGCAAAGTAAATTGTTTTTATTCGAACAAAAAAATAAAAAGCACTTTATTTTTTAAATTTTTAAAAAAACTAGTATATATTTGAAGAAACAATGTCTCTATGAAGCGATTACTTTTTATTTTTCTCAATATTTCTATGGCTTTTTCACAAACAAATGATGAAGCTATGTTGCGACAAGTATACACCACAGCCTTAACGCAAAGCACATGCTATTCTTGGCTTGACGATTTATCAAACAAAATCGGGCATCGCTTGTCAGGATCCATAGGAGCAGAGAAGGCGGTTATATACACCAAGCAACAATTAGAAATGTTAGGACTAGACAAAGTGTACTTGCAAGAAGTTATGGTGCCCAAATGGGTTCGTGGCGAAAAGGAAGAGGCGTATCTAAAAGTAGGAAATAAGAAAACGAGTTTCGATATCTGTGCACTCGGAATGTCTGTAGCAACGTCTAGAAAAGGAATTTCGGCTACTGTAATTGAAGTAAAAAGTTTGGAAGAACTATCCATACTTGGCGAAGTAAAAATTAAAGGAAAAATAGTTTTCTTCAACAGACCTATGAACCCAGAATTTATAGAAACTTTTCGTGCCTACGGAAGTTGTGTAGACCAACGATCTTCTGGAGCGCGCGAGGCAGGAAAATTGGGAGCCCTTGGCGTTATAGTTCGTTCAATGACTTTAATTAGGGACAATTTGCCGCATACTGGAGCAACAAATTATGGTGATACGCCTCTAGAAAACCGAATTCCAGCCGCAGCAATATCAACTAATGGTGCCGAAAAATTATCCCAAATGCTGAAGAATAATCCCAATTCGAAACTCTATTTCAAACAATCGTGTCAAGCTTTTGAAGATATTTTGTCGTATAATGTTGTTGGCGAAATTACTGGAAGCGAACATCCAGAGCGCATTATGGTGGTTGGCGGTCATCTCGATTCGTGGGATCTTGGCGATGGCTCGCATGATGATGGTGCTGGTTGCGTGCAAAGCATGTCGGTTTTAGAAATTTTGAAAAAAATAAATTACAAACCTAAAAACACCATTCGTGCCGTGCTATTTATGAACGAAGAAAACGGTGTTCGTGGTGGCAATAAGTATGAAGAACTATCGGCAAAAAACAAAGAAAATCATATTTTTGCATTGGAAAGTGATTCTGGTGGATTTGCGCCACGCGGTTTTTCTATAGACGCTAATCATGCCAATTTTACCAAAATAACGAGTTGGAAATCTTTGTTTGAACCGTATTTGATTCATATTTTCAGAACTGGATTTGGCACAGGCGTTGATATTGGACCTTTAAAATCTGATAAAATTATAAAAGCTGGATTGGTGCCCGATTCACAGCGTTATTTCGATTATCATCATGCTGCCAACGATACATTTGATGCTGTAAATAAACGCGAATTGGAGCTCGGAGCAGCAACAATGACATCTTTGATTTATCTGATTGATAACTATGGAATTGACTAACCCATGAAACCTGCAGAAGAATATATCTTAAACCAACCTGAAAAATATCGAGATATAATCTTGAATCTTCAAATTATTATTGAAAACCAAATTCCTGAACTTGAGTTGCTCTTCAAGTGGAAAATTCCTTACTATTATTATAACGGCACACCTTTTTGTTTTATATATGCTAGTCACAAAGGCAAGTATGTCGATTTGGCTTTCAATAAAGGATTTCAGCTTCAATTGTATCAAGATTTTTTGGTTTCAGAAAATAGAATTACTGTCAAATCCTTACGCTATTTTTCGTCAGAAGAAATTAATTTTGAACGACTTGCTGATATTCTTTTTGAACAGAAATGCTTTTATTAATTTGATTTAAAACTGTAAGAAAAATAAACAGATAAATTTTTAATTTTTAAATTAAAATCGTAACATTGCACTTGTAAAAAACCAAAACTATGAAACCAATAAATCAAGACCAAATCATCGCCAAAAAGAAATCGTTGACAAAAGCGGTGATTCAGTTAAAAAAAGAATTTGTAGGTATTGACGGAATTATAGATGAACTTGCCGATGTTATCTTGCCTTGGTGGCTGTTTCCAGAAAATCAGTTGCGACCTTTGATCATTAACCTTTGGGGAATGACTGGAAGCGGTAAAACGGCATTGATAAAGCGTTTGTCGGAGCTTTTAAGTTATCAAAAACAACTACTTCGTTTTGATATGGGCGAGTTTGGAGCATCGAGTTCGTTTTTGAAATATACACTTACAGCGCAATTGGTTGAGTATAATGAGCAATCGCCAATCATTGTTTTAGACGAGTTTCAATTTGCCAAAACCAAAGACGAGCAAGGCAAAGAAGTCAATAATACGAGTCTACGAATTATATGGGATTTGCTCGACAGCGGGCAACTCAACTATGAACCAAGTATAAATACCTATTATTTTTCGCGAGCCAAAAAAGCAATAAAAATCTTGGAAGCTGCAGCAAAACATGGTGTTATTATTAAAAACGGAATTCTTCAGGGAAATTATACAGAATTACACGAAATTCTAACTTCGTTTGCTTTTGGGTACAATGATAGCTCGGTAGATAGAAGTGAAGGTAAAGAACCTTATCAGAAAAATGAAATTTTAATTTCGGATACTTTTTGTAACGGAATTTTCGAGGTAAACAACAACAAGTTTTCTGGTTTTAGAGAAATTGCAGAACATATCAAAACCTTGCCTGATCTTTATGCTATTGCAAAATATATGAAAGATTTGCTCGAGGACGAGTACGCTTTCAAAAATATGGACTTGTCCAAAAGTTTGATTTTTGTAGTAGGAAATCTCGACGAAGCCTTCTCGATGAGCAATAACATCAATCCTGATATTGATGCCGATGAGTTTCGAAGATTTACACTCAAAATCACAATTGCCGATATAAAAACAGCTTTGCAACGCCGTTTCCGTAACGAACAAATTGCTCGATTAGGTAATAATCACTTAATTTATCATGCTTTTTCGAATAAAAATTTCGAAAAGCTTATAAAATTACATTTGAATCAGATTGCAAAAATTTCGGAAGAAAAATTTAGTTTAAAGCTCAAATTCACACAATCAGTTTGTGATTTATTATATTCTGAAGGTGTTTTTCCAACACAAGGCGTTCGACCTATAATTAGTACCGTTCGAAACCTTATTGAAAGCAATATTACAAAAATTGTTTTGCACATTTCGGAAGCCAAATTGCAAGATGTAGACAATATTTTATGGGATTTTGAAGAGGATAATTTTATAATCAATTTTATTGCTGATGAAAAAGTAGTAAGCCAGAAAAGTTTTGTGGTGCTCCAAAAAATTAATTCTTTACGAAAAAGTGCCAAAAATGATCTTCAAGCTATTGTTGCTGTTCACGAATCTGGTCATGCATTGGCCTCGATGTTTTTGGCGAAAGTGGTCCCCGAATATGTAATAACCAAAACGGTAGATAGTGAGAGCAATGGATTTGCTTACATCCTGCTACCCGAAGAAATAATCACTTTTAGACTTCTTAAAGACCAAATAAAGATAGGATTGGGCGGTTATCTTGCCGAGAAACTACTTTTTGGAACCGAAAACAATACCACGGGTGTTCGAGGCGATATAGAAAAACTCACGATGAATGCACATCAAATCATTCGGGATTTCGGTATGGGCGGCGATCCTTATAAAATGAATATTCATCAATATGGCGGAAATTCGTACCAGTTTACCTTTGATGAAAATTTAGAAAAGCAAGCCAAAAAAATTATTGATGATTGTATTGTAGAGGTAGAAAAATGCTTGCTAGAACACAAAAAATTACTACTTATTTATGCCAAATTTTTAAGTAATAACAGCCGTTTAGACAAAGACGAAATGATAAAAATGGCAAACGACTATTTCAAAAACAATGAAATCAAACCTATAGAATTTGTAGACATTAATTCGTATTATGATTTTAAAAGCAAGTTGGATTTGATGGATTAAATCCTAAAAATTCCACCAATAACAATTGTTTTCTCCAAGAATAAAATCGTTTGCGTGGCTTTATCTTCATTACTGAAAGTAGTTTTTATATCGTACAGATTAATGTAACCGCCTTTGAGTTCTGTTTGTATAAAAAAGTGTTTGAAAAAAGTAAAATTCAAACCCGCTTTTGCCGAAACACCTATTCCTGCAACGTGATAATCGTCATGACGTTCTTTGCCTAGTAAACTAGAATCGGTTCTTGGGTATAAAAAACCCAATCCCAAACCTTCGGTAACATTAACCTGAAATTTATCGGTATTTGGTAAGCGTAACCAACGTGAAATATCGTCCATTCGAGCAATTTCTGCATGTACATAATTCAAACCATCAGTATGCTCAAACTTCAAGAAATCGTCAGTCATCACTACTGGCGTATTGTTGTAAACTCCATTAAATGAAGATCCTACTTCGTTTAACGGCAAGTTTATGGTGCCATCAACATTAAATTTCTGATTTTGAGTAACCACATATTTCATGTGATCGACACCAATAGAAACCGAATATTTATCTGTAAAATAATAGCCCATCCTAAAATTTGTCTGCGGAATCGTCATTCTCGCAGGATTTATATAATCAATATGCCAGCCTTTGGGTTTGTCGTTTGCAACAGCATCTTTTACTGTAAAATCATAGTTTTTGCCCGTAAAATGAATGTCAGATTTTGCATACGAATCTCTGTTTCCACCCCAAAAAATAAACCATTTACCCTTATTTTTAGAAGTATATCTAATAGGCGCAGCCATTTCTTGAGCAAAACTTATTAAACAAAAAAGTAGCGCGAATAATAAAATTATTTTTTTCATTTTCTTTTGGAGCCAATCCTGCTATCCGTTACAATCTTTACTTGGCTAAAAATCGCCAAGCAAAGGATTTTCACTTCTATCAGGGCTATTGGGTTATATTTTTTAAGTTATTTTATCTTAAAATCTAGTAATCGTTTGTCTTATGGCTACTAACTTCTTCATTAAATCTTCAAAATAATCCAGATGCAACATATTGGCACCATCACTTTTGGCATTGGCAGGATCAAAATGAGTTTCAATAAAAATACCATCAACGCCAACAGCAATTCCAGCTTTAGCGACCGTTTCAATCATATCGGGGCGACCGCCAGTAACACCTGCAGTTTGGTTGGGTTGTTGCAACGAGTGTGTTACGTCCAACACGGTAGTTGCATAGTTTTGCATCGTTGGGATTCCTCTAAAATCTACAATCATGTCCTGGTAGCCAAACATGGTGCCTCGATCGGTAACCATTACTTTCGTGTTATGACAATCCAAAACTTTTTGAACGGCATGTTTCATACTTTCGGGACTCATAAATTGCCCTTTTTTTAAGTTGACTACTTTTCCTGTATTGGCAGCCGCTACAACCAAGGCGGTTTGACGCACCAAAAAAGCAGGAATTTGCAATACATCAACATACTCAGCAGCCATTGCTGCATCTTCGTTGGTATGGATATCGGTAACTGTTGGCACATCAAAGGTTTCTGATACTTTTCGTAAAATTTTTAAAGCCACTTCATCTCCAATCCCCGAAAAACTATCGATTCTAGACCGATTCGCTTTTTTAAACGAACCTTTAAAAACAAACGGAATTTTCAAATCTGATGTAATACCAAACAGTTTTTCGGCAATTCGCATTGCCATTTCTTCGCCTTCAATGGCACAAGGACCAGCAAGGAGAAAAAAGTTATTGCTTTCTAGGTTTTTTATTTTCGGAATTTCGTGTAAGTTCATTATATATTAAATTTTAGTACAAAGATATTTTTTTGGATTTAGAATATAGTAAGATTTAAAAAATTATTTTTTCAATCCCAAACCAACTGGCACCATCAAAACTCCTTTTTCATAAATATTAAAATAGAGTAGAATAGGCGTTGCCAAACCTTCCCATTTTATTTCGTACTCGTCCAGCAATCCACTTCCGCTTGGATTGTTTTTAGTTGGAAATGGACAACAAATTCCTATTTTAGAATACGTCAATTTTTCGCCTTTTGGTCCAGTTAGCGCATCTAAAAACCGTTGCTGATTTATGGTTTCGTTTGCAGTAGATTTATAAAAAACATTAATTGGATAATCTTTATCATAACCATATTTTTTATCAGCACTAAATTGAGTAAATACAAACGAATTGTTTTTAGATAAAGTAGGAATAGGAGTTGTGTCGTCTACATTTTTCAAAGTAGATTTAGTACTCACACAACTAGTTAAATTGGTGCATGATAGTATTAATACGATTAATAAATTTTTCATTTAATTGGTTTTAGGTTTCATGAAATTAGCAATAATTGCGCCAGTTACTATTCCGATTGATAAAATTCCAAAAATAGACTGAAACAAATAACTTTTATAATTAAAAAAAGCCTGAGCCTGCTCCAAAGTTTGTTTTTTGTTTTTTACAACTTCAGCAATCAGATTTTCAAAATAGTTTGGTGTTATAAAATTGTAGGTTATGAATTGCGTAAGCACTGCAAAAAACGCTATCAAACCTGACAAATATACTCCAAACATAAAGCCATTACGAAAGGACATTGTATTATTATAGAAATTTTTCTTTTTATCTCGAAAAGCAAAAAAATAAATTCCAAGTGCTAAAAAGCCGAAAAGATTGGTATAAATCATTTGTTTGCCAATAGTTGCATCATGCCAACCAATTATTTTTTCGAAAATCATCCAAAGCATGAATGCAATACTGTAGTTAATTGCCCACTTGATTTCGATTCCAAAATTTTTCATAAAAACGACTATCTTTAAAAATAAACAATAAAGTGCAAAGATAGTATTTGAAAGAATAGTACTAATGCTTATTTTTGTAAAAATTATAATCATAAATGGATTTTTTATTCGAAACTTGGCATTGGTCAATTTCTGGTTTTCTAATTGGAATTATCATGTTATTACTTACTTATTTTGGTAAAACATTTGGTATGTCTTCAAACCTTAGAACGATGTGTGCTGCAATTGGTGCCAGAAAATCAATAAACTATTTCGACTTTGACTGGCGCGAGCAAAGATGGAATCTAGCTATTGTGGTTGGTGCTATATTTGGCGGATTTGTAGCTTATTATTTTATGAATGATCCTTCAAATTTTAAGATAAATCCAAATACAATCAAGCAACTTGACCAAATAGGAATTGCTTCTCCAGACGGAAATATAGCACCAAATGAAATTTTTAGCCTTGAAGTTGCTACATCCATAAAAGGTTTTTTAATTTTGATTTTAGGAGGATTTCTAATTGGTTTCGGCACGCCCTATGCTGGAGGTTGTACATCAGGTCACGCTATTTCGGGATTGAGTAATTTTCAATTCCCTTCATTGGTTGCGGTTTTTGGTTTTTTTATCGGTGGTTTGGTTATGGCTCATTTTATTATTCCTAAACTATTCTAAATGAAACTAGCTCGTTTTTTTATCGTTGGTTTTTTATTCGGAATAATACTTACCAAGTCAGAGGCAATTTCGTGGTTTCGTATTTACGAAATGTTTATGTTTGATTCTTTTCACATGTACGGAATCATTATAACTGCAATTTTAACGGGTTGTATTGGCATTAATTTTATAAAAAAAAGAGAAATTAAAGATTATAAAGGGCTACCAATCGAGTTGATATCAAAAGACAAATCGTATACTCGTTATATAATTGGCGGTACTCTGTTTGGCTTGGGCTGGGCATTAGTAGGTTGTTGTCCTGGGCCAATATTTATATTGTTAGGAACTGGAATGTTGTCTATAATTGTCATTTTTATTGGTGCTTTGCTTGGTACATTTGTATATGGCGTTTTCAAAGATAGTTTGCCACATTAATAATATTCATTTATTTTTTTATCTTTACAACCCAAACAAAAGCACTATGAGTCAAAAAATATTGCTCACTTCCAAAGAAGTCAATATCATTCTACATCGTTTGGCTTGTCAATTAATCGAAAATCACCTTGATTTTTCGAACACTGTTTTAATAGGAATACAACCTAGAGGCGTTTTTCTTGCCGAAAGAATAAAAAAATTATTACAAGATGAATATAAGATTCCACAAATTACTTTAGGCTATCTTGACATCACTTTTTTCAGAGATGACTTTCGTCGAAACGAAAAAATTATTGAAGCCAACAAAACCCAAATCGATTTTTTGGTCGAAAACAAGAAAGTTGTTTTCATCGACGATGTATTGTTTACTGGAAGAAGTATTCGTGCAGGATTAACAGCAATTCAATCGTTTGGACGACCTACAGAAATTGAACTATTGGTCTTAATTGATCGTCGTTTTAGCCGTCATTTACCAATTCAACCCGATTATAGAGGTCGCCAAGTAGATGCTATTTCTGGAGAAAAAGTGGTGGTCAATTGGCAAGAAAACGAAGGCGAAGATGTAGTGTATTTAACGAATAATAGCATTTAGAATGAGTGAGTTAAGCGTACATCATTTACTAGGAATCAAATACCTTCAGCCAAAGGATATTCAACTTATATTTGAAACTGCCGATCAGTTTAAGGAAGTGATTAACCGACCAATAAAGAAAGTTCCAAGTTTGCGGGACATTACGATTGCCAACATTTTTTTCGAAAATAGTACAAGAACAAAACTATCCTTCGAGTTGGCACAAAAACGACTTTCGGCAGATGTTATTAGTTTTTCGGCAGCGCAATCCTCAGTAAAAAAAGGGGAAACCTTAATTGATACTGTAAATAATATTTTGGCAATGAAAGTCGACATGGTCGTGATGCGTCATGCTAATGCTGGAGCGGCGTATTTCTTATCGCAAAACGTAAAAGCTAGCATCATTAACGCTGGGGATGGTGCCCATGAACATCCAACACAAGCCTTACTTGATAGTTATTCTATTAGAGAAAAACTGGGCGAAGTTGCTGGCAAAAAAGTAGTAATTGTGGGCGATATTTTGCACTCTAGAGTTGCGTTATCCAATATCTATGCGCTACAAATGCAAGGTGCCGAAGTGAAAGTTTGCGGGCCAAAAACCTTGATCCCAAAACACATTGAATCACTTGGAGTAAAAGTAGAACCCAACCTTCGTAAAGCATTAGAATGGTGCGATGTAGCAAATATGCTTCGTGTGCAAAATGAACGCATGGATGTCAATTATTTCCCTTCAACACGGGAATATGCACAACAATATGGTGTTGACAGAACGTTACTAGATTCCTTAAATAAAAAAATCGTAATTATGCATCCTGGCCCTATAAATCGAGGTGTCGAAATTACTTCAGATGTTGCTGATTCTGGGCAATCGGTCATCTTAAATCAAGTAGAAAACGGTGTTGCAATTCGTATGGCAGTAATTTATTTATTGGCATCGAAATTGCAACTATAAATTTAAAAATGAAGATAAATAAAACGACTAACATAATCAAGGATTCCGAATCTGATTTGCCATCTTTAATAACGAATCTTAACAACCAACTTGACGAATTAATTCTACAAAATACAATCATTGATATTTCGACTTATCGAAATTTAACTACGAAAGATTTCAATACTTTTTTTGGCATTTCAAAAGCATACAAAAAAGCAAAAAAATCGCTAGTAATTGTCGTTTCAGATTTTGATTTTGATACAATTTCAGACAAAATAAATTTGGTACCAACGATGCAAGAAGCACACGATATTATCGAAATGGAAGAAATAGAACGCGATTTGGGGTTTTAAAAAATAAGAAATGGGAATAGAAACAATTTTAAGTATTTTTCTTGGCATCGGTTTGGCATCTGCCTCTGGTTTTAGAGTGTTTTTGCCTTTATTTGCCTTGAGTTTGGCATCGTATTTTCAGGTTTGGGAACTCAACTCGAGCTGGCTATGGATTGGCAGTATTCCTGCATTAGTAACTCTAGGAATCGCCACTTTTGCAGAGATTTTCGCGTACTATATTCCGTTTATAGATAATTTGTTAGATACTATAGCAGCACCGTTGGCCGCCATTGCAGGAACTGTAGTTATGGCTTCGACAGTTGTGGATATTAGCCCTATGATGACGTGGGCATTGGCACTTATTGCTGGTGGCGGAACAGCAACGGCAATGCAAGGTATGACTACGGTAACACGACTAGCATCGTCTGTAAAAACTGCTGGTATAGGAAATCCAGTTGTTGCCACTGCCGAAACTGGAACAGCAATTGGAATGAGTGCCTTATCAATATTTTTGCCAATCGTTGCGATAATAGTAGTTGTTATTGTTTTTATTCTTATTTATTGGATTTATAAAAAATTTAAAGCTAAAAAAGTAACATAAATCTTAGCGCACTTTGTGAAAGCTTAGTGTTCTTTGTGGTTAAGAATATGAAAATAATCGCCGTAATTCCAGCTCGATACGCATCTACTAGATTGCCAGCCAAATTAATGCAAGATTTAGGTGGAAAAACCATAATTCTACGAACCTACGAAGCTGCAATAGCCACAAATTTGTTTGATGATGTTTTTGTAGTTACCGATTCCGATTTGATATTTAACGAAATTATTTCGAATGGAGGAAAAGCGATCAAAAGTATCAAAGAGCACGAATCGGGTAGCGATAGAATTGCTGAAGCGATTTCAAATATTGACGTTGATATTGTAGTAAATGTGCAAGGCGACGAGCCATTTATCAACAAAGAACCTTTAGCGCAACTAATAGAAGTTTTTAAAAACGATGCTGAAAGAAAAATAGATTTAGCTTCGTTGATGTTTCAAATTACTGATAAAGAAGAAATTAATAATCCGAATAATGTAAAAGTAATTGCCGATCAACAGGGATTTGCTTTGTATTTTTCAAGATCTGTAATTCCGTTTCCAAGAGAAGAAAATATTGGTGTTCGATATATGAAACACATCGGAATTTATGCGTTTAGAAAACAAGCTTTATTAGATTTTTATAGTTTGCCAATGTTATCTTTAGAAGCTTCTGAAAAACTAGAACAACTTCGTTATTTGGAATACGGAAAAAGAATCAAAATGGTCGAAACCAATCATATTGGAATCGGAATTGATACGATTGAGGATTTGGAGAAAGCTAGAAAATTTTTAAAATAAAAAGTAATAACTAGCTATGGAAAGTGAAGAAAACCAATTTGATCAATTTGAAAGAAAAACTTTAATTAGAAAAAAACTAATCCCAATATGGATTAAAGTTTTTTCTTGGCTATTTCTTATTATGGGGTTTCTTGCTATAGTTTGCATTGTTTTTGGAATATTTGGATTTACAACGGATTTATCATTATACGGATTTGAAACAAAAACACCAATTTCGTTAGTCGGGTTTTTTGTTACTTCATTAATCTTATATAAAGGATTTGTTGCGTATTGTTTACTTTTTGAAAAAGACAATGCTGTAAATTATGCAAAAATTGATGCTGTTATTGGAATTGTTATATGTTTTATATCAATGTTTGTTTTACCATTTGTTGGCGAAAACAACATTTTCGAAATTAGATTAGAGATTTTTTTGTTAATTCCATTTTATAGAAAAATGGATGCAATTGAATATGCTTGGGATAATTTGGAACATCAATAATTGTCGAGTTAGAAAGAATAACGCAATAAAAATAAATCATGAATTTCTCCAACAACCAAAAACTATATTTTAATGTTCTATTACTTTTTGTGTTAACATTTTTTTTGGCAAGTAAGTTGATTACAAGCTTCAAAAGTAATGATTTTAATTATCTAAGAATTTCATTGAACGTCATTGCAATTATATTGACAATACGCAATATCATAATTTTGAATCAAAACAATAAATAATTTACAAAACCTTTTTGACCAAATAATAAACAACCATAAAAATAATTACGGTTCCAAAACAACCAAATTTAGTTTTTTTGGCTGCAAAAAAAGCGGCAATAATTGCTACAAGATTTTTCATATTTTTTTATTTTAATAGTTACCGTTTAATAATTCGCCACCAATTGAAGATTTAGCTTCAATGTTTAATTTTTTCATCATTACATACGTTGTACAAACCGCTGCCGAAGTCACTGGAATTCCACATTCCGCCTGAATTAAATCAATTGCTTCTAAGGATGGCATTTGCACGCAAGCTGAAACTACTAGAACATCTACATCTTTCAAATCCAATTGTTTGTATATTTCCAATAAATTTAATGGATTTTGAGCTGCTACTTCTAGATTATCAGGAATTTCAAGCGCGATACTTTCTTTTACTTTTATGCCTTGGTTTTCTATATAATCAACCACCATATCTGTAAGTGGTCGCATATATGGTGTAATAATCGAAATTTGTTTTGCACCCAAAACTTTCAAGCCGTTGATCAAAGCACCAGCTGAAGTTACAATTGGAGTAGGGAAGTCGTTAGCCACCGTTTCTTGATGTAAATTGACTTCCGAAACGCAATGATAACCGCGACCCATACTCATAATGGCAACCAAACAAGCATAACCCATAACATCAACATGCGCATCCGACAATTCTTGAGCACATTTTAAACTCATGGCGTCCATTGCTTCGAGTTCTTCCTTAGTAACTTTTTTCATTCTCATTCTGCTGGAATGAAACGTAAAACGCTCTGGCAAGATGGTTTCTCTAGCGCTGAAAATAGCTGGTATTTCGGTTTCCATCGTTACGTTACTTGATGGAACTATTTGTCCTATTCTGTATTTTTTCATGATGTTATTGATTCGCACTAAGCAGCCTTGTTAATTATGTCAACTTTTTATTTCAATTTTAGCTTTACCTTTCATTAAATAGTATATTGCCCATTCTTTACTTTTATCAATCTGCGATTTGTAAAAATAATAAATAAAAACTGTTTTATAATTATGGCAAATATGATCTATTATAAATTTTGATAATATTTTAATTTGTATTTTAGTTATTTTTGAATCTAATTCAATTGAAATATTTCCTGTTTTAAATATATTGTTTCTGAAAATTTTAATGATTTCAAAATTAATAGAAGTTTCATTTATAATGGAACTTGGAATTTGTTTCAAATATGTATTTTCAACAAAATATGGATTTATAATTTGCTTTCCTTGAAATTTATATGAATTTTCAATTCTTTGCATTTGATAAAATTTTACATCTCTTTCTTTTAATAATTTGAAAATACTGTCTTTTTCACTTTTGTCAATTCTAATTCCAAAATAAATTGATTTTAAAGCATTAAAGTTATATTGCTGTTCTCCATAGTTGTTGGTAATAATTCTATACTCTTTTTCATATTCCCAACGTCTAGATTTTATACTACTCATTTTTCGTAGTATTGAATCATCTTTTTTTGATAAATCAAAAAAAGAAATTTCAGGAACTTTATTTTTATAGATAACTGAATACGAATATGCTTTTTCAGGATTAAAAGATTCTAATAATAAATCCAAATCATATTCAATACAAAAACCTTTATGCTTGTTTGCATAATGAGCCCATAGTAGTTCATCTTTAAATGTTTTTGATAATGAAAAAATACCAAGATTTTGATTTTTAGATAACAAGTTTTCTAAAGATGAATAGACTTCAAGAAGTGCTTCGTTGGTTTTTTTTCCAAAAAATCGGCTTAACCAATTAGTTATTTTTATGAACTTTCTTGAGGATATTAATGTTTCACAAGGATCATTTAAATCATCAACATTAGAACTCCAAAAATAGTTTTTCTCAATAGATTTTACATCTCTTTTAAATATTTCTTTGTCTCCACCTCTATACTTATATACTAACATTTAAAGTCTTTCTTCTTTTCTCTAAAATCTAAATTTCCTTAACAGTATTAACAATCGTTCCAATTCCTTCTACAGTAGCTTCAATAACATCACCATCAAACAACCATTCTTGAGGATTTCTTCCTGCGCCAACTCCAGAAGGTGTTCCAGTTGCAATAATATCGCCAGGTTCGAGAGTGAAAACGATACTTAAATCTTCAATCAAATCATTGATATTAAAAAGTAAAAATTTAGTGTTTGAATTTTGTTTTTCTACACCATTTACTTTTAAGGATAAATTCAAATTATGCGGATTTTCGATTTCGTCTTTAGTAACTAAAATTGGTCCCATTGGTGCAAAGGTATCTTGACCTTTAGAGACAATCCATTGACCTTCACGACGGCAATCACGAGCCGAAATATCATTGATTACTGTATATCCAAAAACATAGTCCATAGCATCAGCATTGGGAACATATTTTCCTTTTTTGCCAATAACGACAGCTAATTCCACTTCCCAATCGAGTTGTGAAGTTAGTTTAGTGTTTTTTATTATTTCAGTATTGGTTGCTGTTACTGTTGTTGGTGGTTTTGAGAAAATAATTGGTTTTTGTGGTAATTTGCCTGTTGTATCTAGTGTTCGAGCACTTTCGGCAACGTGTTCGGTATAATTTAAACCAATTCCGATGATGTTTTTTCTAGGTTTCGGAATAGGAGCGAGGAAGGTTACTTCGTCCATTTCGTAAGAGATTTCTTCGAAAAAGTTTTCAGGAGTTTCGGCAATGATTTCGTTGATCTCGGCAATAATTTCGTATCCTAAATCGATTAAATCCAACATATCATTGGGTAACGGAAAATTGGATATTTCGCCAAAATCTTCCATATCTATTACTTGATTGTTGTGGATGAATCCGAGACGTGGTTCTGAATCAGAGGTTTTATAGGTAATTAGTTTCATTTTTTAAGGTTTAACCGCAAAGTTCGCAAAGGTTTTTTTGATTTTTGAAATTGATTTTTGAAATTGTCATTGCAATTGATATCCATTATCTTCCTCCAATTCTCTAGATTGATATAATCCCAATTTTTCAATTACCGGCAAATCATTAAATTGAAATAAACAAGCATCTTCGATTTCAGATAAATTATGATGTTCATGCCAAGCCCAAGATGGAACGCAGAAAATATCTCTTTCTTTCCAATCAAAACGTTTTCCGTTGATGATTGAAAATCCTTTTCCTTTGGCACATTGATACACGATAGAACCAGTATGTTTATGCGCTTTTCCTTGGAAACCAGCTGGTAATAATTGCATCGACGCACTCATGGTTTGCATTACATAACTTCCTGTTAACGGATTGGAATACTGCATTATAATCCCGTCGAATTGATTGATTGGATTAACCTTCAATGCTTCTAATAAGGCAGGATAAACAGTTTTCCAAGAATACTTGAATAATGGCGAATAAGGTTTATCCCAAACTAAATCGGCTGGAATTAATCCCGAAGCACTAAACGACATAGGCAATTGATTGGTTGGTTTTTCAACAGCTTGTTTTCCGTCATAAACTGCATAATCATTTGCTTCTAAAGCATTTATCAAAGGAATATCCAATCCATCTTGCCAAATACAAGTTTTGCCATTTACATCGCAACCGTGTTCGTGCCAAGTAGAATTGGGTGTAATTACAAAATCGTTGATTTCAAATGTAATTTTATTTCCGTCAACTACTGTATAACCGCCTTCGCCTTCCATAATGAATCGTAATGCCGAAGCTTTATGTTTGTGTGCCGAAGTGCTTTCGCCAGGTTTTGTAACTTGAATTCCAGTATATAACCAACCAACAGCGGCCGAAACATCTTTTCGTTTGTCATTAACCAAATATACAACTCGACGACCAGCTTGTTCTGGTGTTACTAATTCGGATGATTTTAAAACTAATTCTCTCAAATCATTATATTTCCAAAGCATTGGAACAGAGGAACTTCTAGGTTCCCAAGGTTCGATATCATTTGCAACTGTCCATAATGCACCAGCTCCAAGGGTTTCTAGTTCTTTATAATAAGCTTCTAGTTCGGGTGTGTCTTGAACTCTTGCTCTTCCTATTTGATCGTCTGAATGGTTTTCGTTCATATCTATTATTTTTTTGCCACAGATTTAAAAGATTAAAAGGATTTTTTATAATCTGTGAAAATCTTTTAAATCTGTGGCATTAATTCTATTTTTTATTAAATTCTTCATGATTATCTATAAACGTAATTTTTCGAGTAGGAGCGGTATTTACTCTTAAATCAAAAATATCAAAACGATTATAATGACCAAGAATATCATGCATTTGTTTGGGTTGGATACATTTTTCCAGATCAATATCGGCATATATAATCCCTTCATCATCAATTAATGGCTCACCAATTATAGCTCCATTTGGACCAATAAATCCAGACCAAGCTGAGTTTTTACGAGTTAATAATTCATCAACATTGGGAACATCTTCGCGCAAAGCGTCTTTTATTTCTTGCGAAATGGTAGAACACGAAACAATGGTAAATAATTTTCCTTCAAACGAATGTGCACAAGCTCTAATTTTTATAGCTTCCGCCATATCATAATCGGGTGGCGCAACAGGAAGCGAAATATAATTGGCAATATGAATCAATTCGCCTTGAGTTAACAAAGTAAAGCGTGCTAAAGTATTGGTGTTTTCGCCACAAGCTAATGTTCCAATTGGTCCAATTTCAGTATCATACACTTTTAATGAAGAACCATCGCCCGATGTCCAAGTTAGTTTTTCTGCCCAAGTTGGCACTAATTTTCTATGCTTTCCAATTAAGTTTCCGTTGTTGTCTATAATTAAATTGGTATTGTAAATTTCTCCATAACTATCGCCTCTTTCGTTAATTCCGATAACAATGTGAATGTTGTTCTCTTTTGCTGCTTTAAATAAAGGTTTTATAACTTCATCTGAAATTGCAACGGAAGATTTATACAATTGCTCATACCATTTGCTACCTTGAATTGGTGTCATAATCCAATTCCAATACGGATAACCTGCAACAAATACTTCTGGAAAAGCTATTAATTGCGCTCCGTTTATACTGGCTTCTTTGACAAAAGATATGGCTCTTTCGATTGTTTTTTCTACGTTTAGAAAAACTGGTGATGTTTGAACGGTGGCTGCTTTGAATTTTGGAAAGTTCATAATATATAATGTAAACCCTGTCAGAGTTTAAAACTCTGACAGGGTTAGTGTTAATTATCAATATTTAGATATTTTATTCTTCATTTCCTCATTAAATGCTTCGGCTTTAATACTTTGTCGATCTTCTTGAATTTTTACGTTTACCAAAGTAACTTCGCCTTCTAAAACTGTATTATCATTTTCATTTAGAAATTGAAATCCGCAAACTATAGAAGATGTTTTAAGTTCTGAAACCCAAAGTTTTTTGGTTAGTATTTCACCCAATCGAGCTGCGTTTTTGAATTGTACTTTCAAGTCAACCGTAGGAATTCCATTAGTTTGATGCATTTTTGAAAATGGTCTATCAAGTGCTTCTTCAAACCAATCTTCAACTAAATCGTTGAGCATTTCTAAAAATCGTGGATAAAATACGATTCCTGCAAAGTCAACGTGTTTGAAACGGATTTTTTCTTGTTTTATAAATGATTGATTCATATTTTATTTTTTTGCCACAGATTAAATAGATTTTCACTGATTTTTAATTTAACACTTACCATTGCTGATAAGTTTAGCCCCGATAGTAGTGGAAATCCTTTTCTTTTTTTCTTTAAAAAGAAAAGATTGCAACGAATAGCGGGAAATAGCTCCAAAAAAAATTAAAATTTCTCGGCACTAGCTGTTTTCCAAAAGTACAAAAATTCTTTGGGAACTTTATTTTCATTTAATAAACATCTTGTTTCTAGTTCGGGGAACGTTTGTGCAAAGGTTTCGGTTTGATTTCGTTCTACTCTTGTACTCACGATATCTCGAGTAACTTCGTCGGGATGTTTCAAGCCAGCCGATGCCATTAATTCCATAGCACTTTTTACGGTTTCGGATTGATAACGAGCCACACGAACGCTTTTTTCTTGCGGAACTAATCCTTTCATAAGTGTTTTATCTTGGGTGGCAACGCCAGTTGGACAAGTGTTGGAATGACATTCGAGTGCTTGAATACAACCGAGTGCAAACATCATTCCGCGAGCCGAATTACAAACATCGGCTCCAATCGAAAGACATCGAATTATATCAAAACCCGAAATTACTTTTCCACTGGCAATAATTTTAATTTGGTCTTTGATGCCAAAACCGTTTAAACAATCATACACAAAAGCCAAAGCATCGCGCAATGGCATTCCAACGTGGTCAGCATATTCGGGTGGAGCAGCACCAGTTCCGCCTTCACCACCATCTACGGTGATAAAATCGAGATAGGTTTGGGTTTGTACCATGGCTTTACAAATAGAAATAAATTCGGATTTGTTGCCAATACAAATTTTAATTCCAATGGGCTTTCCACCTGAATTTTCTCGCAATAATTTTACAAATTCCATTAATTCTAAAGGATTTGTAAAAGCAGAATGTTTGGGTGGAGAAACAATATCGTTTCCTTTTTGGACTAATCGAATGGCAGCAATTTCGTCGGTTACTTTTTCTTTGGGTAAAATTCCGCCGTGACCCGGTTTTGCACCTTGTGAGAATTTTATTTCGATCATTTTGACGTTATCTAGCGTAGCACGTTTTTTGAATTCATCTAACGAAAATTTTCCGTCGGGAGTTCGTGTGCTAAAATATCCTGTTCCAATATTCCAAACTACATCGCCACCGGGTTCAAGATGATAAGGAGAAAGTCCACCTTCGCCCGTATTATGAAAAAATCCACCTTGTTTTGCGCCAGTATTTAAAGCCAAAATAGCATTTTTACTCAATGAGCCAAAACTCATCGCACTAATATTGAACATACTCGCATCATAAGGTTTTGAACATTGTGACGAACCAATTTTTACTTTTGGATTATGATTACTTTCTGCAAATGGAATGGCGTTGATGCTGTGATTGATCCACTCGTAACCTACATCATATACATTTAGCTGTGTACCAAAGGGTTGTGTTGACGTTTCTTTTTTGCTTCGAGAATACACCAAAGCACGTTGAAGTCGGTTGAAAGGTTTTCCATCCAAATCGGTTTCTACAAAATATTGGCGTATTTCTGGACCGAGACTTTCTAGTAAATACCTCATTCTTCCTAGTAAGGGAAAGTTCCTACGAATGGTTTTTTTGGATTGGTACATATCGTTTAGTCCCATAATTATTAAAGGAATAAATATAATCAGCAAGATTAAGAATTTCCAATTGATATAAGATAAAATAGCGGTTATGGCTAGGATTGTAATGCTAATGATGATGAATGTTTTTCTCATAAATGTCTTTTTTTGCCACGAATTGCACAAATTTGCATAAATTCAATTATTTATTAGTATTTCACTAATTTTTAGAATCTTTCAATTTAAATCTTTGTATTTTTCCAGTTTCTGTTTTGGGTAATTCTTTTACAAAATATATGACTCTTGGATATTTATATGGTGCAGCTACTTGTTTGAACCAATGCTGTATAGCTAATTTTAACTCATCTTTTTTTTTATTGTTTTCTTTCAAAACAATATGAGCGCAAACTAACATTCCACGTTCTGAATCGGGCAAACCTACAACAGCACATTCTAGAATTTCAGGATGAGTCAAAAGTACGCTTTCTACTTCAATTGCAGCAATGTTATAGCCCGAAGAAATAATCATATCGTCGCCACGAGCTACAAACCAAAAATAATCGTCTTCATCTTGTCGGAAAATATCTCCAGTGATATTCCAACCGTTTTGCACATAGTCTCGTTGTTTTTCTTCACGATTTAAGTATTTACAACCTGTAATGCCTCGAACAGCCAATCGTCCGTTTTCATTTCTAGGAACTTCATTTCCTTTGACATCAATAATCTTGGCTTCATAACCAGTTATGACTTTACCAGTTGCGCCGGGTTTCATATTTTCTTCGTTAGAGGATATGAAAATATGAAGCATTTCGGTAGCTCCAATGCCGTCAATGATTTTTAAACCTGTGGCATCATACCAATCTTGCCAAACTTTTAAGGGTAAATTTTCGCCAGCAGAAACACATTTGCGCAAACTTGAAATATCGAATTCTTTTGCTTTTGTTGTAATCACGCGCCAAGCGGTTGGAGCAGTAAAACAAATAGTAACTTTATGATTTTGGATCGCTTCTAGTAATAAATCGGGACTTGGCTTTTCAATTAAAAAAGTAGAAGCTCCATAATACATAGGAAATAAAACCAATCCGCCTAAACCAAAAGTGAAGCCTAGTGGTGGACTTCCCGTGAAAATATCATTTGGAGTTGGCTGCAACGCATATCGTGGAAATGCTTCACAAATATTCAAAACATCACGATGAAAATGCGCTGTCATTTTAGGCAAACCAGTTGTGCCCGAAGTAAATCCAATTAAAGCAACTGAATCAGCTTTGGAATGATAATTTTGAAAAGTTTTGGGTTTAGAAGTCATTAGTTTTTCTAATCCCGAAGCTTCGGGACTATTCCGGTAAAAACTGATTTTTTTTAAAAACTCAGATTTTACCAAATTCATTTCCTCGGATAAATCGCTGTCGCAAATAGCGTGTGAAATTTCGGCGCAATCTACAATTGTTGTAATTTCTTTAGAACGAAGCAATGGCATTGTAGCTACTGCAATTCCGCCAGCTTTAAGGATGGCAAACCAACACGCCACCATCATTGGGTTATTGGCAGAACGTAAAAATACTCTATTTCCAGATTGTAAACCCAAATCATCCACTAAAACGTGAGCAATTTGATTGGCTTTTACAAATAAATCATTGTATGTCCACTTTTCAGTAAAATTTTGGATGCAAATGTTGTTTCCACGACCTTCTGAAATATGATTGTCAAGTAAATTTTCTACACAATTCAGCATTTCAGGATGTTGAAATTGTTTTGTAGTTGTGAAAAGATAGTTTGGCTGTAATTCTAGTTTTGGTAAGCTATCTTGTGCAAAATTATCGTCGTAATGTTTCATTTTGAATTAACGATTTAAAAAATACTCTTTAAAAAGCAAAATTTCTTGATTCTCAATTTCTAATTGTTTTTCAAATAATTTTTCTCCAACTTGATGTTTTAAAGCAGAAATTCCAACATCTATTAATCGAAATCCTGTATTTGTTAAAAGAATATTATCGAATGCTAGTCCTTGAATATCAGATGGTCGTTTCAAGTCACGATGTACAAAACCTGATAGGTGTAATTTTTTTAATTCATCATAAAAAACATCAAACCAAAGCTCTCTTATTTCAACTTCATACGCACGAAAATCGATAGGTTGAATACGTTCCATAACGAGCATTTCTGCTTGTAAATCCTCATTAAAATCCAATCTAATGAATTTCACGACCAAATCGTTTATGGCATTTGCAAATTTCATTTTTTCAGCTTCCGATCCTAAATCTGACCTTGTGTCTCCTATAAAAAGCTTAGCTACTTCATTGTCGTTAAGAACAATAACCGTGTTATTTGCTCCTGATGATAATTTTCTAGGATATTTTCTTTCCATTTTAATTCAAATTTAGTTAAACTGATATTTGAAAATTATTTCTTATTACTTTTAGGTTTTAATGCTCGCTTCATTCCTTCGGTTTGTTTTCTTTCGGAAGTTTTTAAAGGATGCAAATGAGAAATTCCAGCTTTGTATTGATTTGGAATATCATTTACTTCAAAATTTTCATACGCTTGTGCATTTCGAACAAAGTTAGGGTCGAGTAGAAGCGGCCTTCCAAGAGCAACCAAATCGGCTTTTCCATTTAAAATTATCGTATTTATTTGATCAATATCCTGAATATAACCAGATGTGATTGTTCGAATTTGAACGGTGTTCTTAATTGCATCCGAAAAAGGAACTTGCCACATTCTTCCTGTTTGTGGTTTTTGATTGGAAACAGTGTTTCCAGTTGAAACATTAATAATATCGGCTCCAACTTTTTTGAAAGCAGTTACAATTGTGATTACATCTTCTTCTGAAATTCCGTTTTCTGCCCAATCGGAAGCTGAAATGCGAACCGACATAGGTTTTCCTTTTGGAAAAACAGTACGCATTTCGTTAAAAACGCGTAATGGAAATTTTAAACGATTTTCAATATTTCCGCCAAATTCATCTTGTCGAATATTTGTTAGTGGAGAAAGAAACGAAGCTAATAAAAATCCGTGATGTGCTTGTAGTTCTATTAAATCAAATCCTGCATTGTCAGCATTTAAAGTAGCTTGAACGAATTGTGAAGCAACCAAATCCATATCAGCCAAAGTCATTTCTTTTGGAATAATTCCACCTTCGTTAAACGGAATTGCAGAAGCCGAAAGTAACTCCCAACTTTTTCCTAAAAAAGTATCTTCCCATGGAATTTTGGAACTTCCTTTTCGACCTGAATGACCGAGTTGAATTCCGATTTTTGTATGTGTATTTAAGTGGATAAAATTAATGATTTTTTCCCATTTAACTATCTGATTTTCATTATAAATGCCAGCACAACCTAAAGTAATACGTCCATTTTCTGAAATTGCTGTCATTTCGGTTAAAATCAATCCAATTCCGCCAATGGCTCTTGAAGTATAATGTTGAAAATGCCAATCGTTTACAGCTCCATCAATTGCCGAATATTGTCCCATTGGCGCCATAACAATTCTATTTTGCAATTCTAAATCTCTTAATTTAAAACTAGAAAATGCGGCCGATTGATTTTTGATATTGACATTGTAATTTACATTGAATTCCTCTAAAACTTTATCTGTAAACGATTTATCGCGAATTTGAAGGTTTTCAAAAGTCACTTTTTTTGAGCGTGTCATACAGCCAAAAGCAAACTGATAAAACGTATGTTGGTTGTTTCTATCCATATTTTCAAACCAATCCAAAGAAACTTTAGCAGCATATTGAATCATTTCAACGGTATTTCGTCTTGATTTTTCGTAATATTCAAATGCAGCTTCAATATTCGTCGGATTTTGTATCACAGCATCCGATAACGCAATGGCACTTTCCATTGCCAGTTTTGTTCCCGATCCAATAGAGTAGTGCGCTGTAGCTTTAGCATCGCCCAATAAAACTATGTTGTTGTGATACCAATTCTCGTTGGTTACATGAGGAAATTGTCGCCAATGTGATTTATTGGTAATCAAAGAATGACCGTCTAATTCGTCTTTAAATATCGATGCAATTTTGGTAATCGTATCTTCTTCATTGGTGACTTCAAAACCGTGTTTTTGCCATGTTTCTTCGCTACATTCAAAAATCCAAGTACTCAATCCATCTTGGTATTGATAGGAATGAGCCACAATTAATCCGTGTTCGGTATTTCTGAAAAAGTAAGTAAACGCATCAAGTGGTTTTGTAGAACCGAGCCATACAAATCGATTTTTTTGCAATTGGATTTTGGTTCCAAATTCGCTCTGAAACTGGGTTCGAATTTGGCTTCCAATTCCGTCACAAGCTACAATAATATCAGAATCTGAAAATTGAGATAAATCGGAAACGTCTTTTTCAAAATGCAAATTAATACCTTCTTCAAGACAGCGCTGATGCAATAATTTTAGTAGCGTTTTTCGAGAACAGCCACAAAATCCGTTTCCTGCTATGTTGACGCTTTGTCCATCTCGAGCAATAATAATATCGTCCCAATAGGCAAATTCACTGCGAATTAATTCATACGATTTGGGATCACGAGATAAAAACTCACTCAATGTTTCATCTGAAAAAACTACACCAAACCCAAAACTATCATCGGGTTTATTGCGTTCGTAAACGTCGATTTGGCAATTTGGCATTGCTTTTTTGGTTAATATCGAAAAATAAAGCCCGCCTGGACCTCCACCAATTACTGTTATTTTCATGTACTTTTTTAAGAATTCTGTATAGTTTATTTTTTAATTTCTTTTTATTGAAAAAATTTCTCCAATTTTACTATAATTTGAACCAGCTAATCGGGAAACTGGTTTGTAATTCTCTAAATTAATTTTATAATTATCCAAAAGAACTTCATCATCAAAATGCATCATTATTATTTCGCCAACAATCATAGTTGCTCCATTGTTTTCTGGATGTGGCATGGTAAAATTATGAATCATTTTACATTCAAAAGAAATTTTTGATTCCATTACTCTTTTTGGTTTTATCAAATCACATGCAATAGGAGTAAGGATTGCATACTCAAATTCATCTTCAGAAGCTGGAAGTTGCTCTGCAGTCAAATTCATTGCTTCAACAACCTCTTCGGTAACCATATTTAAAACAAATTCATTATTTTTAAGTATATTATTTAAAGTATCTTTATTACTCCCTTTATTTTTTGCCGTAGAAAACATAATATGTTTTTCTCCAACAAGATTAAAATAGGAAAATGGAGCAAGATTGTTGATTCCGTTTTCATCAATCGAAGAAATCCAACCAATTGGTCTCGGAATGATAGCTCCTGTTAGTAGTTTATAGTTTGCGGAAGCGTCTAAATCGTTTGGGTCGAATTTCATTTATTTTAGATTTACACAAATAAACATAAAAATACTAAATTTAGCTATATCGTTTTCGGTTTTTTATTTTAAAAATCAATTTTTATTTTTGGTAATAAAATGTACCTTTAAACTTTTATAAGATATTACAATTATGAGTTATTACAAAATAGAAAACCTCGAACAATACTTCAAACATTATAACAAATCGATTCGTGAACCTCGAAAATTTTGGGGAAAAATAGCCGAAGAAAACTTCACTTGGTACCAACAATGGGACAAAGTAGTCGAATTTGATATGCAAGAAGCCAAGATCGAATGGTTTCAAAATGCAAAAGTCAATATCGTTAAAAACTGCATTGACCGTCATCTAGCGCGTCGAGGCGAAAAAACAGCCATCATTTTCGAGCCTAATAATCCCGACGAAGAAGCGCAACATATTTCTTATAATGATTTGCATCAACGAGTTTGCAAAATGGCCAATGTCTTGCGAGAACAGGGCATAAAAAAAGGAGATCGTGTTTGTATTTATTTACCAATGATTCCAGAATTGGCGGTTTCTGTTTTGGCTTGCGCCCGAATAGGAGCAATCCATTCGGTAGTTTTTGCAGGTTTTTCTGCGACAGCTGTGGCATCACGAATAAATGATTCTGAATGCAAAATGGTCATAACTTCAGATGGTGGTTATCGTGGCGAAAAAACAATCGAACTAAAATCTATTATCGACGAAGCATTAATAAATTGCCCAACAGTCGAAAAAGTTTTGGTTGCCAAACGCACAAATTCTGACATAAAAATGACCCAAAACCGAGATTATTGGTTGCAAAACTTACTTGACGAAGCATCAGATAACAATGTTGCCGAAATCATGGATGCCGAAGATCCACTTTTTATTTTATACACTTCAGGATCAACAGGAAAACCTAAAGGAATGGTGCATACAACTGCAGGATATATGGTTTATACAGCCTATACATTCAAAAATGTTTTTAACTACGAAGAAAACGATATTTTTTGGTGTACTGCAGATATTGGTTGGATAACAGGACATTCCTACATATTATATGGACCACTTTTAAATTGCGCCACAACTGTAATGTTCGAAGGAATTCCGTCGTATCCCAATTTTTCTCGTTTTTGGGAAGTGATCGAAAAACATAAAATTACGCAATTCTACACAGCACCAACCGCAATTCGTTCATTAGCAAAAGAAAGTTTGGATTTTATTCAAAAATTCCCTTTAAAATCACTAAAAGTTATCGGATCCGTTGGAGAACCCATTAACGAGGAAGCTTGGCATTGGTACAACAATCATGTGGGCGACAAACGTTGTCCAGTGGTTGATACTTGGTGGCAAACCGAAACGGGTGGCATACTTATTTCGCCAATTGCTTTTGTAACTCCAACAAAACCAACCTATGCAACTTTGCCATTACCCGGAATTCAACCCGTTTTGATGGACGAAAAGCGCAACGAAATTGAAGGAAATCAAAAAGAAGGCAATCTTTGCATCAAGTTCCCTTGGCCGGGAATCGCAAGAACCATTTGGAACGATCACCAGCGATATAAAGACACTTATTTTTCGACTTTTCCTGGCAAATATTTCACTGGCGATGGAGCATTACGAGACGAAGTTGGTTATTACCGAATCACAGGTCGCGTAGACGACATTATTATCGTTTCAGGTCATAATCTAGGCACAGCACCAATTGAAGACGCCATCAATGAACATCCAGCCGTTGCCGAGTCTGCAATTGTAGGATTTCCTCATGATATAAAAGGAAATGCGCTATATGGCTATGTGATTTTGAAAGAAATTGGAGAAAACCGAAATCAAGAAAATCTAGCTAAAGAAATAAACCAGCACATATCCGATCATATTGGTCCAATCGCCAAACTCGATAAAATTCAGTTTGTGAGCGGATTACCCAAGACACGTTCGGGCAAAATTATGCGAAGAATACTTCGCAAAATTGCCGAGGGCGACTTCTCTAATTTTGGAGATATATCGACATTATTGAATCCCGAAATTGTAGAAGAAATCAAAAACGGAAAAGTATAATTTTTTTCAGGAGCTTTTTCCCGCTATCCGTTTCAATCTTTTTATTGCGAGCTTGCTTCGCCGCTCGCAATAAAAAGGATTTCCACTACTATCGGGGCTAGACCAAGACCTCATTCAAAATCATAAATAAAAACTAAAATTCCAGTTTAAATTCTAATTTGAATTATTTTTATAAAAAATTATTCCATCCAAAATGAAAAAACTATACCTAGTACTATTTCTAATTACAAACATAACTTTTGCACAAGTTTATTTTCCCAAAAATGATGGAGTTAAGCAAAGTTATAACAACTTCGTAGCAATTACCAATGCTACAATTTTTGTAACTTCAACCCAAAAAATCGAAAAAGCAACTTTGCTCATCCAAGAAAATAAAATTGTAGACGTCGGATTAGCAATTGCAATTCCAAAAGAAGCAACTATTATCGATGCCAAAGGAAAATACATTTATCCATCGTTTATCGATTTGTTTTCTGATTTCGGCATTACAAAATTGACAGCACTAAAACCTGATAATACAACACCACAATACGATTCGAAGCGCGAAGGCTACTATTGGAACGACCACATCAAAGCCGATTATAACGCTTCAGAAAACCTGGCTTACGAGTCAAAAACGGCTACTTCTTTACGAGAAATTGGCTTCGGAACAGTTTTGAGCCATAACAATGATGGCGTAATTGCAGGAACAGGAATACTTTGGACCCTCAATGATCAATCCAACAACGCCACGCGAATTATAGATCAAAAAGCATCGCAACATTTTACTTTCAAAAAAAGTAACCAGTCCAAACAATCCTATCCATCGTCTCTAATGGGAAGCATGGCGTTGCTTCGTCAGTTTTTTCATGATGCCAAATGGTATGCAACTGGAAGTTCTAAAACCAAAGATTTATCAATAGAAGCCTACAATAACATCAAATCATTACTTCAAATATTTAATGCTGGAGACAAACTAAGCGGACTTCGTGCAGACAAAATTGCAAACGAGTTTGATTTAAACTTTGTTATTAAAGGAAAAGGAAACGAGTTTGAAAGTATTGATGCCATCAAAAAAACGGGTGCAACCTACATAATTCCGATAAATTTTCCAGAACCGTATGATGTTTCCAACAAATATATTGCCGACCAAATAAGTCTAAGCGATATGAAATTTTGGAATCAAGCACCTAATAACCCACAAATTTTAGCTCAAAACAATGTACCGTTCGTTTTTACAACATCCGATTTAAAAGAGCAAAAATCATTTCTTAGCAATTTGCGAAAAGCGGTCTTATATGGTTTACCAAAAGAAAAAGCATTACAAGCGCTTACTGAAACGCCAGCAAAATTACTAAAGAAAGAAGGTTTGATAGGTTCTTTATCCAAAGGTAAACTAGCAAATTTCATCATCGTTTCTGGCGATTTGTTTGATGCAAAATCTACTATTCAAGAAAATTGGGTACAAGGCAATCAAAATATTGTTGAAAAAACCAATGAAAACGACATTCGTGGCACTTATGATTTGACTTTCGATAATCAAAAATACGATTTGGTTATTGAAGGTGAAACCACAAAACTAGAAGCAAAAACTACCAAAGAAGCATTGAAATTCAAAACTAAAATCGAATTCAACGAGCCTTGGTTGTATCTTGTTGTTAAAGATCAAGATTCGCTAAAACCTTCTTTTTCAAGACTATCAAGCATTTTCGCAAACGGAAAATTCACTCAAGGAAAAGCAATTTTAAAAGATGGAAAAGAAACTGAGGTAACTATTGTCAAAAAAGAAGCAGTAATTACCGATAAAAAAGAAGATAAAAAAGAAGATAAACCTTTACCGATGTATCCAATTACGTTTCCAAATGTATCTTTCGGAAAAGCTACTTTGCCACAACAAGAAACTTTTTTATTCAAAAATGCCACAGTTTGGACTGGCGAAAAAGAAGGCAACTTACAACAAACCGATGTTTTAGTCGAAAAAGGAAAAATTTCTAAAATCGGTAAAAATCTATCGGCAATAAATGCTAAAACCATCGATGCTAACGGAAAGCACATTACAGCCGGAATCATTGACGAACATTCGCACATTGCTATTTCTAATGGTGTCAATGAAGGTGGTCAAAATTCTTCTGCCGAAGTTACCATCGAAGATGTAGTCAACTCTGAAGACATTAATATCTATCGAAATTTGGCTGGAGGTGTTACAACTTCAAATTTATTGCACGGTTCTGCAAATCCGATTGGTGGTCGAGCAGCACTTATCAAACTAAAATGGGGTTATTCGCCAGAAGAGATGTTGGTCAAAAACAACCCAAAATACATCAAGTTCGCTTTGGGCGAAAACGTAAAACAATCCAATTGGGGCGAAATGAGTCGCAACCGTTTTCCGCAATCCAGAATGGGAGTAGAGCAGGTGTACGAGGATTATTTCACTAGAGCCATTGCCTACAAAAACCAATGGAACGACTATAATTCGGGCAAAGCCAAGTCCAAAACGATGCCTAGATTTGATATCGAAATGGAAGTTTTATCGGATGTTTTGAACAAAAAATGTTTTGTTACTTGCCATTCCTATGTGCAATCAGAAATTAATATGCTAATAAAACTAGCAGATCGATATAATTTCAAAATTCAAACATTTACCCATATTCTAGAAGGTTATAAAGTTGCCGATAAAATGAAAAAACACGGCGTTTCAGGTTCTACTTTTTCAGATTGGTGGTCGTATAAATTCGAAGTAAACGATGCCATACCTTATAATGCTGCCTTAATGCACAATCAAGGTGTTTGTGTTTCTATAAACTCTGACGATGCTGAAATGTCAAGACGTTTGAACCAAGAAGCAGCAAAAACTGTTAAATATGGCGAAATTACAGAAGAGCAAGCTTGGAATTTCGTAACGCTAAATCCTGCCAAAATCCTTCAAATAGACGATAAAGTGGGAAGTATAAAAGTGGGCAAAGATGCCGATTTGGTGCTTTGGTCGGACAATCCGTTATCGATTTATGCTAAAGTTGAAAAAACGGTCGTTGACGGGATTCTTTTTTATGATTTAGAAAAACAAAACGAAATTAAAACCAACATCAACAAAGAGAAAGCCGATTTGATCAACGCAATGCTTAACGCCAAAAACGAAGGCCAAAAAACACAAGTGCCAATGAAAAAAGGAGCAGGGCATTATCACTGCGATACTTTAGACGAATTTTGTACGGATACTCATTACAAAAACAATTAAGATGAAATTATTTATACTACTTTTTACAGGATTTCTAGGTTTTGCTCAGCAAACACCGGGATTAAAGCAAACAAAATCTATTTTGATATTGGGTGCAAAAGCACATATCGGCGACGGAACTGTGATCGAAAACAGCTTTATATCCTTGCTCGATGGCAAAATCGTTTCTATTGGCGATGCTACCAATTTAAAACCTGCCAAACACGACATCGTTATTGATGCTGTTGGCAAAAACGTATATCCGGGATTTATTGCACCAAATTCGACTTTAGGCTTAGTCGAAGTTGATGCCATTAGGGCGTCTGATGACGAAAGTGAAATGGGCGAATTCAATCCACACATTCGAAGTATAATTGCCTACAATGCCGAATCCAAAGTTGTGGAGACTTTACGCCCAAACGGCGTTTTGTTGGCACAAATTGCGCCTCGTGGTGGTAGAATTACAGGAACGTCATCAATCGTACAACTCGATGCTTGGAATTGGGAAGATGCAACGGTTAAAGAAAATGATGGCTTGCATATCAATTGGCCAAACAGCTTTAATAGAACAGGTTGGTGGGCAGAACCAGGGCCAATCGAACCCAATAAAAAATATGACGAACAGTTGAAAGCGATACAAGATTTTTTTGATAAATCCTTTGGTTTTTTAAAAAGCGATGCTACCGTCAAAGATATTCCATACCAAGCCATGAAAGGCATTCAAACTGGTGAGAAGCAAGTTTATATAAATGCCAATGGCGAAAAAGAAATTATGGATGCAATTCTTTTCAAAATCAAAAATAAAATTGCCAAAATGACGATTATTGGCGGCTATAACGCTTATAAAGTTGCTGATTTACTAAAAGAAAACAACATTTCGGTTTTGTTGCGTCGCGTACACGATTTGCCATTTCTTGAAGATGAAGATGTTAATTTGCCTTATAAAAACGCTAAAAATTTAGTCGATGCTGGCGTTCTTGTCGGTTTAGAAAATTCGGGCGGAATGGAACGAATGCAAACCCGAAATCTTCCATTTTATGCAGGAACAACAGTAGCTTGGGGATTATCTAAAGAACAAGCATTACAATTGATAACCTTAAATACTGCAAAAATTCTTGGAATTGATGCCAATTACGGAAGCCTAAAAGCAGGAAAAAGTGCTACATTATTTATATCAGAAGGCGATGCGCTAGATATGAGAACAAATCGTGTTATTGATGCCTATATTGATGGTCGAAAAGTAAGTTTGAAAAGCCATCAAACCGAATTGTATGATCGTTATAAAGAGAAGTTGGAAGCTAAGAAATAATCTATAAAACAAAATGAATGAATCGAATATAACAATTATTGGTGGCGGATTAGCGGGTTTAACTGCAGGAATTCATTTATCAAGAATTGGTATCGACGTTACGATTATCGAAAAAAATAGTTTCCCAAAGCATAAAGTTTGTGGTGAGTATATTTCAAACGAAGTATTAATCTATTTCAAATTTTTAGATTTAGATTTACATAGTTTAGAACCTACAAACATCACAAAATTACAGTTTTCGACTTCAGATGGGAAAACGATAAATACAAAATTACCGCTTGGCGGTTTTGGAGTTAGCAGATATGTTCTCGACGAATTTCTTTATAAAAAAGCCATTGCAAATGGTTGCAAAATCATCCATGAAAACGTTGAAAATGTTAATTTTATTGATGATGAATTCACAATTAAAGCTTCAAATAATATTATTTTAAAATCAAAAATAGTTATTGGTGCTTTCGGAAAACGATCCAATATTGACCAAAAACTCAATCGAAATTTCATACAACAAAAATCGCCTTGGTTGGCAGTAAAAGCACATTATTCAGGGAATTTCGATACTGATTTAGTTAGTTTGCATAATTTTGAAGGTGGTTATTGTGGCGTTTCAAAAGTTGAAAATCATAAAATAAACATTTGTTATTTGGCTGATTATGAAACATTTAAAAAATATAAAAATATTGAAGAATATCAAACAGAAGTACTTTCAAAGAATCCGTTTTTAAAAGATATATTTCAAAATGCAACCTTATTATTTGACAAACCCTTAACCATAAGTCAAATTTCTTTTGAAGAAAAAAAAGCGATCGAAAACCATATCATGATGATTGGCGATACGGCTGGATTGATTCATCCTTTGTGCGGCAACGGAATGGCAATGGCAATTCACAGTGCAAAAATAGTATCTGAATTAGTAGAGAAATTCTATAGATCTGAAATAAAAACAAGAAACGAGCTCGAAAATCAATATCGAAAGCAATGGAATTTCAATTTCAAAAAACGACTTAAAACAGGACGATTGCTTTCTAAAATTTTACAAAAACCAAAACTATCACAGTTTTTAATGAAAATTCTGATTATCTTTCCATTTCTATTAACTGCTATCATTAAAAAAACGCACGGAAAACCCATTTAATGTCAATAAATACAAAATTCCGAACCAACGATCCTGAAATCATGGACGATTTCGAGATGGAAGGCGATATATTGAAAGAAGCCTTAGATAAAATTGCAAAAATCAACCAACTTCTTGGCGGAAATCAACTAACTTTACAAGGTGTTCAGGAATTACTGAGACAAATAGATAAAAAAGAACCAATAACCATTGTTGATGTTGGTTGCGGAAATGGCGATATGTTGCGAAAATTAGCCAATTTTGGAAATCAAAACAACTATAATTTCAATTTAATTGGAATTGATGCCAATGAGTATACAATAAATTATGCTCGTAAATTAACTAGTAATTATCCGAATATTAAATATGATTGTCTAAATATTTTTGATAAACAATTTAATGAATTAAAGTGCGATATTGTATTGTGCACGCTAACGTTACATCATTTTAGTAATTCAGAAATTGAGCAATTATTGAATATATTTTATACCAATTCTAAAATAGGAATTGTAATTAATGATTTGCATCGAAATATCGTTTCATACAGATTATTTCAAATGCTTTGTTTGGTTTTCAATTTGAATACTATGTCAAAACAAGACGGATTAACATCAATTTTGCGTGGATTTAAAAAGCAAGAATTAATAGATTTTTCAGAAAAAATGAAATTTAACAACTATACAATTCATTGGAAATGGGCATTTCGTTATCAGTGGATTATTAAGAAAGTTTAATATTGTTTAAAAGTATAAAAGTTTAAAATCAAGTTTGTCTTTTAATTTAGTTTTTTAAATTGAAGTTGATTTTTGAAATTGTCATTGAAATTGATTATGAGCGTAAAAATAATATCAGTTGCTAAGCAATTGCCTAAATATTCAAGAACAACCGAAGAAATTATTCCGTTTCTTGATGCTTGGTTAGTAGATCAAGAAGAGCGTTTTATTCGAAAAGTAAAAAAAATTTTTGAAGGCGCAGCTGTTGACAAACGCTACTCGATAATGGATCCGATTGAAGTTTTTACCAATACTTCGTTCGAAGATCGCAATGATATTTATGTTCGAGAAGTCATTACTTTGGGCGAAAAAGTTCTTGAAAAAGCACTCAACAAAGCCAATTGGCAACCTGAAACTTTAGATTACATTATAACCGTAAGTTGCACCGGAATTATGATTCCGTCGCTCGATGCCTATTTGATAAATTCTTTGAAACTGCGACAAGATATTGTGCGATTGCCAGTAACTGAAATGGGTTGCGCCGCAGGAATTTCGGGAATTATTTATGCTAAAAATTTCTTGAAAGCAAATCCTAACAAGCGAGCTGCCGTCATTGCCATCGAAAGTCCGACTGCGACTTTTCAATTGAATGATTTTTCGATGCCTAATATTGTTAGTGCCGCTATTTTTGGTGATGGTGCTGCTTGTGTATTGCTTTCGTCTTATGAAGGTGATAGTGGTCCAGAAATTCTTGCCGAAGAAATGTATCATTTTTATAATCACATTGACATGATGGGTTTCAAACTAACAAATTCTGGGCTTCAAATGGTTCTGGATGTTGAAGTTCCAGAAACTATTGCAGCACATTTTCCTGCAATAATTCATCCTTTTTTAGAAAAAAATGATTTGAAAATCAACGATATTGACCATTTGATATTTCATCCTGGCGGAAAAAAAATTATAACAACCGTTGAAAGTCTATTTTCAGATTTAGGAAAAAATATTGAAGTTACAAAAGAAATTTTGCGCTTGTACGGAAATATGTCGAGCGCAACGGTACTTTATGTTCTAGAACAAATCATGGAAAACCAACCCAAAAAAGGCGAAAAAGGATTGATGTTGAGTTTTGGGCCTGGATTTTCGGCACAACGAGTTTTGTTAGAATTTTAATATTGACCGCTAATTCGCTAATTATTTACTACTTTTATTTTTTTTTAAAATTAGCGAATTAGCGGTAAAAAATATGACTAGCAAAGAAATTCTTTCAAAATTACCGTATTCAAAACCATTTTTGTTTGTTGATGAAATAATTACTATCAACGAAAATGGAGTAGAAGGCTGTTTTACTTTTGACGCAAATTTAGATTTTTACAAAGGTCATTTCAAAGACAACCCAATTACGCCAGGTGTAATTCTTGTTGAAACTATGGCGCAAATTGGTTTGGTTTGTTTAGGGATTTATTTGATGAAAGATGACAATAAAACACTGAATATTGCTTTAACATCATCTGTAATAGAATTTTTAAAACCCGTATTTCCTAACGAAAAAGTTATTGTAATTTCAGAAAAAGTTTATTTTAGATTTGGAAAGTTAAAATGTAAAGTAAAAATGGTAAATGCTGAAAAGGAAGAAGTTTGTAGCGGATTTATTTCAGGAATGATAATCACCTAACCTCCAAAGGGGGAATATAAGAATTGTAATTAATATTTGAAATTGAAATTAATATTTGATTTTAATTTTTGAAATTGAACTTTGAAATTGTAATTGACATTGAACAAAAGAGTCGTAATAACTGGTCTTGGCGTTGTTGCTCCAAATGGAGTAGGGCTTGACACGTTTTTGCATGCCATAAAAAACGGAATTTCAGGAATAGAACACGATCCGGAACTTGAGCGATTGCAATTTTCATGTCAAATTGCTGGTAAACCAGAAATCTCAACCGAATTATCTCTAAACTTTTTTACAGAATTAGAATTACGAAATTTTAATTCTTCGGGGATTTTATATGGCGTAATTGCAGGAATCGATGCTTGGAAAGACGCAGGATTATCTATGGAAATTCAAGAAAATCCAGATTGGTACTCGGGAACTATCTTCGGAACTGGAACTTCGGGAATCGATAAATTCCGTGAAAGTATTTACAAAATTGATGATTTTCAAACCCGAAGATTGGGCAGCACAGCCGTAGCTCAAACCATGAACTCGGGTGTAAGTGCCTATCTGGCTGGAAAGTTAGGATTAGGAAACCAAGTAACCACTAACTCATCGGCTTGCACTACAGGAACAGAAAGTATTTTGATGGCATATGACCGAATCAAATCGGGGCAAGCCAAACGCATTTTGGCAGGAAGCACCTCCGATTCTGGTCCTTATATTTGGGGCGGATTTGATGCCATGAAAGTCTGCACTTTTAAGCATAACCACGAACCCAAAAAAGGGTCGAGACCCATGTCGGCTTCAGCTTCTGGATTTGTTCCGGGCAGTGGAGCAGGAGCATTTGTTGTAGAAGAATTAGAATCGGCTTTAGCGCGTGGTGCAAAAATTTATTGCGAGATTCTAGGTGGAAATATCAATTCTGGCGGGCAACGAGGATTGGGAACAATGACAGCACCAAATCCTATTGCTGTGCAAAAATGCATTGAATATGCTATTAAAAATGCAGGGATTTCGGCAAACGACATTGACACCATAAGCGGACATCTAACGGCAACTTCAAAAGACAGTCTCGAAATTGAAAATTGGACAAAAGCACTAGGTAGGAGCGGAGTTGATTTTCCATTTATAAACTCAATAAAATCATTGGTTGGACATTGCTTGTCGGCTGCTGGAAGTATTGAAATTGTGGCATCGGTTTTGCAAATAAATCGAAATTTCATTTTTCCGAATATCAATTGCGAAGATTTGAATCCTGATATTACAAATTTGATTGACGCATCTAGAATTCCTCAAAAAATGATGGAACAAAAAGTCAATATCGTTGCCAAAGCAAGTTTTGGATTTGGTGATGTAAATGCTTGTGTTATTTTAAAAAAATTTGTAAATTAGCACATGCCTAAACGTAATTCGCCCAATGATATTAAAGAAATCGATGATCTCAATCGACTGAAAGATATTGTAAACGACAAAAGAAATCAAAAACGAGCTGTTGAAAAGAAAACACGTCGCGATAGGCATTATGAAAAACAGTTTATAAAAAATACGCTCAAATCACATCTTTTAACTTCAAATATGTCCCAACTAGAAATCACCGAAAAACTAAAAACCATCATTAAACCGTATATCAAAAATCAAGATGCTTTTGATACGCTATCTGAAAATACGGATTTTATTAACGATTTGCAAATAAATTCGGCCAATTTGGTTGATGTGATTTTGGATATTGAAGAAGTTTTCGAAATAAATATCGATAACGAAGCTATGGAAAAAATGTTGGATGTAAAATCGGCATTAGCGATTATTGAAACCAATTTATCCTTAAAAAAATGATTGGAAACGATGTTGTAGATTTGGAATTGGCAGAACTAGAAAGCAACTGGAAACGCAAAGGTTTTTTGGATAAAATTTTCACAAAAAACGAACAACAATATATTTTAAATTCTGAAAATCAAGAAATTGCAGTTTGGAATTTGTGGAGTAGGAAGGAAGCATCTTATAAGATTTGGAATCGTGAAACAAAAATTAGGCGTTATAATCCAACACGTTTTGAATGTTTTGATATGTATTCAGAAATTGGAAAAGTCAAATTTGAAACTACTATTTTTTATACCAAAACAGAAATTCTAAATAGCTGTATTCATTCTACTGCAACTACAGAAAAATCCAATTTAGAAAATATTGAAATTTTAGAAAATTCGATAATAATAGAAAAAGAAAACGGAATTCCTTTTCACACAAACAAAAAAAAGAAGATTATTCCAGTTTCTAAAAGTCATCATGGTCGATTTGAGAAAATAGTTTCGATCAAATTCCCAATTTAGATTTTAATTTTAAAAAAAGTAATGCTACAGAAAAAGCTTCGTCAGAAGCCGAATGGCGATCACTTTTAGAAATTTTGTGTAATTGCAACAACTCGTCAATAGTATATTGTTTTTCGTTATTGTCAATCAATTTTTTATACATAATTTCAACATCCAAAGCTTCATTTTTTAATCTTCCACAATCTATTTTAACTAAAGCTTCGTTAATCATTTCTATATCAAAATGGATACGATGCCCAACTAAAGTGGCATTTTTAAGAAAATTAATAAACTCTTGAATAGCTTCTGCTTCAATTAATTTTTTTTGAGAACTTTCTATCAAAAAATCATTTGTAATTCCGTTATCATGTAAATATTGATATTGTGGAATAACAACTTCAAAACTGTCGCCAATTAAAATCGCATCATTCCTAACCGTAATGGCACCAATGGCAACAATTACATCTTTCTTTGGGTTAAGTCCCGTAGTTTCTGAGCTTATGACTACATATCGAGTTGATTTTTCTTCAAATGATCTTAAATAGGTTTTCCAAAACTCAGGACTTTCTTTAGTAATGTTTTTTATCCAATCAAACATAATTATGAAAAATGAGTGAGTTGAAACGTATCTTTAATCAAATCTTCTAATTCTCGCATTGGGTTTAATGCATTTTTTAGTTTTTCTTTGTCTGCTTTTGACAATGCTTCTACGTTTATAAAACTTCCGTCAGTATCATTTTTTAAACCTTCCAACGTTCTAAATTTTGATAATACCAAAAAGGCTTCAGCACAATTGAGATATACTTCAGAAAACTTGGAATCTGTTATTGCTAATTGTTTGAATCTCAAATAAGTATTGTTGATTCCTTTAATATTATTGTTTAAAGTGAATAAACGTGCTCCATCTATTAACGGCATTATCGCTCTCGTTTTTATATCAAAAAGATCTTTATAAATGCCGTCTTCTTCGGTATTAAATTTCTTAAAAAAGCTTAATGGCGCTGGTTTCTTTATGGCATCGTTTCCTAGATAATCAAAAAACAACGAATTTTTTTTAGAATTTTTACTAATCAAATTTGAGATGGCTTCTTCAATTTTTGTTTCTCCAATTATCAATTCATAATCGAAGAAAATACTACTAATATCTGTTGTGTTTTCTCCTGGAGTATTCATCCAATTGTCGTATTGTTTTAGCCAGTCTGTGAGCGACTTACACCAAAGAAGATTACTTGCAACGTGACCGTTTGGACAAGGCATGTAACCTATTTTTTCTAGAATTGAAATGGTCTTTTTTGCCAGCCGAATGAAATAATCTTTTACATCGCGATAGTTGTTTTCTGAGACGTCTTCAAATATCAAAATATTGTCTTGATCGGTCATCAATAATTGTTCTTTCCTACCTTGACTACCAATACTGAACCAAGCGTAACGAGCTGGCGGAGAACCTATTTCGATAATTGCTTGCTCCACTGCCCGTTTTGTAATAGCACTATTAATTTCACCTGAAAGATTTAATGTATGCGATAAAGGAATGTTTTTATCAATAGAACTTTGTATTAATTCGCCCAATTTTAAACGTATTTTTCGCAAATCTTTCGGTTCTTCTGCACGTTTTATTTCCTTGAGTAAAACGCCAGGATTACTGGCTTGCGCAACAATAAGATCATGCTCAGAAATAATTCCTTTAAGCGGAGATTTATCGGTTCCATCAACAGTAACAGACAAATGGCTTACATTAAATTGCAATAAAATAAGTTGGGCTTCTGCCAAAGAAATATTCTCGGTAACTGCAATTACTGGCGAAGCCATAATTTTGTCAACACTTGCAGTAGAAGGGAAGCGACCAGTAGCTACTTTTGAACGCAAATCTCTGTCAGTAACGATTCCGATAGGCAAATTATTTTCAACTATTATGATTGAATCAGAATTGTTTTCGGTCATCATAAGTGCAACATCTCTAACAGATATATTTCCGGAAGTTGTTAGTGGCGATTTATTGTATGCCAAGGATTGGAAAAATTGCGATTCGTTTGAAGTTCCGCCCAAAAAAGCATTGTCAGAAAGTAATCTGTTTTTTGTATTTCTGTCATTTGGATCGTTGGAGTTGTTGGCGAAACTTTCAAGCAAAAAGTCTAAAACTTCATTATTTCGAGCTACAAAAGGCTTAAAAACTTCTATCGGAATAGCATAAATGATTGTTTCTTCTTTAGCTTTAGAAGTCATTTTGTATTTGTTTTTGGCAAAAAAAGGTCTTAAACCAAAAATTTCTCCTTCTACACATTTATTTAAAAGCGTTTCTTCAGCATCTGAAACAACAGAAAGATTTACAACACCAGAAGCAACAACGTAAAAACAATCGTGAAGCGCATCATTAATTTGAAAAAGGATTTTATTTTTTTCTAAATTTAAAACCCGAATACTGGAAGCAATTTCAGCAAGTTCATCAAAACTAAGATTACTAAATGGTTGATGTTCTTTTAGAAATTCTGCAATACGATTTGCAATAGCGTTCATTTATATTTTTTTTGAAATGTAAATTTAGTATTATATTTTTATAAACAAAAAACTAAAACGATTAATACTATTAAATTTATATCAATTAATTAATACACTAATGGAATAGGGTGTTTTGAAATATTCTATTTTACATAATATAAATTATAGTTCAAAAGTAACTGTTTTAAATCAATCCGCAAATAAGGCTTCTCGAACTTTTTTTCCAATCAATAAATTGAGTTTTATTTTATAATCATCTACAAGCCATTCTCTATAATTTTTACTGCAATGACTTAAGCAATTGGTGTATCTTTTCATTCTATATTCGATATCATCGCTTAATTCTCTCGCCAACAGTTTGGCATTATATAAATCTTCTGTATTTATAACACACATTTCTGCATGTTGCTCAATAGATTTTTCCAAAACAATTTTTGATCTCAAATTTTGAGCAATTGCTTTTTTGTGTTCTTCAACAATATCAAAAGAGATTTCTATGGATTTAGAAAATTTTGCTCGCAATTCTGGCGGCATTGTATATTGAAAATGAGTTTCAATTTCAGCGTCATCGCGAAGATTTTCAAGATAATATTCGGGCGATTCAAAAATATGTTGCCAGTTTACAGGTTCGCTCCAAAGTCCAAATCTTGCCGCATTATTTCCAAGATCGATAACTGTAAAATGGTCTTTGTTTGGAAGTTTTCGTGATCCACGACCAATCATTTGATAATAAAGCGTTAACGATTTTGTGGCTCGATTAAGGATAATACTTTCTACCGTGGGTTCATCAAAACCAGTTGTTAATATGCCAACTGAAGTTAAAATGGCATCGGGTGTATTTTTAAACCACTTTAATATTTCTTTTCTATCTTCAGATGTAGCTGTATTATCTAGATGTTTTATAGAAAATCCAGCACTTCTAAAAGTTTCATAAACATAAAGCGAAGTATTGATTCCGTTATTAAAAATCAACGTTTTCTTGCCCAAAGATTTTTCTGTATAGGCATGCAATAACTTTTCTTGCATAACCATATTGCTATATAAATCATCTGATGATTTGACGGTATAATCACCATTTATTCCAACTTTTAAGGAAGACAAACCAACATCATAACTATAGGTTGTTGCTTTTGCTAAAAAGCCATTATCTACAAGGTTTGCAATGGTATCGCCAACTATAAGTTCGTTATAATTTTCGTTCATTGGCAACTTGATATTGGAGCTTAAAGGTGTTGCTGTGACGCCCAGAATAAAAGCATTTGTGAAGGAACTTAGTAGTTTTCGAAACGAGTTGTAATGTGCTTCATCTATAATTACCAAACCTATGTCGTCAAGATGCAATTTTTCGTCATTGATACGGTTTTTCAGTGTTTCTACCATGGCAACAAAACAGGAATATTCGTTTTGATCTGGAAGTTCTTTTACTTTGCTATTGATGATTTTATTTTTGACATCAAAGCCCTTGAGCATTTTGGATGTTTGCTTGCAGAGTTCTATTCTATGTGTTAAAACCAACGTTTTCTTATCGTGAGTAGCTAAATAACGTCTTACAATTTCAGAAAAAATAACGGTTTTTCCGCCACCAGTTGGAAGTTGATACAACAAATGATAATTATTTGGGGTATTTTCCATACGGTCAAAAATGGCATCGATATCGCCTTTTTGATAGCCGTATAATTCTTTTTTTTCTTCAATTTCTAGCTCGAAATCCTTTTCTGGCATTATTTTTTTGGTTTTGGCAATTTTGCAAAACTACATCTAAAAAACAGTTATTCAATATTTAAAATTAGTTAATATTGAAATCTTTCTACAACGGCTTCAAAATCAGCATGATTTATCCATCTTTGTTTCAAGCTTTCATTCTTTATAGCCACTACTCTACTTTCAAAATCTGTTAAAATAGCGTTGGCAATTAAAAACGAGACTGCTTGCTCAAATCCAACTCGTAAACTTTTATAAAAAGCTTCCGATTTGGCTACTTTCCCGTTGGTGTATACTTGGGCAATTTCTATGCTGTACAGCATAATATCGGCAATTATATAGGCATCTACACCAAGTGTTATGTAGTGTTTTATAAATTTTTGGGCTGTTGAGCGGCGCAACTTTGCTCTACGAGAATTTACCGGAAAATATTCATTAGATATTTTAATTTTTGCTTCTTTGACTAAAGCTTTTTCGTTTGGATTGAAAACGAAATCATAAAAAATCTTTACGTCTTTAAATTTTTCATACAACTCGGTGATTTGTTCTTCAAGTTGTACTTTATTCAATTCGTTGAGATATTTTTTTAAATCTTTTTTACTCATAATTATTTCCAAAAAAATTAATGCAAAAGTAAGCTAGTTATACCTTATTATATATAGATAATGGTTAATTTTGCAATTCATAAAAAATTATTATGCTCAAAACATTTAAATATCTAGCCTTAGCAGAAGGCATTTCGGCTTTGCTGTTGTTCTTTTTTGCAATGCCGATGAAGTATTTTTTTCAAGAACCTATGTATGTAAAAAATATTGGCATGGCGCATGGAGTTCTTTTTACACTATATATTGTTGGTGCTACAATTCTGAAATTCAGTGAAAACTGGAATTTGAAAAAATATTTTGAAATATGTATTGCCTCAATTCCGCCATTTGGTACCTTTTATATAGATCGTAAATACCTCAAAAATGCATAAAATAGTTGAAGGTCTTTTTGGCTGGTGTTATCCTTTGTTTAAAAAATGGCATTTTGGCGAAACCCTATCGTCGTATTTGAGTCTTTTTATAAATATTGCCCTATTATTTTTTATTGCTTACCTCATTTACTTAATGTTTACTTTCGTTTTAGTGACTATAATGGCTGTTGTTGCCAAAAAAACTAGAACAAAATTTGATGATTTGCTAATTTCAAATAAGACAGCTAAATATATCGCTTATTTAATGCCGTTTTTGTTTATATACAAATCTGTTCCTGTGATTTTAAAGGATTTTGTGTATTGGGAATCTGTTTTTGGCAAAATGGTTGGCGTGTACATTGTGATGATGGCATTATGGATATTACGAAGTGTTTTGAATGCCTTTAGTGATCATCTTAAACAGAATCCAAAATATAGCGATAAACCAATAGACAGTTACATTCAAGTAATTATGATGGTTTTATGGATTTTTGGAATTATTATCATCATTTCTGAAATATTTGAAATTACTACCAATACTTTATTAGGAACACTTGGAGCTGCTTCTGCAATTATTATTTTAATTTTTAGAGATACAATTCTAGGATTTGTGGCTAGTGTACAAGTTTCATTAAACGATATGGTGCGCATTGGCGATTGGATTACTTTTGACAAATATGGTGCCGATGGCGATGTTATCGAAATTAATTTGGCCACCGTAAAAGTTAGAAATTTTGACAATACAACCACAACAATTCCTACTTATAGTTTGATTTCAGATTCGTTCCGAAATTGGCGCGGCATGCTAAATTCTGATGGAAGAAGAATAAAACGACATATTCTTATAAAAGCAAAGACTATTCGTTTTCTTAATGATTCAGAACTTGATAATTTAAAAAAAATACAGCTCATAACAAGTTATATTGAAACTAGACAAGCCGAGATCATTCGATTTAATTTGAAACATGATATCGACAAAAGTTTACCTATTAATGGTCGAAATATTACTAATTTTGGTTTATTTCGAAAATACATCACACAATATCTAGAAAATTATCCTAGCTTGAACAAAGATATGATATTGCTTTGTAGGCAATTGCAACCAACGGCACAAGGAATTCCTTTAGAAATTTATACGTTTACTAAGGATAAAAAATTCGAAAATTACGAATACATAATGGCAGACATCTTTGACCATATTATAGCATCAATCAATTATTTCGACCTAGAAGTTTTCGAAATGCCATCAGAAGGAAAAAATGCTATCGATTAAGATTTTAATCTATCGTTAATATATTCAATTTGAGTTTTTCCGTGTGGTTTAGGTTTTCCGTTTGCATCTAATCCTACCATTGTTATGGTATCGATTGTAATAATAGTATCACGAGTCATCATATTACGAGCTTCGCATTTTACCGTTATTGACGAATTTCCAAATTTTATTACATCAATTCCAATTTCGATAATATCACCTTGTTTGGCAGAACTTACAAAGTTTATTTCAGACATATGTTTCGTAACAACTTTTGAATTTTCAAGCTGAATGATGCAATAAAGTGCGGCTTCTTCATCAATCCAAGCCAATAATTTTCCTCCAAACAAAGTTCCGTTTGGATTAAGGTCTTCGGGTTTTACCCATTTTCGTGTGTGAAATCTCATATTTATAGTTGTAAGAATTTAAACCAATTAAATAATTTATATGTTTTTATTTACAAAATTTAAAAATAAAGCTTTATTTTCGATAAAAGGATTGTAAAAATCGATGTATGTTATTTGCAAAATTAACAATTTCAAAATTAAAAGGTATATTTGCATCTTGTGAATTTAATAAATATTGTACCTATAAGTATTATGAATAAAAAACTATTTTTAATAACATTACTCTCATTCTCATCTTTATACAGCCAAGAAACTGACGAAAAAGCTACTTCAGACAGCGAATACAATCGTTGGACAATTGAAGGAAATTTTGGACAGTCAAAAGGTTTAGCTCCTTTTTCTACTGGATATCAGTCAAGCGACGCAGGTAAAGTTGTTGGTAAATTTAAACCTAATAATTTTGGTATTGGTGCACGTTATATGTTGAGTCCAAAATTTGGTGTCAAATTAGACTTAAATTTAGATAATTTTGAAAACTCAAGTTTCAGTAAGCCATATAAAGTACAACAAATAAGATTAAGTACACAGGCTGTAATTAATGGTTCAAGATTATTTGGAATAGAAGAAGTCTTAAATCGATTTGGATTTTTATTTCATGGAGGCTTTACCTTTTCTAGAATGACACCACAACTAGAAACTGGTAGTGATTTATCTATTCCAATTCCTCCAAATGCTGAATATAATCCACAACCATCTAATGCTGGTGTTTCAGAATATGATCTTGGTGTTGTTTTTGGAGCTACACCTCAATACAGAATTACAAATAGACTGGCTGTAAATCTTGATTTTAGCATTATTACTAATTACCGTCAACATTTGGCTTGGGATGGTCACTATTCAAATCCTTCTAACAACCTTTCTGGATCAATGATTACTGGAAATATTGGTCTTAATTATTCTCTAGGCGATGGTATGGGTAAAGATGATGAGGATGTTATGCACGGTGATTGGGCTATTATTGAAGACAAAAAGCTTGAAGAAATTACAGAACTTGACAATCGAATTAATGATTTAGAAACGTTAATGAACGATACCGATAAAGATGGTGTTCCAGATTATTTGGATGTTGAAAACAACTCTATTGTAGGAGTAACTGTTGATACTAAAGGTCGAATGATTGATACCAACAAAAATGGAGTTCCAGATGAGCTCGAAAAATTGGTAACAATGACTACATCTAAAGATGGTGTAAATGGTGCCGATGCAGCTGCAGTTCAAGCAAATGCTACAAATACTCAAATGATTAGTAAGTTAATAAACGAAGGTTATGTGACTGTTTACTTCGAATATGATAAAACTGATCCAACAGAAGCATCTACTGAGGGAATTGACTTTATGCTTACTTATTTGCGTAATAATCCTGAAGGTTCTATAGAAATTTTTGGTAATGCAGATGAGTTAGGTAACTCTGAATACAACAACAAATTAGCCAATAACAGGGCTGCAAATGTTAAGAAAATTCTTATTGACGCTGGTATTAAAGCAAACAGATTAGATATTGTTTCTCGTGGAGAAGACAACTCGGTGAATCCAAATTCAGCTTTAGCAAGACGATTAGTTAGAAAAGTATCGTTTAAGATTAAAAAATAATTAACAATTAGTTTTTAATAACTTATAAAAACCTCTGTTTCAGCAACAGAGGTTTTTTTTATTTTTATAAAAAAATAAAATGGAAAATAGAAACTCTTTTTTGCAAAATTTTAGAGGCGAAACGTTAGGAAATATTTCAAACGAATCTTCCTCTGAAGAAATTTTTCAGAACAAAGTGCTGCGACCAATACTTAAACTTCAAAATGATTTGTTCATTGAAGTTGTTAAAAATCAAATCAACAAACATAAAAATGATTTTTATAATTTTCCAGTCGAAAAAAAACTTGCGTATATTGAGCACATCATCAAAAACGATATCAAGTTTAGAAATTCATTGAAAGGAATTATTATAAGTCTTTTTACGATTGACGAATACAATGATTATATTCAAAATTCATCAAATTTGAATAAACGAATGATGAATATGCTCATTGAGCGAATAAAAAATCAGGTGCAATTGCTAGATGTTGTAATTGCAAAATAATTATTTTTCTCTTTTTTGAAGTACATCAACAGTATCTTGTAATTTAAAACCTTTGGCTTGTAACAAAATCAGGTAATGAAATAACAAATCGGCACTTTCACTAAGAAATAAATCGTCATTATTATCTTTAGCTTCAATAACGACTTCTATTGCCTCTTCACCTACTTTTTGAGCAATTTTGTTGATACCTTTTTCGAATAAAGAAGCAATATAACTATTGTCAGAAGTAGCGTTTTCTTTGCGTTCTTGAATGGTTTTCTCAAGTTTTGAAATAAATCCATACTCTTGATTATTTGCTTCTTGCCAACAAGTATCGGAACCTGTATGACACGTTGGTCCATCTGGATTTACTTTTATTAAAAGTGCATCGGTATCGCAATCATTTTTAATTGAAACTAGGTTTAAAAAATTACCACTTTCCTCGCCTTTTGTCCATAATCGGTTTTTAGAGCGAGAAAAAAAGGTTACTTTTTTGGTTTCTAAAGTTATGTTCAATGCTTCCTGATTCATATAACCTAACATCAAAACTGTTTTGGTTTCGTTATCTTGAATTATGGCTGGAATTAATCCATTGTTTTTAGTAAAGTCAATTCTCATTTTATTTTGTTTTTTTGAACACATATTGAAGAAATTTCTAAAATTTTAATAATTTCTTCAATCTGTGTAGCGTTTAGATTCTAATTAAAATGTTTTTTTGTTTTAAAAACTGTTTTAACTCTTGAATTTCAATGTCTCCGAAATGAAATACACTTGCTGCCAATGCTGCATCGGCTTTTCCTAGTAAAAAAACATCTACAAAATGTTCTATATTTCCTGCGCCACCAGAAGCAATTATAGGAATATTTACAATTTGTGATAATTTGGCTAAAGCCTTATTTGCAAAGCCATTTTTGGTCCCGTCATGATCCATCGATGTAAATAAAATTTCGCCTGCTCCACGAGATTCCACTTCTTTTGCCCATTCGAATAAATCAATTTCAGTTGCCACTTTTCCGCCAACTAAATGTACTTTCCAAATTCCGTCAATTTGTTTGGCATCAATAGCAACTACAATGCATTGGGAACCAAATGTCAAAGCCAAATCGTTAATTAATTGTGGATTTTTTACCGCTGATGAATTTATAGAAACTTTGTCTGCTCCGTTTTTAAGTAAGATTTCTACATCTTCCACTGACGAAATTCCGCCACCAACCGTAAACGGAATATTAATGGTTTCGGCTACTTTTTTTACTAAATCAATTAGGGTTTTTCTTTGTTCTTCGGTTGCTGATATATCTAAAAATACCAATTCGTCTGCACCAGTTTCAGCATATTTTTTGGCTAATTCAACTGGATTGCCAGCATCTTTTAAGTCAATAAAATTTACGCCTTTTACAGTTCGTCCGTTTTTGATATCTAGACAAGGGATTATTCTTTTTGTTAACATTTTAAAGTTGTTGGTTGTTGATTGCTTGTTGTTGGATTGACTTTCATTAACTAACAACTAATTATATATTGTTCCAATTGTTTTAATGTAATCCTATTTTCATAAATTGCTTTACCTATAATTGTTGCTTCGCAACCTAATTCGGCCAATTTTGGTAATTCTTCATAGGTGGAAATTCCGCCTGAGGCAATCAGTTTTATTCCTTTTGTTTGCGCCAAAATTTTAGCATATAAAATAAAACTTGGTCCTTCGAGCATACCGTCTTTGGCAATATCGGTGCAAATAACATATTGTATTCCAGATTTTTGATAGTTTTGAATAAACGGAATCAAATCTTCTTTGCTTTGTTCAAGCCAACCTGAAACGGCTATTTTTACTCCCGAAGCGTCGGGATGGCAATCGGCTCCGAGAATTATTTTATCTGAACCATATTTTGAAATCCATTGTTGGAATAATTTTGGGTTTTTAACAGCAATACTTCCACCTGTTATTTGGTTTGCACCAGATTCGAATGCGATACGTAAATCGTTATCAGATTTTAACCCGCCGCCAAAATCTATTTTCAAACTAGTGTGAGAAGCAATTTGTTCCAAAATTTTATGATTTACAATTTGATTTGATTTTGCACCATCAAGATCAACCAAATGCAAATATTGAATTCCGTGTGCTTCAAATTCTTTGGCAACTTCCAACGGATTTTCGTTATAAATTATTTTGGTATTATAATCGCCTTTGGAAAGTCGTACACATTTTCCGTCGATGATGTCTATAGCTGGAATTATTCTCATAATTAAGTTTGAAATTAGAAAGTAGAAACTAGAGGTTTGAAATTAGACTTTAGAAATTTCAAATTTCTGGTTTCTGGTTTCAAGTTTTAAGAAGGAAGTTTTTTAAAATTTGTTCACCTATTTTTCCACTTTTTTCTGGATGAAATTGTACTCCATAGAAATTGTTTTTTTGTAATGCCGATGAATATTCGGTTTCATAATCTGTAAGCGCTATTGTTTCTTCACATTTTGGAGCGTAAAAACTATGAACCGAATACATATATTCGTTTTCTGAAATGCCATCAAATAATTTTGATTGTAAATTATAAATGTTGTTCCAACCCATTTGTGGCACTTTAACGGCATTTGAAAATTTGATAATGTCGACATCAAAAATACCTAATCCTCTAGTATTTCTCTCTTCAGACGATTTACACATCAATTGCATTCCGAGACAAATTCCTAAAACTGGTTGCTTTAATGTTGGAATAATTTTGTCTAAACCGCTTTGACTAAGTTTTTTCATTGCGCTACTTGCCTCGCCTACGCCAGGGAAAATAACTTTATCGGCTGCTTTTATTTCAGCAATATTATTTGACAAAATCCCTTCATAGCCAAATCTTTGCAATGCAAATTGTATGCTTTGAATATTTCCTGCACCATAATCTATAATTACTATTTTCATTTTATATAAGTTTGAAGTTGGGAGTTTGAAGTTTGAAGAAGTTTTCTACCTACAACTTCTAGCTTCCATCTTTAGAGCATTCCTTTCGTGCTTGGCAAAATCATTTTTTCCACATCTCGTTTTACAGACATTTTTATCGCTTTGGCAAATGCTTTGAAAATAGCTTCAATTTTATGATGCTCGTTGGTTCCTTCTGCTTTGATATTCAAATTGGCTTTTGCACCATCGGTAAATGATTTAAAGAAGTGAAAAAACATTTCGGTTGGCATTTGTCCAATCATTTCGCGTTTGAATTCGGTTTCCCAAACCAACCAATTTCTTCCGCCAAAATCAATGGCTACTTGCGCCAAACAATCGTCCATGGGTAGGCAAAATCCGTAACGTTCGATACCTAATTTGTTTCCCAAAGCTTTTGCAAAAACTTCTCCAAGAGCAATGGCTGTATCTTCAATGGTGTGATGTTCATCTACTTGCAAATCCCCTTTAACCAAAATTTCTACATCCATTTGCCCGTGACGTGCAATTTGGTCTAGCATATGATCGAAAAAGGCGATTCCAGTTTCGATTTTACTTTTTCCAGTTCCATCAAGATTTAGATTGATTGAAATATCGGTTTCATTGGTATTTCTAGTAACCGTTGCGGAACGATTTTCGAGTTTTAGAAATTCATAAATTTTTTGCCAATCATTGGTTTCTAAAGCAATACAAAAATCTAGTTCAGAACGTTTTACTGATATTTGGTTGATTCCTAAATTGGTATTGTCATTAATAAAAATAGCTTTTGAACCGAGATTTTTAGCCAATTCGACATCGGTCAAGCGATCACCAATTACGTATGAATTTTTCAAATCATAATCAGCCGAAAAATATTCGGTTAATAATCCAGTTCCTGGTTTTCTAGTGTTTTTATTTTCGTGAGGAAAAGTTCGGTCAAGAAAAACATTATCGAAAACGATCCCTTCGTTTTCATAGGTTTTCATAATAAAATTATGCACTGGCCAGAATGTTTCTTCAGGAAAACTTGCTGTTCCCAATCCGTCTTGATTGGTTATCATAACCAATTCGAAATCAAGTTCCTGAGCAATTTTACTCAAAAAAGGAATACATTTTGGGTAAAAAATCATTTTGTCAAAAGCATCGATTTGTTCATCTAATGTTTCCTTTATTATTGTTCCGTCTCGGTCTATAAATAGTACTTTTTTCATATTATTTTTTTACTGATTAAAATTTTTTAACAGATTTTAAATATCTAACTGTTTTAAAACTTCAATTAATTTTTGATTTTCTGATTCGGTTCCAATGGTAATTCGCAAGCAATTTTCGCATAAAGCATCGTTAGTGCGGTTTCGGACAACGATTCCTTTTTCTAAGATTTGATTGTAACGTTCGTCGGCATTATCTACTTTACAAAGTATAAAATTAGCATCAGTTCTATAAATTTCTTTTACAAAATTTGTGTTTAATAATTGACCATAAACTAAATTTCGTTGGTCTTTAATTTCAATGATTTGGTTGTTAATAAACTCTTGATTTTCAAGATATTCTAAAGCTTTACTTTGAGTTAGAATATTAACATTATAAGGTGGTTTTATTTTATTTAGAACCGAATTTATTTCCAAAGATGCATACAAAATTCCTAGTCGAATTCCTGCCATACCATAGGCTTTTGATAAAGTTTGCGTTATGACTAAATTGGGATAATCGTTGATTTCTTGCAACCAACTTTCTTTGTTGGAAAAATCAATATAGGCTTCGTCAAGAACTATAATTCCATTGAAATTTTTGAGTAAAGTTACAATGCTTTCATCTGGAAATGAATTCCCAGTAGGATTGTTTGGCGAACATAGAAAAATCATTTTGGTGTTCGAATCTACTTTTGCCAAAATTTCATCAACTTGCGGTTCAAAATCTTCATTCAATACAACTTCACGATTTTCAATTGCATTTAAATTAGCTAAAACACCATACATTCCGTACGTTGGTGGCAATGTAATTATGTTATCTTTATTAGGTTCACAAAAAGCACGAAACAATAAATCGAGTACTTCATCGCTACCATTTCCTAATAAAATTTGAGTTGAAGGAACTTTTTTTATTTCTGATAAAGCCAATTTTACTGATTTTTGTTGCGGATCTGGATAACGATTAACTCCGTTTTCGTTGGGATTTTCGTTGGCATCTAGAAATACCATTTCTTGATCGAAATCCTTAAATTCATCACGAGCAGACGAATACGGTTTCATATTTTTTATGTTCTCCCTAATTAGACTATTTATGTTGAATGTTTTCATTTTTTTACATACTACAAATTACACAAATTTTCATAAATTATTTATTAATGATTCGAGCCTTAAACTTACAGCATTTTTATGCGCTTGTAATCCTTCGGCGTCGGCCATAATTTCGATTGCTTTTCCTATGTTTTGGATTCCTTTTTGAGAAATTTTTTGAAAAGTCATCGATTTTAAAAAACTATCAAGATTTACTCCTGAATAATTCTTTGCATAACCATTTGTTGGTAGCGTATGATTGGTGCCTGATGCATAATCGCCAGCGCTTTCGGGCGTGAAATTTCCAATGAAAATAGAACCAGCGTTTTCGATATTATTGACATAAAAATCATCATTTTTGGTGCAAATAATAAAATGTTCTGGTCCATATTCATTAATCAAATCCGAAGCAATTTTGTCATTTTCGACATAAATTAATTTAGAATTTTCTAAGGCTTTCTCGGCAATTGCTTTTCGAGGTAAAACCAGAATTTGTTTCTTGATTTCGACTTCAACCTCGTCAATTAGTTTTTTTGATGTTGAAACCAGAATTACTTGACTGTCAGTTCCATGTTCGGCTTGACTCAATAAATCGGATGCCACAAAACTTGGAATAGCAGCATCATCGGCAACAATTAGCAATTCGCTTGGCCCAGCAGGCATATCAATTGCGACGCCAAATTGAGTAGCCACTTGTTTGGCAACAGTAACATATTGGTTTCCTGGTCCAAAAATTTTATATACTTGCGGAATCGTTTTGGTACCAAAAGTCATTGCTGCAATAGCTTGAATTCCACCAACTTTGAATATTCTAGTTGCTCCACATAAATTTGCAGCATACAATACTGCCGGATTAATTTTTCCCGATTTATCAGGTGGCGAACATAAAATTACTTCCTTACAACCTGCAATTTGCGCAGGAATTACCAACATTAAAACCGTAGAAAATAATGGTGCTGTTCCACCAGGAATGTACAAACCAATTTTTTGGATTGGCCTTTTTTCTTGCCAACAAAAAACGCCTTCTGTAGTTTCAACTTCAATTTTGGAAGTTATTTGTGCTTTATGAAATTTTTCAATATTCGACTTTGCTAGTTTAATGGCTTGTTTCAAATCACTTGCAACTAAGTTGATTGCTTCTTCGATTTCTTGACTTGTAACTTCCATATTTTCTAAAGAAATTCCGTCATATAAAGTAGTATATTTTAAAACTGCTTCATCGCCTTTTGCCTGAATTTCTTTGAATATTTCTTTTGTAGTTTCTTCAATATCATCGAAAGATTGCGTTGGTCGTTTCAGAATTTCTAACCAAGTTTCTGGTTTTGGATTGTATATTTTATTCATTTTTTTTTTATTTTTAACCACTAAGTTAACAAAGGTTTTCACGAAGCTCACAAAAAATATTTTATTTAATTTTTAATCTTATTTTTTCTAATTTCAAACTTCTTTTTTTGGTTTACACTACCATTTTCTCTATCGGACAAACCAAAATTCCTTCGGCACCTGACTCTTTCAATTGGTCGATTACTTCCCAAAATTGATCTTCATCTATAACGGATTGTACACTACTCCACCCTATTTCACTAAGCGGAACAACTGTTGGACTTTTCAAAACAGGAAGAATCTTCGTGATGGCATCGACTTTATCATTTGGAACATTCATCAAAATATATTTTGAACTTCGAGCTCTTAAAACCGATTGAATTCGGAATTGTAACTTATTTAATATCGATTGATTTTCATTGGAAATTTTAGGAGAAACTGCCAAAACAGCTTCACTTTTCATGATCACAGCTACTTCTTTCAAGTTGTTTTTAAAAAGTGTGCTTCCGCTAGAAACAATATCTACAATAGCATCTGCAAGACCTATATTTGGCGCAATTTCAACAGAACCAGATATTTGGTGTAAATCGACTTCAATATTATTGGCTTTGAAATAATCTAAAGTTGTTACTGGATAGGAAGTGGCAATGCGCAAACCATCTAAATCTTTTATCGAATTATATTTAAATGACTTTGGAACAGCCACAGAAACTTTACATTTCGAGAAACCTAATTTTTCTACAACTTGAATGTTTTTTCCCTTTTCGGTCAATAAATTGTCGCCAACAATGGCGCAATCGACAACACCATCAAGCAAATATTGTGGAATATCAGAATTACGCAGAAACAACAATTCAATTGGAAAATTGGTAGCTTCGGCTTTAAGTTGGTCGTTGCCGTTGTTGATAGAAATGCCACAATCTTTGAGCATTTTCAGACTATCTTCGTTGAGTCGACCTGATTTTTGGATGGCAATTTTTAAAGTTTTCATTTTAGATTTGTAATTTATTTGAAAACTTCAAATTGATTTAAATAAAAAACCCGTTTGAAGTTTCAAACGGGTTTAAGAATATGATTTATAAACATACCATTAACACTTCGCTTGAAAGCAAAAATGAAAGTGATGATGTACTGTCTTATTAAACATTAGTATTTAATTTTTTTTGCAAATATATACTGAAAGTTATCACTTAAACTACTTTATTTAAAAATTTATGATTTGTTTACTTTTTTTATTTTATAAATTATTTTTTAAAACTAATTTTTAATAATGGTTTCTTACTTTTGCAAAAACAATTTATATGTCATTTCTAAAGAAGTTTTCGCCGTTCTACTACTTAGCAATTTTTTATGTTTTATCGAGTATTGTTTTGCGATTGGTGTTGCTTTTTCATCCAATTACGCAATCATCCTTCAGTTTTATTGATGGTTTAATGATTTTTGGTTTGGGTTTGGTATCTGATTTTTTTGTTTTTGTTATAGCAAGTAGCTTGTTATGGTTGTATTTAATTTTTATCTCAAATTCAAAATATCATAAACCCTGTGGTTATATTATTTTTGGCTTGTTGGTGGCACTTTGTGTATATGTTTTCTTTTTCAACACAATTCTTAATGAATACGGCGGATCAGCTCCCGAAATAGGTCAAGCTTTTATTGCTCTAAAAACAATTTTATTTGGATTATTACTTTTTCTTCCGAAACTAAGAAACCAAATTAGATTTTGGCTGTTCTCCTTTGTAATTTTTCTTTTTGTTGTTTGTATTCTACAAAATGTGATAAGCGAATATCTTTTCTGGAACGAATTTGGAGTAAAATACAACTTTATAGCAGTTGATTATTTGGTGTATACCAACGAAGTTATTGGCAATATCATGCAATCGTATCCTGTTGTTCCTATTTTTGGAACTTTATTTTTGGTAGCTGGGTTAATTTCTTTTTTTATTATTAAAAAATCAAAAAACTACATCACAGCCATTCCAACTTTCGTTGAAAAGCTAAAACTTTCTGCGGTTTATTTTGCGTTATTTGGAATTTCGTTAGTTGCAATTCCGTTTCTATCATCTAAAGAAAATAGTCAGAACATTTTCACTAACGAGTTGCAAGCAAACGGTTTGTATAAATTTTATTTGGCATTTATGAATTCAGAATTGGATTATTTCAAATTCTACAAAACCTTGCCAAGCAACGAAGCATTTGCAATTTTGAAAAATCAAATTCCGAATATTTTGGAAAATTCAACCAATAGAAATACTTCTAGTTTAGGAACTGATATTCGCAAAAATGTTGTTTTAATTACTATCGAAAGTTACAGTGCTGAATTTTTAAAAATTTACGGAAACGAAGAAAATATTACACCATTTTTGGATAGTTTATCACAAAAAAGTTTGCTGTTTAACAATCTATATGCTGTCGGAAATCGAACTGTTCGTGGGCTGGAAGCGGTAACTATGTGTATTCCGCCAACTGCTGGCGAAAGCGTCGTGAAGCGCAAAGACAATAAAGACAAATTTACGACGGGTTCTATTTTTAAAAATCGAGGTTATAATGTAAAATATATGTATGGTGGCGATGCCTATTTTGATAATATGCAAGACTTTTTTGGTGGCAATGGCTACGATATAGTTGATAAGAAGACATTTTTGCCTACTGAAATAACTTTCTCCAATGTTTGGGGCGTTTGCGATGAAGATATGTACAACAAAGCGATTGGTGTCATGAACGAGGAAGCCAAGTTGGACAAACCATTTTTTAACCATATTATGACAGTTAGCAATCACCGCCCATTTACATATCCTAACGGAAAAATTGATATTCCGGGCGATGCTAAATCTCGATCTGGCGGTGTAAAATACACTGATTATGCTATTGGCAAATTTTTTGCAATGGCAAAAAAACAACCTTGGTTTTACAATACCGTTTTCGTAATAGTTGCCGATCATTGTGCCTCTAGTTCTGGAAAAACGGAGCTTCCAATGGACAAATACCGTATTCCTGGAATGATTTATGCACCAGAATTTGTTGAGGTAAAAACCTGTAACAAACTCATGTCGCAAATAGACATCATGCCTACCCTATTTGGCTTATTAAATTTTAGTTATCCAAGTAAGTTTTATGGTCAAGATGTGCTACGAGAAGATTATAAACCTCGCGCTTTAATTGCAACTTATCAAAATTTAGGATTAATTAAAGACAACGTTTTGACCATTTTGTCACCCAAACAACAAGTAAAACAATTTGAACTTTCGGTTATTCCAAATCCAAAATTAGGTGCCGATTTTCAGATTTTTTATGAAGAAAAATTGATGAAAACCCAAAGAAAAGATTTGATCAACGAAACCATTTCTTATTATCAAACGGCTTCTGAAATGTTAAGTGAAAAGAAATATCAGAAGTAAATTTTCAATTTCAATAGCAATATCAATATCAAAATTTGAAAATTATTTTTATACTTTTTTGAGCTTATTTTAGTTAATTTTTCAAATTGCAATTGACATTGAAATTGATTTTGTTATTGAAAAAATTCCGGCCGATATTCAAAATGCATTGTATCATAATGATACCAATTTCCGCCCCAAATAAAGTCATATTTTTCAAAAATCGACACTAATTTTTTAGGAATTTTATTTTTGTAAATAAATTGAGCATTTTCATTTTTAAATTTGCAATCCCATTGCCAATAGTTGCTGTATTTGGTGTTTATGTCAATTGTCATCCCAAAACTATGCATACTTAGTCGTTTGGTTCCTGCAATTTTCCTCCAATTAAACGTTCCAGCAATATTGGATAAATAGGTTTTATATTCTGGATGATTATCAAGTTCAGCGGCAAGTTTTTTTACAATTTTATCGATTCCGTTTACGGTTGTAACTTTAATTTTCTGGTTTACCAATTTTGGACACCAAACGATTTCGACTAGATTTTTCTCGACTTCGGCTTTTGAATTGCCGTATATTTTTTTGAAAAAAGCTTCGTTTCTAATTCTTCCTGCATCATTAATGGATCCGAGTTTGTAGAAATAAGAAAATTGATCTTCTACATCAGCATTATCAATTAATTCTTGTTTTGTTTTTTTCTTGAAATCATCATAGACCAAGGAGGAATTATCCGAAAAAATTAGTTTATTTTCCTTAAAATCAATTATTTGATGTGGATATGCTTTCATTAGTTTGGTTACATTCAAAGGAATTTCTTGCGAAAATAGTTTCGGAAAACATAAAAATAGCAGCAGGATTTTAATGAAATTTTGCACCTAAAACTTTTTAAGTTCCGACGCTTTGAAAGTCCATTCGGGAGTTTCTAAAACGGATCCAAAATCTTCAGAATACCATGGACTTAATACGGCATTATTAGGATTTTTTAGAATTTGAATTTCCTGTGCTGGCATATAACTTTGAGCCAGAAGGAATATTTTTTTATTTGTTTTTAAGTTTATTGCCATATCAACGACAATTATGGCATGACCAGGAAAGCCACCTTTAATAAACACATCGCCAATTTTTAAATTATTAATATCAGTCGTTTTCATTTCTTTTTCTAAGGATGCCGTTCCAGCATAATTAAAAATCATTTCCATGTATTTCCAATAGGTTTCATAACTATCTGAAGGTTTTGCTGTTTTTATCCATCTGGTTTTATTGCCTTTTATTGCAATTCGATTTCCATTTCGCCATTTGGAATAATCTACTCTAAAACCGTTTGTAAAATTAAAATGAATATTATCGTATTGCTTTTGCTGAAATAAATAATCGGCTCGCAAGCGCATAACGGCATCGGCACATTGGTGTAAATCTTTGGTGCCTATTGGCAAATCGACAACGCCATCATAAACATCGAGTTTATTTTTGGAACTTCCGTTAAAATATTTTACAAGCACGCCTTTTGGTTTAAGTGAAAGGTTTCGAAGAAAGTGCCCAAAAGAATTGGCATTTTCCTTGCTTCGTTCATATCCAGTTGGCACAGAAAACCTACTTTCGATTGATTCTTTTAGAAAAAAAGAACTCATTACAAATAGTAAAATTAAAACGAGGAAACTAAATTTGATTTTCATGATATTGAATTAACGTAAGAAAAAAACAATTAGTATGAAACTATTTTCAAGTTTAGAGTTTTACAACATTCCGTTGTATTTTCTAATAAACCATTCTGATGCAAGTGCAATGGCAATTAGCAATAACAACCAATACCAATCTATAATAGGTGTTTTGGTTATTACTTCTTTCTGAATTGCTTTATAGTTATTATCGTTAAGTAGTGATTTTATAAGTAAATCCAATTGATTAGGCATCATGAGTTGTGAATTGGTTTGGGTTGTCAATTGTTTCAACTTATCCATATCTGGATTTACAAATTGTTTTTCGATATCAAAATCTATAATCTCAAAATAGCCATTATAGGTCGAATTTGAATTTAATTCTTTGATATTAAACGTGTATTGTCCAGCTTCTAGTCCGTCAAGATTTACTTTAAAAGCATTGGTCGTTTTTAGCAAATCGAATTTTTTGGTTTGCTTGGTATTTTTATTTGTAATTGTTGCCGAAAGTCTGGCTCGATCATCAAACTCATAATTTTTATTAAAATATTGCGCTGTAATTTCGAGTGGCTCGCCCGAATTATAAAATCGTTCGTGGGTTACAACTAATGATTTTTTGGAGTTATTTGAAACTAGAAATTGAATAATTTTGTCAATAAAAACATCATATTTTTCAAACGATTTTGTATCAATATTGGTTTGCATTCTCCATTTCCAAGAATTTTCACCAAATAAATAAGCCGAACGATTGCCTTGCGCTTCACAAAAAGCCAGTAATGGCTGATTGGTTTCTATATTTCGGATTCTGGATTGCAATAAAACAGAGGAAGGACTTTTTGAAGTTATAGTTCCGAAACGATTTTGCAAAGGCGAAAAGGAATCAAAACCAATATTATCTGTAGCAAAAAGATTGAATTGGTCGTCAAAACGTGCCAAATAATCTTCATTTTGAGTACTCATTTTAAAATCAAAACTATTTTGATTTTGATTCAAAAAATTAAAATCAGTATTGGTTCCAGTGATGATAAAAGTATTTATTGAGGCATTTTTTGAAGCTTCAAAAATGGCTTTGAACTCGGCCGTTGGCTGATAAAAAATCAAAGTATTGTATTTCTGTAAATCACTAAAATCTTTAGGTTCACCTATGGTTACCTTACGCTGAATGTTGGTTTCTATACTTCGTTTTAAAGCACCAATGTCTGGATGGTTGATGCTAGAAATTAGCGCAATTTCTGATTTTTGATCGATAATTTCGACAGCAAAATTTTTAGAATTATTATAGGTGTTTTTTTCTGGATGATTGGTTTTTAATGAAGCTCTGAAAATTTGCAAACCTACTTTGTCTGCTGGAAGTAAGACTGAAACTACAGCCGATTTTTTTGAAGGCGAAAAACTTATTGTTTGATTATTCAAGACGTTATTGCCTTGTGAAATACTAAAATTTGCCGAAATACTTTTGGTTCCCGAGTAGTTTAAAAAAAATTCCACTGGAAATTTATTTTTATGAAAAGCATATTTGTTGGCATTAATCTGACTTACTCTTACATCCAAAAATGTCGTGGTATCCCCAAGAATTACTGGATATACTTTGTTTGAATTTCCGAAACTGTATACAAAATCGTTTCCAGACGTTTGGTTTCCATCTGAAATTAAAATTGTTGGATACGTTTTATTTTTATGAATACTATTCAAGTTTTTGGCAACTTGTTCAATATTGGTTTGTTTGCCTTTAAAATCAATTTCAGTATCGGAATTTAGAGTTTGAAATTCCGAATCGAATTTGTAGGTTTCTACTTCAAATTTTTCTTGTAGTGCCGAGTTTTCTTTTAGTTTAGTAAAAACTTCGGTAGCTACTTTGTTGGCTTTCAAATCAAGTATAGAACTTGAATTGTCAATAACGATTGGCAATGGTGTTTTTATTATTTCAAGTGAATTGCGTTTTAGTAACGGGTTTATTAGTAAAAGTAAAATTCCTAAAATGGATATAAAACGAAGTAAGGCAAGAATTTTTTGAACTTTAGTATTCGAATTATTCTTGTAAAAATATTGAAAATACGACAAACCACAAGCAATTGCTATTGAAAGTAGAAGAAATAAAATTGTGGAAGTTGTCATTAAATTTATTGATTTAAGAAATCATTTTTTTTGTTGGAAACTAGTTTGGTAATAAATATAATTACAGCAATAATTTTTAAGAAAACGCCAATTGCAATAATAACATTTCCTGTAAATAGACCGATTTCGTAATGAAGAATTTTGAATAATGCACCAATACTTGTGTAAATTAAACCTACAAGAAAGATGATTAATAAATATTTATTTTTCAATTTGAAATAAATTTTAAATATTCCGGAAATGCCCTAACCCTGATCCAGCCTACGGCGGACAGGTTTCAGTGAAAATCCTTTTCTTGAGTGGCAAAGCAAGCTCAAGAAAAGATTGTAACGTATTGCTTCGCCAGTTCGCACTTTCAGGCTCGGGTGCAGGAAATAGCTCCAAAAAAAATTAAGTTAACATTCCGCCACAAACGTTTAAGACTTGTCCAGAAACATAAGCACTCATGTCGGAAGCCAAGAAAAGACAAGCATTGGCAACGTCTTCGGGTGTTCCGCCACGTTTTAGTGGAATGGAATCACGCCAACCTTGCACCACGTCTTCGTTGAGTTTGGCGGTCATTTCGGTTTCTATAAACCCAGGAGCAATGGCATTGCAACGGATGTTTCGAGAACCGAGTTCTAGTGCTACTGATTTTGTAAAACCTATCATACCAGCTTTGGACGCTGCATAATTGGCTTGACCGGCGTTACCCTTCACTCCTACTACGCTACTCATGTTAACGATAGATCCTTTACGATTTTTTAGCATGATTTTTTGCACAGCTTTGGTCATGTTGAAAACCGATTTGAGGTTGATTTCGATTACTTTATCAAAATCTTCTTCGCTCATACGCATTAGCAAATTGTCTTTCGTAACGCCTGCATTGTTTATGAGAATATCTATATTTCCGAAATCTGCCATGACATCATCGGCTAGTTTTTGAGCTTCATTGAAGTTGGCAGCATTGGATTTGTAACCTTTGGCTTTGATGCCGAGTGCGTTGAGTTCGTTTTCTAGAACCAATGCCGATTCAGCAGACGAGCTATAAGTAAAGGCAACATTTGCGCCGTGTTGTGCAAATGTTTTTGCGATTCCGCTTCCAATACCTCGACTTGCTCCTGTTATGATTGCTACTTTTCCTTCGAGTAATTTCATGAGTTAGTAATTTTGTTTTTCGAAATACAAATATAGTAGTTTAGATTGTTTTATGAAAATTGTACTAAAAAAGAAACAATTTTTATTTACTCATTAAAACGCCACATTCCATCTAGGAAGTTTACCGTTTTCATCAAGAAAATTCTGTAATATTTGACCTTCTAATGATGTTGGAATTACTTTATTTTTGGCGTTAAAACTTTCAAACCATTGCACTTCAAGGAGTTCAATTTCTTCAAGTTTCATTTGTGTTGGCCATGTATATTTGCGTCCTGTTTTAGCAAATTGATGTCCGTTTACAATTTTATCAAACAACCCGCCGTTTTTAGATTTTAGAGTTCCGTCGTTTTGGATTGTTCCTGTAGAACCTACCATAATTAGTTCTTTTTCCTCTTTTACGTCATAAACTAAGAAGATTCCAGAAGTTTCAGGTGCATTGCAAGCTTCTTCAAGATTTGTATTCTGTGCTAATGTAAAACTATTTGTAATTTTTAACTTTTTTAATTCTTTGTACATTTTTATTTATTTTCCACAAAGGCTCAAAGAGGCAATGTGATTGTTAATTTTGTTCCTTAATTATAAAACAAAAAGCCTCAATATAATAATTGAGACTTTTAATGATTATTAATTTTTGGGATTATCCCATTACTTCTTTAACTTTTTTTCCAATTTCGGCTGGAGAATCTACAACGTGAATGCCACATTCACGCATGATTCGTTTTTTGGCTTCAGCTGTATCGTCTGCGCCTCCAACAATTGCTCCTGCATGACCCATGGTGCGCCCTTTTGGAGCCGTTTCACCTGCAATAAAACCTACTACTGGTTTACGATTGCCATCTGCTTTTACCCAATGAGCTGCATCGGCCTCTAGCTGACCGCCAATTTCTCCAATCATAACAATGCAATGGGTTTCGGGATCGTTCATCAAAAGCTCTACTGCTTCTTTGGTAGTTGTTCCAATAATTGGATCGCCACCAATACCTATAGCAGTAGTGATTCCTAATCCTTGCTTTACTACTTGGTCGGCGGCTTCGTAGGTTAACGTTCCAGATTTAGAAACGATTCCTACATTTCCTTTTTTGAAAACAAAACCAGGCATGATGCCCACTTTTGCTTCGCCTGGCGTTATAATTCCTGGACAGTTTGGACCTATAAGTCTACAATTTCTTGTTTTGATATATTCGTTTGCTTTAATCATGTCGGCTACTGGAATTCCTTCCGTTATAGCTATAATTACTTTTATTCCTGCATCGGCAGCTTCCATAATTGCATCGGCAGCAAATGCTGGAGGCACAAAAATTATGGTCGTATCGGCTCCTGCTTTTTCTACAGCTTCTTTTACCGTGTTAAAAACGGGACGATCTAGATGCGTTGTTCCACCTTTTCCAGGAGTTACTCCACCTACAACATTGGTTCCATATTCTATCATTTGCTCGGCATGAAAAGTACCTTCACTACCAGTAAAACCTTGAACTATAATTTTTGAATCTTTATTGACTAAAACACTCATAATATATTTTTTATTTTTATTTTTAAGTTTTGCAAAAGTATGAAAAAGAAACCAGTTTGCAGTTTACAGTTTACAGATTTTGAATCATTTTTTTATTAAGGTATTTGACTTAATTGATAACCTCTATAAAGCAAATTATCTTTGAGTTCCCAAATTACACAAAAATGGGCTAATAAAACTTCTTCTCTCGGATTTTCGATTGTTTTAATGTAATGAGAATAATGAACTGCCACGCGATTACCATCCTGCAAAATTTGAGTTACTTGCGATTTGGAACGAATGTAAGCTTTGCTTAAATCATCGGCTAATTTTAAAATTGCCTTATGATTCAATTGCAAGAAACCTTTACTGCTTTGCCAATCCAATAGAATTTCGGGATGCAAATATTTTTTTATTAATTGGCTATCAATAAGCGCATCTGATTTATAAAACTCTTGAACAATTTTTTTTGCAGACATAATTATTTTAATTTATTTAAAATTTCTGGAATTCGTTTCACATTAGCCAATTGTTTCAATTTTTCTCGCGATTCTTCAATAGGTGTTCCAAAGTAGGATTTTCCACCTTCAACCGATTTAGTTACGCCAGTTTGTCCCATAATTACTGCCTTTGCTCCTATTGTAATGCCGCTTGTAGTGCCAACTTGACCCCAAAGCGTTACTTCATCTTCAATAATAACACAACCTGCTATACCGGTTTGTGATGCGATAAGACACATTTTTCCGATAATAGTATCGTGACCTACATGAACTTGATTGTCTAGTTTGGTTCCTTCGCCAATGGTTGTATCGCCCGTTACACCTTTGTCTATAGTGCATAATGCGCCTATGCCAACATTATCTTTAATTACTACACGACCGCAAGATAACAATTGATCGAAACCATCGGGTCGTTTTTTATAATAAAAAGCATCTGCTCCCAAAATTGTACCTGAATGGATGATAACATTGTTGCCAATTATGGTATTATCATATATGGTAACATTGGCATGAATTAGGCAATTAGCACCAATTTCTACATTGTTTCCAATATATGTATTAGGCTGAATAATAGTGTTTTGTCCTATTATAGCTGAACTAGAAATTGAAGTACTTGCTGATTGAAAAGGTCTGAAATGTTTGGACAGTTTATTAAAATCTCGAAACGGATCGTCTGAAATTAAAAGTGCTTTACCATCTGGACAAGCTACTTCTTTATTGATAAGAATTATGGTCGCTGCGGATTGTAACGCTTTATCGTAATATTTGGGATGATCCACAAAAACGATATCTCCTGCGGCAACAACATGAATTTCGTTCATACCTAAAACAGTAAAATTTGCATCGCCAATATACTGGCAATCAATTATTTTTGCTATTTCTGAAAGGGTTTGAGTTTGTGCGAATTTCACTTTTTTTAGCTAAATATTAATTCAATTATGATTTGATACGCTCCATGTAGGAACTAGTTGCAGTATCGATTTTAATTTTGTCGCCTTCGTTGATAAATAAAGGTACGTTTACGGTTGCACCCGTTTCTACGGTTGCAGGTTTTGTGGCATTGGTTGATGTGTTTCCTTTTACGCCTGGTTCTGAATAGGTTACTTCAAGGATTACTGAGGCTGGCATGTCTACTGAAAGAGGCAAATCGGTCTCTGAGTTGACTTGTACCATTACATTTGTTCCTTCCTTGAGTAATAATGGTGCATCTAGTACGTCTTTTTTGAGAGTTATTTGCTCGAAAGAATCGGTGTTCATGAAATGAAAATCGTCGCCTTCGGCATAAAGATATTGGTAAGTATGGGTTTCTACACGAACTTCTTCTATTTTATGTCCTGCAGAAAAGGTATTGTCGAGTACTTTTCCGTTGGTTAGGCTGCGGAGTTTGGTGCGAACAAAAGCAGGACCTTTGCCCGGTTTAACGTGAAGAAATTCGATAATTTTATAGATATCGTGGTTGAATTTGATGCATAATCCGTTGCGGATGTCTGATGTAGATGCCATTTTATATTTATTTGATTGTTGTTTATTTCTATGTTGTTGTGTGTGCGTTAGGGATTGTAGTGGAGCTCTTTTTAAAAAAGCATTTTTCTTGCTTTTTTAAAAAAGCGGGAACGTAAAGCCCGCCGCTTGCGGAACGCCCAAATTTTAAACTCCTGTATAGCCTTTCATGATTCCGCGAGACGAGTTTCGTATAAACTGCAGGATTTCGTCACGTTCTGGAGTTGCTTCCATTTCGGCTTCGATGATGGCTACGGCTTGTGATGTGTTGTAATTTTTTTGATACAGGATTCGGTAAATATTCTGGATTTCGCTAATTTTTTTGGTATCGAAACCACGGCGACGTAATCCTACGGAATTAATACCTACATAAGAAAGTGGCTCTTTGGCGGCTTTGGTAAACGGCGGGACATCCTTGCGCACCAGCGAACCGCCCGAAACCATGGCATGATCGCCAATGGCTATAAATTGATGGATTGCAGCTAGCCCGCCAATAATGGCAAAGTCTCCAATGGTTACATGACCTGCGAGCGCAACACCGTTAACGATTATGGCGTTTTTGCCCAAATGGCAGTCGTGTGCAATATGTGCCGTTGCCATAATAAGACAATTGTCGCCAATGGTGGTTTGACCTGATGCTATTGTGCCTCGATTGATGGTAACACACTCACGAATAGTGACGTTATCGCCAATAACTACGAGAGAATCTTCTCCGCCAAATTTGAGATCTTGCGGAATTGCAGATATTACTGCACCGGGAAAAATATTACAATTTTTGCCTATTCGTGCACCTTCCATGATGGTTACGTTGGAGCCTATCCAAGTTCCGTCGCCAATAACTACATTATTATGTATGGTTGTAAATGGTTCTATGACAACATTTTTGGCGATTTTTGCTCCCGGATGAACATATGCTAAGGGTTGATTCATATCTTTTGTTTTGAGTTGTGCGTTGTACTTTTAATTACAACTTTATGAGTAACCTAAATTATTGTTTTTTTGCAATTTGTGCCATAAGCTCAGCCTCGGCAACGAGTTTTCCGTTGGCATAAGCGTGCGCTTGCATATGACAAATTCCACGACGAATTGGTGTTATTAATTCGCATTTGAAAATAAGTGTATCGCCCGGCAAAACTTTATGTTTGAATTTTACATTATCTATTTTCATAAAAAAGGTAAGGTAATTTTCGGGATCTGGTACAGTGCTTAGAACTAGAATTCCGCCTGTTTGCGCCATGGCTTCTACGATGATAACTCCAGGCATTACGGGCGCATCTGGAAAATGACCTACGAAGAAACCTTCGTTCATGGTTACATTTTTCATTCCAACGACATGATTTTCAGTCATTTCGATAATACGATCGATAAATAAAAACGGCGGTCGATGCGGAAGAATACTCATTATTTTATGAATATCCATTAATGGTTCTAGATTTAGATCAAAAGTTGGCACATGGTTTCGTTGTTCAATTTTGACCATTTTGGAGAGTTTTTTTGCAAATTGTGTGTTTACAAAATGGCCAGGTTTGTTGGCAATTACTTTTCCTTTTATTCTAATTCCGACTAATGCCAAATCGCCAATAACATCTAATAATTTGTGTCGTGCAGCTTCGTTTGGGTAATGAAGTGTCAGATTATCGAGAATTCCGTTTGGTTTTACTGAAATTTTATCTTTTCCGAAGGCAATCTTAAGATTATCCATCGTTTTTTCAGAAATTTCTTTGTCTACATATACAATTGCATTGTTGAGATCACCGCCTTTTATGAGTCCGCCATCAAGCAATGCTTCTAGTTCATGAAGAAAACTGAAGGTTCTAGAATTTGCAATTTCAGATTTGAAATCATTAATATTTTTGAGTGTCGCGTTTTGAGTTCCTAAAACTTTAGTACCAAAATCGACCATTGTAGTTACCTGATACTCCTCTGATGGCATGAGCATGATTTCGCTTCCCGTTTCGTCATCAGTATAAGTAATTACTTCTTTTACGGTGTAATATTTACGAACAGCCTCTTGCTCTAAAACTCCTGCTTTTTCTATTGCTTCCACAAAATATTTTGAAGAACCGTCCATGATTGGCAATTCTGAGGCATTGAGTTCGACAATAACATTATCAAGATCACAGCCTACAAAAGCAGCAAGAACATGTTCTGGAGTTTGAATTTTTACGCCTAATTTTTCGAGGTTTGTTCCTCTTTGTGTATTGACTACATAATTGGCATCTGCTTCGATTATTGGTTGCCCTTCAAGATCAACTCTTACGAAAGTAAAACCATTGTTTATTGGTGCTGGCTTAAAAGTCATTTTGACTTCATTGCCCGTATGAAGACCAACTCCTGTTAAAGACACTTCGCTATTGATGGTTTTTTGTTTAACCATGATGATTTGAGTTTTTTACTGTTTTTTTTAATTGTTCGAATTCTGTAACTATTTTTGGAAGGTTTTTGAAATGTACATACGATTTGCTGAAATCAGTATATCCAAAAGACGGACTTCCTTGTAAAATTTCATTGTCTTTTATATTTCTACCAACACCAGATTGGGCTTGGATTCGCACATTATTACCTATTGTGATATGCCCTGCAATGCCAACTTGACCGCCAATAAGGCAGTTTTTACCAATTTTTGAAGAACCTGCAATTCCCGTTTGAGCTGCAATTACAGTATTTTCTTCGATTTCTACGTTGTGAGCAATTTGAATTTGATTGTCAATCTTGACTCCGCTTTTAATAATTGTAGAACCCATTGTAGCTCTATCTATTGTAGAGTTTGCTCCTACACTAACATTATCTCCAATAATAACATTTCCTATTTGCGGAATTTTCGAGTACGTTCCGTCTTTGAGCGGTGCAAATCCGAAACCGTCAGATCCAATTACTGCGCCAGAATGAAAAATACATCCGTTACCGATTACTGATTCTGAATAAATTTTTACACCTGAATAAATAATTACATTATCTCCTAAAATTACATTATCACCAACAAAACTGTTTGGAAAAATCTTTACATTACTGCCAATTATAGTATTTGATCCAATATAACTGAAACTTCCCAAATATAGATTTTCGCCGTATTTTGTGTTTTCAGAAATTACTGAAGGTTGTTCAATTCCGGTTTTATTATTCTTTACTTGATCATAATATTCTAAAAGTTTCGAAAACGATTCGTAGGCATCTTCTACTTTTATTAAGGTAGTTTCAATTTCTTGATCTGCAACGAAGCTCGTGTTTACAATAGTTATTGTTGCTTTGGTAGTATAAATATAATTTTGATATTTAGGATTTGACAAGAACGTTAGTGATCCACTACTTCCGTCTTCAATTTTAGATAATCGAGATACCTCTGCTTTTGGATTACCAACTACTTCTCCGTTTAAAATACCCGCTATTTGTTCTGCTGTAAATATCATTATTACAAAAATATAAAAAAATAGGTTTTAATTGGTATTTATTTGAAGTTGTTTTGGATAACAGAGATAATATTTTGTAACTGCTTTAGATAATGTTTTACTATTTAGTTGATCCGAAACTTCTACGACATCTTCAATTGTTCCGTCTTTTTTTAGAATACGAATTGGCTCTACATCCTTATTATAGGCTTGATTTTTTATTTTTCCTTTAAAAACAAAATAGTTTGAATCCTCACGAGACAAGTTATTTTGGTTACAAAAAGTATCTTTTAAAATTTCTAATTCTTCTTTATCAAATTTTTCAGCATTTAGTTTTACTTTTAGCAAATCTCGATTAATAATCATTTTACTAAGAGAACTTATTATAAAATCTTCTTCATATTGCCATTCTTTTAGAGCGCTTATGATATCAAAATCGTCTAGTTGAGCAAATAAATTTAAAGTTGAATTATCAAAATTTTCGAGTTCAATTTTATTTTTCAAAAAAAACTGTAATGGTTTGCTACAATGAAGTTGTGCTCCTTTTTCAGTTAATTCTTTTGCTCGTTTCAGAATTTTTGTCAAAATTAATTCGGCTACTAAACTCGTTTTATGAAGGTATGCTTGCCAATACATAAGTCTTCTAGCCATTAGGAATTTCTCTATAGAATAGATTGCTTTTTCTTCAAGAACCAATACATCATCAACTACATTTAGCATTTGAATTAGTCTATCTGAATTGATATTACCTTCCGCAACACCAGTATAAAAACTATCTCGCTTGAGATAATCCATGCGATCCATATCTAACTGACTGGATATGAGTTGCAACATGAATTTTCTATGGTAATTTCCTTTAAAAATAGCAATTGCTAAACTCAATTTTCCTTCAAACTCTTCATTAAGTTGCTCCATGAACAGCAAAGAAATTGATTCGTGACTTACATTTTCAACAATACTATGTTCCATGGCGTGCGAAAAAGGTCCATGTCCAATATCATGCAACAATATAGCAATTAGCAATGCACTTTCTTCTTCCGAAGATATTGTAATATTTTTAAAACGGAGTGTTTCAATAGCTTTTTGCATAATATGCATACAACCTAATGCATGATGAAAACGGGTATGATGCGCACCAGGATAAACAAGATAAGACAATCCCATTTGCGAAATTCTTCTCAATCGTTGAAAATACGAGTGTTGAATCAAATCATAAATTAATGAATTGGGAATGGTAATAAAACCATAAATAGGATCGTTAAAAATTTTTAATTTATTCAATGAATTTATATTACAATAGTGATGCAAATATAGCAAATAGAAACCAAAAAAAAAGAGGCTCCAAAATGGAGCCTCTAGTTTTTTGAGAAAGCGTATTACTTATCTCTTAATCATACGAAGTGATTTCACATTCACACCTTGAGATACAATTACATTGTATACTCCAGCTGGATAGTTCGATCCTACTTCTAATGCATTT
>JAYVHB010000090.1:0-2286 GCA_043771555.1 Flavobacterium sp. | reverse complement strand
GTTACAATCAAACATGGCTAGATTGATGCAACTAAAACCGGTAACTTATAAATTTAAGAATATCAAAGAACTTAACTTGCCACAAACATTGCAGCACGGATTTATATCGCAAGATATTGAAAAAATATTTCCAGAATTAGTTACAGAAATTTCAAAACCAACAGTGGATGAAAAGGGGAAAATTATAGGAACGTTTACGTTTAAAGCCGTAGAGTATGAGGGAATAACATCTATGTTACTTGCAGGCATTCAAGAGCTAAACGACAAAATAACCAAACTCGAGAGCCAACTTGCAGATAGTACCGAAAAATCATCTCTCAAAACTGCTAACGGTTTGATCGAAAATACCAAAGCCGCTTTTATGGAACAAAACATTCCAAACCCGTTTGCAGATCAAACTACTATTCGTTACCAATTGCCAGAAGGCACAACTACTGCCGAAATTATGGTTTTTGATTTAAACGGTCGCCTTATCAAAAATTATCCTATCAACAATAACCAAGCCGAAATTACTATCAAAGCATCCGAAATTGGTAGTGGTTTATTCATTTACAGTCTTGTGCAAAACGGACAAGAGTTGTTAACCAAAAAAATGATTGTGAAATAATTTTTTACTTTTTATAAACTTAAACCGTTGCAATTTGTAGCGGTTTTTTTGTTTTAATTTTAAACATCTCTAAACCCACAGAAAAAAAAGAACAATTAAAAATAGCAATACCTTGCATTAATTGACCTTGCAAATTAAATTTTTAATAAAACAAAAACCCAATCTTTTGGATTGGGTTTGTTTTGTAGTTAAATACTAAAAAAACTACAAGTTAAACGATGCACCAATACTAAATACCGATTGGTTGCTATAATAATTATCGCTGTATGTTGCTATTGGAAACGAAGTTTCTGCATAAAGACCAAAACCATCGGTAAAAAAGTAGCGGAAACCCAAATGTGCTCCAAAACTTTTGGTTCCAATATTTAAACCAGGATAAAGATCCATGTTTTCTGGCAAAGTCAACACGTTTCCTATATTGGCGTTAAACCTTCCTTTAAGATCAAAACGATCAAAAAATGCTGCTCCAGACAAATCGTTGCTTAATAAATAAGTTCCAGCAAAACCAAACGACATGTTTTCGCCAAGACCTTGATCTAAGGTTAAATGTATTCCGTTTCCTAAACTTTGAGCCGAAATACCAACTTGTAATTTTTTGTCTCCACGTCCTGTATAAGCCTGCGAAAATCCCGTTATCGTTAGAGATAAAACTAAAATCGTAATAATATTTTTCATAATTTGTGATTTATTTATATGCAAATATAAAGTTTATTTTCTATTTCGTCCAATTTCGCCCAAATAGAGTATAGCTAAAGCATCACTTTGCCAAAATTGTTTGGTTTCGATATCCATTACGCTAAGTTTTCCTAAAAAAGCTGCCCCAGTATCGATGTTCCAAACATTAGCCATTTGGGTTGGTGTTTCGAATCCTAGTTTAGTAACAGGAGTGTGTCCAATAAATATTTCGTTATACAATTTTAGGCGTCTAGGATAAAAAATACTACTTGTAGCGATCGATTTGTTTAAGCAAACCGCCATTTCCCATAGTGTTCGTTCCCAGTAAAACATTTTGTCAAAATATTCGTATTCTATACCATTTAGGTTTGTGAAACCTGCATGAACAAACAGTCGGTTTTGTTGGTCTAAATGGTAGTTTTTTAGGCTTTTAAGAAAATGTATGTGTTTGGACTTTTGGCTCGAATTATAGCTTCTATAAGCCAAAACGGTGCTCTCACCGCCATGTTGGTACCATTGTCGGTTGTCTTTGTTGTCTTGTAGCCAATCGAGCAACAGATCGTCGTGGTTGCCACGCAAAAAGATACAGTTGTGGGTTAGATTTAATTGAATTAAATAATCGAGCACTTGTGGCGACTCGGACCATCCATCGACGTAGTCTCCCAAAAAAATAATTTGGTCATTAGTAGTTACATTTGCTCGTTCTAAAACTTGTTGCAATGCCTTGAGTCCGCCATGTATATCGCCTACAACACAGGTTTTATTCATATTTGATTATTATTTATATTTTTTAAAAAAGATTTAATTATAATGTATGTAATCCGTGTAGCGATTGATGTTGTATTTGGATTTAAACTTTTGAAGTTCTGAATATTCTAATCTTGAAATTATAATGGTTTCGTTTTTAATTTTTTTTAGATTATATAAATTTGGCAATATTGTTTCTTTAAACAAATAGCATAAATCATTAAACTGATCTAGTTTTTCGATATAAAAAAGATGTT
>JAYVHB010000089.1:0-18223 GCA_043771555.1 Flavobacterium sp. | reverse complement strand
TGAATTATTAAAAGACTTTCAAAAAAATCAAAATGTCAATGAACAGCAATATAATATTTTTGATTAAATAAATTAATAATTTAACGCACCAGCACTAATATGAATTAATAAATAAAAGAAAGCTAAAGAGCATCATGATTTTTTTTGCATTTTTATAAACCTTTAAATTATTACTTGTTTTTTTTCTTTATTACTATCATATAAATATATAACTCGTTCATATGCTTTTTTTGCTTCGTCAATATTTTTATCAGTTCCTTTTAAACCAGAATAATTTTTATCAAAATACTTACCCCACATATACATTCCAGAAAAATTATCATATAACTTACTCTCAGCAACATTATAAACTCCTAATGACTTTGTTGACATCTCATCAGCAATCACATTCAAAGTTAAAATGGATTTTATAGTTTTTTCTTTTCTATCATTATAACCATTAAATCCACCATTAACAATATATGTTAAAAAAATTAAATCATCCTCATCTGCATACTGATTTAATCCCTTATAAATTTGCCAAAATCAGCATGATGCTTTTATTGCAATATCTATATTCGAAACTAATAGTTCATTGTTTGGCTCAATGGTAAAGTTTATTTTTTCACTGTTTAGTGAATTATAAAATAAAGAAAACTTTCTATAGTTTTTTCTTCCTGTTAGTTGGATTAAACCTCTACCTTTAAATCTAGGCCCGTCGCCAATCTCGGTATTTTCCAAATCTTGTCTGCCATTATATTTTTCACCTGAAGCATACTCTTGTGTGGTATTTAAGTGATCAGATTCATGTTCAATTTGTCCAAAAAAATGTGATATTCGTATTAATGAGTCAATTTCAAAATTAACTAAGTTATCATTTAATTTGTTAATGAACATTTGCTTATCAATATCATAAACTTTATCATACTGCTTCATCTTATTATGTGTAAATAACTTACCATTACCAAAAATAGATATGAAATTTGACAAGTTTATCAAGCTCACTTTTTCAATATCTTTCTCATCAGTCACTCTAACATTTCCATCTTTATTTACTTTAACATTTACAGTTTTTGTATCAGTTGCTTTTTGGGTAACATTATCTACTACATCTACTGCAATAGTAAAGACTTCTTCGTTTCTTACAATAGTTGACAAATCAACAAAAACATCTGCGAAAACAACATTAATATTTTCTATTGTATCTAGCTTTTTATAGGCTGCAAATTGTCTATCATCTATTTGAGCTGTAATTTTACTATTGTATGGGTCAGAACTCAAAAGAATTTTTACCAAAAACTTTTGAAATGCTGGATTGTCTTGTTCAACCTTTATAAAACTTATGTTAACTATTTTAACTTCAACATCTTCCTCCTTCGCCACTCCATCATAAAATGCATCAAATTCAAAACCGAGTTTGCGCCAGCGGGCTAATTGTTGTTTTGTCATTAGATACTATTCAGATTCTTTATTCAAAATAATTTTTATAGGTAAATAAAGTTCTCCTTCGCATTCACCTAGTTCCCACACTAGTTTTTTATTTTTATTAAAATACAACTTTGCTTTACCAGTTGAATTTTCCCAACTGCTATTGAATTCTGCATACATAGTATCATTAATAATTTTTGCGCAAATGTTATTTTCTTCACCTTTAAAACAGTCGATTCGACTTCCGTTTCGGGCTATAGAACAATATTGACCAATTATTGAATCTTGATTTAATTTAGTGAAATTTATTTTAAAAGATAAGTTATATAAAGTGTCTTTATTACTATAATTGTTGTACTCCCAGTTGCCATTAAAAGAAGTTTCTTTTTGAAAGTCTTTTTTTTTGCAGTAAATTAAAAGAAATATTAATATCGAACAAATTAAAATTTTCCTCATAACTAAATTTTAATGTTTTTACAACTCTCAACTCTATTTAACCATCCTTTTAAATTTGTAAAATCAGAAGTTTTTATCAAATTTCCATTTTCATCTTTTTTAAACGAACCATCTTTATTCGTTTTATAAGCTAAATTTTCATAATATTCACTTCTTAATTTAGTTAAATCTTCTAACAATTTTTTCTGGTCTATAATTTCATTTATTGCATTTGCGATATTTGTATTCAATTTTTCAGAATCAATTTCTAAATTATATTCATTTTCTAAAAACTTCTTAAATGTTCTTGTAGCTCCACCAGAAGTTATTGTCCAATCATAATACATTAATGCAATCTTTGAATTATTAACTAAACATAGACCTTTGGGTTCCCAGTATCTTTTTCTATAAATAATTTCAGCTTGTTCGTCTGAAAGGTTTTTTAAGTTTTTAAGTGTTGGTTCTAAATTTAAATCTTTTTTTGAATATGCTAACCAAGTTTGCCAAGCTATACCTTTATTTGTTTTTCCTCCTTTATCATTTGGATCATCATTATAGCCACCCTCATGCTTTAATATAATTTTAGATATTTTTTTAAACTTTTCTTCACAATTATTTTGTTCATCTTTCTTCTCATCTTTCCCTTTTCTCTTTTCAATTTGGAAAGAATTAGTAACAGCCTGCAATCCATCAATAGTCAAGGTTGCTACAAAATCAACATCTTCAAATTTATTGGGTTCAAATGGGTTTACATCAAACTTAAATTCAAATGTAGAAGTTTCTCCTGTAAATTTTATATTCTTTACTATACCAAATTCTGTAAACGACAAAGGTTTTAGAACTACATTTAATGAAATTGTAGCTAATCCTGTTTTGCAATTTTTTGCTGTAAATGCAACCTTAATTGTATACTGTTTATCATCTTTTTTTGCTGAAACAAACTTTATACTTACTTCTGGTATTGTATTAACAGCAATTGTATCATAAAACCCTGGAAATTCAAAACCGAGTTCCCGCCAGCGTGCTAATTGTTCTTTTGTCATTAGTTCAAAGTTAGTTATTTATTATTAAAAAATAAAAAAATGGTAAAAAGTAGCCACCGTATAGCGGCTACTTTTATAATTTAATATTAAACTGGTTTCACGGGTATAGCTTCTAACTTTGCTTTAGAAGGTTTAAACTTTGTTTTTACATCACTCTCACAACCATCACCGCAGGGCAAACCATGTTCGTCAAGTGCTACACCGCTTGCTTGTAGTGCAACAAGATTAGTAGGAACGACGGTTTCCCAAGTTTCGTCTACTTCGTACTCCTGCTCTTTTAGTTCATCTACTATAGACAAGTACAATGGGTTGCCTATTACGGGCATTTGTCCTCCATTCCATATTTGTCCAAACTTCATGTAGTGCATTACAGCTTCTTCAAAGCCCGGTTTTACGGTTACCACTACTCGTGCCATACCAGCTTGCATAAAACTACGAAATAGCGGGTCGTTGCTATCGTATTGGTATAATTCGTCCCAATCGTTGGCATTACCCCAATAAAATGGGTAGAAGTTATAACTCATAATATTCCAATCAAAAGCTTGTTCCATAAATTTTACAAAACTGGTGTAATTATCCATATCTTGATTGAGCGTTACTTGGTAATCAATAAATGTAGCATTATTATTATACATGGGTAATCCCATTTTTCTTCTAGAAGTGGAAGAACTATCAATAAGATAGGAAATCGCATTTTTCTTTAGTATCAACTGCTCTGTTTGACGGTAAAAACCTGGATTGCTGTCTAACATTGCAACACCTTGGGCTTTAGCAGCTGCTTCCTGCTGGTTGTAAGCTTCTACTTGTGCATTGTAACCGTCTATGATAGCTTGGTAGGTTTCTTTTTGCCATTCTTGATATGCATGATTAGTTAAGGTGCATGTTAAAATTAAATCATAATTAAAAACACCTATGTCCCATGAGGTAATTAATATTGTTAATTTATTAATTATATCATCAGTAAAAGAAATGTTTAAGTTAACTTGAAGTCGATCAGGATAGTTGTCTCTATCATTATAAATTACTTGTGTTCCTATCTGTATATGTGAAGATAAATTATTCCATGTTGCTTCATGATCCCCGTTCTTAAATCTAATATTTCCTTTCACATTTGCAACTTTATAGCCATCTGGAATTGCAACGTCCATGCCAGAAACTCGTAACCATTTACCACCATTTTCGCTCCATTGCCCGTCATGTTTTGTTGCATTAAACGCTATTTGATTTTTTAATAAATCAACAACAATATCATATTTACTTGCCAAAATTTTGTAATTACCTTCATTTATACTTTCAAAAGTTGGGTAATCAATTCTTGGATCAATAGGTCTATCTAAAATTATAGCGTTTACGTTGGCGTTACTTACTTTCATGCCCAAACGATGTAATGCACTTGGTTGTGGAATCATAAACTCATACATCAATCGTTTGCCATAATTGAATATTTGATTTTTATAAATGGCATTTATAAAACGATATACTCCTGAAACATGCTCACCACCCGACCTATTATCAAAAATATGCGAGTTTTTATCGGTAAATGATTCGGTTACTTTAACCGTTTTTTCTGTTCGAACCCTTGTTACAATTCGCTCCATAGCTCTTTGAGTCAGTTCCTTGGCTTGGGTTATCGCTTGTCGATTGCTTTCTTCTTTAGAGGTATTAGTGGCATAGTTGGCTCCTGCATCAAGTTGATAACCAGTTCCAACTGCACCCCAAGATGCTTTGAAATTTGCATAAGCTCCAAACTGTTTGTCTTCTTGTAGTAGCTTGGCAATTTCGGTTTGCATCTCAAAACGGTCTGTAGATGTGGTATCAGAAACTGATTCGCTTTCGGTTTCGCTTGAACTGAAATTGGTTACTTCCTTAGAATATACTTTTTCGGTAGTTTTTTCTTTAAACTCACGAGCCATAATATTTTCAATATGCGCTACTTCGCCTGCTTCATAACAACACACATGCGAAACCACTTTTCTGTAATCTGCAATACCTAATTGGCGGTAACCGAATCCTTTTGGGATGAAAGAATCTTGAGTTGGCAAATTATTGTTTGCACCATTTGAAGAAACTATCAAAGAAGCTTTTGTACAAGCTCCAAGTTTTGGGGGTGCAGTATTAAATGTTTTTATACTGCCGTCACTAAAGGTAGCTTTTCCTGATATAGTAATTAAATTACCATATTGGCTTGCGCTTACTAATGCATCAAAAAAAAGATTATTGTAACCGATTAAATTATTTATAGAAGTTTGAGATAAAACTATATCTTCTAGTTCAGGCAATCCATTATTGAAAGTTAATTTAAACTCAAATTTAGTAATTGCAAAAGGAGTTGTTGTGCCTCCAACAGTAATTTTGAAAGTTACTGTATTATTACTTCTCAAAGAACAAACTGTAATTCCTAAAGAATCTAGTTTTGATGCGGTTGTAGTTGGAACTACCATATCCCCTATAACCATAACTGTTTTTGAAAAAACTGTTTTTGAAACAATTATTTCATGCTGCTCATTTATTTTTTGTTTTACAAGTTCAATAGCATCTTTGACATGATCTAATTCTAAAATGTCCACTAAACGAGTTAGCATTTCTAAAGATTCTTCTGTCAAATTTGATTGTAAAAATTTTGACTCCGACATTGTGGGATACGAAAACTCAAAAGCAGGAAGTTCGGGGTACTCTAGATCAGGTTGGTTACAAAAATCATCAGGATCATAAGTAGCATCACGAGGAATTTTACATAATTCTCGCTTCATTTTATTATATTCTTTTTGATATGCAGAAATTAAAGGACTAACTTTGCTTTGGTGGTCTTGATACTCCTTGTTATAAGCTAAACCTTTTTCTTTGTCATATTTATTCTGAACTTTTTCGAGGTTCTTAATTAGCCTTTGGTAATCCTCTATTTGAAAATTTGCAATAATCTTATCTTGATTATCAATCATTTCTCTACTTAAGGATAAATTTTGATTGGCTTCGCTTAGTCTTGCCTGGGATGTTTGTTCAATATAAGTCTCACTTTCTTCAAAAAGTGATGTGGGTAAAACTACACGAGCATCCGTAAGTTGTTTGATAATTTTAATTGCATTAGCCTGTGTTAATCCAATTATTTTTTTCTTTAAATTATGTAAAACTAACATTTGTATGCAGTTTTCTTTAATGTAAAAAGATTTTTGCGTTATTGTTTGATAAAATAAGTTATCCCAAACTATCAAAGCATCGGTATCGATCAAATTTGTAACTGTATCAACTTTAGTAAAAATTTCAGATGCAGTAAGTTTGGTTTTATTGATAGCGAGCCAATCTGCAATTAAATAAAAATCTTCATTTAAATCTTTTAATTGCCCTTCGATTTTAAATGCAGCCAAATTGGGTGGATTTGCTGTTTCAAAAGATATACAAAACTCTTGTAGTGCTTGCCACTTAGATTTAGTAGCAACTTTGTCTTTTATTGCCAGAAAAAATTTGGTGGATAATGTTGATAAAGGTTCATCATTTAATGGATGAAATACGAACCGTACCTCTTGATTTTCCTTTTTGGAAAGCTCAGGATTACGCAAACTTACAAATCTGTAAAGGGTGTTTTTGTTTTTTGACTCTGCCATAATATTTTGAGTTTTTATTAATTTAACGCTAATAATTGTATATTATTTTATAAATATATAAAAAATTCGGATAAAACTCCGAGTTGATAAATATTTTTTTTTCCGTCTCTTGATTTTATTTGTTTCGTGCAAAAAGAGCTTGATGATATTAAAGAAAAAATAACCAAAAGAATTTATATTCTCTTCATGAAGAAATATGAAGGGAATAAATCGAGCTTTGCAAAAGACATTGGCTGTAATGAAAAAACATTACGTTTATTGTTTGACCACAACCAAGGAATGACTTTAAATTTGTTTTTCAAAATTGCAAATGCGCTTGATGTTGAGCCAGTAGAACTAATTAAAAATTTAAAAATAGCTCCAAAAAAATAAATAAATCTACTCTAGTATATATTCAAAGATACCTCATAAAAAACGGCAACCCATCACTGGATTGCAGTTTGTATTTGTGCAAAAATATTTTTAAAACAACTTCTCGATAATTGCTTCTACCGTAATGCCTTCAGCATCGGCCTTATAGTTTTTTACCACACGACGACGTGAAACTTCAACACCTTTTGGTCTAGAAATAAATTCAAATGAATAGTAGTTTGCTTTACTAATTTAAATACTCTTTTTAATTGTATAATCATAATTAATTTTCCTTCTATAAAAACATCACAAAATTAGCTATAGCTTTTGCAGGTAATCCAATTGATTCAAGCTCTTAATACAGTAATAAATTTGAAAATGAAATCAAACAAAAAACCATTCCGTGTCTGGAATGGTTTTTTTTATGGAGCCGGCGGAGGGACTCGAACCCACGACCTGCTGATTACAAATCAGCTGCTCTAGCCAACTGAGCTACGCTGGCAATGCGTGCGCAAATATAATTTTGATTTTTAATATTCCAAAATATATTGGCACTTTTTTTAAATTTTTATTGCAAATCGTTGATCTTAGTAATTAACTGGTTGGCAGCAGCTTCTAAATCTTTTCCGATTGCACTAAAATGCGCTTTTTTATTTTCAACTTTTGTTTGGTTTACTCTTGTGATCAAACTATCAAAAGTAGCAATTGCTTCATCGATCAATCCGTTTGACTTTTCAGTTGGTTGTCCAGTTGTAGCCATTTCCCAGAGGTATACTGCTTCTATAATATCGCCTAAAACGTAATTAATATCTTTTTTTAAATTTTTAATATTTGCCATTTTGTTTTTTATTTTGAAATTTTTAATTCGGGTGCAAAAGTACAACTAAACTTGTTACAAACAACTATTTTATGTAAATTTCTAAGATTGAAGCGTTTCCGATAATATCGAAAGTTGTTATTGCTGCCGGAATTAAAATCGTATCGCCTTTTTTATAGTTGTACTTGATGTTTTCATGTTGCAGATCAAAAGTTCCGTCAACACACATGTATACGGTAAAAGTTTCTTGGTTTTTTGAAATTTCTATTTTTCCGTTAAGCGGAATAAAATTGGTTGTGAAATACTCGCAAGCAACAACTTCATTTGATTTGTTTTCATGTTTTGAATATTTTTTTTCGGCTTTTACAACTTCATAATTGATGGCTTCTAGAGCCAAATCGTTGTGCAATTCACGCTCATTGCCGTTGGCATCTTTGCGATCAAAATCATAAATACGATAAGTGATGTCTGATGTTTGCTGGATTTCGGCAATGACACAACCAGCTCCAATAGCATGAATGGTTCCTGTTTCGAGAAAAAACACATCGCCTTGAGCCACTTTTTTGGTATCAAGAATGTCTATAATAGTTTTGTTTTTTAGGTTCTCGAGATACTCTTCAGGATTTGATTTTTGTTTGAATCCTACGATCAATCTTGCATCTTTGTCGGCTTGCATCACATACCACATTTCGGTTTTGCCGAAAGAGTTGTGCCGTTTTTTTGCTAAAGCGTCGTTGGGATGCAACTGTATTGATAAATCTTCACGAGCATCGAGGTATTTGAAAAGTAACGGAAACTGGTTTCCGAAACGATTGTAGACTTCGGTTCCGAGGATTTGGTTCGGATATTCGAGAAGCAACTCATTGAGTGATTTTCCTTTAAAATTTCCATCAGCAACGATGCTTACATCGGTTTCAACGGTAGAAATTTCCCAGCTTTCGCCTGTAATTTCAGAAGAAATTGGTTTGTTGAGATACGATTTTAGTTTGGTGCCGCCCCAAATGCGTTCTTTGAGGATTGGGTTGAATTGTAGTGGATAAAATTTCATCTATTTAAAACATTTAAGGAATTTAAGTTCATTAAAGTTGAACGATTTAATTAATAATTCTCTTTTTGCGGTTATGCCCTAGCCCCGATTGCAGTGGAAATCCTTTTTTATTTTGTCACACTGAGCTTGTCGAAGTGCTGCAAAATAAAAAAGATTGAAACGGAAAGCGGGAAATAGCTCCAAATTTAAACTAATTTTTTGATAGCTGCCAAAGCTTTTGGGATATGTTTGGTTGCCATCATGCTATCAAAAATCATGACGATTGTCCCCGATTTGTCGGCTACATAGGTTACGCGACCGGGTAAAAGTCCGAATAATGCGGTGGGAACTCCAAAGGCTTTTCGGATTTTGGAATTGGTATCTGCTAGCAAAATAAAAGGCAATTTGTAGCGATTTGTAAAGGATTGATGCGATTTTTCGTTGTCGGAACTGATGCCAATTACCTCAGCACCAAGATCGGTAAAATCTTGGTATTGATCCCGAAAACTACAGGCTTGCGCGGTGCAACCGGGCGTATTGTCCTTAGGATAAAAGTAGATAACTAGTGGTTTTTGACCCACATAATCTTGACTTTCAAAATTGTTGCCAGCAGTATCTTTTGCTGAAAAATTAGGTAGCTTGTCGCCTATTTGTACTGCCATTATTCGCCTTTGTAGGTTACAAAATTTCGAGGTGTTTCGTATAGAATGACTTCGAGTTCGAACTCAGGTTTAATGCGTTTTCGAATTTTATTCCAGATTACGACTACAATATTTTCGGCTGTTGGGTTCAAATCCAAAAATTCGGGAACGTCGAGATTGAGGTTTTTATGATCAAAGGGATTTTCGACTTCTTCCTTTATGATATCCGAAAGGAATTTTACATCCATAACATAGCCCGTTTCCTTATCAATTTCGCCTGTTACGCTCACAGTCATATCGTAATTATGTCCATGAAAATTGGGGTTATTGCATTTGCCAAAAATAGCATCGTTTTGCTCAAAAGTCCAGTCTTTTCGGTAGAGACGATGTGCTGCATTGAAATGGGCTTTTCTAGAAATAGTAACTTTCATATATAAAATTTATAATTTATGGTCTTCTAAGAAATGATAGAATTTGTCAAAAATGATTTTGAACCAAATGGTATATTCATTTGGATTTAAAGTCATGTCTGCTTGCACGGCTTCGATAGTCATCCACTTCCATGATTCTACTTCGTCTGGATTAATAATTGGTTTTTCGTCAAAGTAGCCAATCATGACGTGATCGAGTTCGTGTTCGGTCAAGCCATTATCAAAAGGTGCTTTGTATATAAAATGAAAAAGTTCTTTGAGTTCGGTTTTGAAACCCATTTCTTCAAACAATCTTCGAGTTCCTGCTTGCAAATTGGTTTCGCCTTCGCGCTGGTGGCTGCAACAAGTATTTGTCCACAACAATGGCGAATGGTATTTGTGATGCGCCCGTTGTTGGAGCATCAACTCGTTTCTGGAATTGAGAATAAAAACCGAGAAGGCACGATGCAAAACTGCTTTTTCATGTGCTTCAAGCTTTGGCATTAGCCCTATTTGTTCGTCGTTGTGGTTTACAAGAATTACGTTTTCCTCTTTCATATACAAAATTACATTTACAAAAATACGAAAAACTGGTTGTAAACAAAGATTTTTAAAATCCAAACAACAGTTAAACTTTCCTTAAAGCGTTAATTTATGAAACCTAAATGACATTTTTGAACGTATATGTTTTGTAAATTTGTATTTCAATTTAAATAAATTGTAATGAAAAAATCTATTAGTGCCTTACTATTGTTTTCGGTATTTATTTTTAATGCTTGCGGACAATCAAACAAAAAAACAGAAAAAACTACTGCTATGGAAAACGTGTTAAACAAATCTGAAAATCCGTATTACTCTAATTCTGACACCAAAAAACTAACCGTTTCTAATGCTGAATGGAAAAAAGTGTTACCGCCAGATTTGTATGCTGTTGCCCGAAATGCCGATACCGAACGCGCTTTTACTGGCAAAATGTGGAACTCCGAAACTAAAGGAACCTACTATTGTGCAACTTGTGGTAATAAATTGTTTAAATCCAATCAGAAATTTACTAGTTCTTGTGGATGGCCAAGTTTTTTTGAGCAAGAAAACAAAGAAAGTATCACTTTCAAAGAAGACAATTCTTACGGTATGAAACGTGTAGAAGCCAATTGCGGTAGATGCGACAGCCATTTGGGACATCTTTTTGACGACGGCCCAGAACCAACCGGAAAAAGATATTGTATGAATGCAGTTTCATTGGATTTTGTTCCAGAAAATATAGTAACAACAACATCCAAAAACCTAGAAAAGATAACTCTTGCAGGCGGTTGTTACTGGTGTGTAGAAGCTGTTTATGAAAACTTAAAAGGTGTAGAAAATGTAGTTTCGGGATTTGCAGGCGGTACTGTTGAAAATCCAAGTTATGAGGCAGTTTGTTCTGGAACAACTGGTGCGGCAGAAGTTGTAGAAATTACTTATGATAAAACGGTAACTAATCTTGACGAAATTTTTAAAGTGTTTTTTACCGTGCATGACCCAACAACTTTAAACCGACAAGGAGCCGATGTAGGCACACAATACAGATCGGCAATTTTTTACAGAAACGCCGATCAAAAAGTGGCTGCCGAAAGCATTATCACTGAACTTAATACTTCAAAAGTGTATGCTTCAAAAATCGTTACCACTCTAGAACCTTTTGTGAAATTTTATAAGGCCAAAGAAGACCATCAAAACTATTATAACAACAATAAAACTCAACCGTATTGCCAAATGGTAATTCAACCTAAGATTGAAAAATTCGAAAAAATTTTTAAAGATAGGTTGAAGAAATAGTTTATGTCAAACTTTCGAAGTAGGCAAGAAGTCGACTGATTATACCCCGTTTGTTGTTTTTTTCGAAACCATCTTTCTCTATCTTTTCAAAAGTCTTGAAAGTAGAGATAAAGAAAGTTATAAAACACAAAATAACAATCCCTGTAAATAGTAGAATATCTAGATTTTTCATTATTTTTTGAGTTTTAAATTAAAGAAAATTAATAATCCAACTATTGTTGGAGGCCATAAGCCAATAAAAATTGCTTTCTGAAAATTATCTTCCACAAGATAAAAATATTCAGATATAAATATTAGCATAATGACTACTATTAATATAAAAATTTCAGATTTTTTGAATTTGTCAAACATCGTTTATAGTTTTTAAAGTTTTGGTTATTAATTTAGTTTTTAATAAATAATTGTAAATTTACAGAAAAAATTAAAAATAAACGTATTTTTGTTTAATATTTTTTAAAATAAATTAAACAAAATTATTTATGAATAAAATAAATGACACTTTCAATTATTTTGGTTCTATATTTCTTTCCCACAAAACAAAAGAAAAAAGTGAAAAAATAATAGTCTTTATTGCCATATTTAGTTTTATAATTCATTTAGCATTAATAGCTTTATCTAAACTAAAAGTGATTGTTGTGGATGACTATTCCATGCTGCTGAACAACCCAATAGCAGCAATATACACCCCTTTCTCTTTTATATTGGTTTACGAAGTGTACTTATTGGTGTATTATTTGCCAAAATCTACTTCCATATATATAGGTAAGCAATATGAAATCATTTCATTGATTGTTATAAGACGAATTTTCAAAGATTTATCAAACTTAGAATTTGTAACCAATTGGTTCGAAAATAAAAACGATTTACTATTGCTATTGGACTTAGTAACTATTATTGTGCTGTTCTTTTTAATTTTTATTTTTTATAGGTTAAGTAATCAAAACGAGCTAAAAAGAGAAAAACAACTACAACCAGAAATCGTAAAATTTATTCAACTCAAAAAAAATATTGCAACGTTATTGATTCCAATTTTACTTGTTTTATCATGTTACAGTTTTGGAAACTGGATTTTTGAAAATTTTTTTTCTTTACAAAAAATGGTATCAAACATAAAGGATATTAATAAAATATTTTTCGATGATTTTTTTACAATTCTGATACTTATTGATGTTTTATTATTGTTAATTTCATTTTTACATAGTGATAATTTTAGCAAAGTAATTCGAAATTCGGGGTTTATTATATCCACAATAATTTTAAAATTATCGTTTGGAACAGAAGGAATTCTCAATACAATACTGGTAATTATTGCCGTAAGTTTTGGAGTAATTATCCTAAAAATTCATAATAATTATGTGAATTTAGACAATAATAAAGTAATCAATTAAAATACCTTGCATGATAGAAAAAGTAATTATCCGATTAGCAACTAACGAAGACTTGCCTGTTTTACTTCAATTTGAGCAAGGAATCATTGAAGCCGAACGTCCTTTTGATCCAACTTTGAAACCTGAAAAAATTTCTTATTATGACCTTTCTGGACTTATTGTTTCTGAAAATTCTGCGGTTTATGTTGCAGAAATAAATAATGAAATTGTGAGTTCTGGATATGCCAAAATAAAGAAAGCCGAAGTGTTTCTGGACCATGAAAATTTCGTTCATCTAGGTTTTATGTATACAAAACCTGAATTTCGTGGTAAGAAATTGAATAGTCTAATTATTGAAGCATTAAAAAATTGGTCAATTTCAAAAAATGTACTTGAAGTTCGGTTGCAGGTTTATGATGCAAATGCTTCTGCCATAAAAGCCTACGAAAAAGTAGGTTTCCAGAAAGATATGGTAACGATGCGAATTCGGTTAATATAAAAATATGACCATACGAGAATTTATAATTAAAAATGTAGATCCTTCATTTGAAGGCGAATTACCTTTTATAATATCCGAAAAAACTTTTGCTAAAAATAAAGTAATATCACATTATGGAAAAATCGAACAAAAAATTTATTTTTTAAATTCGGGAATTGTTCAAGTTGCAATAAAACATCAAGAAGAAGATAAAATTCTTGACTTTTTTTTCGAAAATCATTTTTTTTGCTCGTACACATCTCTTTTGAAACAAGTACCGTCGGATGTAGAACTTACAGCATTATCCGATTGTAAAGTGCAAGTTATTGATTGTTTTGAAATGAAAAAACTTCACGAAACATCTTTACTTACAAATAAACTAGGTAGAATATTAAATGAAAAACTGTATTTAAGAAAGGTAAAAAGAGAGAAAGATTTTCTCACAAAATCTGCTTTGGAAATGTATGCAGAATTATTACAAACAAATCCTGAAATTACAAACCAAATTCCATTAAATAAAATTGCCAAATATCTTGGAATCTTTCCTGAGAGTTTGAGTAGAATTCGCAAACAAATCGTTTCTTAACGTAGGTTAAGTATTTTTGAGTTTCAATTTCTGAACTTTGGTAAAAAAATAATGTTTTATAAATTATTGAAACAGCCCTTTTTTGGAAATTACATGGTAAAATGGCGAAATCCATTATCCGAATCCGAAAAATTCCAATGGACAAAAGTAAATATCAAAAGCAAATCTGGAGGACAAATTGCAGGTTTATTTGCTAAATCATTTTTAGAAATTCCTAAAGCAACAATTGTTCTTGGGCATCCTATGGGTAAAGAAGCCAAAGGTTATTTTATAAAATATGGTTATACCGATTTGTTGAGAAACAACGGATACAATGTTTTGGTATTTGATATTAATGGGTTTGGAGAAAGCACGAATGGTAATTTTTCCTATTTTGAAGATATTATTGCGATTGGAATAGAAGCAAAAAAACAAACTCCAAATTTGCCAATCGGTTATTTCGGAATTTCGCTTGGTGCACAAATGGCAACAATTGCATTTACAGACGAAAATCATCCGTATCAATTTGCAATTATAGAAAGTGCAGCGACAACACTCAATGAATTTTGGAAAATTTTCCCAACAGCATATAAAACTTTGAAGGTTTTAAATTTTATTTTACCAAAATATACCCAAAAAATAAATATGATTGAAAGAATTAAAGAAGCAAAAAATCTAAAATCAATACTTTTTATTTACTCCGAAAAAGATACTTGGACACCACTAGCAATGGGAAAACGATATACTGAAAATTGTGCAGTACCATCCGAATTATTTATTTTGAAAAATGCCGATCATGCAGCGGTTACAAAATCTATAGATAAAGAAATATATTTTGAAAAAATAATCAGCTATATAAACTCACAAGTTGCTTAAACTAAAGATACATTTAAACTTTCAGCAATCTTCTGTGCACATTTCTCGCCATCTATAGCTGCCGAAATTATTCCGCCTGCATATCCTGCACCTTCTCCACAAGGATACAATCCTTTTATTTGTATGTGTTCTAGCGTTTCATTATCTCTCGAAATTCGCACTGGCGATGATGTTCTACTTTCGGGAGCGTGCAAAATAGCTTCGTTGATAAGATATCCTTTCATTGATTTCCAAAATTCAGAATCTTTAAGAAAATTTTGAATTAAAACGATTAAAAATAATTGTTTTTTACATTTTAAATCTCTAGGTTATCATAGTCATTTTAATTCTTACAAAAGTTTTTAAATAGATAATTTCTGTAAGTGTATATTATTTTTTAATTAAAGTAGCTAGTATTCTAATTTAAAATCAGATTATTATATTTGCCAAACAAAAATATAATTATGAAAAAGTTTTTTCAGATTTTCTTTCTTTTTTTTACATGCATCTGTTTTTCACAAAATAGAAAATGTACAATCTACATGAAAGACAAAACAACTCTTATTGGTTTAGGCAAAATAAAAAGGGATGAATTAAAGTTTAGAATAAATGAAAATTCTGAAAAAAAATTTATTGATGCAACCTTGATTGACAAAGTGAGTATCGAAGAAAAAGATGAAATTGTAACCTATAAGTATAACAAAATTATCGAAAAAGATACATTTGAATGGATGAAACTAGAAATTAAAGGTAGCATAAACTTGTACTCTATAATTAATACAACTTATGCATCAAGTATTCCAACTGGAAATGGCAATATGAGTTATAGCGGTGGTGGCACCGTGAGTAACTATTATTTGAACAGAGAAAATGAAGATGGCGTTTCGAAAATTACATCGATCGGAGGTATCAGTAAAAATTTTAAAAAAGCAGCAAGCGAATATTTTAAAGATTGTCCAAAACTTGTTGAAAAAATACAAAGTAAGTATTATAAAAAAGACGAAATCGAAGATATTGTTATATTTTACAATAAAAATTGTGGCAAAAATTAATTTTTTTTATTCAAAACTTCTGCAATCTTCTGTGCACATTTCTCGCCATCTATAGCCGCCGAAATTATTCCGCCTGCATAACCAGCACCTTCACCACAAGGATACAAACCTTTTATTTGAAGATGTTCCAACGTTTCATTATCTCTTGGAATTCGCACGGGCGATGATGTTCGGCTTTCGGGAGCGTGTAAAATGGCATCGTTGGTAAGATATCCTTTCATTGATTTACCAAATTCAGAAAAACCTTCCCGAAGAATTTGAGTAAGGAATCCCGGGAAAACCTGCCCCATCTCTACAGAAGTGGTGCCTGGAACATAGGATGTTTTTGGTATGGAACTCGACACTTTTGTTTGCGTAAAATCTACCATGCGCTGTGCAGGAACTTTTTGCGAATTTCCTGCCAGTTGCCATGATTTTTGCTCTATTTGTTTTTGAAATTCCAATCCTGCCAAAGCTCCAAATTTTTTGTATTGCTCAAAATCTTCCAATTTTAATTCGATTACAATACCCGAATTGGCCGTAGCTTGATCCCTTTTGGAAGGCGACCAACCGTTGGTAACTACTTCATTTTGAGCCGTAGCGCAAGGTGCAATCACGCCGCCCGGACACATACAAAAGGAATACATACCGCGTCCATTTACTTGTTTTACAATACTATAAGGAGCTGGCGGCAAATGCTCGCCACGATAATCGCAGGAATATTGAATTTGGTCAATCAAACTTTGAGGATGCTCAGCTCGAACACCTAAAGCAAAGGGTTTTGCTTCTATAAAAATCTTTTTTCGGTCTAATAATTCGAAAATATCTCGTGCCGAATGTCCTGTGGCTAAAATAATTTTGCTTGCCAAAATTCGATCGCCATATTGGGTTTCTATTCCTTGTACTTCGTTATTTTTTGTGAGAATATCAGTTACTCGAGTTTCAAACAAAACTTGACCGCCATATTCGATAATTTTATCCCGAATATCTTGAATAATTTGTGGCAATTTATTGGTTCCAATATGCGGATGGGCGTCGACCATGATATCTGGTGTTGCACCAAAAGCGACTAATAATTGAAGAATTCGATCTATATCGCCTCGTTTTTTGGATCGTGTATATAGTTTTCCGTCAGAATAGGTTCCTGCGCCGCCTTCACCAAAGCAATAATTGGAATCTTCGTTAACAATATGATCTACATTGATAGCTTTAAGATCACGGCGGCGACCACGAACGTCTTTGCCACGTTCGATAATGATTGGCTTAAGCCCCAGCTCAATAAGCTGTAATCCTGCAAAAAGTCCTGCTGGCCCTGCTCCTATCACGATTACTTCTTGTGATTTGGCGACATCTTTATAGTTTGGAAGTTCGATTTTATGAGTAACATAATCTTCGCCTTTTGTAAAAACAAGTACTTTCAAATTGATTTTTACAGCTTTTTGACGTGCGTCAATTGAACGTTTCAAGATAGAAATATGCTGAATATTGTTTGTAGAAACTTTAATTTGTTTGGACAAATGGTCTTTCAACTGGATTTCGTTGGCGGCAACTTCGGGAGAAACTTGTAATAACAGTTCTTTGGGCATTTCGCAAAGATAGTATGATTTTTAAAAATAAAAATAATGATTAATAATTTAATAGGTTAAAAAATCCAACTGAAAAATCAATAAAAAAGAGCATTTAAATTCTAATTTAATATAAAATTATAACTTTAATAATGTATATTTGCTAATGATTTAAATTCTTTAATAAAATAAATTTAATTATCCATGAAAAAAAACTACTCCCTTTTAATTGTTATTTTTCTATTTTTTGGTAGCCTATCGGCGGCACCTTTAAATAAAATAGAAACTAGAAATTTCGACACTAGAAGCACTAGTCTTCCAGTTAATCCAATTTTTACGCAAGTAGCTCCAATATGTTCTGGGGATGTTCTTGCAGATTTACCATTAACATCTACCAATAGTATTTCAGGGACATGGGCACCAGCAATAAACAACCTAGCTACTACAACATACACTTTTACACCAACAGCTGGTCAAGATGCAAATACTGCTACAATGACTATTGTTGTAAACATAAAACCAGTATTATCATTTACTGCCAACCCGTTTCCGCTTTGTGTTGGTTCAAGTAGTGTTTTGAGTGCTAATGCAAATAACATTACACCAACGTTGAGTTATGGTACTCAATCAGCAAATATTCTACCCGCATTTTTTGGAACTCCACTTACAAGCCCACTAGCAGGCAATTTAGTAAATTCTCCAAATAATGGTTGTGGTGCTGTATCTCCTTATACTCCAGGGCAATTTACTGGAAAAATAGTCTTAATTGAAAGAGGTGTTTGTGCATTTAATGAAAAAGCTATTAATGCCCAAAATG
>JAYVHB010000088.1:0-3156 GCA_043771555.1 Flavobacterium sp. | reverse complement strand
ATTGGTTTAAAGTTGCTTCTAACTCTTGGGCAATAAAACCATATTCGACAGTTGGGTTGCTGGTTGTTTCTAAAATTTTGGTGCCTTTGTCGCTAACCTGAACGTCTCTGCGGGTGTACGACACTGGTTGCAATTGTTTAATGAAGTCTAGCCCAAGATTGGATTTTGCAATATTAGATTTCCAACGCTTGTCGGACGTTATTGTCCAAGCGACTTGCACGCCAGCATAAGTAACTTGTGTATTGCCTATTCGAACTTGGTTGCTGCCAGTGGTTGGTACTTGGGCATTATTACCAATTGCTGTATTATTATTTCCATTTATAATTGTATTACCAGCCTGATTACCTATGCCACAATTATTAATTCCGACATTTTCATATAACGCGTTGGTACCAATAGCAACATTACCTTCACCCGATACATTATTTTGTAAAGTCGAAAATCCGATTGCTATATTAAAAGAACCTGTTGTGTTATTACTAAGATTATTAAAACCAATTGAAGTATTGCCAATACCTGTCGTATTAGAATCATTACAACCTTGTCCAAAGGCAGTATTCCAGTAGCCTGTACTAATTGCTAAAGAGCCTTGACCAATTGAAAGATTACTAGCGTTTAATTTTCCATAAATACTTCCATTTCTTTTAAAAACAACATCTTGATTGTTTGTCGTTCCAATAAAATCTGTAGCTGTGGCAACATTTCCAGTTTTACTCCAAGCGTTGGTAGCTGTATTCGCATTCAAAGCAAAAGGCACACTCAACATTTGGCTGGTTCCAGTTATTGAGTAACTTGTGCCACCCGCTGGATCGGTGTCGGTTTTTATAAAATAAGGCCCATTTGCCCAGTCAATGGTTGCAAAATTGCCCGAAACAAGTGTTCCGCCACCAATTTCTATGGCGACCAAACCATTGGCATTGGCGTTTGGGTTGTGCGTTTCTACATAAACTGCTGTGCCTGTTGCTGTTGTTTGCAAAATGCTCACGCGCATTCCGACTGGTGTTCCTGCAACTATTACATTGCTGGCGTTGCGAATAACCGCTTGATAGCTGAACTTGTTGGGTGCTTGGGCGTGAGCAGTGTTCAGTACGCAGTAAACAGTTAGCAGTGCAAATGTTTTGAATATTTTTTGTGTAATTGATTTCATAATAATTTTTTTTAAAGTTTATTTTTTTGCCACGAAGACTCGAAGGCGCAAATGTTTTTTTAATAATTTGTGTGAATTTGTGTGATTTGTGGTTTATAAAATTTACCACGAATTCGCTAATTTCAAACCACAAAAGGCACAAAAGTTTTACAGCATTTATTCTAATTTGCAAAAAGGTTTGCATCTATTTCATACAAACCTTTTTAAAATCATTTAAACTATTTGTTTTTTTTAAGAACCTCAACTTGATTTAAAACAAGATTTAGTTTTTCGGTAAGTGTATTTATTTTTTGCTGTAACGCTTCGTTTTCCTGTATTCTTTTAGCATCCAATTCCTGCATAGCTTTTACCATTGGTGCCAAAAGATCGTTGTAGCGCACGCCATACATACCTGCATCGTCTTTATAAATTATGCCGTTGTTTTTGGTGTTGAACTTGTTTAAAGTAGCTTCTAACTCTTGGGCGATAAAACCATACTCAACTGTTGGATTGGTTGTTGTTTCTAGAATTTTTGTGCCTTTTTCGGAAACCTCAACATCTTTGCGGGTGTAAGACACGGGTTGCAATTGTTTGATAAAATCGAGCCCAAGATTTGATTTTACAATATTAGATTTCCAACGCTTGTCTGACGTTATTGTCCAAGCGACTTGAACGCCTGCATATGTTACTGCTGTGTTGCCTATGCGCACTTGGTTGTTGCCAGTTAAGGTGGGTACTTGGGCGTTGTTGCCAAGCCCAGTATTGTTACTTCCTGTTGTTAAGTTAGAAAGCGATAGAGAACCTAATCCTGTATTATTTGAGCCTGTGCTAAGTTGTAGAAGTACATTACTGCCAAAAGCAGAATTACGATCACCACTTGTTAAGATATTCAATGTGGTATTTCCAAAAGCATTGTTCCCTAATGATGATCCTGCTGTTATAGAAGAAAGTGCATCTATACCAAATGCTTGAAAGTTAATGTCAATTTTGCCTCTAGTTTGATTATTTCTTTTAAAAACAACATCTTGGTCGTTTGTAGTACCAATAAAATCTGTGGCTGTGGCAGAGTTTCCAGATTTGCTCCAAGCATTGGTTGCGTTAGTAGCCGTTACTGCGTTTGTGGCATTTGTAGCGTTTACTGCATTTGTAGCGTTTGTAGCCAAAACTGCCGTTGCAGCAGTTTTTGCATTCAAAGCATACGGCACACTCAATAACTGGGAAGTTCCAGTAATTGAATAACTGGTGCCACCTGCTGGATCAGTGTCGGTTTTTACAAAATAAGGCCCGTTTGCCCAGTCGATAGTTCCAAAATTGCCTGAAACGAGCGTTCCACCACCAATTTCTATTGCCGCCAAGCCATTGGCATTAGTAGTTGAGTTGTGGGTTTCTACATAAACGGCTGTGCCTGTTGCGGTTGTTTGCAAAATGCTCACGCGCATTCCGACTGGTGCACTTGCAACTATAACATTGCTGGCATTTCGAACCACAGCTTGATAGCTGAACTTGTTGGGTGCTTGGGCATTTGCAGAAAATTGAGAAAAGAAAATAGAAAATAGAAGTACTGTTTTTGCAAGGTTTTTGATATTTGTTTTCATATTTGTAAATTTTAAAGTTTATTTTTTGCCACGAAGGCACGAAGTCGCTAAGTCTTTAAACAGCTTTGTCAAAGTTTTGAACTTTGACAAAGCTGTTTGCTGATTATTGCATCTGAAAACTATTTTTTATTTTTCAAAACTTCAACTTGATTCAAAACAAGATTTAGTTTTTCAGTAAGTGATTTAACTTGTAGTTCTAACGCTTGGTTTTTCGTATCTAATTCTTGTTTTAAAGCTTGATTTTTTAAATCTAATGCTTGGTTTTTTGTATCCAATTCCTGTATAGCCTTTACCATTGGTGCCAACAAGTCGTTATAGCGCACACCAATCATACCAGCATCGTCTTTAGAGATAATGCCGTTGTTTTTGGCACCAAATTGGTTTAAAGTTGCTTCTAACTCTTGGGCAATAAAACCATATTCGACAGTTGGGTTG
>JAYVHB010000087.1:0-6137 GCA_043771555.1 Flavobacterium sp. | reverse complement strand
TGCCGATTTAGTCGAATTGCCCGTCGGAATTAGAAAAACTATTGCCAATGTGCAATATTCAATTGGTATAACCCGAGCTACATTCACACCAGAATTTACCAAACTAACAGTTTTTTGTAAAATTGTTTTGCCACAAAAAGATAATGAAGGTCGACCAGTTCAATTATTTTTTGGTGCCGATGATGTAAAAATTTCACACGCTGGCGGATTAATTGGCGATACCAAATTGGTTTTATTGGGCGATGTTAATGTACCTTTTAATAACAAATGGTTGGTTTCACTTTATGGTGGTTTCAATATGTTGAATGGTAATATTCAAGATTTGACCTATGTAACCATTGATTGTAACGGATTTAAAGACCTAAAAATATCTGGTGCAGTCGAGTTTTCACGAGATTTAATTCTTCCAATAGAATCTAACGGTCAAGTAGTGGAAACCAAAGAAAAAATAAATAGATTGTGTAATGATGGCATTACAAGATTAGTTCCAAACCGAGTAAAAGGCGATTTTGTAGCAATGGGTTCCAATTGGAATGATGTTTTAGTAAGCATAGATTTGCAACCATTTGTATTAAAATCCAAACGAAATGGCAATAATTTCGATGGTAATTTTCAGTTTCTAGTTAACAATGCTGTTCTAGATTTAAGCGATATAAACAACAGTCCAACAGTTGTATTTCCTGCATATTATACTGAAAATTCTCTTTTAATGCCAAACCCAAACACATGGCGAGGCGTTTATGTTGAAACTTTCGAAATTGGTTTACCAAAAGAATTTAAAACCAAAGAATCAGCAGCACAAAATGCAAGATTAAAAATAGGTGCTTCGCAACTAATTATTGATAAGTTTGGCGTTTCGGGTTCTTTTTATGCTGATAATGTTTTCCCGTTAGATAAAGGAATCACAAGCGACCAAAAATCTTGGGCTTATTCGTTAGATCATATTGATATTACAATTGCCGCCAACACATTTGTCAAAGCCAATCTAAACGGACAAATTGTTTTGCCAATTTCTAAAAATAAAGTCGATCCTGCCAATCCTAATAAAAAAATTGGTTTGGCTTACAGCGGATTTATTTCTATGCAAGAACAACAATTAACGGTTGTAACCAAAGACACAATTAGTTTTGACATTTGGAAAGCCAAAGCCAAAATACTACCAAATAGTTCAGTTGTACTTCGACTTTTAGATGGCAAATTTTTACCAAAAGCCGTCTTGCACGGTGCATTAGGAATAGAAACCAATACAGCTGCCAACGACAATACTGTTGTTTCAGGCAAAAAAACTGTAGATTTCAAAGGCATTACTTTTGAGAATTTACAACTTCAAACGGTTTCGCCAGTAATTTCTGTTACCAGTATGAACTATACAGAAGCTGTTGGTTTTAGTGGTTTTCCTGTTTCAATTTCGAATATTGGTGTAACGATGCAAAATAATGCTGCGCGATTAGACTTTGATCTGACATTGAATTTAATGGAAAGCAATAGTTTTGCTGCAACTGCTAGAATTGGTATAAAAGCCAAAATGGTAGAAGAAGATTACAAACAAAAATGGAAATATGACGGCTTGGACCTGTCGGCAATTAAAATTGATGCTACATTTAGCGGTTTAAAATTAAAAGGACAACTCGATTTATTAGAAAACGACCCAGTTTATGGTGACGGTTTCAATGCCGATTTAACGGTAACTATCGAAAAACCAGCAATAACACTAACAGCCAAAGCAATTTTTGGTCGCAGTACTTTTAGGTATTGGTATTTTGATGCATCGGTAAAACTGCCACCAACACCAGGAACGCCATTCATGATTGATGGTTTTGGTGGCGGTGCCTATTATAAAATGAAACGGGCTCCGGGAGTAAATATTTCACAATTTTCTCCATCGGGTTTGAGCTATATTCCAGATGTAAACATGGGATTATCATTAAAAGCTATGGTTTTCTTTCATGTTGGTTCAGAAGAAGTTTGTAATGGCGAGGCTGGAATGGAAATTGCCTTTAATTCTAGCGGCGGCATTAACACAATTGCAGTTTATGGCAAAGGTCAAGTAATGGCAAAACTGCCAGGATTAAAATCGGTCGGAACAATGATGAATGACATGGCAACCAACGTATCTTCTGCAACTGAGTTTATGGGTGTTACATCAACATCAACACAAGGTTCATTTATTGATAAATACATGGTGAAAGCAAAGGCAGCAACTCCTCAAGATTTATCTGCCAATGTTGGTATTAACTTTGCTGCGGCTGTCGAGATTGATTTTGTAAACAGTTCAATTCACGGCACAATGGACGTTTTCATGAATACGCCAAGCAATTTTATTTCGGGAGCTGGAGCAGGCGGTCGTGCTGGTTGGGCAGTTTTTCATAAAGATCCCGCCGATTGGTATTTGTACATTGGTACTCCAAGCGATCGTCTTGGAATAAAAATTGGTGTTGCAGGAATGTTCTTGCAAACAGGTGGTTATTTTATGGCGGGTTCGGTTTTGCCAGGAAGTCCGCCGCCGCCGCCCGAAGTAGCTCAAATTTTAGGCGTAGATGCCAACAGTTTGAATTACATGCGTAACGAAAATGATTTAAAAAATGCTGGTGGTTTGGCATTTGGCGCAAGCTTAACTTTCGATACTAATGATATGTCGTTTCTAATTTTCTATGCCCGTTTTCAAGCAGGAGTTGGGTTCGATATTATGCTGAAAGATTATGGCGAAGCCAGATGTTCCAATACAGGCGACACCGTTGGTTTGAACGGTTGGTATGCCAATGGTCAAGCCTATGTGTACCTGCAAGGCGAGTTGGGGGTTCGTGTAAAATTGCTATTTGTAAACATCAAAGTACCAATTATTTCGGCTGGTGCAGCAGTTTTATTACAAGCTAAATTGCCAAATCCAACTTGGTTACGCGGTTATATTGGTGGCACGATGAATATTTTAGGTGGATTAATAAAAGGTCGCTTCAGGTTTAAAATGACGATAGGCGAGGAGTGTATTTTCCAAAACGCATCGGTCTTGGGTGGTATAAAATTAATTACAGATGTTACTCCTAGGAATACTACTACCGATGTAGATGTTTTTGCAATTCCTCAAGCAACATTTGCAATGAAAGTCAATGAACCAATTGTCATTCCAGAAGACAATGGTGACCAGACCTATAAAATTATATTAGATAAATTTAAAGTTTTTGATGGTTCAACCGAAATTCCTGGCACATTAACTTTTACATCTACCAAAGACAGAGCAAGTTTTGTTTCCACAGATATTTTGCCACCTAACAAATTACTAAAAGCAGTTGTCGAAGTTACTTTCCAGAAAATGGTTAATGGTTCGTTCCAAACAATGATGGTCAATGGGCAAGTTGCCCGTGAGAAAGAAGAAAGAACATTCACAACTGGTGGCGCACCTAATCATATTCCGTTAACGAATATCGAATACTCTTATCCTGTTGTGGATCAAAAATATTTCTTTGAAGAAGAATATAACAAAGGATATATTCAATTAAAAAGAGGTCAAGATTATTTATTTGAAGACCCAGTTTGGCAAACTGATGTGAAAATTCTTGAAGCGGGACAAAATAATGCGCAAGTTACGCCATTTACCTACAACAATACTTCGAATGAAGTTTCTTACTTATTGCCAGATATTAATCAAGATAAAAATTATACGTTTGGTATTATTAGTAAAAATACAAGTGGCACAACAACAAGTGGCGCATCAACCACGAACACTAACGTGAACACGCAAGATGTGAATACAAATAATACAACCAATACCAATTCTAACACCAATTTGGCAGATAACGACATTAACATGACGACCAACAATGCAGTTTCTTTGTCTAAAGAAGGAGAAATTGAACGATTGGGTTATGCTTTTTCGACCAGCAAGTACAAAACTTTTCCACTCAAAATGAATGCGATACAAAATGTAGGTTACAATTTTTCTACTATTTATTCTGATGTTATTTCGTTGTCAAACGCCATTAGCAGTCAAGAAGCATTTGAAATTATAGATTTGACGGGTACAGTTTACACTGATGATAAACCGCTGATAACTGCTGCAGCAACCTTGCAAGACGATTATTTTGGCACAGATATGAATCCGAATATTTACACTACCTATCCGCTTGGTGGCAAATATGAAATAACCAATAGAGACGTGACTGAACTTGGACGCATTCCTGCACGAGCATTGCCAATTAATGCAACCTATTTGAATAATCTAGAAAATGATGTCAATAATGGTTGGAACAAGCAAGTTTTTCCGTTCAAATACAATTTGCCATTGTTATATAAATCAGATTGGATGAATTTTTACAACCAAATTGTTAATGACCAAGTTAATGGCGTTATTACAACATCGCATCCGGCTTATACATTAATTAGTAAAAATTTCACTTTCATGCGTTTCGGATTTTATAACATCGAAATGAAGTACATTTTGCCAGGTGACAAACAAACCAAAAATTTTTATTATCAATTCAAGAACTTAAATCAATTTAGATAATGAGGAAGAATATTAGATTTCAGACCCGAGAGCTTTGCTCGAATTGGCGAAGCATTTTAGATATTAGACATAAGATGGCTGGTTTCAAGTTTCAAGTTTCAGGTTTCAATCTGCAAAAATTTATTATAAGTTTCATACTATTCCCCCTTTGGGGGCTAGGGGGCTTGGGGCTTGGGGGCTTGGGCTCGTGTTTAGCCCAAGTTTTCCCTGTTCAAATGACTCCAGTTTTTTCGAGTCCATATAGTAGTAAAATTTCTGATTATGCTACGAGTTTAGACACACGTTTTCAATTGATTGTCAATCCAACCGATGTTAATATCAACAGCCGACAAGTTCGACTAAAAATGTACATTTCAGGTAATGGCATTGAGGCGCAAACCAGCGAATTCGCAACTGGAATCAACCCAATTTTTATAAATGGTGGCGAAATACAAACCTTGACCAATGTTGACTTGGCAGGATATTTTCGATTAGAAAACTTGCAGGGATTGTCAAACGTTCAATATGCCAATCCGTTGCCCGAAGGCAGTTATAGTTTTTGTTTTGAGATGTATGATTTTGTTACAAATCAAAAAATTTCGAGAAAAAGTTGCGCCAATTTATATCTAATATTAAACGACCCACCAATATTGAATATTCCTGCTAGAAACGAACAAATTGTCGTTTCTGTATTTCCGAATATTTTATTTACTTGGACACCAAGATCAATAAATGCCACCAATGTTTCTTATAGATTTGAATTAAAACTATTGCAAGACCCTAGTCTAGACCCGCAATTTGGATTTGCAATTAGTCCAACGGTTCTAGACGAAACTCAGTTTGGCACCACTTTATTGTACAATACCAGCAAACCAGTTTTAATTCCAGGCAAACGTTATGCTTGGCGAGTTCGTGCGATTTCGACAGGCGGATTATCAGAAAATTCGGTTTTCAAGAACGACGGTTACAGCGAGATTTTTTGGTTTACCTACGCCAGTAATTGTCCAGCACCAATAATGGTTTTTAGTGAAATTGTAGGATCAAAATCTGTAAAAATAACTTGGCAAAGCAATATACAAAACACCAAGTATCAAGTGCAATACCGCAAGAGAACCTCCCCTAACCCCTCCCAAGGAGGGGGATTTGAGTGGTTTTCGACCTACACACTAAATACCCAAACCACAATTACCGATTTAGACGTTGCCACCGACTATGAATTTAGAGTTGGTGCCACCTGCGAACCAACAGCCGATCCATCGGTGCCTTATACATTTTCTGGAATAAATAATTTTTCGACACCAGCAGCTGGGGCAACCACAACATCGGCTTATAGTTGTGGGTTGAATCCAGCAATCGCCATCGCCAACCAAACCCCAATAACCAACCTCATAGTTTCTGAAACATTCACAGCAGGCGATTTTCCAGTAAAAATTCTAGAATTAACAGGTTCTAGTCCTTATTCGGGCAAAGGTTTTATAATTGTTCCGTACTTATCAGATACGAGAATTGCTGTTGAGTTTAATAATATTACTGTCAACACGAGTTATCAATTGATAAATGGTGTTGTGCAAACGACTTATAACCCAAGTTGGAATAATGTGTCGGATGTCGAAGACCTCACAGGCGAGGGCGAAGGCGGACAAGTAGAACACAATGTACC
>JAYVHB010000086.1:0-25693 GCA_043771555.1 Flavobacterium sp. | reverse complement strand
TTGAAAAACAGTGTTTTTCAATCTACTGGTCTAACTATAACTATTGTGCATGATATAAATTTACCGAAATAAAACATTACACAAATATCTGATTTTGTGTTACTTGTAGCCAAAGGGTATTTACCTGCAGCGATGCGTTTAGATTTATCTTAATCGTCAAATATTACTTTAGAAACACCCGAATGAACCAATCAAAAAAAGACTATAATAAACAACCTTATGTTTTTAGAAAATCAAGAAAAAGAATAGAAACTTTATTCTCACAATTGTATGATCAATTTATGATCAGAAGAAATTATGACAGAACATTCAATGATTTCAGAACTAGAATATTAGCCAAAATAACTTTATTGACAATAATTCAATATATTAATAAATTTATCTTTGGCAGACCAATTAAAAACATCAAAATTCAAATCGTTTAATTACACCCACGGGGTTAAGTAAGTGTAAAAATTTACTTTTATATCTTTAATCTTCGCTAATTTAATTAGTTAAATTTAATTACAATTCTGCTTAAACTATCTGTTTAAAGTTATTTTTTTTAAAAGGTTTAAGTACCTTTTAAACATGTTTCATACAATTAAAATACTTAATTTAGTATATAAATATGATTAATAAGTTTATATACAAGTTCTTCTAAATATCTTTAAATAATTGTATAAAATATTTAAAGATATTTTTTAATAAAAAATTAAAAAATACTATGCGTGCATAATAAATTTTTATTATCTTTGAAATTGCAATTAGAAAAATGAAAGACAAAACAATAGACTATACTTTGAGGGCAACTTGGCAGGCAGTGTCAAGGATGTATAATGAAGAAGCATCAAAGTATGAAGGCTCTATGTCCGTTGGTTTTGCGCTACTAAGTATCGATAAAGAAGGTGGAACACCGTCAACAGCATTGGGTCCAAAAATGGGAATGGAAGCAACATCGCTTACCAGAACCTTAAAATCAATGGAAGAAAGAGGATTAATTTATAGAGAACCTAATCCAAATGATGGTCGTGGCGTTTTGATTTTTTTGACTGACTTTGGTAAAGAAAAAAGAGCACTATCTAAAGAAACCGTGTTGAAATTTAATGAAAGTGTACGAAATAACATATCAGACGAAAAACTTCGACATTTTATGGAAGTATCCGATATTATAAACGATTTAATTTTAGAAAAAAAAATATTTTAAATAAATGTGCTAATTGCATTAAGCCTAAAGATTTTATAAATGAAAAGATTAATAAAAAAAGTTGCAGTCATTGGATCCGGAATTATGGGTTCAGGAATTGCCTGTCATTTTGCCAATATAGGCGTAGAAGTTTTGCTTCTCGATATTGTACCAAAAGAAGCAAACGAAGCCGAAATCAAAAAAGGTTTAACAATCGAAAGCAAAATTGTCCGCAACCGTTTGGTAAACGACAGCTTGGCTACTGCATTAAAATCAAAACCTTCTCCTATATATAACGCAAAATTTGCAAGTCGAATTACAACAGGAAACACAACTGATGATATGGCAAAAATTGCCCATGTCGATTGGATTATTGAAGTTGTTGTCGAGCGTTTGGATATTAAAAAATTAGTTTTCGAACAAGTAGAAAAATTCCGCAAACCAGGAACTTTAATCACATCAAATACTTCTGGAATTCCTATAAAATTTATGTCAGAAGGACGAAGTGACGATTTCCAGAAACATTTCTGCGGAACACACTTTTTCAATCCTGCAAGATATTTAAAGTTATTCGAAATTATTCCTGGACCACAAACATCATCAGAAGTTTTGGATTTTTTGACCATTTATGGAGAAAAATTCTTAGGAAAAACTTCAGTCGTAGCCAAAGACACACCAGCATTTATAGGAAATAGAATCGGAATTTACGGAATTCAATCTTTGTTTCATCTGGTTAAAGAATTAGGATTGACAATCGAAGAAGTTGATAAACTAACTGGTCCAGTAATTGGTCGCCCAAAATCTGCGACTTTCAGAACAGTTGATGTTGTTGGTTTGGATACATTAGTTCACGTTGCCAATGGAATTTATGAAAACTGCCCAACCGACGAGCAACATGAATTTTTCAAACTGCCAGAATTTGTCAATAAAATGATGGAAAACAAATGGTTGGGAAGCAAAACCAATCAAGGTTTTTATAAAAAAGTAGACAAAGATATTCTTTCTTTAGATTTAGATACTTTAGAATACCGTGCTGCCAAAAAAGCTTCGTTTGTCACTTTAGAATTAACAAAAACCATAGATAAACCAATAGATCGTTTCAAAGTTCTTGCAAAAGGCAAAGACAAGGCTGGTCAATTTTACAGAAAAAGCTTTTCTGGAATGTTTGCCTATGTTTCCAATAGAATTCCTGAAATCTCAGACGAATTATATAAAATCGACGATGCTATGAAGGCTGGTTTCGGTTGGGAAAATGGACCTTTCGAAATTTGGGATGCCATTGGTGTAGAAAAAGGAATCGAAATAATGAAAGTCGAAGGTCTTACTCCTGCAAATTGGGTTACCGAAATGTTAGCTGCTGGAAATAGCAGTTTCTATTCTGTAAAAGAAGGAGCAACTTATTTCTATAATATTCCAACAAAATCGCAAACTAAAATTCCTGGTCAAGACAGTTTTATCATCTTGAACAACATTCGCGAAAGTAAAAAAGTATGGAGCAATAGCGGTGCAATCATCCAAGATTTAGGCGATGGAATTCTGAATTTAGAATTTCAATCAAAAATGAATACCATTGGTGGCGACGTTTTAGCAGCAATCAATAAAGCAATTGATCTAGCCGAAACGCAACATCAAGGCTTGGTTATTGGCAATCAAGCATCCAATTTTTCTGTAGGTGCCAATATCGGAATGATATTTATGATGGCTGTGGAGCAAGAATATGACGAATTAAATATGGCCATCAAAATGTTTCAAGACACCATGATGAGAGTGCGTTATTCTGGAATTCCAGTAATTGTGGCTCCTCACGGAATGACTTTTGGTGGAGGTTGCGAAATGAGTTTACACGCCGATAAAGTTGTTGCAGCTGCCGAAACCTATATGGGCCTAGTAGAATTTGGCGTTGGCGTAATTCCTGGTGGTGGCGGTTCGAAAGAATTGGCTTTGAGAGCAGCCGATTTATTTCGTAAAAACGATGTCGAATTGAATGTGCTACAAGAATATTTTATGACCATAGCTATGGCAAAAGTATCGACATCTGCCTATGAAGCATTTGACTTAGGATTATTACAACACGGAAAAGATGTAGTTGTCGTAAACAAAGACCGTCAAATTGCCGAAGCTAAAAAACATGCTTTGTTAATGGCAGAAGCTGGATATACAAAACCAATTCAAAGAACTGACGTAAAAGTTTTAGGAAAACAAGCACTCGGAATGTTCCTTGTGGGAACCAATCAAATGGTTGCTGGAAAATACATATCAGAACATGATCTAAAAATTGCCAACAAACTCGCCTACGTTATGGCAGGTGGTGATTTATCGGAACACACATTGGTTACCGAACAATATTTATTGGATATCGAGCGAGAAGCATTCTTGAGTTTATGTACCGAAAGAAAAACGTTGGAACGTATTCAGTTTATGTTAACCAAAGGAAAACCGTTGAGGAATTAATACATTAAGCAACACAGATTATAGAAATTAGAAAATTTAAATAATTTCTTTGATTTTTCAAATTTCTAAAATCTGTGTTCAAAAAAAACTTATCATTATGAAAACAGCATACATAGTAAAAGCATACAGAACAGCAGTCGGCAAAGCACCAAAAGGATTGTTTCGTTTTAAACGTCCTGATGAATTAGCAGCTGAAACCATCGAATTTATGATGGCTGAATTGCCAAATTTCGACAAAACACGAATTGACGATGTTATGGTTGGAAATGCCATGCCCGAAGCCGAACAAGGTTTGAATGTGGGACGATTAATATCTTTAATGGGATTAAAAGTCGATGATGTTCCAGGTGTTACAGTCAATAGATATTGTGCATCAGGATTAGAAACTATCGGAATGGCAACTGCCAAAATTCAAAGTGGAATGGCACATTGTATCATTGCTGGTGGAGCAGAAAGTATGAGTTTTATTCCGATGGGCGGCTACAAACCTACTCCAGATTATGCTGTTGCAAAAGCTGGAAACGAAGATTACTATTGGGGAATGGGTTTAACATCGGAAGCGGTAGCAAAACAATTCAATATTTCTCGTTTAGATCAAGATGAATTTGCATTTAATTCGCATAACAAAGCCTTGAAAGCACAAGCCGATGGAAAATTTGATAAACAAATTGTACCAATTACAGTCGAGCAAACTTTCATCAATGAAAATGGCAAAAAAGAAACCAAATCATACGTCGTGAACAAAGATGAAGGTCCACGATTCGGCACTTCTTTGGAAGGATTAGCCAATTTGAAACCCGTTTTTGCCGCCGACGGTTCTGTAACCGCAGGAAATTCCTCACAAATGAGTGATGGCGCGGCATTCGTATTAGTAATGAGCGAAGAAATGGTCAAAGAATTAAATCTCGAACCAATTGCTCGTTTAGTAAACTTCGCATCTGCAGGAGTTGAACCAAGAATTATGGGAATTGGTCCAGTGAAAGCCATTCCGAAAGTCTTGAAACAAGCTGGTTTAACTTTAAAAGATATCGATCTAATTGAATTGAACGAAGCGTTTGCTAGTCAAGCTCTAGCTGTAACTCGTGAATTGGGTTTAAATCCCGAAATCATCAACGTAAACGGTGGCGCAATTGCACTTGGTCACCCACTAGGTTGCACAGGAGCAAAACTTTCAGTACAACTTTTCGAAGAAATGCGTTTGAGAAAAGCCAAATATGGAATTGTGAGTATGTGTGTAGGAACAGGACAAGGAACAGCTGGAGTTTACGAATTTTTAAATTAACTAAATTCTTCTTTTGTCATTTCGACGAAGGAGAAATCGCATAATATAGGAGAAAATTTGATGAGATTTCTCCTTCGTCGAAATGACAAAATTGTAAAAAAATAAATAAAATAAAATGGCAGCAGAAGACATTACTAGAGGCGGACAATTCCTCGTAAAAGAAACAAAATCAGAAAACATTTTTACAGTTGATGATTTTACCGAAGAGCAAATTATGATGCGCGATTCCGTGAAGGAATTTGCAGACAAAGAATTGTGGGCACACAAAGACAAATTTGAGAAAAAGGACTACGCCTACACAGAAGCTTGCATGAAAAAAGCAGGCGAAATGGGACTTCTTGGTGTTGCTGTTCCCGAAGAATACGGCGGACTCGGAATGGGTTTCGTATCTACTATGCTTGTTTGCGACTATATTTCAGGTGCAACAGGTTCGTTTTCAACGGCTTTTGGAGCGCATACCGGAATTGGAACTATGCCAATAACCTTATACGGAAACGAAGATCAAAAGAAAAAATATGTCCCTAAATTGGCTTCTGGCGAATGGTTTGGTGCGTATTGCTTGACAGAACCAGGAGCAGGATCTGATGCTAATTCTGGAAAAACAAAAGCAGTTTTATCAGAAGATGGAAAAACATATTCGATTACTGGTCAAAAAATGTGGATTTCGAATGCAGGCTTTTGTTCCGTTTTTATTGTTTTTGCAAGAATTGGAGATGATAAAAATATTACTGGTTTTATTGTAGAAAATGATGCTAGCAACGGAATCACAATGAACGAAGAAGAGCATAAACTCGGAATTCGTGCTTCTTCAACACGTCAAGTTTTCTTTAACGATACCAAAGTTCCTGTTGAAAACATGCTTTCTGAAAGAGAAAATGGTTTTAAAATCGCTATGAACTCGTTAAATGTTGGCCGAATTAAATTGGCAGCCGCTTGTTTGGATGCGCAACGTCGAATCATTTCTAATGCTGTGAAGTATTCTAATGATCGAGTTCAATTTAATGTTTCGATTTCTACTTTTGGTGCCATTCGTTCTAAATTGGCAGAAATGGCAACTAGTTGTTATGCTGGAGAAAGTGCTTCCTACCGTGCAGCAAAAGATATTGAAGATAGAGTAAATGCTCGTGTTGCGGAAGGAAATTCGCATCAAGAAGCAGAATTAAAAGGTGTTGAAGAGTTTGCTATAGAATGTTCAATCTTAAAAGTTGCTGTTTCTGAAGATGTTCAGAACTGTGCCGATGAAGGAATCCAAATTCTTGGCGGAATGGGATTCTCTGAAGATACACCAATGGAATCGGCTTGGCGAGATGCTCGTATTGCAAGAATTTATGAAGGCACAAACGAAATAAACAGAATGCTTTCGGTTGGAATGTTAATCAAAAAAGCCATGAAAGGTCATGTTGATTTACTTGGCCCAGCATCGAAAGTGCAAGAAGAATTGATGGGAATTCCATCGTTTGAAACGCCAGATTATTCAATTTTATTTTCAGAAGAAAAACAAATTCTTGGTAATCTTAAAAAAGCATTTTTGATGGTTGCTGGTGGCGCAGTTCAGAAATTTGGTCCAGATCTAGAAGGTCATCAAATGTTATTGATGGCTGCTGCCGATATGCTTATCGAAATTTATATGGCAGAAAGCACCATTCTTCGAACCGAAAAATTAGTCAATTCAAAAGGAGAAGCAAAATCACAAGAACAAATCGCAATGGCAAAATTGTATTTGTATCACGCTGTAGATATTTGCGCACAAAAAGGAAAAGAAAGCATTATCTCATTTGCCGAAGGCGATGAACAACGTATGATGTTAATGGGTTTACGCCGTTTTACAAAATATGTAAATATGCCAAATGTAGTTGGTTTAAGAGAAACAATTACAAGCAAATTAGTTTCAGAAAATGATTATTGTTTTTAATTTTTTCAAATTTATTTATTAAAAAACCATTTCAATATTAATAGATTAATTTATTAAATTTATAAAAATTTAAATATGAAAACACTTTTTTCAAAAATTATAATTTTAAGTTTTATTTCTTTCTTATTTACTAATTGCAGTAGTAGTGGAGGTTCTGACTCTACTTCTACTCAAGCCTCCGAATATTATTTTGAATGTAAAATAGATGGAGTTTTAAAAACTTTCAATAATAGATTGACATCTCTTCGATACCTTAATTCTGAAAACAAAGAAATTGATTTTGGTGGTTTTAGCGAAAATTCGATTAATGTAGTTCCAAGTTTTAATATTCAACTCGGAAGTTTTTTAAGTGGCGTTGTTATTATTCCGAAAACATATACGGAACCAGCAAACAATATTCCTGGAAATGGGGTGCTTGCAAGTTATGCCAATGGAACAACTTTTTTATATTCAACTGTAAACAGTGATCCGAAAAATTTTACAGTCATCATTTCAGAACTAAATAACACATTTGTAAAAGGTACTTTTTCGGGTATTATGAAAGACAGTCAAACAGGTATTTTAGTTACTGTTACAGAAGGACGATTTTATGTAAAACATTGTACCAGTAATTGTTAATAAAATTATTATATTAAAATAAAAATAATCGTTATAAAATATAATTCTATCGATAACAATATTATTGGTTTTTGTAATTGCCTTTAAAAGTGCATTGACCGATAACAATGAATTGAAATTGGTGTTTACTTCAAAAAGTGACAGCAAAGTAATAGGAACTGCAACTTTTTCTGAAAAAAAACGGAGAAGTATCACTTACAGCAAAAATGACTGGACTTTCGCCTAGAATACATTCCATAGATATTCATGAAAAATCAGATTGTTCTTCTGCGGATGGGAGTTAGGCTGGCGGACATTGGAATCCTACCGTCAAAAAACACGGAAAATGGGGCGAAACCGAATGTCATAAAGGAGATATTGGCAATTTTATAGCCGATGCAAATGGCAACGGAAGTATCACTTTCAAAACTGTAGAATGGTGTATTGGTTGCGAAGACGAAACCAAAAATATTCTCAATAAAGGATAAATAGTACATAAAGGTGCAGATGATTTTACATCGCAACCTGCAGGAAATGCTGGCGGTCGATAAGCTTGCTCCGCTATAATAAAGTAGTAACTATGAAAATAGTAAATCTCTTTTTCAAATAAAAGAGATTTATAATTTATATTCCTACCTCAACACAATAGATGAAATTACTTCACGACCCAATTCCTCATTAATAATCTTAATGATTTTGTCTTTGCCATAACTCAACTCCTCGCGTAAAACAGCCGAAGTCAATTCGACATACAACGTATTATTTTTTAGAATAATGGCACGAGTATAAGTATTTACGCCATTGCCCATCGTGTTGCGCCAAGCATCTTCTACCGAAACCTGATTCAAACCCGATTCGAGTTTGTTGGTTTTGATGATTTCCGAAAGAATAGTTCCAATCGGGCTGTCGTTGCTTAGTCGTTTTGGCATATTATTTTAAAGAAAAAGGAATTGATTTTTTATAATGATAAACGACATCTTCCTTATTTTTAAGGACTAAAACCGAATCTTGTATTTCTATGATTTGTTCTTTCCAAGTAAGATAATCGGTTTTATAATTGATGTAGAAATCTGATTTTTCTGAAGTAATTGTTATGTTTTCAGAAACATTGTTAGTCAAATATTTTCCGTCAATTTGCGGTGTTACTTTTTTTCGAAAACCAGAAAACTGTTTATTAAGCTGAGCTTGTTGAAGTTCAAAATAATCGATTGTTTCGCTAATTTTGTATTCTTTCTTTTCGCCAGAAGCCAAAATTACTTTTTCAATTTCCCAATAGCCATTTATTTTAGGAATATCTGAAGATTTGATTTCCTTTTGACAAGAAATCAATACAAAAAATAATAAAAAACAAGCGATTTTTTTCATAAATGTTTATTTAAAAAACGAATCTACAAATTCATTTTTATTAAAAACCTGTAAATCTTCGATGCCTTCTCCCACTCCAATATACTTCACAGGAATCTGAAATTGATCTGAAATGCCAATAACAACGCCACCTTTTGCTGTACCGTCCAATTTTGTAACTGCAAGGCAAGAAACTTCAGTGGCAGCAGTAAACTGTTTAGCTTGCTCAAAAGCATTTTGCCCTGTCGAACCATCCAAAACCAACATGACATCATGCGGAGCAGTGTCTATCACTTTTTCCATCACTCGTTTTATCTTGGTCAATTCGTTCATCAAGCCAATTTTGTTATGCAAACGTCCAGCAGTGTCAATTATTACGACATCGGCATTCTGGGTAACGGCACTTTGCAAGGTGTCAAATGCTACCGATGCTGGATCGCTGCCCATTTGTTGGCGCACAATAGGAATCCCAACACGATCTGCCCAAATTTGTAATTGGTCAATGGCTGCCGCTCTAAAAGTATCGCCAGCACCCAGAACAACATTATAGCCTTGTTTTTTAAATTGGTACGCCAACTTACCAATGGTTGTAGTTTTGCCAACGCCATTAACACCGACTATCATTATCACATAAGGTTTTACGTTAATAGGTATAACAAACTCGGTTGGTTCGCCAGCATTGGTTTCAGACAATAGCCCAGAAATTTCTTCACGAAGTATTCGATTTAATTCTTCTGTTCCAAGATATTTATCGTCGGCTACACGTTTTTCAATTCTAGTAATAATTTTTAGAGTTGTGGCTACACCAACATCTGATGCAACTAAAATTTCTTCAAGATTATCAAGAACATCCTCGTCTACTTTGGATTTTCCAGCAACAGCTTTAGTTAATTTTGAAAAAAAAGAAACTTTAGATTTTTCGAGTCCTTTGTCGAGCGTTTGTTTTTCTTGCTCGTTAAGAACGGTTTCTTTTTTTTCTGAGGAGAATAATTTTTTAAAAAAACTCATTTTTAAAATAGCTTTTAGGGTTTTTCAAATAGTTGTTTAAAAGAGAATGATTCTTGTGTATCACCATTAACTTCTAATTGTAATAATTTATTTTTTCCGTCAAGTGCTGTTGGTAATTCATCAGATTTTATCCACCAAAGAGCCATATGTGGGGTTTTCATTTTTTTAAACCATTTTGCTCTTTTCATAAATACATCCAAGTGACCAGAATTGTATACAAAATTTTTCAATTCGTCTATACTTTCCCATACAGATATATTTATGATAGAAGATTCTTCATCAAATGGATTAATTCCTGTGGCATTACCACTTTCATCCTGCAAACGCCAAACAAAACCATTGCTTTTCTCAGCAATTTGGTTAATTCTATCCAAATCGTTTACAAAATCTTCTAACAAAGGACTGTCAATTGGCGCTAGCAATTTTGCAATATTAATTTGTGCTAAAAGATATCCCATAAACTTGATTTTACACAAAGGTATAAAATAAAAAAGCTACTTCCGAAAGAAAGTAGCTAATGTACAAAAGTGTTTTATACTATTTATTTTTCAAAAAAGCGTCTACTTCTTCTGGTTGCATAATACTTTCAACGAAAGTGTAAGCTCCAGTTTTTGGTGAGCGTACCATTTTGATAGCTTTTGATAATCTTTTGGATGCTGTTTGTAACGATGCTACGGTTTTCTTTGCCATGACGTATGATTTATGGAGATATTAAATCTCTAATTATTTAATTTCCTTGTGAACAGTTACACGTTTCAAAACTGGATTGAATTTTTTAATTTCTAAACGGTCTGGAGTGTTTTTTTTGTTTTTTGTAGTGATATATCGAGAAGTTCCAGCTACACCAGTTGTTTTGTGCTCTGTACATTCTAGTATTACTTGAATTCTATTGCCTTTCTTTGCCATCTTACTATATATTATTTGATGAAACCTTGCGCCTGTGCTTTTTTCAAAACTGCAGCGATTCCGTTTTTGTTAATCGTTTTTATTGTAGATGCGGCTACTCTTAGCGTAATCCATCTGTCTTCTTCAGGAAGATAAAAACGTTTTTTAAGTAAGTTTACAGAAAACTTTCTTTTTGTTTTATTCATCGCGTGAGAAACATTGTTTCCGGTCATCGCTCTTTTACCAGTAAGGCTACAAACTCTAGACATTATACTTTATCTTTTAAATCGTTATTCATTTTGAGTGTGCAAAGAAAAGAAAAATAAACGGATGTAACAAAATATTATCACACATTTTTTAAAATTTCTTTTTGCAGCATTTCGAGACTTTTGTTTAGGGTTCTTGCCAGTACTTTTTCGCGTGGTTGTCCAAAGTTAAACTCCTCAATAACAACTCCTTTTGGCGTGGCAATGGCGATAAAGACGGTTCCGATTTCGGCTTTTGAATCGCCTTGCGTTGGTCCAGCATTGCCTGTTGTTGCAATGGCGAAATCGGTTTTGAAAATAGTTTTGGCTTGTAACGCCATCGTTTTGGCAACTTCGGCACTGACTACTGATTTTTCTTTTATAAGTGTTTCGGAGATTTGCAAAACATCAATTTTGATTTGAGTAGCATAGGAAACGATGCTTCCTTTAAAATAACTTGATGCTCCAGCAACCGATGCCAACAAAGCAGCAATTGAGCCTCCTGTACAACTTTCGGCTGTGGCAACAGATTGTTTTTGAGCAGCTAGTAGCTTCCCGATAACTACTTCAATGGTTTGGTCTTCATCAAAACCTGTGATGATTTCTCCTATTATTATGGTTAGTTTGGCAACTTGATCGTCTATAGATTTTTCTAAAAAATCTTTGTCGATGCCTCGTGCTGATAGTCGCAATCGAACACGCCCTGGACTTGGCAAATAGGCGAGTTTTATATGGTTGGGCAAATTGTTTTCCCATTCTTCTATACGCTCGGCAATGACGCTTTCGCCTTGACCATAGGTTAATATCGTTTTGTGTAGTATATATGGGCGCTCGTATTCTTGAGCAATTTTTGGAATAAGTTGGTTGGTAACAAGACCTTTCATTTCGTATGGAACTCCTGGAAGTGATATGAAGATGGTGTTTTCTTTTTGTAGCCACATGCCTGGGGCGGTACCAAAATGATTGAACAATACTTGGCATTTGGACGGCACAAGTGCTTGGTCTTTATTGACTTGTGATGCTTCTAGTTTTAATGTTTTAGCAAAAAGTGCTACAATATGATCTTCGACGTTTTGATTTCTTATTAAGGCATCTTCGAAATATTGGCAAAAGGTATGTTTGGTAATATCGTCTTTGGTTGGGCCTAGTCCGCCAGTAATGATGACAAAATCTACTTGGTTTTGTAGTTTGGAAAAAGTATCGAGAATGTGCTGCTTATTGTCGGAAATGGAAATCATTTCGTTGATTTCGATTCCGATTTTGTCGAGCGATTTGGCTATGAATCCTGAGTTGGTATCGGTTATTTGCCCGATTAGGATTTCGTCGCCAATGGTTACTATGGTTGCTTTCATTTTGAGATTTTAATGCTGGTATGGGCGCGTTAGGGATGGCAGTGGAGCTCTTTTACAGCAACCACCCTGTTAGGGTTTAAAACCCTAACAGGGTGGTTGCTGTAAAAAGCGGGAACGTACAGCCCGACCCGAAGCTTTTTCAGCGTAGGGTAACGCCCTAATTATAATGCGTGATTTAAAAATTGAAATCTTTTCGGATCTCTTTGACGGCATTGAAAATTTGTGTTTCGATACTGTCGAAAGTGTCGTTTATTTCTTTGCGTTTGCCTTCGGCGCGTGTCCAAGCTTCTACTAACAGGATTTCTTCGAAAGCGACATTCATACCGAGCAAATCTAGCGATGGCTTAATTTTGTGAGCATACGCGTAGGCTTGCTTGTAGTCTTTGTCTTTGATTCCGGATTTGATGAGTGCCAAATCTTCGGGAACTTCGGTGACGAAAAGCTCGAGAATGGAGTTGACAAATTCAGGATCATTATCAGAAAGTTCGTATACTTTTGCGAGATTGTAGTAGATTGCCATTATTTTATTTGAATTTTGAATAATTGTTGGTTTTCGAGAAATCCTTCGAGTAGGTCGTTTGGTCTCACAACGGCTACGCCTTCAGGTGTTCCTGTAAATAGGATATCGCCAATTTTAAGTGTGAAATATTTGGAAACTTCGGAGATGAGTTGGTCAATATTCCAAAGCATGAAACTGGTATTGGATTTTTGTACGGTTTGGTTGTTGTTTTTGAGTTCGAAATTGAGATTTTCTAATGATTCGAACTGAGATTTTGGAATGAAATCGCCAATTACTGCCGAGCCGTCAAAGGCTTTGGCTTTTTCCCAAGGCAAGCCTTTATCTTTGAGTTTTTGTTGCAAGTCGCGTGCTGTGAAGTCAATCCCTACGCTGATTTCGTCATAATATTTGTGGGCAAATTTGGCATCGATATATTTACCTACTTTGTTGATTCGGACTATTACTTCTATTTCGTGATGAATATCGTCTGAAAATTCGGGTATCACAAACGGATGTTGCTTGAGCAATATGGCCGAATCGGGTTTCATAAAAACCACTGGCTCATTAGGTCGCTGGTTTTGCAACTCGTTGATGTGGTTTTCGTAATTGCGGCCTATGCAGATTAGTTTCATTTTTTAGTTGTTGGTTTATAGTTGATGGTTGGTAGTAAAACTCACAGCCATCAACCGTCAACTATTTCGTGTTCAACTTTCTTAATTTTATTGCGGTTAATACTTTCTTCGTATATAACGGAAAATCAGCGTTTTGTATCCAGCTGAAATAACCAGGTTCGGCTTCCAGCACTTTGTCGACTTTGGCTCCTTTGTGTTTTCCGAAGGTAAAAATTTCTTCGTTGTCTTTATCGAAAGCGATCATTCCTGCAAAATCGGCTATTTTTTTACGGGTTGTAAATTCCGAAAGTGATTTCATATCGTTTGTCAAATCGGGATAACGATCGAGTTGTGCTTTTAGGATTTCATAGGTTGCCATTGTATCGGCTTCGGCGGTATGGGCATTTTCGAGTGAAGTTCCCGTATAAAATTTTAAGGCAGCACTTAAGGTGCGTTCTTCTTTTTTATGGAAAATAGTTTGTACGTCTACCGAGACGGAGTTTTTCATGTCAAAGTCAACGTCTGCACGAAGTAATTCCTCGGCAAGTAATGGAATATCAAACCTATCGGAATTGAAACCTGCCAAATCGCAATCTTTTATCATGCCGTGAATTTGAGATGCGAGTTGTGTAAAGGTTGGTTCGTTGGCAACTTTCTCATCAGTAATCCCATGAACGGCTGTGGTTTGTGGTGGAATAGGAATAGTTGGATTTACCAGCCATGTTTTGCTTTCTTTGTTTCCGTTTGGAAAAACTTTGAAAATAGCAATTTCTACAATTCGGTCTTTGCCAATGTCTATTCCAGTGGTTTCGAGATCAAAAAAGCAGATGGGTTTGTTGAGTTTGAGTTCCATTTTATAATTGTTGGCACAAATATAAAATAATGTAGTTACCGTTTAACGAGGATTTGGAATTTTTTAAATTTAAGTGCTTACCAAGAGAAGGCTCAAATTTATAGTAATAAAAAATTGAATATAAATCCTAAATAAATTTTCAAAAATAACAAGTTCTAGTGAGTACAATGCTAATTAAATAAAAGATTATTGAAATTTAATTTTTTATAAAATGGAACATCAATTAAAATCAAAATCTACGAACTTGCCATGCCAAAAATGAGGTATACTTGTCAGCCGTGTAAGAATTTCCTGTGCTAATATTTAATGCAAAACCTAATGTATTTGAAGACTGTGAAGAACTTAACAAATTTGAATCAAATGTTAAAACTCCAACATCTTGAAGTCTGTACAATTCTTTAACTTCATCTATCGATGGTAAAAACCAATCAGACCGAGCATTTAAACTCGTATTTTTACACATAACAGCACCTATATTGTCATAATTACAATAATTTTTTATTAAAACACTATTGTTTTTTCCGTCGCCAATTAGGTTACCTACTCCACTTACGAAAGAATAACCACATGTAGAATTACCCCATTTAAAATAGCTATAGTTCTGAGTTGTCAAACTTGACGGTGCAGCCTCTAGATACCTCCAGCCGTCTGTTATTTCGCCTTTATCATAAAATACATATCCTCCAGAACCTCCAATATAACCAGTTGTTTTTACTGTCAACTGGTTTCCATAATAATAATTGCCATTTATGAAAATAAAACTTTTAATGTAGTATATAGTATTGCTAGAAGTATTAAATCTATTTGTAGAAATTGAAAAAGGTCCTGATCCTTGAGTCGCAGCGGATATGCTAGTATTTTGAATAGTTGGATTTTGACTAATACTATAACATATTCCACGTGCTGAATTTGAAGCCAAATTTGCTCCGACGTTCACATCAACAGTAAAACTAGAAGCAGAAATATTTTTTACATTTGAAGTAGTTAGAGAAAGTGGAATTTCAAGACTTACTTCATTTCCATATTTTATTTCACCACTTTGTAGATTTCTAGCATATGCTCTAAAGTAAAATGTATTTCCTAACTCAATATTATTTATTACAACTCCAAATTCTTTTTCACCAAGATTATTTGCTGATACAGTTCTATTTAATACTGTTGGATTTTGAGAATTATTATAACAAACACCATATTCTATATTGTTGATAAATAAAAGATTCAAATTACTTCCACCTCCAGAAGTTACGTTAAAACCATTATTTGCTAATGTTGGTGAAAATGTTGTTAAAACGATATCAGAAAACACATAAACTTTTTCAGGAACAAAAACATCAGGGGTTTTATCATCTTTACTACATGATAATAAAATTACGATCGTAAAAAAAATATATACTTTTTTCAAAATTATAGTTTAAAAAAATTAATTAAAAATCTCGATCTACATCAAAAGCTTCCATGTATTCGGCAACACGTTTTACAAAACTTCCGCCGAGTGCGCCATCTACAACGCGGTGGTCGTAGCTGTGCGAAAGGAACATTTTTTTACGGATTCCGATAAAATCTCCTTCTTCGGTTTCTATAACTGCTGGAACTTTGCGGATGGCTCCAAGTGCCAAAATTCCAACTTGTGGCTGGTTGATAATTGGCGTTCCGAAAACACTCCCAAAAGTACCAACATTAGTCACGGTATAAGTTCCGCCTTGTGTATCGTCTGGTTTTAGTTTGCCTGCTTTGGCGCGATTGCCAAGATCATTTACAGCTTTTGCCATACCAATGAGGTTGAGCTGGTCGGCATTTTTGATTACCGGAACAATGAGGTTTCCGTTTGGTAAAGCGGCTGCCATACCAAGGTTTATATTTTTCTTTTTGATAATATAATCGCCATCTACAGCGATATTCATCATCGGGAAATCTTTGAGTGCTTTGGCTACCATTTCCATGAAAATTGGCGTAAACGTTAGCTTCTCGCCTTCCCTTTTCTCGAAGATGGTCTTGTTTTTTTCTCTCCAATCCCAAATATTGGTCACATCAACTTCTATAAATGACTGTACATGCGCCGATGTTTGCAAACTTGCGGTCATGTAACCCGAAATGAGTTTGCGCATTCGATCCATCTCGACGATTTCGTCTTGACCGTTAACCGAAACTGGCATAGCTTTTTGGGTTGTAGGTTGTGGGTTGTGGGTTGTGGGTTGTGCAACAGTTGTTTGTGTTTGTTGCGGCACTTCAACAACTTCTTCAGTTTTATGAAAACCATTGGTTTGCACTGGCGTAACTTCGATGGTTTTTGGCGTTTCTATGGTTGTTATTGAGCCATTTGCCTTATTGGAAACATAATTCAAGATATCGTTTTTGGTCACACGTCCTTCGCTTCCGGTTCCAGAAATAGCTTCGAGTTCGGCAACTGAAATTCCTTCTTCTTTGGCGATATTTTTTACTAATGGCGAGAAAAACTTGTCTGATCCCGAAGTTTCGGGAGTAACATTTTGAGCCACAGCAGCAACTGGCGCAGCAACAAATTCTTTAACAGCATCCATCGATTTTTCAATAGCGACAACTTCTTCGGAAGTGGCAACCGGAGTTTCGATTTTGGTGGTTACAACAGCATTTACTTCGGTTTCGATTATGGCAATGGTTTGTCCAACTTGCACTAAATCGTCTTTCTGAAATAGTTGTTCTACCAATATACCAGCGACTTCGCTTGGCACTTCACTGTCTACTTTGTCGGTTGCAATTTCAAGAACGGCTTCGTCCAATTCGATCTTGTCACCAACTTGTTTCAGCCAGTTAGTGATGGTTGCTTCTGCTACGCTTTCGCCCATTTTTGGGAGTTTCAATTCAAATCTAGCCATAGTTTTTCCTTTAAAAAGGTAATAGGTTATGTGATGCAAAAATACGAAAAAAAAGTTGGTTGGAGTTTATTGTTGAAAGTTTTTGATAAGTTGAAAAACTTATATCAAAATGACTTCGCCACGATCATAACAACTGTCGCTACCAATAACAAAATTTGATGATTGAGGCAGAATTTTAAAAGTTAAACTCGATTTGGAATGTGCTTCCATTGCTGAAATTATTGTTTCGAAATTTACAAAGTTATTGTCAAAAATTACTTCGGATGCTGTTTTTTTAGAAAACGATTGCGTTGACTGTTGAAAGTCAACTGATTTATTGAATTGTTTTTCGAGTTTTTCTTTCAAATTGTAGTTGTCAGAAATCAAAATGTAATTTTCGGGTTGCGATTTTGGTTTTTGAATGCCTTGGTGCTTTTTTAATTTTACGAATAAAATGATTCCGATTTTCATGAAAATGGTAAAAAACATGGATACTTTGAAGTGTTTTTCGTAGAAAAAATTCATTGCGTCACGAAAACGTTGCATGTAAGTTCCATCCTTAATAGTACTTTCGCCTTTGTAATGAATTATGGATGTTTCATGAAAATAAAAATTGGATTTCCCTTTTCGTAACACCATGTAACTCAAGTCGATATCGTCGGAATACATAAAACATTTTTCGTCAAAACCGCCCACTTCATTGTACAAATCGCGTTTCATAACCATAAAAGCACCAACAAGAATATCGACTTTTCCGGTTTGATTTTCAGTAATATGATGTGCATAATATTTGGTAAAAATCTCGGTTTTAAATATTTTTTTTGAAAAAATCGCACCCAAATTGAATATTTTTGTAAAAGCTACCCAAGGCGTTGGTGTTCCTCGTTTGCATTCGGGCAAGAAATTTCCTGTTCCGTCCACAAGTTTGCAACCTACAATACCAAGATTGGTTTGTTTTTCGGCAAAAGCTAAGACTTTGTCAAAAGTATCTTCTGCAACAACCGTATCGGGATTTAAGATACAAATATATTTGCCTTTGGCTTGTGCAACTCCTATGTTATTGCCTTTTGGGAAACCCGTATTTTCTTTGTTTTCTATAAGTTTGATACTCGGAAAACGGGTTTTCATCATGGCGCAACTTGCGTCAGATGAATTATTGTCCACAACAATAATTTCGGCATCGAGATTCTCGATAGCTTTTGTAACGCTACAAACGCATTGTTCCAGAAAATAGCGAACGTTATAATTGAGTATGATGATAGAAAGTTGCATTTTTAAGATAGTTTAAAGCAACTTGGCTAAGTCGTCGGGGTTTTGGGAATTGTTCCAGAAAACAATTAATTCAATTTCATTTTTAGTTATGTCAAAATCATAATGTAAGGTAGTTTGCTTTGAAATTACTAATGTGTAAATTTTGCTTTGCAAATTAAAAACTCCAATTTCTGGGTTTAATGACAATCTCATTAAATTTTCGTCAACTAATTCTTTAAATTTTTGAACTTCCTTAACATTCCATTTTAATAAGATAAATGCAACTTCTTCATTATAAGTTTCTAATGCAGATAAATCCCAACTTATACTAAAGCTCATTTCAGAAAAGGGAATTTTAACTTAATTCTACGCATCGCTTCTTCATGTGGAATTCCCAAACCTAGCTCAGATTCACGTTTGCCTTTTTCGATTAATTTTAACAGTATTGGATGCAATTCTTCTGATTGATTGGTTGTTGATTTACTTTCGGTTTCATAAACCGATGCTGGTTCTTGAACTGAATGAATTTTTTCGTCTGAAGAATATTTTTTTGGCGTTTCCATAATTATGAAATAAAGAACAAATATATAATTTTTTTAAAAAAAGATAGCCCAAAAGTTTATAAAATACCCAAAAGCCAATCTGATAGCCCTGATTAAGCCGATATCCTTGTGGAGCAAAGCGGAACAAAATAAAGGCGAAAGCAGGAAAATGGCATATCGAAATTCGCACGCGTTTTGCTCCAAATTCTTGAAACAAATAACGTACTTTTGCAAAAAAATTGCCTTGTGAATTACTTATCTGTTGAGAATATTTCGAAATCTTTTGGAGAACGCACCTTGTTCGAAAATATTTCGTTTGGGATTAATAAAGACCAAAAAATTGCTTTTATTGCCAAAAATGGTTCGGGAAAAACCTGTATCATGAAGATTATCAACGGCGAAGACGAGCCAGATACGGGGCAAGTTGTGGTTCGGAAAGGCATTAATATGGCGTTTTTGAGTCAAGATGCGAACCTGCAAGACGAGCTGACGATCGAGGAAAGTATTTTTGCGAGTGATAATGTGGTTTTGAAAGTGATTGAACAATACGAAAAAGCGCTAGAAAATCCAGACGATTCGGATGCCTACCAAGCGGCTTTTGATAAAATGGATTTGCATAATGCTTGGGATTTTGAGACGCAGTACAAGCAAATTTTGTTTAAATTGAAGTTGGAAGATTTTAAATTGAAGGTAAAAAACCTTTCGGGCGGACAGAAAAAACGGCTTTCGTTGGCGATTATTTTAATTAATCGACCAGATTTGTTAATTCTTGACGAACCAACCAATCACTTGGATTTAGAAATGATCGAATGGCTCGAAAGTTATTTTGCAAAAGAAAATATTACACTATTTATGGTTACGCACGACCGCTTTTTTCTGGAGCGTGTGTGTAACGAAATTATTGAGCTCGACAACGGAAAATTGTATACTTACAAAGGAAATTATTCGTATTATTTAGAGAAAAAAGAAGAACGAATTGTCTCCGAAAACTCCAGTGTAGACAAGGCACAAAACCTGTTTATCAAGGAATTGGCTTGGATGCGTCGCCAACCAAAAGCACGAACTACAAAGTCGAAATCGAGACAAGACGATTTTTATGTAATTAAAGAAAAAGCGCAATCGCGTCGTCGCGAAAATGCGGTGGAACTCGAAATAAACATGGAACGAATGGGTTCGAAAATTATTGAGCTGCATAAAATTTCGAAAAAATTTAAAGACAAAGTCATTTTAGACACCTTTAGTTTTGATTTTCAGCGTGGCGAACGCATTGGGATTATTGGTAAAAACGGCACAGGAAAATCGACTTTTTTGAACCTTTTGACGCAAACAATTCCGGTTGATTCGGGCAAAGTGATTACAGGCGAAACCATAAAAATTGGTTATTACACTCAAAGTGGCATAAACCCAAAACCAGGGCAAAAAGTAATTGATATTATTAAGGAATATGGCGAGTTTATTCCGCTAGCAAAAGGAAAACTGATTTCGGCAGGACAGCTTTTGGAACGTTTTTTATTCGATCGCAAAAAACAACATGATTTTGTAGAGAAACTATCGGGTGGCGAGCTCAAACGCTTGTATTTATGTACGGTTTTGATTCAGAATCCTAATTTTTTGATTCTTGATGAGCCTACTAATGATTTGGATATTGTAACACTTAATGTTCTAGAAAGTTTCTTGTTGGATTATCCGGGTTGCTTGCTTGTAGTGTCGCACGACCGCTACTTTATGGACAAGATTGTCGATAATCTATTCGTTTTTCGAGGTGAAGGCGAAATTGAGAATTTTCCCGGAAATTATTCTGATTTTAGAGCGTATGAAGATTCGGCTGAGCCAAAAAAACTCGATAGTGTCAACACTGAAAAACCAGATTGGAAGCAGAAAAATCCTACTGGAAATTTGACGTTCAACGAACAAAAAGAATATCAGAAAATCGAACGAGAAATCAAAGATTTAGAACTCGAGAAACAAAAAATCGAACAACTTTTTAGCGACGGAAAAGTTGCTGATGTTGATATTTCTGCAAAAGCCAAAGAACTCGAAAATATTATTAATAAAATGGAAGATCGAGAAGAACGTTGGTTTGATTTGAGTGCGAAAATGGAATCCTAAATTGTCATTCTGAGGAACGAAGAATCTCATGATGATAATTTATTGATGAGATTTCTCCTTCGTCGAAATGACAACAATTAACATTTTATGATTCAAACTATAATTTCATATCTAAAATTCCTCTGGAACTCCAAAAACGAACACGGCATTCATTCGCCGTTTGTATTTGATTTGGTAACGAAATGCTTTTATGACAATACCATTTATCCCGAATATTCTGTTTTAAAAAACTACCGTAAAATACTTTTAGAAAATAAAAATTTTATTGAGGTCACAGATTTTGGAGCGGGTTCACGAGTTTTTAAATCCAACAAAAGACAAATTTCTAAAATCGCAAAAACAGCAGGAATTTCGGTAAAACGCGCCGAATTATTGTTTCGAATAGTTCGTTATTTTCAACCCGAATCGATTCTAGAAATTGGAACTTCCTTAGGATTAGCAACTTCTGCCCTTTCGTTGGGAAATCCAAATTCAAAAATAATTTCGCTTGAAGGTTGTGCTCAAACACAATTGCAATGTCAATTACAATTACAAAAATTCAATATCAAAAATGTAAACTTGATAAATACCGAATTTTCAAGTTATCTCAAATCTTTCGACTTTCGACTTTCGACTTTCGACTTTATATATATAGATGGTAATCATTCTTTGAAAGCAACTATCAACTATTTCGAACTTTTATTGCCAACAATCACCAACGATTCCGTTTGGATTTTCGATGATATTCATTGGAGTCAAGAAATGGAAAATGCTTGGGAAATTATCAAAAATCATCCTAAAGTAAAAGTAACAATCGACACTTTTCAATGGGGAATTGTTTTTTTTAGAACCGAACAAGAAAAAGAGCATTTTGTGATTCGTGCATAAATAAATGATTATTTCTTCATGAATTTTTGTTGAAAAATCTTATCCTCATCACTAAACATTAATAATAAATACATCCCAGAAGCTAAATTTTCAACTTGAACTTTATGAAAATCAGAACTTTGCTCCAAAATAGTTTTTCCTGTAAAATCTAAAATTTTTATTTTTTTAATAACTTTATACCCAGAAGTTAATATACTTAATTCAGAAGTTGCTGGATTAGGGGAAATTAAAAAGGGAAATTTATCATAATCTTGTTCCACGCTTAATTCTGGACAATTAATTGGTGTCAGAAATGTTGAATTTATATTTGAACCAATTCCTAATTGCCCAAAATAATTAATGCCCGAAGACCAAAGCGATCCATCAGTTTTGAGTGCAATTGTATAATATTCAGTTGCATCTATTTTAGCCCAATTAGTTGCAGTTCCTATTTGCAAAAAAATGTTTGAACTATTAATTGTGCCAATACCTAGTTGTCCGTAAATATTTTGACCACAAGCCCACAAAGTACCATCATTTTTAATTGCTGTACTGTGTGTGTAACCCGAATCTACATCACGCCAATTGGTTCCAGTTCCAATTTGCACAGGAAAGGAAACTTGAGAATTGTTTCCTAGTCCTAATTCACCATTATTACTAAAGCCCCATCCCCAAATTGTTCCATTTGTTTTTAAAGCTAAACAATGAAACTCGCCCGCTGAAATAGACTTCCAATTTGAAGCAATTCCAATTTGAATAGGTACAAGAGAATCAGTCAATGTACCATTCCCATAAAACCCATTATGACCCCAAGCCCAAAGCGTGCCATTTGTCTTGACCGCAAAAGTTGTAGCCGAGTTTGAAACAGATACTTGAGCCCAATTAAAATCTGTTCCAACTTGAATAAATTCCTTTCTATTAATCGTAGTTCCATCACCTAATTCGCCTTCCGTATTAATACCACAAGACCAAAGAGTACCGTCCAATTTGAGTCCAAAAATAATATATCCCACTGCATCTAATGTTTTCCAATTTGTAGCTGTTCCTATTTGGGTAGGCAAAATCACATTAATATTGGTTCCATTACCTAATTGTCCAAATCCATTGAAGCCCCAGGTCCATAAAGTCCCATTTGCTTTAATGGCATAAGAACATTCTAGCCCTGCAGCAACCGTTTTCCAATTTGAAGCTGTTCCTATTTGAATTGGTATATTTTTATCTATTAAAGTTCCATCACCTAATTGACCAAATGAATTTTCTCCCCAAGCCCACAAAGTTCCGTTGGATTTTATTCCTAAGCTGTGTGTTGGTCCTATTGCAATAGTAATCCAACACTGAGCTAAACTAGTAGCTGTTGTAATTACAAAAAAGAAAATCAAAAGAATAGTTTTCATAGTTAACGGTGTTTTGTAGAATAATATGCAAAGATATTAAAGACTGTTGACAATATCCATAAGATAAGGGAAAATGCTTGGCAAATCATAAAAAATCATCCTAAAGTAAAAGTAACAATCGACACCTTCCAGTGGGGAATTGTTTTCTTCAGAGCCGAACAAGAAAAAGAACATTTTGTGATTCGTGTATAAATAGTATTAAGTTTTAAGTCGCAGTTTTGAGTTTTATATGCTTAAAATTGTAACATTTTAGTAAAAAATATGTCTTATATGTTATTCTTATTTACCTTTGGTTTTTAATAAGAAAATCATTCATGCAACCTGAAAACTGTGACTGAAAACTGTGACTGAAAACTGAAAACTATGGCAACATCATTAATAGACATCAAAAACATCAAGCGCGATTTTATTCTCGGCAACGAGATTGTTTATGTTCTCAAAGGCATTGATCTTCAAATCAATAAAGGCGAATATGTTGCCCTTATGGGGCCGTCAGGATCAGGAAAATCAACCTTGATGAATCTTTTGGGTTGCCTCGATACGCCAACTTCGGGAAGTTATATCTTGAACGGAAAAGATGTTTCGCAGATGATCGACGACGATTTGGCCGAAATTCGGAATAAAGAAATCGGGTTTGTGTTTCAAACCTTCAACCTTTTGCCAAGAACAACCGCGCTAGATAATGTCGCTTTGCCGATGATTTACGCTGGATATTCCAAATCCGAACGCAATATTCGCGCTACCGAAGTGCTCAATCAAGTCAATCTTGGCGACCGCATGGACCATCAACCCAACCAACTTTCGGGCGGACAACGCCAGCGAGTAGCCATTGCCCGTGCACTAGTAAACAAACCGTCGATAATTCTTGCCGACGAACCTACCGGAAATCTCGATAGCAAAACATCCGTCGAAATCATGAAACTTTTTGGCGATATTCATGCCCAAGGCAACACCGTAATTTTGGTTACCCACGAAGAAGAAATTGCCGAATATGCCCATCGTATCATCCGATTGCGTGACGGAATCATCGAAAGCGATACTCGTAAATAGTATTTTTAGGAGCTATTTCCCGCTATTCGTTGCAATCTTTTTTTGGCGAAAAAAATCGCCCGAAAAAAGGATTTCCACTACTATCGGGGCTAGGGCATCACGACAAAACAAATAGTATCCAATCAATAAACCATTCGTCAAATCATGAAAATCGCGCTACTTACCTGCCAAAAAATACCAAATCTTCTCGAAACCGATCAACTTCTTATTCCCGAATTGGCAAAACACAACATCCAAGCAAAAGCAGTTATTTGGAATGATAAAACCATAAATTGGCAAGATTTCAATTTGCTTGTTTTCAGAAATACTTGGGATTATTACGAAAAACAACAAGAGTTTGATGCTTGGTTACAACACATCGAAAAATTAGGAATAAGAACCCTAAATTCGATTTCAATAATCAACCAAAACAAACACAAATTTTACCTTCGCGAACTGCAACAACAAGGATTTACGATTCTGCAAACCATTTTTATAGACAAAACCAACAGCCTAAATCTTCAACAAATAATTCCAAGTCATTGGCAAAAAGCCGTTATAAAACCAGCTTACTCCGCTGGATCTTACCAAACTTCGGTTTTTGAAATTTCTGATATCGAAAAAACAAACCAAGCATACCAATCAATTGCTGCTGAAAAAGAACTTTTGTTGCAACAATTCATGCCCGAAATTCAGACATTGGGCGAGACATCGTTTATATTTTTCAATAAAAAATTCTCGCATGCCGTCAACAAAAAACCAGTCAAAGGCGAGTTTCGCATTCAATCACAATTTGGCGGAATCTATACTTTGGCTAACCCAAATCAAAGCCTTATTGACAAGGCTTTCGGGGTAGTGAATACTTTTTCAGAAGATTTATTGTACGCCCGAGTAGACGGAATTTGTATAGAAAACGAACTCCATCTCATGGAAATAGAATGTATCGAACCCGATTTATACTTTAATTTACATGAAAGTTCAATTTCGAGATTCGTCGAAGCAATTCTTGAGTTAATTTAAAGTCAATTTCAAAAATCAATATCAATTTCAAAAATCAATATCAATTTCAAAAGTCAATATCAACTTCAAAAATCAATTTCAACGCAAATTCATAATAAAATTTATCCTCAAAGTTTGTCATTTCGTAGGAATCTCATAATAGAATTTCAATATTAATATTAAAAAACAATGTCATCCTGAGCTTGTCGAAGGACAACTTCAAAAATCAATCTCAATGAAAAAGTCAGAAATTTAAGTACAACTCAAACTTCTGACTTCCATCTTCCAACTTTTAGAAAGGTAAATCGTCGTGTTCTTCTTCTTTAAAATTTGTTGCTGGAGCAAATGCTTCTGCTACTGGCATTGGCGGAACTTGTTGTCCTGCTGTTGCTTCGCTTTGTAATTTTTCTATTCTCCAACCTTTAATAGAATTAAAATATTTAGTTTCTCCTTGAGGATTAACCCATTCTCTTCCACCTAAATTGATA
>JAYVHB010000085.1:0-15623 GCA_043771555.1 Flavobacterium sp. | reverse complement strand
TGAAACTTCGGTTCCTGTTGTTGGTTTGGTTAACGATATTTCGTATCCACAATTTGCTGGTTATTTGGAATTGGCAACAGCGAATTATACGTTGAATGTAACACCAGCAGCTGGATCGCCTGTTGTAGCAACTTTTTCTGCTCCATTACAAACTTTAGCATTACAAGGAAAAGCTCTCACTGTTTTGGCTTCTGGTTTTTTGAATCCTGCCGTGAATAGCAATGGCCCAGCTTTTGGACTTTGGGTAGCTTTGAATACTGGTGGAACTTTGATTCCGTTGCCAGTTGTGAATTTAGCGACAAATAATTTCCAATCAAAAAATATTACTATGTTCCCAAATCCGGTGGCGGATGTATTGCAATTTAATTTTCCGTTTCAGGCAGAAAAAATAAATTATACTATTACGGATATTAGCGGAAGACAGGTTAGTAAATCAATTATTTCTAATTCGAAAATTGATGTTTCAAGTTTATCAAATGGAATTTACTTGCTAAATTTAAAAATTGATTCTGAAAGTTATTCTCAAAAATTTATAGTAAATAAATAATTTTTATTTGTTTTTTATTGAGAAAAAGGTTGTCAGTTTTATTGGCAACCTTTTTACATTATACCTTTACTAAATATATTCCGTCCTCTTTTATTTCAATTTGCTTTTCTTTGTATAAAGCTCCGATGGCTTTTTTAAATGTTTTTTTGCTCATTTTCAAAACGGTCTTAATGTCTTCTGGATGCGAATTGTCTGTTAATCTTAAAAAGCCTCTACTAGCTCGAAGTTCGTCCATGATTCGCAACGCATTAGGTTCTACATTTTCGTAACCTTGTTTTTGCAATGACACATCTATTTTTCCGTCAGGACGAATATTTTTTATATATCCACGAGCGCGATCGCCCGTTCGAATAGCATCGTCATACACTTCATCTTTGTACAATAATCCTTTGTGTTGTTCGTTGATGATGACGTTAATACCTAATTCGGTAATGTGCGATACGATCAACTCCACTTCTTCCCCAACTTCAACAGATATATTTTCATTATTGAGAAACTGATTGGTTTTGCTCGAAGCTACCAAGCGGTTTGTTTTTTCGTCCAAATAAAGATACACCAAATAGCGTTTTCCTTTTTCCATTGGGCGCGCTTGCTCTTTGAACGGAACCAGAATATCTTTTTCCATGCCCCAATCCATAAAAGCTCCAACTTGATTTACATAATTGACACGCAAAAGTGCAAATTCGTTTAATAAAATATAAGGTTCAAGGGTTGTGGCTACTGGTCGTTCTTCATGATCTAGATAGATAAAAACAGATACTTCTTCGCCAATTTCAAATACTTTTGGAACATATTTATTGGGTAACAGAATATCTTCTGCTCCTATTCTACTTATGTTTGGATCGCCAAGATATAGTCCTACATTGGTATCACGGAGAATGGTAAGTGTATTGTATTTGCCTATTTGAATCATTAGTGCTAATTTATAAAATACAAAGGTACAACGTTTCAAAGTTGGTTTTGCAACAATTTGAACACAAAAAAAGCGTCTCACTTCTGAAACGCTTTTGATATTTTATTCAAAAAAAATTATTTTGCGTATACGCTTTCTTTTTTGAAATGTACAGCTAGCATGTAATATACAACCGCTCTGTATTTTGATTTGTTAGATTTACCGTATTTTTCCATAACTGCATCAATACCTGCATCAAGATCTTTGCTGTCTTTTAATCCTAATTTTTTGATAAGGAAATTGTTTTTTACAGTTGCTAATTCTTTTTCGTCAGATCCAGAAACTGTAGAAGAATCTTTATTATAAATTGATGGTCCGCAACCAATAGTTACTTTTGTCAATAAAGCCATATCTGCAGTCACACCCATTTTGTCTTTCATGTCTGCTGCATACTTCGTGATTAGTTCGTCTCTTTTGCTCATAGTTTTGTATTTTATTAGTTTTTATATTTAAAATTAAAATCAAATTTAACAAAATAATTTAAGATAGCAATATTATTTATTAACAATTTTATTTTAATCATGTTAATTTTTGGAAATAATCAAGCAGAAAAATATCATTACTTTTGGTTGGAGTGAAGACTTCTAAAATTGCTGGTTTGTCTATAGTATAAAAATCTTGAAGTTGCTTTTCGAGACTTTCAATTGTGCTGGCAAGTCGGTATTCAAACTGATACATTTTTGCTAAATGCTCGGCTGTAAGGCAATGAGATGTTTCGAAAAAGCTATTAAATACTGGAGTTTCTTCATGTCCAGGCAAAATTCTAAAAATGCCTCCGCCACCATTATTTATCAAAATAATTTTGAAATTTTTTGGAATATAATTGTTCCATAATGCGTTACTATCGTATAAGAAACCTATATCGCCTGTAATAAAAATAGTTTGTTTTTTACTTGAAACTGATGCTCCAATTGCGGTTGAAGTACAACCATCAATACCACTTGTGCCACGATTGCAAAAAATTGCTATACTTTTATCTATGTCAAACAATTGTGCATATCTAATAGTAGAACTGTTGCCCAACTGTAACATCGAATTTTTGGGCAAACTCGGAAAAATTATTTCGAAAGCTTTAAAATCTGAAAATGGAATACTTGCTAAATAGTTTATGTGTTTTTGAGCTCGAAAAAATTTTATTTCTTGTATATTTTGTCTGAAATTACTTTCTGAATTTTTTGTTATTTGAAAAAACTTTGCAAAAAAAGCATTTGGATGGCAAACAAAATGATGTGACAAACAACCAAAAACATTATACGCTCGTATTTCGTCGATATGCCAATGGTGTTTTGGCTGGTATTTTCGTAAAAACGTCTTGATACGCTTGGAGACAATCATTCCGCCAAAAGTAATTAGTATTTCGGGTTGAAAAGCTGTGCAATCTTTATCAGAAAAAGGAGAAATAATTGTGTCTATATTGTTAATAAAACTTTCGTGATGCCAATTGGATATGGTTTCGGTCATCACAACAATCGAATTGTCATTTGCAACTATTTCTGTAAGTGAATCGGCTATAAAATCTGGAAAACATTCGCCTACCAAAATCATTTTCTTCTTGGAAGTGTTCCAAATAGTTGCAAATTTCTCTAAATTTTCGACTTCAGTTAGCGCTTTAGTTTTTGATATATATATAGGAGTAACTTCGAGATTTGTTGTTGTTTCATACAAAGGTTCTTCAAACGGCACATTGATATGCACTGGACCACGTTTTGAAACGGCATGATAAATGGCTTCTTGAATTTTGAAATCATTATCTGCCGAAGCTTTTTCGAGAAGATTGGCATTGTACCAACTATGATTTACAAAAACATCCTCTTGCCGTATGGTCTGCCCATCGCCAATATCAACTTTGTTTTGAGGTCTATCTGCTGAAACAACAATAAGCGGAATCTGATTATAAAACGCTTCCGCAAAAGCAGGATAATAATTAAGAAGTGCCGAGCCCGATGTGCAAACCAAAACTGTTGGTTGTTGGGTTTGTTGTGCTATTCCTAACGCAAAAAAACCAGCACAACGCTCATCGGCGATACTATAACAAGTAAAATTTGGGTTGTGTACAAATCCAAGGGTCAAAGGTGCGTTTCTGGATCCTGGAGAAATAACAATATTTTTGATGCCTTTAACCTGAAAAATTTCGATAATCGATTGTGCTAAAGGAATTTTGGGATAGATCATTTTGTATAAAAATCGAATATACAAAGTTACAAAGTTACTCGCGTTTTTGCTACTTTTACGACAAATTATTTACAATGGAAATTAGATCGTATCAAATTGAAGATGCCAATGCAATTCTGGAAATTATCAATTACAATATTCTTAATTCTACGGCTTTATATGATTATAAAATTCGAAGTTTAGAAAATCAAATCGCTATTTTTGAAGATAAATTACAAAAAGGTTTTCCTGTTATTGTTGCAATTGAAAACGATGTTGTTGTTGGTTTTGGGTATTATAGCGAATTTAGATTTCGAGAAGCGTATAAATTTACCGTAGAACATTCGGTTTATGTTCAAAACGATTTTCATGGAAAAGGCATTGGAAAAATTTTGATGCAACAACTTATAGCACTTGCCAAAAAACAAAACTTGCACACCATGATTGGCGTTATCGACTCTGAAAATACCAATAGCATTGCTTTTCATGAGCAATTTGAGTTCGAAAAAGCAGGATTTATAAAAGAATCGGGCTATAAATTTGACCGCTGGTTGCACAGTGTTTTTATGCAGAAGTTGTTATAAAAAAAATCCCGTTTCAAATAATTGAAACGGGATTTTTCGTTGTAGTATTTTATTAGTTCCTTATAAACAAAATAGTTGCGCCATTTGAAGCTCGTATTTTTAATTCGGTATCGGTTTGCAAAATAACATCGTAGTTTCTGGTTCCACCATCGTTATTTAAACTCAACTTATTGTCTTTTAATGTGTATGTTCCCGAAACTTTTAACTCCTGACATGGTGTTGTTATAGAGGTAAACTCTCCGTCAATCATTGTTGCATCAGCATTAAGTTGCATGTAATCCTTACCGCAATTTGCTTCATGAGGATAGTCTGTAAGCGATTCAACCGAATTTGTAAAAATTCCTTGTTTACTAATATTCCATTTTCCTACAACATTTGGTGTGTTATCATCATCCTTATTACATGATGTTACTATCAATCCAATTACTAATGCAAAAGACAGGGCTACTTTTTTCATTTTTTTTATTTAATTTTTGATTGCAAAATTGCAAATACCACTTTACAAAAAGCGTTCCATAAAAATAAAAACAACTCAAAAAGTCAAAAAAACAGGTTTTTTAAAAAAAAAAATCTATTTTGTAATCCAATTCACAACTTCGGGATCGGTTGGAAGGGTTTGCGGTTTAATGACTTTTTCTAATTCGCCATTTTCGTTAAGCAAATATTTTTGGAAATTCCATTCTACATCGCTGTCTTGCAATCCGTTTTGCGATTTTTGGGTTAGAAATTTATAAACTTCGTTCATGTCTGAGCCTTTTACCGAAATTTTACTCATCATTGGGAAAGTAACGCCGTAGTTTTTTTCGCAAAAAGAGCCAATTTCTTCATCGGTTCCTGGTTCTTGTTTGCCAAAATTATTGGCTGGAAAACCTATAATCACAAAGTTTTTGGATTTGTATTTTTGATAAATAACTTCCAAATCCTTGTATTGTGGCGTTAATCCGCATTTGGAAGCTGTATTTACAATCATGATGTTTTTTCCTTTTAGGGTTGCAAAATCAAATTCGTTACCCGATAAATCGGTTACTTTAAATTGGTAAATGTTTTGTGTTGTCATTTTTTTTGAGATTATGTTTTTGTTTTCAAAAGTAGCTGGTGTACTAGTTTGTTTATTTTTGCAGCTTAAAAGCGAAACACAAACGATTAAAATTCCTATTTTTTTCATTTTATATTTTTTTGTAAAAGTATTCAAAAAGTAAGGATTAATTTAGGAACAAATCATAAAAAAACTCGCTGATTACTACCAGCGAGTTCCCTAACAAAATAATAGAAAAACCTCAAATAATTCTATTATCAACAAAACAAACAAAACAAAAATCAATGCACTATATTTTTATGGTAATTGTTGCATAAACAAAAGTAGTTGCTTCGATTTGTGCAAAAATTTCGTTATAAATATTTAGCTCTGTAAAAAACGAATATTCTTCAAAGTCAACATCTTCAATATCATAACCGTACACACGTTATAGTTTTATTTCAAACTTTGAATTATCAAATCTAAATTGATTTCGAATCTTATCCAAAGTATTTGATGTGAAGTTTAATTTTTCATTTCTATCAATTAAACTGTTTGTAAGAAAAGTAGTTTTTTGATCTGTAATTTGAGAAATCACAGAACTTGATATTAGAAATAATAACAGACCAATTCGATTTTTCATTACAAATTTTTAATTTTATTTATAAATAATGGTCCTAATTCGTAAGTAGCATTTTGTAATTCTTCTTTTATAGGTTTTACAGCTGTAAGCATATTGTTGGCTTTATATATTGTTGCTAAATGAAAATTCAGCTTTGGTTCAAAGGATTTTCCAACAACATATTTTTGCTCAATTTTTAACGCTTTTTGTTTATCGCCAAGATTATAATACGACCAAGCCAATAAATCGTAGGAATCTGGAGTTGGACGATTTAGAACTTCTATTTTGGCAATTTCTAAGGCTTTTTGAGTTGACTTTGCATCATCAGCATATAACAACGTGTTGTATTTATTATACATCGCACCATACAATGGATTGTTTAGCATCTTGAAATAGCGTTTCAAGTTTTCGGTTTTTGCTTTGGTATTATTTTCAAAATCAGCAAATTGTGCTTTCAATAGATAGAAATCGGGCGTATCATGATTTTTCGCAATAGCATCAACAATTCGGTTGGCTTCTTTGGTGTTGCGCTCATACGAAAAAACAATCCATGCAATTCCTTTCAAAGCATAACTATTATTGGGCTCCAAGGCTAACGTTTTCAAATAATAATCATACGATTTTTCAATATTTCCTGCATGACCATTCAAATCACCGAGATTGGATAATGTCCAGATTTTTAGGCTTTTGTTATTATTATCAAAAGCTATTGTTTTTGCTTTTTCCATAAAATTAATTGCCGATTTCAAATCTCCATTATGATCACTCCATTTGGACAATCGGATGAGATAATCAAAATCGTTAAAGTCTTTAATGGCTACTAGATTTTTTTCTGCTTCAAAGTAATTTCCGAGTTCCATTTGCACATCAAAAAGTAATTTTTGAGTTTCTTTTAAACCTTCGCCAATGGCTAAAGCCTTCTTAGCTAAAACTAATGCTTCCTTGAAACGGTGTTTCGTAATATAATTTCGTGCTAATGATCGAATAGTTCCAACTTCCGAATAATTATTGACTTTGTTGGACTTTAAAAGAAGTTCTTCAGCGTTAATTAAATATTTTATATCGCCCGTATTTTCAAAAAGTTTTGAATAATTTGATGCCAATAAACTCAAATAACTTGTTTGGTTGGGCGCTTCATCGAATTTTTTTTGCCAAAAATCAATTTCGCCATTGATAAAATCCTTCGATTTATTGGTTTTGATTTCTAAAAAAGAATTGTAATCTTTCGATTTTGTAACTTGTTTTGAATTATCGTTGCAACTCACTAAAAGTAAAATTGCATAACATAACGCTATTAAATTTGAGGTTTTCATTTTGTTAAGTGTTTTTTTATTAGAAAAAAAAGAGCGCACAGATAATTATGCGCTCCTATTTTATTATTTTTTACCAAGCTGCTGCTAAGTAAGGAAACGATGTTAAAAATGGTTTGTCATTAGCATTAACATGATCATCTGTCAAAGTTGGTTTTTCTGTTCCTGTTGGTCCTCCAAAAATTAATAATAGTTCTGTACTAATAACATCATCTGCTAAAGCACGACCAGTTAATACATTTGTACCATCAAAAAAAGTGGTTACTCCTGTTTTCTTAACTGTCAATACATCTGTTGCTAATGCACCCGTAAATTGTGCTGCTGTAAAAGTCAATGCATTTGTGGTATAATCTGGGTTTAAAGCCAACAATCGTGTTTGAAAAGTTGGTTGGTAAGCCGCACCTTGCATAGAGGGAATAGTATTATTGAACATATCTTTTGGAGCGCCAGATGCAATAAAAACCGTGTTTATTGCTGGTCTAGCCATTTGATCTTTCATCACATAAGTACCTGAAAAATCTATTGCAGGTGGATCAACAACTGGTGTTGTAGTTTCGTCATCTTTAGAACAACTTGTTGCTACTATTGCAACTAGTGATAAAGCAATGGTTTTGAATATTGATTTCATATTATTATTTTTTATTAAAATTAAATTATTGTTTTTGTTTTGTCTCTGCCCAAATATTTACAGAGGTTCCAGTTCCGCCTAATAACGATTTTGGAATTTCGATTACTGTAGAAAGCACATTTGTACCTTTAAAAGTATCAACGCCAGGATTGTTAAAACCAGTTGCTGTACCCATCAAAATAGATTTGAATTGTCCTAAGTCAAAAAAGAAAGGATCATCTCTTGGTCCAGCAAAAAATTTCATACCGTTTGCTGTAGCAACAATTGGCGCACCAGTTTGAGAAGAAATTTCTACGTTTCCTGCTGCAGAGGCTGTTTTTACCACACTATTTACACCAGTTGTTCCTGGAGCTGTTGGTCCAAAAAAGTACATCTTACTTCCTCGTTTGATGGCTTGAATTACCAAATCTTCGACCGCATCACCATTGTTGTCAATGTTGATTTCGGTCATTACGTTTTCGTTAAAAACAGCCGTTGCAGTTGCTGCTGGCGTTAGTAATCCTTGTGTATTTACTACAAATACCATGTTGTTGGTATCTTGCCCTTGAAAAGCATAGACATCAGTAATGTCGTTAGCGTTTCCTGTAACTGTTGGTGCATCTGCGTGATCTGCAGACATTAACAACATTCCTGTAAGCACTAAAAGTGCTAAGACTAATAAAGTGATGATTTTTTTCATTTTAAATGATTTTTAAATTATTTATAACATCAGTTACGATAGAACTACTTGTTTGGTTTTAAAAAAATTAAAATAATTTTTAAAATATTGATAATCAGAAAATTAAATTTCATATTTTTTAAATAAAAAAAGATTAAAAAAAGTACATTTACCAAAACCAAATTGAAATCCTTCTCGTACATGTTCACAACAAAAAAACAAAACCAATGACTCAAGAAGAATTAATGCCGTTGCTCCACGAAAAGGATGCGCGCGCTTTTACGATTATGTACGACATGTACTCGAAAAGTTTATTTTCAGTTATTTCAAATTTGATTAAAGAAACCGAAGATGCCGAAGATGCGCTTCAAGAAGTATTTGTAAAAATCTGGAAAAACATAGATAGCTATAACGAGTCTAAAGGACGATTGTACACTTGGATGCTTAATATTGCTCGCAATACAGCTATCGACAAGTTGCGGTCCAAAGGATTTAATAACAGTAAAAAAAACCTATCATCAGATAATTTCGTACATCTGCTTGACGACAGCAACAAGCTCATTAATAGAATAGATACTATTGGTATCAAAGAATTTGTTCAGAAACTAAAACCAAAATGTATTGCTTTGATCGAGTTATTATTTTTTCAAGGATATACACAACAAGAAGCATCTGAAGAACTCGAAATGCCGCTTGGAACTGTCAAAACTCAAAATAGAAATTGTATTAATGATTTAAGAACGTATCTAAAAGTAGCATGACAACACAAGAAATAATCGAATCAGGGAATTTAGAACTTTATGTTTATGGCGTTTTATCGGAAACAGAAACTAAAGAAATTAGCGAGTTGGTAAAAATAAATACCGATGTTAAAACTGAAATTATTGCTATAGAAAAAGCAATATTAAATTTATCGAGTAGTTTTTCACCAATGATTTCGTCTGAAATTTTTGAGAAAATAAAATTAAAGTTAGAGTTGAAGCTTCGTAATGTTGTTGAACTCAAACAAAAATCGAATAGATTGCAGTATTTGGGTTGGGCAGCTTCAGTTGCACTATTGCTTGGTGTTGGATATCTTTATAACAAGCAAGTTACTATTGAAAATGAAATCGTAACTATCGCTAAAGAAAAGGACGAGCTGAATGAAGCTGTTGTAGCCTCTGAAAATAAAAATAGGCAAACCAAAGAAATTTTGGAAGTAATTCGGGATTCGAAAAATACAATTGTTGCTCTCGCTGGTCAAGCTGTATCACCAAGTGCTTCGGCAAAAATATATTGGAATAAAACTACCGAAAAAGTATATGTTGATGCTTCTGGATTGCCCGAACCACCTGAAGGGAAAGTGTACCAAATTTGGTCGTTGCGTTTGAGTCCAACTTTAACGCCAACAAGTATTGGTTTGCTTGAAGATTTTAGCTCAAATGCCGAAAAAGTTTTTGCCGTTGATGGCACCAATAATGCGGAAGCTTTTGGGATAACACTCGAACCTGCTGGCGGAAGCACTGGACCAACAATGGAGCAACTGTATACACTTGGAAAAGTTTAATTTGTATTGATTTATTGAAAGCAAAAAGGTTCAACTTGACGGTTGAACCTTTTTTTTGTGAAAGGATTTTAATGTTGAATTATAGCCCCGATAGCAGTGTAAATACTTTTTCTTTTTTCTCAAAAAAAGAAAAAGATTACTTCACATTAATTTCAATTTCAGCGGAGTTCAGTGAACATCGTTTGTAACGAATAGCGGGTAAAATCTTGATAGAATTGGAATATTGTGCTCCTAAAAAAACTATTTCTTTTTGGAATAATATTTTTTATACTTCGGATAGGTTATAAAACCTATTAACACTATTGTGCCAATGGAATAATAAATCCAATCCAGTGATTTTGCCTCGCCACTGGCGTAAGAATGTAATCCTGTTAAATGAAAATTGACACCATAATAAGTAAACAAAATGGAGACAAAAGCAAACATCGCCATCAAATTGAATATCCATTTGCCTCGTAACGCAGGAACGAAACGCGCGTGAATGACGAAAGCATATACCATAATACTTATTAAAGCCCAAGTTTCTTTGGGATCCCAACCCCAATAGCGTCCCCAAGATTCGTTTGCCCATTGACCACCAAGAAAATTCCCGATGGTTAGCATGACCAAGCCAATGGTTAAAGCCATTTCGTTTATGTAGGTTATTTCTTGGATGTTCAAATCCATTTTAGCCTTGTTTTTTTCGTTAGTGAAAAGAATTAATAATAAGGAAACGAATCCTAAAATCATTCCTAAAGCAAATGGTCCATAACTCGCAACGATTACCGCAACGTGAATCATCAACCAATAGGAATTAAGTACTGGTTGCAAATTGGCAATTTCTGGATCGATCCAATTGGCGTAGGCAGCAGCCAAAATCATCGCCGACACAAAAGCCGCAGAAGCAACTGTAAGTTTGGATTTAATATCAAACGCTAATCCAAAAAACATCGTTGCCCACGCTACATAAACTATTGCTTCGTAGGCATCGCTCCATGGCGCATGACCTGAAATGTACCAGCGTGCAGCAAGCGTTATGGTATGCAAAACGAACAAAATAGCTACAATAATATGCATCGAATTTACCAAAATTCGGATGGTTTTGTTGTCTTTAAAAATTTGCAAAATCACAAAAAACAACATTAACATTGCGGCACCAAGATACCAGTAAGGCAATTTTTGTAATAAATCGTATTTGTTATATATAATTTCTGAATTTACTTTTTGCTCGCTCGGCATGACTTTACTACCATAAACTTTTTGGTACTTTTTGATTCCGTTAAGGTAAAAATCTGCTTCTTTATACGATTTGCTTTCTGTTGCTAACGACAACGAATTAAGGTATATAGGCAATATATTTCGGGTCAATAACGAATCTTTTCCTTTAATATTGGCTGTACCTAATTCGGGATACGAAACCCATTTGGAGTTTTTTTCGTTCGGAATTGGAAAAATTTTCAAAATGCTTCCAAACAAGGCAGAATTCATTAGGTTAACTTTTTTATCGGTTTCTATAAAATCTTTTTCGAAGCTATTAGGATTTGCAGCTTTATAAGCGGTTTCTAGATATTTAGATAATTTATAATTGCCTTTATCATCAAAAAAATTGATGAATTTTGCAAATTTTTGTTTGGCTGGAATCCCGATAATTGCACGAATACTATCGTTTCCTGGTTTTAAATAAATGAGTGGCACTTCATACCAAACGTTGGAAAACTGTGTCATCGACAAGAAAACCTGATCGGAATTCATGCCGTTATAGGTATTAGAATGACTCACTTTGCGCAGCAACTCCGACGAAAAAGTGTTGACGGGTTTCATTCTTCCGCCAGCATCCTGAATAATCAAACGTCCAAATTGTTGGGCATGAGTTTCTGAAACTTTATATTTCTGGATAATGGAATCAATTTGTTTGTCGGTAACTTGTTTTTTGTGTTGTTGTGAAAAACCTGAAAAACTTACAAAAAGTACTACTATCAAAGCCAACTTTTCTTTTTTTAGTTTCACAACATCTAGTTTTCGTTTTAAATCGGTAAAGCGTGATCCTTTGACAAAAAGATTGGCCATCATGGCAAAAAACAGCATAAAATAGCCCGCGTAGGTTATGGCTGTTCCCCAAAAATCGTGACTTACTGAAAGTACTGTTCCGCCTTCATCAGGATCAAACGATGATTGAAAAAAGCGATAGCCACCATGATCTAGAATGTTATTCATATAGATACGAGCATCCGTTTTCTCTTTTTTATCAATTACAGTAACTTTACTTTCGAAAGCCGAATAACTTTTGTCGGTTCCCGGATATTTGGTCGCAATAAAGTCGTTAAGTTTCACTTCAAACGGCAATTCGTAGGCTTTGCTTCCAAAAGCAACGGTATATTCTAGATTTCCGATTTTTACAGATTTTGGTTCACCTTCTTTGCCTTTAGAACCGAGAACTGTAATTTCTTTTTCTTGTCCTTCCGATTTGATATTTAAAACCACAGCATCTTCATGCTCTTTGACTTTATAATCGTTGTTTGATTTGTAAGCAATAACACCTTTTTTGGCTGGTTCTGGAAAAACAAAACGGGCTTCGCCAACGGTATACAAGGAGCGCATCATGAGCGGTTGGGTTACATCTTTGGTTACTTGCCCTTTTAGCTTGTCGGCCATGCGCATAAACTGTCCTTCAAACGGCATGTTTATAGTAGGAGTTTCGCCAAGTGTATTGATATTAATGGCGCCTTTTGTAAATTTATTTAAAGAAAAAAGCACATTATGTATGTTTTGTACTTCGCCAGCTTTCAAGAAATGTTCGTGGCGTGTGCCATCAGTAGATTCGACTAGTTTGAGATAAATAGTGCCGTTTTTATCGGGTTTTATCATTTCAGTGGCGCCCATGACAAAATTGGTTTTGGTAATTTCGAACGGAATTTTATCAAAATTATTATTTAAAGAAAATCCATTCTGGATACGTTGCGAAAACAAAACTGGTTTCTCGAAAACACGGCGTTTCATTTCGCCATTGCGATTGCCATCGACCATAATAGTAAGAAATGTTTTATCAGAATAAAACTTTTTTTCGGTGGCGTTTTCGCGAATTGGCATCATGCCTTCATAACTTATATAACGGGTAACTGCTGCTCCAATGATCACAAAAATAAAGGAAAGATGGATTAAAAGCGTAGACCATTTTTCGCGTTTTAGTAATTGATAGCGTTTTATATTTCCAAAAAAATTAATCAAGAAAAAAACATGAATCGCCTCAAACCACCAAGCATTATAAATCCAAATCTTGGCAGTATCGGTATTGTATTTGCTTTCAATAAATGTTCCAGTTGCCATGGCAGCTGCATAACCTATAAATAAAATTGCCATTAATCGGGTTGAAAACAGTATCGAAAGTATCTTTTTTTCCATCAGGAAGCATTATTTTTTGAGTGGTACAAAAGTAATTCAAAAAAGATAATTTAGTATTTTTTCTAATCTTTATTTAACAGGTTTTCGTGAAAAAATAATTTTATACATTAGCAAAAATAATTTGTATCAAAATGGGGCAATCTCATCCTATTTCCATCTTATCGATTACTATTTTAGGAGCAATAATACTTGCTTTTATTTATCATGTAGTTCTTTATTTATTTAGTAAAGATAAATTGATAATTCATTATTTATTGTATATCATTTTTGCAGGATTATTGGCATTGGATATTTCGGGTTTGTATTCTGTTTGGTATAGTAATGAAGCCAATCTATACTACAGGATTTATTTTAATGAAGCCACACAAATTGTGTTTTTAGCATTTTATTTCAATTTTATTTTACAATCTGTTGAAGTAGAAAAAGCTAAAAGCACCTTTTTATATTATTCTTGGTTGGGTATAATGGTCATTTTAATTTTATATTCTATCACAAATATCATTTTATCTTTTTTATGGGGAGATTTTGATAATACTTATGGATTTATAGGGATTCGCTTGTTTATATTTATATTAACTGCTGTAATGTTATATCGATGCTATAAATTAAGAGATTTAACTTTTCAGCGATACATTTTATATGGTTGTTCCATCTATTTCATTATAGGGTTGATAAGCTACATCACCAATATGTATCGAACTCCAGACATGTTGATCAATCCACCCGAATGGTTGATAATTGGTTGTTTTATTGATATTGTTTTCTTTTCGATTGCAATAAGTTATAGAAATAAAAAACAATGGGAAAATTTAAACTTAGCATTACTTAATGATGCTAATGAATTGATTAAATTACAAAATTTAGTTTTAGAAAAACAAACAGCGCTTGAAAATGAAAGAGCACGAATTGCTGCCGACATGCACGATGATTTAGGCAGTGGATTAACAACAATAACTTACCTAAGTCAAATGGCTAAAGGCGATTTAACAACAGAAAATCTTAATAAAATTAAGAAAACTTCAAAGAACTTAATAGAAAATATGTCTGAAATTATATGGGCTATGAAGGAAGATAACGATACTCTTGACGATTTAATTTCTAAAATAAAACAATTCGCTGTTGATTATCTTGAAGAGAATAAAATTGAATTACTTTTTAAAATTACAGACTTTGATTTTAACGAAGTTATTTCTGGCGAAAACAGGCGAAACATTTATTTATGTGTAAAAGAATCATTGCACAATATCGTAAAACATTCTCAAGCAACTAAAGTTGAAATTACCATTCAAATTGAAAATCAATTTATCATATCAATTCAGGACAATGGAAAAGGTTTTGAAAATTCTGCAGAAATTTTATTGGTTGGAAATGGTTTTAAAAATATGAAAAGACGCATCGAATCAATAAAAGGGAATTTTTATTTTGTTTCAGATTCGGGTACTTTAATCGTTTTTAGTATTTTACTTGACGATTTAATCAAATAAAAAATCAACCGAAAGTACCATTGACAAATCATTTTGAGTAACTTTACTTTGTAAACTAAATTATCATAAAATGATTACGATTTGCATTATAGAAGATTTAATCGAAATTCAAAAAGGTTTACAAACTATTATTGAAAGCGACAACCGTTTTAAACTACTTCAAAGTTTTGAAAATGCCGAAGATGCCATTGCACAATTGCCATTATTAAATCCCGATATAGTTTTAACCGATATCAACTTACCCGGAAAAAGCGGTATAGATTGTATTACCGAAATAAAAACAGAAATTCCAGATACGCAATTCATAATGTTTACTATTTATGAAGACAACGATCAGGTTTTTGAGGCATTAAAAGCTGGCGCGAGTGGCTATATTTTAAAAAATACATCGCCCGAAAAAATTATAGAATCTTTATTAGAATTAAACGATGGTGGTAGCCCAATGTCGCCCAAAATTGCTCGAAAAGTATTAAGTTCTTTCAACACAATAACACAAAATAATGTTTCTGATTTAATCTCGAAACGCGAACAAGAAGTGTTAGAATTGCTAAGTAAAGGTTTTTTGTATAAAGAAATTGCCGACAAACTCAATATTACATTAAGCACTGTAAAAAGACATCTGAATCATGTGTATCAGAAATTGCAAGTGCAGAATAAAACGGAAGCTATAAATAAAATGTATGGAAAGTGAGTCTAGCTTATTTGGTTGCAAAGTTTTCAAAATGATGAAGTTTAAAATTTTAATAAT
>JAYVHB010000084.1:0-30941 GCA_043771555.1 Flavobacterium sp. | reverse complement strand
CCTCAACCAGTTCTTAACTATTTTTGAAAAAAGGGTTCAACTTTAATTAAAAGTCAAACCCCTATATTTTTAACTTACACACTTTTTAGGATAGTGTCTAAATATAAAAGCGAAAGCAAAAACTAGGCTTTTTACTACCCTTATTTCAATAAGGTATTATCCCATTTCCAACCAGCATTCACTAATTTAGCTTTATCATCTTTTACATTTTCCTCCAAAACTGCAAAACATAATAAATGTGTTGGACGAGAGAAACCAACATACATCACTTTTAGAGCTTGTTTTTCATAAACTCCTTTGCATTTATGTTCTTCAAAAAGAAATGGTTTTTTAGTTTTGAATTTTAAAGTTTCGTAAATAGGATTTTGATATGCCGATTCAATATACATTGTTGCGCAATGTGTTTTTCCCTTTACAGCATGAACAGATGAAAGTTTAATGTCAATTACAGAAGGTTGACTTTTCATCTCTTTCGAATCTTCAATAGTTACATCTAAATCGAATTCTTTGTTTATGAAATCTTTAGATTTGATAATCAATTTTGGAATATAATTTTCGGCATTTTCCCAATTTAAACTAATAAAACAATCACTTTCAATGAATTCTTTTATCTTGATATAAACTTCTTCATGATTTTTTTTGCCAATTATATCATAACACCATGAAAATAATTTAAAATTAAAATCATTGTAAAAGTCATTTTTTTGATTTTTAAAAAACTCAATTAAATGACTTTTCCTGTAAAAATGTTTTTTGGTTTTGTCTTTATAAATATCTTCATATCTTAAAATCCTAATTAAAGCATTTAAAATAGATTTTCTAATTGCTCCGAAAGCATTCTTTTCTTTGTCAAATAGGAAAAGGTGCTTTCTCAAACAATTATAGTCTTCTTTTTTCTGTTTAGATTCTTTAATAAATTCTGGAAATAATTTTTTTAAATAAATTTTATCACTGTTTTCATCATCTTTTTCGGTTGTCCAGCTGATAATATGAAATCCATTTTTTCTATTTTTATCACAATTTTGAAGTTTATTTTTGCAAATAATTTCATTGAATTTGGTTTGAAGTTCTATACCAGTAGTGTTTTTATTAAAAAGAATTAAATGAGGAGGAATACAACCACCTTTTATTTCTTTTACACCTATAACTTTATAGTCTTTTGGTCTTTCTAAAACAAAACAATCAACCAATCGTCCTATTGTAGGAGATAATCTTATAGAGTTTTGAATTTTTAAATCAGTAAATTTTTTGGGTTCTTTTTCTTCTCTAGTAACCCAATCGCAATTTTCTTTTACTGAATTATAAATGGATTGATTTTTATCTCCAATTCTTTGAATTACAGTTTTTGAACTTTCATTAAAAAAAATATCGTCAATAATTTTAATTTGAAACTCTTCTAAATCTTGCATTTCATCTATAAAAACATATTTGAAACGTTTTTGAAGGATTGTTTTTATTACGGCATAATTTTCTAAATACCATTCTCCAAAAGAAAATGAATCTATGTATCTTAATGACCCTTCTTCAAAAATAATTTCATATTGTTCTAATAATATTTCACCTGATTTTTTTTCAAAACCGAAAGAACTGCTGTCATTAGTAAATTTTTTATTTAAAAAGTCAAGTTTATAATGTAATCCTTTTTCAAATTTTTCTTCTTCGACTTTTTTAAGTATAGATGTATTTTTTAAAAACAAAAAATTTTTTAATTCTGTATCAATAGTTTTATTTTCAATTTCTTTTACTTTACAATAATCTAATTTCCCATATTTTAATATTTCTTCTGAGTTTAGTAAATCAAAATATTCTTTTGCTCTATCTTTATTAATATTTAATTTTTTTTGTAGCTCTTTCTGACTAATACCAGCATATTTGGGGTAAATTTGATTAAAAAAATAGGTCATTAATGGATTTCCAAATTTAGGAAGTTTTTTTAACGATGATGTTAATTTTTTAGATGGAATTTCATCCTCATTTTTTTTTATATAAGAATTGTATTTTTTGAAACAAGCCTGATTTGCCAAAAACTTATTTACAAAACCTTGGACTGTGCCCACAAAATTTGGATATTCAAAAAGATGAGGACAATGTTTTTTTAATTTGTTTTCTATTTCATCAATAGCATTATGAGTATGGGCTAAAACTAAAATTCCTGAGCCATCTTCAAAAGGCATGTTTTGTGCCAAACAGTATAATTTTGCCATCAAAGCAGTTGTTTTACCACTTCCTGGAACTGCAAGTAAATCACAAGTATCAAAGTTATTTATAAAATCAATTCTTTCCAAATCAAAATCTTCTCCTTCAATAAAAATTTTAGCTGCTTGTTCTATATGTTTTTCAATTTCCATATTTACAAGCATATTTTATTGAAACTGTTATGTATTTAAGATAATCATCTTTTTCTAAATCGTTTTTTAATATTTCTGTACTTTTTTTAATTTTATCTGCAAGATTTGATGCTAACTTGACTTTATTCAATTTTGTTGAATTTACTTTTTTAAGCATTGATATAAAATCATCAAAATTTGTTTTAAAAATTGTTGGATGTATTTCTTTCAATGATTCTTTAAAAAGAACTGATAATGTTGGGGATTTAAATAAACACCATTCTAAAGTCCATTGATAAGAAAGTTCCAATTTTACACCAGTTTTATCTAAGTTTGCTTTAAGTTTTAACAAATTATCGTATTTAGTTTTTAGCTTTTTGTCATCATTATCATTTAAGTCTTCTAATTTTTTGAAATCACCATTCTCATCTGGTCTATTATCAAAGTCTGTAACAATTGCAACAGGAACTTTCATATCTTTAGTATCGTCATATCGCAAAAATATGTTTGCAAAATGCAAATATGCTACGGAGGCAACATTAATAATAGAAACTTCTTTTTTGGTTAAATCTAAATCTAGTTTTTTTGCTATTTCAGGAATCAAAATTTCTTCCGACCAACCCTCAACAATAATAACTCCTTTCGCAAAAAATAAATTAGATTTTGTAACATCTAAAAAACGTTCTAGATAAACATAATCTTTGTTCTCGAGTTTTGTGTTTCCTTCGCCCATTGGAAAAACATCATTATTTTTGCAAATAATTAAAGATTTTAAATCAACTTTCGAAGCAATATTTGGACTATGTGTTGTTAATATAAATTGTATTCCTTTATCTGCTTCATCCTTTAATGCTTCTATGATTTTCATTTGAGCCTGTGGATGAAGATGTGCTTCTAATTCTTCAATCATACAAAGTTTTAATCCATGCCAATCTCTTTTTAAATGTAGCAGTTCAGCTGCCATAAAAAGGCGATTCATAGTCCCTAAACCTAGATTATTTCTTCCGAAAATTCCTAAATTAAGTTTTTCAAGAATATTTTTAATTTCTGGCTTACCTAAAGAAAAAAGTGATGCTGTTTTTTCATTAATAAATTTTTCTAAATAAAAATCTATTGTGGATTTAATTTTTTTATAGTATGGATTTTCAATTTCATTTTCTTCTATTTGGTTTTCATTTATATTTTTCTTAAAGTGCGTTTCAATTTTATCATTTATCGCTTTAAAATCATCTTCGAAAGGATGTGTTCCGCCTTTCTCTTTTTTAAATAATTCATGTTTTTGTAAAATTTCAGAAAGTCTAGAGTTCTTTTTTGCAGTTAACTCACTATCGGCATCTCTTAAAGCTTTTAAATAGGTACATTTTAAATAATCTCTTGCATCTGCATTTAATAAATATCCTACTCCATCCATTCCTGCTTTTACATCAGAAGGAATAATTCTATTATCTCGTATTTCAGCTTGGTAAATTAAAATGAGTTTTGGTCTCATTTCATTATTTTCATGTGCCATTCCGCACCATTCTATAAAGTTTTTTGCTTCATCATTGGTAATTCCTGAAAAGTGAATTTCAATTTTCAGTTTATCAGTTTTGTCTTTATTAGCATCAACAAAGAAATCAGAATCTTCAACTTTAATCCACTCATAAGCATGAGTTTTTAAAACTAATTTAATTGCATCTATTATTGCGGTTTTACCAGAATCATTTTCGCCAATTAAAAGGTTTAGCCCTTTTGTAAATGGAACTGTTAAATCTGGCTCTCTATTCAAATCAGATATTGAACCATATTTTCTAAAATTCCAAAGTTTTAATTCTGATATATACATTGATTTTGGTTTACATTGATTTGTAAATTTAATTTTTTCAACACACTATTTATTTTAAGTTATCAACAAAAAACCTACAAAGTATTAAGTTTAGATAATTGATTAAATATAGTTAAGTTAAAAAAATTACTATCTTTACTCTTTAAAAAATTAAAATCATGAACTTTGAGCAACATAAAACTAAAATCATCCAAAAACTGCACTCTATAAAGGATGAAAAAATACTTGACGAAATAGATGCCATCTTAAATGGCAACTATATTGTTGGGTATACCATAGCTGGCGAGCCTTTGACTAAAAATCAATATGTAAATCACATTGAATCGATTAGTCAATCTATTACAAATGGTGCCAAAACCCATAGCACGGAAGAAGTTAGAAATCGTATCTTTTCGAATTAACAATGAATTTGATTTGGTCGGAAGAAGCTAGTAATTCACTTGCAGAAATTTACTTTTACATTCTAAAAGATAGTCCTCAAAATGCCACAATGGTTGTTGATAAAATCATTGGACTTGTGCAAACTTTACAAGACGAACGTTTTGAATATGCCATTGACCCTATAATCAACAAACAAAAGTTTCGTCATATTAGTATTTGGAGCTATAAAATAATCTATGAGCGAAATAATGAGGGAATCATTATTTTAGATATTTTTGATGGTAGGCAAAATCCAAAAAAGCTTGATAAATTTTAGCTTTAATTCTGGATAAATATTTCTATTATTCTGTCAGCCGCGTTAGGGAAAGTAGCGGCATCCTTTTGTTAGGTTTTGTCCTTCGACAGGCTCAAGATGACAAAACCTAACAAAAGATATAGCGTATTGCCCGACCTCGTTATTTTTCTTAACGAGGTAACGCCCAAAAAATAAAAGTGTGTAACTGAAAACTCCAAACTAATTACTACTTTTGCTATTATTTACAAAATATGATGCTCGTACGTTATTTATCGCAAATTGGCAGTTACTGCCTTATGTGGAAAGAGATTTTTAAAAAACCTACCAAATGGGTCGTCATGCGTGGTCTTATTTTTAAGGAAGTAGACGACCTTATTATTGGTTCGTTGGGGATTGTAGCTTTTATTTCGTTTTTTGTGGGTGGTGTTGTGGCGATACAAACGGCCTTAAACTTGACCAACTCATTTATTCCGAAATATCTCATTGGTTTTGCGACACGACAATCGGTTATTTTGGAGTTTGCTCCTACTTTTATTTCGATAATTATGGCGGGAAAAATGGGTTCGTTTATAACCTCGAGCATTGGCACGATGCGCGTTACCGAGCAAATAGATGCGCTGGAAGTTATGGGTGTTAACTCGATTAATTACCTTATTTTTCCGAAATTGATTGCCTTATTATTATATCCATTTGTTGTAGGAATCTCTATGTTTTTGGGTATTGCTGGTGGTTTTGTATCGAGTGTTTACGGTGGTTTTGGCACAGCAGCCGACTTTGTGGAAGGTTTGCAACGTGAAGTAGTACCTTTTCAGATTATTTATTCGTTTTTGAAAACCTTTATTTTTGCGGTTTTATTGGCTACAATACCTTCATTTCATGGCTATTATATGAAAGGTGGTGCACTTGAGGTTGGTAAAGCAAGTACCGTATCGTTTGTATGGACGTCGGTCATGATTATTTTGGTAAATTATATTCTAACCCAATTACTTTTGACCTAATGATTGAAGTAAAAAATATAGAAAAGTCATTTGGCGATAGTAAAATTTTGAAAGGAGTTTCGACGGTTTTTGAAACCGGAAAAACCAATTTGATTATTGGTCAGTCTGGTTCTGGAAAAACAGTTTTGTTGAAATCTTTATTAGGAATTCATTCGCCAGATGTGGGCACTATTTCTTTTGACGGAAGAGTTTATGCCGACTTTTCGGATGAACAAAAAAGAGAAATTCGTACCGAAATTGGAATGGTTTTTCAAGGAAGTGCCTTGTTTGACAGCATGACTGTGGAAGAAAATGTAGGTTTCCCCTTGAAAATGTTTACTAGTAATTCGAAATCTGAAATACAAGAACGAGTTGACTTTGTGTTGCAGCGTGTAAACCTCATTAATGCGCACCACAAACTACCCTCGGAAATTTCGGGTGGAATGCAAAAACGTGTAGCAATTGCTCGAGCTATTGTTAACAATCCAAAATATTTGTTTTGCGACGAACCCAACTCGGGATTAGATCCTAATACCTCAACGATTATTGATAATCTCATACAAGAAATCACCGAAGAATACAATATTACGACTGTTATCAATACCCACGACATGAATTCGGTTATGGAAATTGGTCAAAACATTTTATTTTTAAAAAACGGATTGAAAGCTTGGCAAGGCTCTAAAGAAGAAATTTTCAAGACCGATAATGAAGCCGTTACGGATTTTGTTTATTCTTCAAATTTGTTTAAAAAAGTTAGAGAAGCAGTTTTGAGAGAAGGTTAATTTTTGAAAATGCAGATTTTAGAATGCAGATTTAATCTTTAGACCTACAACTCATTCGCTAATTTGGTAATTCGCTTAATGTCTTGTTCTTTACTTTTCGGATAAATCATAAGTATTCCTTCTTTGTCAACAATTATATAATCGTGAAGTCCATCTATGACGATAAGTTTATTGGCATCAGATCGGATAATATTATTTGTAGCATTTTCTAGCACCACTTTGGCATTTATTACTCCGTTGTTTTGATCGTCTTTATCTAGCTTTTCATGCAATTGTCCCCAAGTACCTAAATCATTCCAATCGAAAGTGGCTGGCAATACATACACATTTTTAGCATTTTCTAAAATGGCATAATCTATGGAAATATCTTCGGCTAACGCATAGTTCTTGGCGATAAATTCTTTTTCTACATTGGTGTTATAACTTTCATATCCACTTTGGAATAGGGAATTCATTTGTGGCTGAAAATTGACGAATGATTCGGTTATTGCTTTTACAGACCAAATAAAAATGCCTCCGTTCCAGAGGAAATTTCCAGCTTCAAGAAATGATTTTGCGGTTTCATAATTTGGTTTTTCGCGAAATTGATTTACTTTCTTTATTGGATTTGAAGCAGTTTTATCATATTCGATATAACCGAAACCCGTATTGGGATACGTTGGTTGGATGCCTAGTGTCATTAACGCATCTTCTTTTTGGCAAAAGTCAAAGCAACTTTTTAGGTTGTTTGCAAATTCGTCTTCGTCCTCAATCCAATGATCACTTGGTGCCACAACCATCACTGCATTTGGATTCATTTTCTGAATTTTCAAGGAAGCATACAATATACATGGAGCAGTGTTGCGCATGGCAGGTTCTAGCAGGACTTGCTCTTGAGAAACCATTGGCAATTGTTCTAAAACCAAATCATTATAACGCTCATTTGTCAAGATCAAAATATTTTCGGCAGGAATCAATTTGGATAATCTACTGAAAGTTTTCTGGATTAAAGTACTTCCAGCTCCTAACATATCATGAAATTGTTTTGGTAATTCGGTTGTAGAAACTGGCCAAAAACGGGAGCCAACGCCACCAGCCATTAATATTGCGTAATAATTATTGTTCATTATTATTTTTTTTATTAAAATACAAAGTTACAAAGATGCAAAGGTATTTATAGTATTATCCCGGAATTATTTCTACTTCTGCATTGGCATTAAACAAATAAATTTTACCCGAATTGACTTCCAAACAAGCATAACGTTTCACGCGAAGTCCTTGTTTCTGGAAAATTCGACCGTTTTTTATTCGAAATAAACTTCCGTTTGGCACTTCTGAAACGAAATTAATATCTACTGGTCGCTCATCAAAAAGTTTTAAAGCACGAGCCAAATGCGCATCGGTATCGGAACTTGCAGTTGGGTTTTTGAAATGTCGCGCCAATAAAGGTAAAATCTGACTCGGGAAAATTTCAGGTCGTATAAACGGAATCATGAGTCGTTGAAACGTATATTTCCATTCTTGACCATGCGGTTTGATGTGTCTGCCAAATTTTTCGAAAGCCACCAAATGAGCAATTTCATGAATCAAAGTGATTATAAATCGGTATTTGTTCAAATTAGAATTTACTGTAATTTCGTGTTTGCCCAACAAGCCTTTTCTATAATCGCCATGACGCGTCTGGCGTTCATTAACGATTTTGAGATGCACGTTATTGGTTTTGATTAACTCAAAACAAGGAACAACAGCGTGTTCTGGCAAGTATTTTGATAAGACTTCGCTCAAATTTTATGGAGTAGATGATGAAACCTGCAACACTTTTCCGTTATAAAATTTATTTCCTGTCAAGGCAAAATCGAAAATATAATTTGCCATTTCTGAAGGCGATAATGGCGCAACATAACCTGGAAATGCTTCTTGCAACATCTCCGTATTTACAGCTCCAAGAGCCAAAATATTGAAGGCAATTCCTTGTTCTTTATACTCTTCGGCCAATAATTCTGATAACGTAATGACGGCGCCTTTACTCGAACTGTAAGCTGCAAGACCAGCAAATTTTGAACTTCCTTGAATGCCGCCCATCGAACTTATGGTTACTACATGACTTCCTTTTTCGAAAAAAGGCAAACAAACTCTTGTGATATTGGCAACCGCAAAAACATTGACTTTATAGATATTTTCGAAATCATCGTTTGTGGTTTCAGAAAAAGGCTTGTGCAACAAACTTCCAGCATTATTGATCAGAATGTCTACTTTTTGCCAAGTAGCTTTTATGAAATTTTCGACTAATACCAAGTCGGTTTCTATTGATAAATCTATAGATAAACAAGTGATGTTTGGGTTGTCAAGTAATGTTTGAGGAATTTTTCTTGAAACAGCCAAAACTTGATGTCCTGCTTTTGCAAATTGCAATGCCAATTCATGACCAATGCCTCGAGATGTTCCTGTAATTATGATGTTTTTTGTCATTTTGAATTTTTATTCATTAAAAAATGAAGCGTCAAAAGTATGATTATTTGCAATATGCTTAATTAAATATTTAGTACCTTTTTTCGAAAAGAAAATATACCAAGTAGTCCTAAAATTTGGATTATAGAGAATATAAAAATCGCCAAACTTGGATAATTTTTCAGGTGAATTTTTGTGGGGTAAATTATCAATTGAATTTTTAAGATAAAAAACAAGTTTTTCAATATAATCAATTGCATTTTCGCGATAAATAAAATATTCCTTACTGTGCAATACTTCTATTAATCTATCAAAATAAAGCTGAACTTTTTTAGAATAGTTTACAATTACTATTTTTTCCAATTCAGACTGTCGATTTTATGAATAGATTTCTCTAAAAATTCTTCAGAAGTAATCGAATCTTCCCATTCGACATCAAAGGAATCTTTTTGTTCCAAAATGCCTATTTGTCTTAAAAATGGTTCAAGTTGCAAACCATATTTTTCTAAACTAACTGTTATTGAAATTGGTTTGCCACTGGCATCATTCTCAAATTTTATTCCTTGAATTGTTGTCATAACAACTATTTTTATTCAAATATACTAAATATTTTTATTTGATGAAATAAAATACTTTTTATAAAATTTGATTCCTTGAAAAATTCCTAATCCAATAAAAACCATCGGGATAATTACTTTCATTAAATATCTTCCAAAAAAATTGGTTTGATTAGCAACTTGATTTAACGATAAAATCAAAACCAACATTCCAAAAAAAGTTCCAATTATGGTTCCGAGTACATAAAAATATTTTCGAGTTTTAGCTATTTCAATATAATTTCCGTTCAATAAATACAAATTCCATGAAGTCCAAAACGGAATTTGAATAAAATTAAAACAACTCAGAATGAGCCCGATTGCAAATGGCGAATAGGCGAAATATTTTTCTAAATCGGATTGACTTTCAGAATTTTTTATAGCATTTGCATAAAAAATATAAGCCAACAAAAACATAAATAAAACCGAAAAACCTTCTATAAATTTTAGCAATTTTATATTTGCAATTAGTTTTTTTGCAAAAAGTAAAGTAAAATAAATGACAATTGCTTCAACAGAAATTACGCCAAGTAAGTAGAAAATAGCTTTGTGTAAGCCGAATTTCTGAAATACTTCAAAACCAACAATATTCAAGTAACCAAGTGGAATGGAGCCAATAAAGCTAATCAGAAATCCTACGAATATGTTTTTGATGATTTGCATTAGAAATTTACAATTTTGGAACTTTGCTCATAATGCAACCTAAATTGTTCCATTCCTTCTTTTCTAGAAAGATATTTCACGCCTTTTTTATGATTCATTCGGCTAATTTTTGCCATATACGCAATGTGCCGCCAAAGTTCTTTCCAAGCAAAAAAGATCGAATTTTTTGGATCGTAAATATGTGTAGGCTCGCTAGCGGCACCATTTAACTCTACAATTTGAAAGTTTTTGCCGTTTTCGAGATCTTCATAATTGGTAAACATAACATCCAATCGTCCGAAATAGAAACCTTCAATTTGAGTACACATTTCGTTGAAAACCAAATTCAATTTGTCTGAAATTTTATTACTATCATCCAGAAATTTGGCACCTCGAATATGGTTTCCATACGGTACTAAATTTCGTTTTTCGTCTTTGGCTAAAACATGATTCAAACCCGAACCGTACTCTTTCATTAAGGTGTTTTTCTGCATTTCGTATCTAGGATTTTGCAAAATCAAATCCATGATTGTTGCTTTGCCATCGCCTTCTACAATAAGAAATTCTTTGCGAACAATTCCTGTTATTTTACCTGATTTTTCATTCGGAAATCGAACATAAAAAACACCAATTTCGTTTTCAAATGGAATTAATTCTTGCAACAAAAAATCAAAATTGGCTTGACTTACATATTTCTTTAATTCGTCAATCGAGTTTATTTTTTTTACTGCCGAACCACGCAAACCAATATCTGGTTTGGCGATAAAAGGAAATTTGATTTCTGATTTTTTTAGAATTTCATGTATGTTTTCAAACGAAGTTTTTTCTAAAATTAGTTCTGTTTTTGGATAATACTTTTGAGGAATCAAATCGTAAATTTCTTTCTTGCTTTCGTTCATAAAGCCACCATTTTTGATTGTTGGATTTGCAGCATTAAAAAAGAAAAACGAGCGCGCGCGAGTGGCACTAAAAATTCCTAGAAAATAAATTGGAATGTAAACGATTTGATACGGCCAATATTCCCAATGAAAAAATTTATGAAAAAACAGTTTCAATTTACTTGTATTTGAAAATTGGTAACGTCTTTTTTATCTTCAATTAAATCGAAATAAAACATAGAAACTTCATTTTTCTCAATCACCACTTGGGTTATGGATAAGGTTTTCAATTTGTCATTTCTGTTGATGACAAGTCCATTTTCAGTATTGTCAATTTCGGTATTTTGATGAAAATTATACAAATCAGTTGCTGTAATAATTTCTTTATTGGTAACAAAATCATCAAACCATTGCGCTCTTTTTTCTCGAATATCCTTTGGATACAAGGTTGATGATGACCAAATATGCTTCAAATTTACATCTAAATTTATCGTGGATTTTTCAACTTCGTTCCATCGCAATTGATACAATTTGTTATTTTGAAATACAATTAATGTAAAAGGCTCTATATTTTCGAGATTAATTATGGTCCAAAAATCTATTGGTGAATTACTTGAAATTATATCCAAAACTATAATACCACGGCTTTTTCTGTAGTTTGGTTTTTGAATATGCTTTTGGTCGGCTCCATTGAGTAGCACGGCAACAGTTCCATTTTCGGCAACGGCAAACCATGTTCCGCCAGCTTCCTGATCTTTAGGAAAAAAAACAGTTGTGTTGTTTACGGTATATTTTCTAGGTGCAATTGCGGGTAATCGTGCCGTTTTTTCATCACGATTATGAGTTATTATTGCTTTTCCGTTAGAAAAAACAAAACTTAGGGTGCACATTGATTTCTATATTCGATTGTAGATCGCGCTACCCCAAAATTGGCATCAACTTGCAAATCATCTGTTAGCAAAATAGCAACTTTTATCAACGCTTGGTGGTGTATACAGTGCTCCAAATTATACAACAATTCACGGTTATAATTACTTTCGATAATAATTTCTTCGCCATCAATAATTTGTTGCAACTCGATTTTTTTGTTTTCTTTTTCAAGATTATTTTTGATACTAATAATTTGAGAAATAGCAAAATGAGTATCTACCTGAGTTTGCTTGTTTCTAGCACGATTGTCATAATTAACAACGCCACTTTCATATTGATTTTCAAGACATTGAAACATTTCTATAATATGTCTTGTATGCTCACCTATACTAGCGCTACTAAGCTCATCACATGGGTTTTCATAAGCCTGGTTCGACAATTGATTGAGCAAATCAATCATTTCGTTTAAGCTTGCATGAATAGAATTTATGAGCATATACTTTTAGAAATTAGTTTTATAAATGTATCGCAATTTACGAAAAAATGTGCAATTTGGTTTTAAAGTATTCAAAAATAGAAAACCTTGACAAAAAACAAACTCTTTTTAACATTTTTTAAGAAAACACAAAACCCTTTTAAAGTAGAAACTAAAAAAGGGTTTTTTATATATTGTATAAACTATTTTCTATGCAATCAATGATCTCGAAATAACAATTCGCTGAATTTCTGAAGTTCCTTCATATATCTGAGTAATTTTGGCATCGCGCATCATTCGTTCTACATGATATTCAGACACATAACCGTTTCCGCCATGAATTTGAACAGCTTCGATAGTAGTATCCATAGCTACTTGCGAGGCATACAATTTTGCCATAGCACCACTTTGTGCAATATCCTTACCTTCGTCTCGTTCGCAAGCTGCTTTTAACACAAGCATTTTGGCAGCCATAATGTTTGTAGCAATATCAGCGAGTTTAAAAGCAATTGCTTGATGCTCAAAAATTGGCTTTTTAAAAGCTACTCGTTCTTGAGCATATTTAAGTGCCAGATCGTATGCTCCAGTTGCAATACCAAGTGCTTGAGAGGCAATACCGATTCGACCCGCATTAAGAACATTCATTGCAAAACTAAATCCGAATCCTTCTGCTCCTATTCTATTTTCTTTTGGAACTTTTACATCGGTAAACATCAAAGTATGTGTGTCGCTTCCTCTAATTCCCATCTTTTTTTCTTTTGGACCAATATCAAATCCTGCCCAACCTTTTTCTACAATGAGTGCATTGATTCCTTTATGACCCTTTTCTAGATCGGTTTGTGCCATCACAATATAAGTAGATGCCGAGTTTCCGTTAGTAATCCAGTTTTTGGTTCCGTTAAGTAGATAGTGATCGCCCCTATCTATTGCCGTAGTTTTTTGTGAAGTGGCATCGCTTCCTGCTTCTGGCTCCGAAAGACAAAACGCTCCTATTTTCTCGCCTTTGGCAAGCGGAACGAGGTATTTCATTTTTTGCTCTTCGTTGCCATATTTCTCTATTCCTGCGCAAACCAGTGAGTTATTTACAGACATAATTACACAAGCTGATGCATCAATTTTTGCAATTTCTGCTAAAGCTAACGAATACGAAACACTATCTAAACCTGAACCTCCATATTTTGGATCAACCATCATGCCCATAAATCCCAAATCGGCCATCATTTTGACTTGTTCGGTCGGAAATTTGGAATGTTCGTCGCGCTCAATTACGCCTGGCAAAAGTTCAGCAACTGCAAAATCTCTTGCTGCCTGCTGAATCATTAGTTGTTCTTCGTTTAGATTGAAATCCATAAAGTAAATATATTTGTAATTTTTTTTTCAAAAGTAGGTATTAATTTTTAAATTTTCAAACGTTTTCGTAATTTTAGACATTGTTTAATCATTATAAAAATAGAAATTAAATCATAAAAAACTATAATATTTTAGGGTTTAAACCATAAAATATTATAGTTTTTTAATGGTTACAAAAATAACTTCATATAAAATCCCAATAATTATTACTGTTAATTACCTTTAAATCAGCAGGTAAGTAAACTTCTGTAAAAGATTTCGAAAAACGAATCAATTTTTTTGGATTGTATTTTATTTCGTAAGCAAAAATTTCGTTTTCAACAATCTCAACATAATCTATTTCGGCTTGTTGGGTATTGCGCCAAAAGTAGCTTTTCCCGTAAAAACCATTGTATGATAATTTCTTTTTGCGCTCACTAATAATGAAATTTTCAAATAACGCGCCCACATCTTCACGAGTTTTTAGCGGATTGAATCGACCAATAATGGCATTACGAATACCGTTGTCATAAAAATAAATTTTTGGTTTTGAAGTAATTTCGTTGCGCTGATTTTTAGAAAAAGGATGTAGTTTGAAAATTACAAAGGCTTTTTCGAGAAGGTCTATATAATTTACAATAGTCATTCGGTCTACGCCCAACGTATTCGAAAGTTCATTCATAGAAACTTCTGCCCCAACTTGCAAAGCGAGTGCATTGAGAAGTTTCATTAATAAATCGGGTTTTTTGATATTGACCAACTCTAAAACATCTTTATAAAGGTAGCTTCCTGCAATATGACTGAGTACTTTTTGTTTTTTGGTTTTGGAGGTAACAACTTCAGGATACATGCCATAAATAAGAAATTCTTCGAGCTTATCGGTAGCGGTGGCAAAACTATAATGATCGCGAACTTCTTGCCATGATAACGGATATAGGTTGTGTTCCCATTTTCTGCCCGTTAGGGGTTCGTTGATTTTATTGGCTAGATCTAATGACGAAGAACCTGTAACAAGTATTTGCTTGTTGAGTTGGGCATCGACTAGCATCTTGATTGTGAGTCCAATATTTTGGATACGCTGTGCTTCGTCGATAACAATAACGTCATAATCGGCAATAAGATTTTGCAAAAAAGCAAAACTTGCATTGGTGAGATTGGTGCGCGTTTCTGGATTATCACCATTGAGATAAAGTGTTTTTTTGCCTTTGGTAATCTTCGCGATAAGTGTGGTTTTACCTACTTGTCTAGGCCCAATAACAACAATTGCTTTGTGATTATCCCAATCATCTTGAATGTTTGCTTCTAATAATCTATTAATCATAACTTTGAATTAAAAAGCAAAGATATAAATTTATTTTAAACCCGCAAAAAAATATAATATTTTGTGGTTATAACCCTAAAATACTATATATTTTTGTGGGTTTTGCGTGAGGGATGGAAACGGAAATCCTTTTGCGCTGTTTTGTCTTTCGACAGGCTCAAGATGACAAAACAGCGCAAAAGATTGCAGTGTACAGCCCGACAGCATTTTTTTTAAATTAGGTTCCTTTTTCGGGAACGTAATTTCCAAAAAATGCTGGCACGCCCTAATAATTTAAAAAGTTTATATTTGCATCACAAACAAACTACGATGAAAGATTTACTACATAAATTTGAAAATAAAGAACCCGAAATAATTTTTAACTGGAAGGATTCGGAAACGGAAGCGGAAGGTTGGGCAGTCATAAACTCCTTGCGAGGTGGCGCTGCTGGTGGCGGAACACGAATGCGTAAGGGATTGGATATGAACGAAGTATTATCGCTGGCAAAAACAATGGAAGTGAAGTTTTCGGTTTCGGGACCAGCAATTGGCGGTGCTAAATCGGGTATTAATTTTGACCCGAATGATCCTAGAAAAAAAGGCGTTTTGCAACGTTGGTACAAGGCAGTCTCGCCCTTACTAAAAAGTTATTATGGTACAGGTGGCGACTTGAACGTTGATGAAATTCATGAAGTGATCCCGATGACCGAAGAATGTGGTGTTTGGCATCCGCAAGAAGGCGTTTTTAATGGGCATTTTAAACCAACCGAAGCAGACAAAATTAATAGAATTGGGCAGTTGCGACAAGGCGTAGTTAAGGTTATTGAAAATACAAAATTTTCTCCTGAAGTGTCCAGAAAATATACTATTGCCGACATGATTACGGGTTATGGTGTTGCCGAAGCAGTGTGTCATTATTATGCTATTTATGGTGGATATGTCGTTGGCAAAAAAGCAATTGTTCAAGGATTTGGCAATGTTGGTTCGGCTGCGGCATTTTATTTGGCTGGAATAGGCGTAAAAGTTGTTGGAATTATAGATCGTGATGGTGGCGTAATTAATGAAAATGGTTTTAGTTTTGAAGAAATTAAAACATTATTTCTGAACAAAGACGGAAACAAACTGGTTGCCGAAAATATGATTCCGTTTGATGAAATAAACACGAGAATTTGGTCGATTGGTGCTGAAATATTTACGCCGTGTGCCGCATCACGACTGGTAACTCAAAATCAAATTGACAGTTTAATTTCTAGCGGTCTAGAAGTAATTTCTTGTGGTGCCAATGTGCCTTTTGCAGACAAAGAAATATTTTTTGGCTCGATTATGGAGGATGTTGACAAACGGGTGAGTTTGATTCCGGATTTTATATCAAATTGCGGTATGGCAAGAGTTTTTGCTTACTTTATGGAGAAAAAAGTACAAATGACCGACGAAGCTATTTTTGCAGATACCTCAGAAATTATCAGAAAAGCGATCGAAAAAGCTCATGCAAAAAGGGCTGATACGAAAAACATAAGTGCTACTGCTTTTGAAATTGCTTTGAAACAATTGGTTTAACAATTTATTATTCGTAAATTCGTTATACATTAAAACCATCAATTATGGAATTTATTGAAACTGAAAACAAAAAAAAATCGCTTGGAGTAACATCCTTACTATTTTTGCTTTTATTTTTACTTTTGTTTTTTGCAAAATTTACCAACGAAATTCAGTTGCCGTTGCTTGAAGAAGGCGGTGGTGGCGGGGGCGAAGTTGCCGTTAATTTTGGCGATAGCGATGTTGGGATGGGCGATAATTTTCAATCAGTAGAAAAAGTTACGGCTGCCACAAAACCTGTCGTGCAAGAAGAAGCTGACGAAAAAGAAATAATTGTTTCAGAAAATGATGATGCGCCAGCGATTGTTAAAGTTAAAAAACCTACCGAAAAACCTAAAAAAGTAGTTGTAGAAAAAGTGGTTGTAAAAACTCCTCCTAAACCATCCAAATCGACATCAGATGCGCTTTCTAATTTATTGAATGGATCATCAAAATCGGGCGATGGCGATGATAAAGAAGCCGGAAATAAAGGAAAAGGTAATGGCGACAAAAATGCTTCTGGCTATAATGGAGGCGGTGGATCTGGAACTGGAACTGGCGGCGGAAACGGCTCTGGAACGGGGATAGGAACAGGTAGTGGTTACGGATCAGGATCAGGAAGCGGCACTGGAAACGGAAACGGGAACTACCAACTTGGTAACCGAAAAGCCTTGAGCAAACCGCAACCTAGTTATACTTGCGACGAACAAGGTACCGTTGTTGTTCAAATATCAGTAGACAAATCAGGGCGTGTTACAAGCGCAAATCCTGGGGTTCGTGGCACAACAAACTCGGCAAAATGTTTACTAGACCAAGCTAAAATTGCTGCAATGAGTACCAAATGGCAGTCGTCTGACGATGCACCTGAGAAACAAGTTGGCAAAATTGTATATAGCTTTAAACTTACAGAATAATTTATCTAAAATGAACTATAAAGCTACTTTGGACTGGATGTTTGCCCAGTTGCCAATGTATCAAACTATTGGAGCTGCTGCCTACAAAAAGGACTTGACCAACACAATTCTGCTTGGAAATTATCTTGGAAATCCTGAACGCAAAATCAAATGCATACATGTTGCTGGCACCAATGGCAAAGGTTCTACGTCGCACATGTTGGCATCAATCCTACAAGAAGCAGGTTATAAAACTGGTTTGTACACTTCACCACATCTTAAAGATTTTAAAGAACGAATAAAAATTAACGGAATTGAAATTCCAGAAGCATTTGTATGCGAATTTATAACGAAACATAAGTTGTTTTTTGAAGAAAATCAATTGAGCTTTTTCGAAATGACGGTTGGTTTGGCTTTTGATTATTTCAAAAAAGAAAAGGTTGATATCGCAATTATTGAAGTTGGTATGGGCGGAAGATTGGATTCGACTAATATTATTACTCCATTAATTTCGGTCATCACAAATATAGGATTGGATCATACCCAGTTTTTGGGAACTACTTTAAAAGAAATTGCTGGCGAAAAAGCAGGAATAATAAAACCTACAATTCCAGTTGTTATTGGCGAATACAACTCAGAAACGAAACCTGTTTTTTTAGAAAAAGCAACAACAGAAAAAGCTCCTGTTTATTTTGCTGATGATTTGATTCAAGAAACATTCGATAGCGATTTGCTAGGTGATTATCAAATTCAAAATAAGAAAACGGTTTTGCAAACCATTCGTATTTTGCAATCGCAACAAGAATTTTTAATTTCGGAAGCCAATATAAAAAATGGTTTTTTGAAAACCATAAAAAATACAGGATTATTAGGCAGATGGCAACAATTAAAGCAAAAACCATTTGTGATTTGCGATACAGCGCACAACAAACATGGATTAGAAATAGTTTTGAAACAAATAGAAAAACAGAAATTCAAACAACTTCATTTTGTTTTTGGCGTCGTTAACGATAAAGATTTAAATCAAATTTTACCGTTATTTCCTAAAAATGCCATTTATTATTTTTGTAAACCAAATATTCCTCGTGGATTGGAAGCGGCAAATTTAAAAGAAAAAAGTATGCTGTTTGGATTATATGGACAAATATACAGTTCGGTATCAGAAGCTTATCAGGTAGCCATTTCTACTGCAACTGATTCAGATTTTGTGTTTGTTGGCGGAAGTACTTTTGTAGTTGCAGAAATTTTATAATTTATTTTGAAATAAGTTTGCAAATATCAAAAAGTACCTTATATTTGCACTCTCAATATGAGGGCGATTAGCTCAGCTGGTTCAGAGCACCTCGTTTACACCGAGGGGGTCGGGGGTTCGAACCCCTCATCGCCCACTAAAACTTCAACAGAAATGTTGGAGTTTTTTTTACAATAAATCCAAAGTGCGCTCCAGAGCCATTCCTCTAGAACCTTTTATCAAAATGGTATGATTTGAAATGGATTTGGTTTCGATATAGTTTTTAAAATCTTCGAAAGTACAGAAGAATTCAAAATTATTTTTATCTACTTTATTTTCATAAAAATCATTTCCAACAAAAATGCATTGCAAGTCATTTTGGGATAGAAGCGAATCAACTATTAATTTGTGCTCCAATATACTTTCCTTTCCTAACTCAAACATATCACCAATTATTAGCATTTTGTTTTGTTTATCGAGCTGAATAAAATTTTCAAGAGCCACTTTCATACTGCTAGGATTGGCGTTATAGGCGTCTAAAATAATTTCGTTGCTGTCTTTAGAAACCAACTGAGAGCGATTATTTTCTGGAACATAACTTTCTATAGCTCCTTTTATATCCGAATTTGATACTCCAAAATACTTTCCGATTGTAATCGCTGCATTTATATTGGTAGCGTTATACAATCCTATTAATTGTGATTTTACTTCAAGATTTTCGAAAGCAACCGTAACAAATGGATTGGCTTCAACAGAAGTGATATTTACATTCGAAGCCGAAGATTTTTGACCGAAAGTAAATCGATCAATTTCAATAGTTTTTTCTACTTGTAAAGCATCATCTAGATTCACAAATGCCTTTTTAGAATTGTTTTTCAAATAGGTATACATTTCACTTTTGCCTTTTATAACGCCATCAATTCCGCCAAAACCTTCAAGATGCGCTTTACCAAAATTGGTAACGAACCCATAATTAGGTTGCGCTATATCACATAAAAATTCTATTTCTTTTTGATGGTTGGCTCCCATTTCTACAATTCCGATTTCGGTTTTACTATCGAATGAAAGTAATGTTAATGGAACGCCAATATGATTGTTTAAGTTTCCAATGGTTGCTTTTGTAGTAAATTTTTGAGACAAAACAACTTGTATTAATTCTTTGGTTGTAGTTTTTCCATTGCTACCTGTCAAAGCAATTATTGGCAACTTTAGGAAATTTCGATGAAATCGTGCTAATTCCTGAAGTGTTTCAAGGCTATTTGTAACAAGTAAAGTTCTATCATCTATAAAGTAATCATTATTGTCAATTACTACATAAGATGCACCTTTATCTAATGCTTCTTGAGCAAAGTTATTGGCGTCAAATCGATCGCCTTTTATGGCTAAAAAGATTGAACCACTTATTATCTTTCTGGTGTCGATAACAATACCTGAAGATTTTAAAAAAAGTTGGTGTAAGTCTGAAATAGTAGTCATGTTAAAAAAATTTTAAAAAAATAAAAGCCCTAAAAAGGGCTTTTAAATTGTAATGCTATAAAATTAATTTCTAGCTCTTTTTTTCTTGTCAGATTTTGGTCCAACTCTAGACATTGCACAACGGAAACCAATATAATCTGTTGCCATATCTTGTGGGAAATATCTTCTTTGAGCAGGATCTAACCAGTAAGCTCTATCTCTCCAAGAACCACCTTTGTATACTCGCACATCATCATTTACTAATGTTGTACGTTTGCTAGATCTATCATATTTTCTAACCATATTCCCTAAACTGTCTGTCGTCACATTATGTTTTGGTGAGTCGTACATGATATGTTTTGCTTTTTCTTTATCATCACCATCTTCTGATGATCCAAAATCGAAATAACGAGTAGATTGTTTGTCTCCATCACGATAATTTCTGTTGTCAGATTTATCAAAATTTTGTCTCAAATACGTTTCTTTTTCGTCAACAGGAACACGGGCAATTTCGCCAGGAAAAGTTCTTGCAACAATCTTTCCATTAGATAAAGTATCATACGTTTGCGTTTCTGCTGTTACGATTTCTACTTTACCATCTTCTCCAATTTTATTTTTAAGATAAACGTTACCTCTATAATAATTGAAATCATTTGCTTCATCATCTACTATTGGTCTATAAACGTCAGCAACCCATTCTGCAACATTTCCTGCCATGTCGTATAATCCAAAATCATTTGGAGCATATGATTTTACGATGTTTGTTATATCAGCACCATCATCAGACCAGCCTGCAATTCCACCGTAATCACCTTTAGCTTGTTTGAAATTGGCTAATTGATCCCCTTTTTTCTGACGTTTACCTGAACGAGTATAACTTCCAGACCAAGGGTATTTCTTTTGACCTTTATAGATATTATATTCTCTTTGTCCTACATCGGCCGCAGCAGCATATTCCCACTCTGATTCTGTAGGAAGTCTGTATTCTGGTAAAATTAAACCTGAAGATCTTTTAGCATAAACATTCGTACTATCTTTTGCAGATTTAACCATTCCTCGTTTAAGAACTATTTCTTCGTTACCTCCAAAAGTTTTTGTAGGTGCAGCAAGATAAGTTCCTGTACTAAAGGTGGCTTCTGCTTTAGTATCAACTACTTTAGCATCTTTCTTTAAATACTTGGTATCTTCTAATGTTTTTTCGTTTACACGGTCTGTTCTCCATTTGCTAAACTCTACCGCTTGTATCCAGTTTACACCAACTACAGGATAGTTAGCATATGCAGGATGACGCAAGTAATTGTCGGTCATAGTTTCATTGAAACCCAAACGATTTCTCCAAACTAATGTATCTGGAACAGCCCCATCATAAATATTTTTATAATTTTCTTGGTCTGGAGGAAAAACACGTTTTAACCACTCTAAGTATTCTTCATACATTAAGTTGGTTACTTCTGTTTCATCCATGTAAAAAGATTGAACGTGTTGCTGATTAGGAGAGTTGTTCCAATCATGCATTACATCGTCTTGAACTTTACCCATTGTAAAAGTTCCGCCTTCTACCATAACCAATCCAGGACCAGTTGCTTGCTTTTTGAAATTTGAAGCATACTGAAAACCTCCTTTTTTGTCGTTAATCTTCCAGCCAGTAGCACTTGATGTGTTTTTGGCATTCTTACTTTTTCCACAGCTAACTAGCATACTTGATGCTAATACTATTGTTAGTAATACTTTGACAATCATAATTTTGTTTACTTTCATACTATTAGTAGGTAATAAATTTAGGGTGCAAGTTAGCAATTAACATTTAATTTGCAACACCTTTTTGAAAAAAAATGCATTTTATCGGTAAAAACTTGTTTACGTCGAATATTTAACAACGCAAATGTATTTATTTTATTGTTTAGTAAAGCAAAAAAAATATTTTTAATTTTGCATACTATTTAAAAAAAAACAACGTTATTTGAGTTGATGAAAAAAATCTTCTACCTATATTCTATATTACTAACTTCTATTTGTTTTGCGCAACAAAAAGGAGAAATTACTATTAGTTGGTCTTCCAAAATGGAATATGCAATTGGAGAAACAATAACCAATGTTCCTCAATTTCAAGCAGAAAACTATATTTTTGATAGCTATGAAAAGACTTTATTGTATTGTAAAAAAATTCCAAATACTTCTTTTGGAGACGAAAAAACATTAGAAATAAGTACTGTCGATCTAGAAATTATCCCCGAAAACCTTCTTGGCGATCTAGACAAAACTAAAATCACTTCAAAAATTGAGGCGACAATTTCTAGTAACTTTGCAAGAAATGATATTATCGTTAGACTTCAGGTTAGTCCTATTATTAAAGAAGGAACTGTTTATAAAAGATTAAAATCATTTAGCTACAGCTTTAACAACAAAGCTAATTTATCCAATCGTACAACAAACATCATTTATAATTCTGTGTTAGCAGATGGCGAATGGTTTCGATTTTATATAGAAAAATCGGGTATTTATAAAATAACTAAATCTTTTTTAAGAGATCTTGGTCTTAACACCAACAACATTAATCCTCAAAAATTAAAACTTTATGGCAATGGTGGCCGAATGTTGCCTCTTAAAAATAATGTAGCCTATCCTGAAGACCTAGCTGAAAACTCCATACAAATTATTGGCGAGCAAGATGGTGTTTTTAATGATTCTGATTACATTTTATTCTATGGAGAAGGAGTGGACAATTGGAGTCCTGAAAACGAAACCAACGGAAATTTGTATTCTGACAAGTCCTATTATTACATGACCTACTCTGGAACCGATGGAAAACGAATTCAAGAAGCGTCGCAACCATCTTCAAGTGCATCGCAAATTATTTCGGAATTTGATGATACGCAATTTCACGAACTAGACAAAGTGAATATTATTAAACTTGGACGTGTTTGGTTTGGAGAACAATTTAATACCACAAATGTGCAAGAATTTCCGTTTTCGATTCCCAATATTGTGGCAGGTTCTACTATAAAGATGAGTATGCGATTGGCAACAACATCGCCCGGCAGTTCCAGTTTTAAAATCGAAGCTAATGGCCAACTATTAGCAAATTCAAATTTTAACAGTTTGGGAGCGGGAAAACTTCCAGATGTAGATTTGCAAAGCTATCCCTCTATTCCAGCCTCTGAAAGCCTATTAGTAAAACTAACTTTCAGTAACAACGGAATCCCATTAGCCAATGGTTTTTTGGATTATATAAATTTGTCTTTTAAACGACAACTTACTGGCTACGGAAAACAATTTCGTTTCCAGAACAACGCAACATCAAATACTAATGTTAAAGAGTATCAAATTTCTAATGCGGCAACAATTGGACAGGTTTGGGATATTACAGACATCAATAACACACTGAAATACACCAATAATTCGCAAGCTTTATTAAGTTTCAAAACCGATTCGCCAAGTTTAAAAAAATATATCGCAGTTGACAATTCTGATTTTTTGACGCCACTTAAAGAATCAAAAACAAAAATTGCCAACCAGAATATTAAAGGAAACATCTTCAAAAATGAGCAAGGTCAATTTCAAGATATTGATTATTTGATCATCACACCCGAGGAATTTTATAACGAAGCCGAAAAATTAGCTAATTTTCATAGAAGTTATTCGCAACTCAATACCAAAGTGATTACTGTAGAAAGTATTTACCCTGAATTTTCGTCTGGAAAACAAGATATTGGAGCCATTAGAAATCTAGTTCGCTATGTTTATAATAATGCGGCTACACCTGATAGAAAAGTTAAATATGTGAATCTTTTTGGCGATGCATCGTATGACTTTAAGAATAGGATTTCGAAAAACACAAATTTTGTACCTATTTATCATGCCAGAAATAGTTATGTAGTTAGCGAAAGTTCTTTTGCTTGCGATGACTTTTATGGCTTGATGGATCATAATGAAGGCGATTTGGATGCGAGCGAGGGCGGACTTGATATTGCTGTTGGACGTATGATTGCAAATAGTAAAGAACAGGCAGACGAATTGGTAAATAAAGTGATTGAATATACCGATTACAAATCATACGGAAATTGGAGAAATAATTATGTCGTTATTGCTGATGATTCGGATGCAACAAGTGATGCAAGTCTCCAAAATATAATAGATGACATATCGAATACTGTTGTATTAGAAAAACCTTTTGTTAATACAAAAAAAATTCTAATGGATTCTTATTCTCAAGAAACTGCTGCTGGAGGAAAACGATATCCGCAGGCTCGAAAAGATATGTTTAATGCATTCGAAAGCGGAACACTTGTTTTTAATTATTTAGGCCATGGTGGTGAAGATGGATTAGCTCAAGAAAATATTTGGCAAAAAATTGACGGTCAAAATCTAAAAAACCGTTACCGATATCCCTTGTTTGTAACCATAACCTGCGATTTCTCTCGATTTGATAACCCACTCAAAGAAACAGCTGGCGAATATACCTTTTGGAATCCGAAAGGCGGAGCCATTGCAATGATCACAACGGTAAGATCTATAGGACAAACTACCGGAGAAGGGTTTAATTTTCCTTTAGCAAAATATATTTTTGGTTATGGAACCAACCAAAGTATTTCTATGGCAGAATCGCTTCGATTATCTAAAAATAACTATACAGGTCCAACACGAATTATAGCCTTTCTTGGCGATCCAGCCCTACAATTGGCACTTCCAAAACCAAAAATCCGTCTAACAAAAGTAAACGATGTGCCTGTGACACAAGTTACAGATGATTTTAAAGCATTAGGATTAATGAAAATTAATGGCGAAGTTACAGACGAAAATGATAATTTCTTGACCAGTTATAACGGCGAAGTAGCAATTCAGATTTTCGATAAAAATATAACTCGCGTTACTTTAAATAACGATGGCAATGCACCACCAATAAATTTTACGACCGCTGGCGAAACCATTTTTAGAGGAAATGCATCTGTAGTAAACGGTAATTTCGAATTGAGTTTTGTTGTGCCGAGAGACATATCTGTACCAATAGGAAATGGCAAAATTAGTTTTTATGCCAAACGAAAAACAATCTTATTAGACAAAACTGGAGTAGATACTAGTATAAAAATAGGTGGCGTTAACCTAAATGCTCCAGCAGATACGACTGCGCCTACCGTACGATTATACATGAACGATCAAACCTTCGTTAACGGCGGAAACACAAATGAATCACCAATATTTTTGGCTTTTCTGGATGATGAAAACGGAATTAATACAGCAAGCGGTATTGGTCATGATATTGTGGCAATATTGGATGGAGACGAAAACAATCCTTTCAAATTGAACGATTATTATGAAACCGAATTGGATAATTACAAAAAAGGAAAAGTAAAATTTCCGTTTAGAGATCTAAAACTTGGTTTGCATACGATAACTTTCAAAGCATTTGATGTTTATAACAATCCTGTAACGGCAGATATTCAATTTGTAGTCGTTGGAGATGAAAATATTACGCTCACAAACGTATTAAATTATCCAAATCCATGTGTCAATTACACGCAATTTTGGTTTACACACAACCGCCCATTTGAGCCCCTCGATGTTCAGGTGCAAATTATGACCATAACAGGCAAAATTATTTGGTCAAAAAACCAAGTAGTTTCTACAGATGGGTTTCTCTCGCGAGAAATTACTTGGGATGGCAAAGATGATTTTGGAGACCGTGTTGGCAAAGGTGTGTATATTTATAAATTGACGGTAAAATCTTCTATTACCAATTCTAAAACAGAAAAATACGAAAAACTTGTAATCCTTTAATAAAATGTTATATTTGTTACCCTTAATTAATCTTAGAATGAAGAAAATTTCAATATTTATATTACTGCTTTTAACAACACTAGTAAATGCTCAAGATGATGCAAGAGTTATTACTACTGGTGTTCCATTTTTACTTATTGCCGCAGATGCTCGATCTGCATCCATGGGAGATCAAGGTGTTGCCACCTCTGCAGATGCCTACAGCATGCAGTTTAATGCAGCCAAATATGCTTTTTCGCTTGAGAAACAAGGCTTTTCACTAGGCTACACGCCTTATCTTACAGCATTAGTTAACGACATTTCGTTATCACAAATAAATTATTTTAATAGATTAAACGAGCAAAGTGCCTTTGCAGGAAGTATTCGTTATTTTAGTTTAGGCGAAATAGATTTAACTAACTCAACTGGAGAGTCATTAGGGCAAGTAAAACCCGCAGAATTTGCTATCGATGGAGCTTACTCTTTAAAACTAAGCGAACGATTTGCAATGGCCATTGGTGGTCGTTTTATCTCATCAAACTTGAGAATCGCTACCGAAGGACAGAGTAATGCAGCAGCAAATTCGTTTGCTTTTGATGTTTCTGGCTTTTATCAATCGGAAGAAATTGCCTACAACGAATTTAACGGAAGATGGCGCGCTGGTTTTAACTTTCAAAATTTAGGACCAAAAATAAATTATGATGAAACACAAGAAAGCTTAAATGCCAATTTCTTACCGTCACAATTGAGATTAGGCGCAGGATTCGATTTCATATTGGACGATTATAATAAAGTTGCTGTAGGATTGGAAGTAAATAAACTATTGGTTCCAACGCCTCAAAATGCTGATATAGATGGTGACGGAGTAATAACAACACCTGAAGAAATTGCGCTTCGAGACAAAAATAGAGCTGATTATAATAGAATAGGTTGGACATCTGGAATTTTAAAATCATTTAACGATGCACCAAATGGATTTAGCGAAGAACTAAAAGAATTAACCTACTCCGTTGGAACAGAATATTTGTATCAAGATTCCTTTGCTTTTAGATTAGGATATTTTCATGAAAACCCACTTAAAGGAGCAAGACAATACTTTACGCTTGGTGCAGGATTCAAATATAGTGCAGTCAAAATAGATGTATCCTACTTGTTTTCAGCTTCTAAAGTAAAAAATCCTTTAGAAAACACACTGCGATTTTCATTAAGTTTTGCCTTTGGCGAAAAATATGATGAAGACTAAGTACAATTAAAATTTACATCCAAATCCAAATTTCTACTACCTGAAATTTGGATTTTTTTTCCAAATATAACTATGAAGAAAATCTACCTAGAAACCCAACTTACAGTTTTTGAATCTATATCCGAATTAGATAGTGACATGCAATCCTTGATGCAGCAAGCTATAGAAATTCGGAAAACGGCTTACGCACCCTATTCCAAATTTAGAGTAGGAACAGCAATAGTATTAGAAAACGAAAAAATTATTTTGGGTTCTAACCAAGAAAATGCCGCTTATCCTTCTGGATTGTGTGCCGAACGAGTTGCTATATACAACGCAGGAGCCAATTATCCGGGTGTAAAAATTCTTAAAATGGCAATTTCAGCAACTTCAGATTTGACTCCGAATACAACACCTATTCCGCCTTGTGGCTCTTGCCGACAATCAATTGCAGAGTTCGAAACCAACCAACAAACTCCAATTGAAATTTATTTTATGGGCGAAAATGGAGCAATACACAAATCAGATTCTTTAAAAAATTTACTGCCTTTTATGTTTGATAAAAACTTCTTATAAAAAGTTAGTTTAAAATTTTAGTTCTACCTAGGAATGTTATATTTTTGCTTTTCGCAAATTTGTGTGAGGTCAATGTTGCGTTTTTTATTTAATTAGAACAAAACAGTTTAGAAAAATCAAATGAAAGAAGTTACAAAAGAAGTTTACTTAAAGTGGTACGAAGAAATGCTGCTATGGAGAAAGTTTGAAGACAAGCTAGCGGCACTTTATATCCAACAAAAAGTTCGAGGTTTTCTGCATTTATATAACGGTCAAGAAGCAGTTTTAGCTGGCGCATTACATGCCATGGAATTAGGAAAAGACAAAATGATTACTGCCTACAGAAATCATGTGCAACCTATTGGTATGGGTGTAGACCCAAAAGCAGTTATGGCAGAATTACTAGGTAAAGTCACTGGAACGTCCAAAGGAATGGGTGGATCGATGCATATTTTCTCTAAAGAAAAAGGATTTTATGGAGGTCACGGAATCGTTGGTGCTCAAATTCCAGTTGGAGCCGGAATGGCTTTTGCCGATAAATATTTTGGTCGTGACGGAGTAACTTTAACCTATTTTGGTGATGGTGCAGCACGACAAGGATCACTGCACGAAGCCTTCAATATGGCAATGTTATGGAAACTTCCAGTTGTTTTTATAGTAGAAAATAATGGTTATGCGATGGGAACTTCTGTAGAAAGAACCGCAAATCATACTGATATTTGGAAATTAGGTTTGGGATACGAAATGCCTTGTGGCCCAGTTGATGGAATGAATCCTGTGAAAGTTGCCGAAGCAATGCACGAAGCAATAGAAAGAGCGCGTCGTGGAGATGGTCCAACATTTTTAGAAATGAAAACCTATCGTTATAGAGGTCACTCTATGAGTGATGCGCAGCTATATAGAACAAAAGACGAAGTTGAAGAGTACAAAAAAATTGATCCTATTACCCAAGTACTTGATGTTATTAAAGAAAAAAAATACGCTACAGCCAAAGAAATTGAAGCCATTGACGAACGAGTAAAAGAGTTGGTGGAAGAATGTGCCACATTTGCTGAAGAATCTGCTTTTCCAGAAATACAACAATTGTACGACGTAGTATACGAACAAGAAAATTATCCATTTATTCCTCATAGACTTTAATTATGGCAACAGTAATCACAATGCCTCGCTTGAGCGATACAATGACAGAAGGAACGGTAGCTACTTGGCTCAAAAAAGTAGGCGATGTAATAAAGGAAGGTGATATTCTTGCCGAAATTGAGACCGACAAAGCCACAATGGAGTTTGAATCATTCAATTCGGGAGTGCTTTTACACATCGGAATTCCTGCAGGCGAAACAGCTCCAATAGATTCATTATTAGCAATAATTGGCAAAGAAGGCGAAGATATTTCTGGGTTACTCTCCGGAAATTCCAATATTGAAATTCCAAATTCCAAAAATGGGGAAATAAAATCTACAGAAACGACTTCACAACCTACAACAGAACTTCCAAAAGGAGTTATTGTTGTAACTATGCCGAGGCTTTCGGACACCATGACCGACGGAACCGTTGCTACTTGGTTGAAAAAAGTGGGCGATAAAGTGGCTGAAGGCGATATTCTTGCCGAAATTGAAACCGACAAAGCCACGATGGAATTTGAGTCATTCAATTCTGGTACATTGCTATACATTGGAATTCAAGAAGGCATTTCTGCTCCTGTAGATAGTGTTTTAGCAATTATAGGTCCAGCTGGAACAGATGTTTCTGGAATTACCGAAAATTACCAAAAAGGTGTCGCTGCTTCTATACCAGTTGTTGAAAAAGTTGCTGAAGCTGCCAATCCAACTGCAAATTCTCCTATTCCAACTTCCAATTCAACCGAAAGAGTTTTTATTTCGCCACTAGCGAAGAAAATAGCCGATGAAAAAGGAATCAATATCCATCAAGTAAAAGGAACTGGCGAAAACGGAAGAATCGTAAAATCTGATGTAGAAAATCATGTTGTCGAAAGTCCTAAAGCAGCTTCCGAAAGTCAACCAATAAGTGCAACGCAAATTGCCACAGTTACTCCTTTTGTGCCTGCTGGCGAACAATTTTCTGAGCAAATCAATAATTCGCAGATGCGCAAAATTATTGCCAAGCGTTTGTCGGAATCTATATTTACAGCTCCGCATTTCTACCTAACCATAGAAGTTGCCATGGACGAAGCGATGAAATCTCGTGCCACAATAAACACCATTCCAGATACCAAAGTGTCGTTTAACGATATGGTTATCAAAGCGTGTGCAATGGCATTAAAGAAACATCCAAAAGTAAATTCTCAATGGACAGAAGCAGCAACAATTATAAATCATCATGTACATATTGGTGTGGCTGTAGCTGTGGAAGACGGATTGGTAGTTCCAGTTCTGAAATTTGCAGATCAAATGAGTTTGTCGCAAATAGGTGGCAATGTAAAAGACTTGGCGGGACAAGCAAAATCAAAAAAATTACAACCCGCAGAAATGGAAGGAAGTACGTTTACGGTTTCTAATCTTGGAATGTTTGGCATAACTGAGTTTACCTCAATAATCAACCAACCTAATTCTGCAATTTTATCAGTAGGTGCTATTGTAGAAAAACCAGTGGTTAGAAACGGACAAATTGTTGTTGGCAATACCATGAAAGTGACACTTGCTTGCGATCATCGTACGGTTGATGGAGCAATTGGTGCACAATTTTTACAAACGCTACGACAGTTTTTAGAAAATCCAGTAACGATGTTGGCGTAAAATTTTCATTTTTATAAATTTAAAATTCCCGTTTTGAAATTCAAAACGGGATTTTTTAGTTTGTATTTGAAAATTATTAGTATTATAGAATTTGAATAATTGCAAAAAAAAAAAATTAGCTATTTAGAAATATAGTATCGAAAAAACCTTAAAGTTCAGCCATACTTGACAAAACTGGTAAATATCCAATAAATTATTGAACCATATTCTTACAAATCTTATATCCGTTGCTGTTCGGATAATTTTTACTCTATTTTTTCTAAAATAAAAAAATCCCCAATCAATAAAGATTGAGGATTTTCAAAAGAAAGGCAACGACATACTCTCCCACAAATTGCAGTACCATCTGCGCAGGCGGGCTTAACTTCTCTGTTCGAGATGGGAAGAGGTGAGCCC